>NZ_CP081299.1:2565000-3206250 GCF_019711195.1 Dyadobacter sp. NIV53
GCAAATAAGTATAGGTTCCTACATTACTCCATGTACGCCCTTTGGCATATTCGGGCATGCTTAGGAAAATATTAAAATTAAAATGCAGGTTTCCAGGCATTTCACCCAAAATTCCAGTCACTTTGTATGGGACATTTCCACTGTTGTTTACCAGTAAAAACCTGCCCAGTGCATTTTCATTTCCAAAATATCTGATCGCTGCGGACTTTGAAAGCACTATACTGTTTGGTGATTTTAATGCTGTATGTATGTCACCCTGCGAAAGAGGGATTTCAAACATTGACAGGAAATTGGAATCGGCGAGTGCAAGCGATGGTTCTTTGAATTGCCTGTCATTATTCTTTACAAAAACATTCGCCCATTTCATAATCCGGGTTGAAGCCAGCACTTCCGGAAAAGCATTGTTAATTCCTTCTCCCACAGCCACATCTACGTTGGAATAAAAATCCCGGTTTTCTACATTTAACTCAACACGGTAAATATCCTTTGAGTATGTTGGATATTTATCGAAACTTAACTCGTCAACTAAAAATGCACTGATCAGCAAACAACAGGTAAACCCAACCGCCAGTCCAAAAATATTGATGGCAGAAAAAGCTTTATTGCGAACGATATTCCGCCAGGCGATCTTGAAATAGTTACGAAACATAAGAAAAGGGTTAAGGGTGAACAGGTTAAATGGTCAACGGGTTAATGGTTAAAAGATAACATTAAACCATCAGGCAGTTAAATGGTGCGCATTTCCCTTTAACCGTTAACCTTTTAACCCCATTGTTACTCACTGCGCAAGCTTTTCACCGGATTCATCAGTGCTGCGCTGATGCTTTGGAAACCAATTGTTAATATGGCGATGACAATTGCCAGTACACCTCCCACGGCAAAAATCCACCAGGAAATTGTTATTTTGTTTTCAAAATCTTTTAGCCAGTCTGTCATGAAATACCAGGCAAGCGGGCTTGCAATGACAATGGCTGCAAAAACAAGTTTCAGAAAATCAAGGGATAATAAACTTACAATGCTGCCAACAGAAGCACCTAATACTTTTCTGATCCCAATTTCTTTAGTCCGGGTTTCCACAGTAAATGTTGCCAGTCCGAACAGCCCCATGCAGGCTATAAAAATAGCCCAGACAGATGCAGTTGTAAATATTTCACTGTATTGTTTTTCAGAAGTATACTGCTTGTTAAAGTTTTCGTCAACGAAGAAATATTCGAATGGGTTACCCGCGAAGAAGTTTTTATACATTCCTTCAAGCTTCTCCATTTTATTTTGGATCTGGTCGGGAGTCAGTTTGATGGTAATGTATGAAGTGCTGTTTTGCGGATAAAATATCATAGGGTCAATGGCACTTTGCAGGCCCAAATGATGATAATCTTTCACAACGCCGATTACATCCAGGTACCGTTCATCCCACTTAATTTTGGTTTGAATAGCTTCATCGGCAGATTTGAAGCCTAACTTAGCTATTGCCTTTTCGTTGAGCAGAACTTTGCTGTTTGCATTCCACTCCACATTGGTTTCTTCCTGTGTAAAATTCCGGCCGGCTTTTAACTGAATTCCATAAGTCTTTAAATACTTATCTCCAATGATGGCAAACGCGTAGGTTTCTAATTCGGCTCCTTGTTTCGAAGAGGGTTGTGTAAACCCGGAAGTTTTGAAGTTGTAAAAACTTCCTGGCACTGTTCCCGACAAACTGTAATCTTTTACAAAACTCTGCTGCCCCAACTCATTCCAAAAGGCCGCTTTCCTGTTTTTGTAGGAACTGTCCTTTCCAACTTCAGGCCCGCGTACCACCAGCATCTGATCTGTATTGATACTCAGGTTCTGAGTTTGCATGAATTTTAACTGAGAGTAGATCACAATGGTGACCAGGATCAAAACCACCGAAATAGTAAATTGTGAAACGACAAGGGATTTTCTTAGGAATATACCGTTTGATGTTTTGGTAAAATTTCCTTTCAGGATTTTGACCGGATTGTATCTTGATAAAGCAAAAGCCGTGTAAATTCCGGATATGAGCGAGCCAAACAATAATACACTCAGCCCGACAATCCAGATCGAAGAATTTCCAAGTGATTTCAGCGAAAGTTCTTTCCCTATTAATTGATTAAAAAGAGGCTGAAGCAAATAAATCAACACAATGGCTAATGAAAAACTAAGCGCATTGGTCAGCATTGATTCACCTAAAAATTGCAGGATCAGGTTTCCCGGCGTTGCCCCGATCACCTTACGGACGCCTACTTCGTTAGCCCTTTTCAAAGCTTGTGCGGTAGAGAGGTTGATGTAATTAAACCAGGCAATAACCAGTATCATTACGGCAATGATCAGAAGCATGTATACATATTTCAGGTTGCCGGTTGTCTGATAATTGTCACCCAGTTTTTCAGACAAATGCATGTTTTCGAAAGCCTGTAACCTGAACTGGACACCATCTTTATCCGTTTTGAACTGGTTTCGTAATTTGTTTAGCTTTTTTTCCAGGGTTTTAACATCAGTACCTTTATTCAGCAGAAAAAAAGTGCTGAGATACTGTGAATCCAGGTTATTAAGGGCTGCCCAACTATTGCCGTTCAGATTTGCAGGGCTGGCCAGCGTTTCAAGCGAAAATACCATATCAAACCGGATGTCGGAATTGGAAGGAATCTCGTACGTTCCCTCGATGGCATACGAGGTTACGCCAAACTGATTTGAAAGCGTAAGTGTTTTACCCAGAGCATCTTCTGTTCCAAAATATTTTGCGGCAGTCTTTTTCGATATAAAAACTACATTAGACTTTTTAAGTGCCTGTGGATTTCCTGAAACAACGGGAAAGCTAAAAAAACCGAAAAAATTTCCTTCGACATAACCAATTTCACTTTCCCGGAACGATTCCATATTCGCACCTTCTCTTTTTACAATGCCTTTGGCAGTTCCCTCTGCATAACGACAGAATTCTTTTATTTCCGGAAAATTTTGTTTTGCTCCAAGCGCCCAACCCGGTTCCATTTCCGGCCATGTTTGTCCCTTCTTATCCAGATTTAACATCCGGTACATTTGTGGCAGATTGGCATGAAACTGGTTCACACTTTTTTCAAAACTCACATATTCAAGAATCAGTAAAAAAGCTGCAATGCCCATTGCCAGCCCGGCTATGTTGATAAAGCTGTAAACCTTATTACGGAACAAGTTTCGCCAGGCAATTTTGAGATAATTTTGGATCATAACGTTGCTGGTAATAAGGTGATTTAAAAATGTCAGGTTGGATAGCTGCTTTAATTACCAATTTTATGCCAGAAAATATAATGAACTGAAATACAAGTATGTAGATAAAATAATACGAAGATTTTTGTCCGAAATCGAACAGTGTATTCAGTGAGCGGACGGCCTGAAATAAATGAAAGAGAAGTACAATAATACCACTTTGTGCCATAGGCACTTACTGTTTGTAGATAATAAAATTTAAAATAAGCGCTTTCAGATGCCTCGTCGGAGGTTACCTGAACATTGTGTACCTACGGCTCGCGATAAATCAAAAACATTTTTTTGCAACAAACAGCTTCCTCCTGATGAACAATTTTATCTGTACGTTTTTATAAAAAAATCCTCCAACAAACCGTAAAACCAGGTTTATTGGAGGACTATATTATTTAAAATTCATGGCTAAACTTTTACTCTTTTCTTAACCTTTGCGGTTATTGTATCTGCTGTTGTTAGCAAATCTTCCGCGATCGTCAAATTTGTCGGTGCGTTGGTACGCAATTAGTTTCTGGCGTTGGTTTGGAGTCAGTACTTTCAGAATATCAGTCTGTTTTTGTTCCTCCAGACGTTTCAGGCTTTGCAATGTCTGAACGTTTCTGCTGCCGGATGCTACCCTGTCATAGTAGTTTTCGATTTTTTTAATCTCATTTTCCTGTTTGCGCGAAAGCTTCACAATATTGTCGAGCTTGCCGATATTATATTCCTCAACCGAATTGTCGGTTCGGGCATTGGATATGGCCGGTACATTGTGCCCTTTTGACTGATAACCTTTTTGTGCAAAGGTGTTTCCAACTGTTAATATTGCCAAAGCTGCGATTGCGAAAATTGCCTTTTTCATGATTGCTAATGTTTAAATTTGTTCGTTAATGATAGTTAGAGAGGCTTTTTACCCTATCGTTTAACGGTATAAAAAAGCAATCTGCGAGTTGGCACTTATACCAGATGAGATGCTGTAATTCACCGATGAAAGTTATTCCGGCGATCCTTCCGGAAGAATTACGAGAGCTCGAAAAAGTGTTCGTTAATAAAATACAAAAGTGTTCGCTGCTAATGAACACTTTCATGAACCAGTTTATTTTTCCCCTTTCCGAACCAGATAATAGTAAACCAAAAACCCCGCCGAAACAAAAATACATTCTACTCCAAAAGGCAACGGTGATTCATCAGACGTAAAAGGCAGAAACTCAATGACCACAAGTCCTAACCCGCCGAAGAAAAACAACAGCCCCCATTTAAGCACACTGTCGCCGGTAGAAGAAACACTTTTGAGAAAATCCAGAGCATTCGAATCAATTGGACCAGATTCAACAACACGTTTTTTTAACAAATAATTGAAGAAAGCAACCAGCACCACGGCTGTTGAAATGAAAATAATACCAGGTACCATCACACTAACGATTACACGATCATCCATCATGACTAATTTTTAAAGTTTGAATTTGCTCAGTAGATAGTATGTGTTTTCAAAATGTTGCAGTTTCTGATAAAAAATGCAACATTTATTTCTTACCCGTTGTCTACTGGGCATGTTCGACGAAAAGGAATTGGTTGCCAAAATTATTAACGGAGATTTACGGGCTTTTGAGTTGTTGGTAAAACAATATCAAAAACTTGTCTTTCATGTTGTTAACAGGATTATCGACAACCAGGAAGACGCAGAGGATATTTGTCAGGAGGTATTTATCCTGGTGCATAAAACGATTGGAAAATTTCGTTTTGAATCAAAATTATCGACCTGGATTGCACGAATAGCCTATGTTACTGCAATTAATTACCTAAGGAAATACAGAAAAAATAAAACGACCGATTCTCGCATTGACCAATTCCATTTCACGGAAGAGAATCCTCAAAATTTGTTATCAAAAAAGGAAGAGTCGAATTATGTAAATATGCTGATTAACCAGATGCCGGAGCAGTACAAAACGGTTTTGACGCTTTATCACCTGAATGAATTTTCGTACCAGGAAATTGAAGAAATAACCCAAATGCCGGAAGGAACAATAAAAAGTTACCTTTTCCGTGCACGCAAACTGTTAAAAGAAAAACTTAGCGTTTATCTAAAAAAAGAATTGTTATGAAAGAATCAGATGACGACGAAATACAAAAAATGCTAGAAAAAGATCTGAATCCGGAAAGTCAATTCGAATCTGATCCGGAAGACCTGAAAATATATAGCCGCTTGTTCAAGGAGTTGAACAAAGAACCGGAAGTAAAATTGTCTTACAGTTTCTCAGCGAATGTAATTCGAAAAATAAAATACAAACAGCAGCGTAGAAGCGATATCAGACTGGCAATATTGGTTGCGGGTCTAATTATAACGGGACTTGTAGTTTTTACAAATTCCAGTTATTTTAAAGACGCTCTTCCAGCTATATCCGGTGGTAAGTGGCTTGTCTTCGCTGGTTTGCTATTTTTGACAGTTATTCAATTCCTGGATCAAAAGCTTATTATTGAACGCAGGCTTCCCAAATGATCCGTATTCCCAGAAAAAAGGTCGTCCAAAGAGCACTGGCACTCTGGACGACCTTTTCATTAAAAATCATAACAAAATTGCTTCTTTTATTAACCTCTACGGTTAAATCTGCCACGGATATCAAACTTGCCGGCATGTTCGTAAGCCATCAGTTTCTGACGTTGGTTTGGAGTAAGAACGGAAAAAATTTCACGTTGTTTTTGTTCTTCCAAACGTTTCTGTCCCTGCCACGACTGGGTTCCTCTTCCTCTATCCGCCATTTTATCGTATGCGTTTTCTATTTTCCTGATCTTGTTTTCCTGCTTACGAGTCAGGCCAACCATTTTATCTAGTTTGTTGATATTATATTCTTCAATTCTGTTGTCATACCGTGCAGAAACGGCCGGGCCATTATGTTCTTTTGGCGGGAATCCTTTTTGTGCGAAGCTGTTTCCAACTGTTAATATTGCCAAAGTTGCGATTGCGAAGATTGCCTTTTTCATGATTGCTAATGTTTAAATTTGTTCGTTAATGATAGTTAGAGGAGCTTTTATCACTATCGTTTAATTGCATGAAAAGGCAATCTGCGAGTTGCTCTCCACAATAGACAGGATGGTGTTATTGATCGACAGAAGTCGTGCAATTAAGTTAAAAAAGAATTACATCTTATGGGCAATTATTTCGAAACCGAAAGGCGTTACTTGCTGGTTTGCCCGGCTTTACCTGCTCCTAATGACGACAGCATATTAATAATTGTTGGCACAACCGCTGCCAAAGCACTTAACGTGGTGATAAGTTTAGTACTGGTTTCGTGCTGCGACGAAAGAAGAAAAGCTAAAATCGTTAATAAAATCAGGGCCATTGGTGCCTTTATTTTATTCCAGTTGCTGTTATCATTGATTTTTTGTTTAATAATTTCTTCTTCGGCCCTGCCTATTCCTTTTAAGATGAAATTACGAAAACCCTGGTTAAACAATTTGAGTGTACCATTAATCCGAATGATCACCCCTTTATTGATTAGTAAACTAACTGTATACTGATCATATGCATTGACCATACCGTCTTCTGCCATATCATAGAGCACAAATTTTTCTTCCTTGGTCAACGACTGCCAGATATAAAAATAGTAATAATGGGAAGCAGCCTGCAGTTTAAAGACGAGTCCTTCTTCGTACTTATTCTGTTTGTCCATTGAAACCGGAGGAGCGGCTTTCAGTGTGGGTTCGCTCATATCATTTAAAAATCGGGTATACTCAGTTTCCTTCCGTATCAATGGATAAGTTGATGCAGTCATTATTTTTCTGCCTGCTAATCTGGACAGCTGACGTATAATAATGCGAAAACGACCTAATAAAACTTCCCAACGTTCTATACTTTGCTTATACAATTCATTTCCTATAGTTTTGTTTAAACATTCAAGCATGGTCTCAGGATGTATTGTAGAGAGAATAATTACTTTGTCGCTTTTCCCATTAAATACCACTTTTTCAAGGAATTGCAGTTTGGTATAACTTGTACCAGGATTTTGGAAGTCATATTCAAAATGCTTGATGATGATCAGCTTGTACGAATATTCACCTGCTTTATTTACCAATCTGTTCCATTTCAGTAGTGCACTTGCCGAACTTCCTTTGCCCGGAATTTCAAGCATATCTACGATCAGCACATCATTTTCAATGAAATTATTATTTTTATCCAGTAATTCTTTACTGCAATAAGTATCATTTTTAATCATTGCTTTTAAAAATTCCAATTTTCCCGAACCGGGTAAACCTATCATAAACAGCAGCTTATTGGTGCTGTCACTTTTCAATATCTCTTTATCCAGCTCACTCCAGTATTTGGTATCAGGAAGGTTAATTGCAAAAAGCTTTTTAACAACATAGTATATAAGCAGGAAAAGAAATACGAGAATGGCAGCTAAAAAAGACCAGAATAAGCTGCCCGGCCATTCAAAAAATGATGGAAGTACATAGTTCAGATTGGCAGAACCCAATGCTATAAATCCGGCACCTTCTCTCTTGCGTAAATAAGTATAAGTTTTGCCAGTACCTGAGGAAGTTTCTTTCACCAGATTATTAAAGAGAAAAGAGGTGTCCCTGGCATGTGAAATATAAAAATTGCGCCTTCTGACCGTATTATCATTTTGATAAACGCGAAACTGATTAAGAATTTTTATGGACGCATTGTTTTCCCTTGTACTGTTTTCCACAATAAATTTGGTAGACGAATCAGGAGAATTCTTTAATTCCCGGATCCAGCAGGAATCACGATAAAAAAGCCTGTTCAGCGATTTGTAGGTAGGATCATTGTTTTGATAAGCCTTTTGAAGCAATTTATTCCCAAGTTCGTATTGTTTCAGCCGGGCAATGAGATGCTGGTCATAATTGTAGGAGGCCATGTAAAAAATCAGAACAGACAATCCGTTGGCCACCAACAGCCAGCTGAACAAAAAGAATGTAAAGCTTTGATAATAAGTGAATTTATTAAAGACAGAAACTGCTCTTTGGTGAAAATTAGCCTGCCGTTTTGACAAAAACAAAATTAACAATGCCGGTAACAAGCAAATAAACTCAAAGAGCAAAAAGTGAAATATGGATTGATCAAGTGTTTTATAAGCAAAAAAATTAACCGCCACAGGAATCAGCATTCCCCATACAACAGCCTTTAATTTATATCTGCTGTGGGATTTTTTTCCTTTAAACCAATAACTCTGAAAAAACAGTAGATGGAGAAAAACAGGAATGACGGAAACAGCAAATACGAGATAAAAAAACCTGGTAATGAAGGATTCGTAGGAGAAAAACCATAGAATAAGTATGATCCAGAGGTTAAACAGGGAAGCCAGAGTATATTGGCGGTGCGATGATTCCCGCGGACCAATCCAACTGGTATCAAACAATTGAATACGGAATACGGATCGTCTGGCGGAGGCAAAAAATATGATCAGCACCTGAATGAGCAGCATAAAAAAAAGTAAAAGCTGCATGGATATAGTAAATGTGTAAACCTCTATATCCCGGGTTTCTTTAAAATCCATGTCGTCAAGAATAACCAAATGATACGGCAAGCCGCTTAATGACTGGATCAGGACTTCGTATTCATGGCCTCCATATTTGGAATGAAAAGAATTGGAAGTCCCGGACTGAAGGCAGGTCGCAAGATCGTCGCGTTCAGAGAACTCTTCCAGCAGATTTTCATTTAAATTTTTTGTTTTATTGGAATGATACAAAACCTTCCCGGCCCTGTCAATGACCGCAAAACTATATCCCGGGGGCATCAGTACCTGGTCGAAACATTTGAGATTGACAGACATAGCAGCCACATTTCCCTCATTATTTATTTTATTATACTGCGAAGGAATGGCAATGGCTGTTAGAAAAAGCCCGCTTGTCCATGACATCACCTGTTCGATGTAAAATGCCGGTAATGTGTCCTTTTTTAAATAATAAGCCTGCCTGTCCTGTATCTTTTTAAAATATTCCCTTTCAGCAAAATTCCCACGCGAAATTGCACGCTGGGGTTTTACATTCCATGTTTTGATGTCCGTCCCTTTGGAATCGAGCCAGAATATGCGGCTGATGTCGATACCGGTAATCAATGAATTGATCCGGAATTCAGGAGAAATACTATTCTGTGTTGTATCGTTTCTGGTGTTTCGGGGTATATTTTTTATCGTATAAAAATCCTTTTGAAATGCCGGGTCGCCTGCCATTAAGCTGTCAAGTCTGGCTAGTGCCTTTGCAGTTCTGACAATTTCTGTGATGAAAGCCGATGAAAGGGAATTAACCAGAACTTGTTTGGGATTTCTGGCTCCATTTCTGAAAGGAACATTATACTTGAAAAATAAAAAAAACAGCAGGGAAATAAGCAGCATAAATACCATAATGGACGATATTCCATCCGAAATAGTAAGCCTGTCCTCTTTCCCCATCTGGTGCAGTTTAATGATAGGAAGGGTAACGAAAATGACAAGAAATACTGTTACGAGCAACAGAATAATACGTGGCGGAAGTTTGTTTCTCTCTTTCTGAAAATGATCACTGGAAAGCAGGCCTACAACGATCCATTTCGTATCGCTGCTATAAACCACCGGTTGCAAAAATAATTTGTAATTAACCCCACTGATTTGCTTTTCCTTGATTGCCGAACCTTCACCCTTTGAAACAAATAAAGTATCAGCATGGCTGGAATAGTTCAGTCCCGAAGCGAAGGTTTCATAAACGATTTGATTGTTACCAAAAACGATGTATTCGTCAAAAACATCATCTTGTGGCAATAGCGGCTTAATAAATTTATCGAAATCGTAAGTCAGCGATATTTGATAATCTCCGTTCTGACTTCTTTTTGCCCGGCTTAAAATTAACTGCTGGCTGATGCTGGCGATCGTTGCCGGCCTGAAAACCGAATCCTTATCCAGCGGACGAATCAGGCTGATCGTGAACTGACTTTTCACAAGATTTCTTTGAACATCCTGCTTCCTGATCATATCATTCTGATCACGGATCGAGTCAGGTGCAGTAACAAGTAAATTATTGAGTAGAGAAAAACTGTTTTTTATTTTTTCCTGTATGTTTCTGTCGATATTCTGCAAGGTCCGGAATCTCCATTCCTTGATACCACTTTCGTTATTGGGCAAATAAATGTAGTAGTAACCTGCGCCAAGCAAAATTATAATGGCAAGCGTTGCAAGAACAGGTATTTGTTCCCGGGAAGGAAGAAAAGATTTCATTAGTGACAACCATTAAAAGCAATAAAACTGACAAATAAATCATATCGTTTTTAGGGTTATTACAGGTTCCGGACGGTCAATAATATGGAATTGGCAATGTTATTCCAATTCCTTAAAACACCGGCCAATCATATTTAATCGAGAAATAATATGCTGATTAACAGATATTTGAAATTATAAAATTTACCAGCAATATTAGCTAAGGTGCAGGCAGTATTGATTAAACGGTTTTTTGGAAGCAATTAGCTTTCAGTTATTAAGCTATTGGCTTTCATTTGACAGATGGCGCTTAGTTCTTTCAAAACGTATACTATTAAATTGAAAAATCAGTTCTAATTGCAAAGTCTCCTAATTAATCGTGATTTATGCAAAAAAAGCTACCTTTTGTCATTATTAAATTCAAAATCCGGATTGTTATTTTTATCCTTTTGGCATTTCAATCCTGTCATTCCCCCGACACAGAACCAGTAAACCCATACGATTATTTCCCATTAGAAGTTGGCAGTTTTCAAGTTTACAGTGTAACGGAAGAAGTTTATTCTGCGGGTCAGAAAGCTCCAACAGTCAAAATGTGGTATGAGAAGAATGAAATTATTCGAATGAACAAAGATTCTGACGTGGGATCAACATTTACAGTTTCGCATTCAGTAAGAAATAACCCGTCAGATTATTGGCAAAAGATTAAGGAATACAGCGTCCAGTCTTCTCCTGACAAAATCATCCAGAATCAAGACAATGAGATTTTCACTTCTTTGGTTTTTCCGTATAGCCCGACGGTTCAATGGGATGGTTATCAATATTTTAATATGGATAAAAATGATCCACGCAAGGGTTATTTATTTCATTACGAAGATCTGAACCAGCCTGTAACAATCGATTCAATCAAATTTGACAGGACACTAAAAGTTTCTGAACGGAGCGACACTACATTTAAAAGTGACTCTTCATCCAGAGAGTTTTATAGATTAGGATTCAAACAGTATGCGATTGGCGTTGGTATGATTGCCGACGTACAGGCAGATTTTGAGTACCTGCAGGAAAATGGAGAATTTATCGGATACCGGATTATCGGCTCCGGAACCAGAAGAATCAAGAAAATAATTGCATTTGGGAGGTAGGAGCTCGGAATAAAATTCGGTTAAAAGGCGAAAAGGTTAACGCCGAGCAACAGATATTCGTAAGAAGTTTACGGATTTACTCCCGTTTACCTTTTATCCTTTTCGCCTTTAACCCTCTTTTCACTCACTCCTCAACGCTTTCACCGGATTCATCAAAGCTGCTCTGATGCTTTGGAAACTGATCGTGATTAACGCAATAGCGATTACCGCAAAACCAGTCAAAGCGAATACCCACCAGTTGATGTCGACCTTGTAAGTAAAATCTTTAAGCCATTCCTGCATTCCGTACCAGGCAACAGGTGAAGCGATTACAAGTGCTATTACAACCAACTTTACGAAATCGACTGAAAATAGCCCGAATATGTTGAACGCTGTTGCACCAATGGCTTTGCGGATTCCCATTTCTTTGGTGCGAGATTCTACCATGAAAGCCACCACGCCGTACAAACCCAGACAACCAATGAAAATGGCAATTCCCGCCAGGATCCTGAACAGTGAAAACAGCTTTTCTTCTTTGGCGTAAAAGTTATTCAATGTCTCGTCGTAAAATGTGTATTTGAATAGATAATCAGGATAAGTGGACGACCATGCTTTCTCAATTCTTTCAAGTTGTTTGCTGTCCGCATTTTTTGAAAGTTTGATTCCCAGATTATAATAATTACTTTTTTCAGTGGTCAGTACGCAGGGAATGATCTCGCGGTGAAGACTGTATGTATTAAAATTCCTGATAACACCCACAATCGGCAGCTTGTAGTCGGAGCCACCAATTGCCATTCGTTTGCCAATAATCTCTTCCGGGTTTTTCATTCCCATGGCTTTTACAAATGCTTCATTAACAACATATTCCCGCATCGTATCAGCCGGAAGATACATTCTGCCGGCAACCATTTCCATACCGTAAGTTTTCACATAAGCTGTATCTGCCGGTCGCATTACTACTTCAAATTTCAGGAATTCAGTATCATTTTCAAACTTAAAGCCCGTTTGCCAGTTGCTTTGAGACATCGGTGTAAAAGAACTTAATGTCATTGATTTTATACCCGATTCCGACGCAAGTTTTGCTTTAAGCGCTTCCATTTTGTCAAAGCCTGGCTCAGGAATTGCGACGTTTACGATCTCATCTTTTTCAAAACCTACATCCATGGTTTTGAAATATTTCATCTGATTGTAAGCAATCACAGTGCCGATCAGCACTACCTGCGAGATTGTAAACTGAAGTACAATAAGTCCGCGACGCAGATTAGCCTGATTATTTCCACCTGACTTCATTTTACCTTTTAAAGCCAGTATTGGCTGGAAACCTGAAACTACCATCGCCGGATAAAAACCCGCTAAAATTGTGGTAAGAACGGTGAGGAAAGCAAGAAATGTCAAAACGATAGGATCCGTAAAAAACATTACACCTTTCGAATTGATATTCAGCACGTTTGATACATAGGGCAATACGAGTTGGGATACAACTAACGCCAGAACGACCGACAAAAATGTAATGATCCCGGTTTCCGAAAAATACTGACGGAGCAATTGTCCACGAGTGCTTCCAAGCACCTTACGGACACCAACTTCCCGCGAACGTCTGAGCGCTTGTGCGGTGGCCAGATTTACAAAGTTGACGCATGCCGTTATCAATATAAAAATTCCAACGAGGATCATCGTCCAGATCATTCCTTTACTGATAGAACGCCCGGCATAATTGTTCATTTTTGTATCAAAATGAATGTCATTTACCGGCTGCAGTAGAAAATCCATTTCTGCAACATCCTTGGGTTCTTTGTATTTTTTATTAAATGCCTAGTAGTTGCTTTTCAAACTTCTGCTGAGTTATGGATTGAGGTAATTTCAAATACACTTGTCCGCCCCCATAAGTAGAAGCCCAGTCGTCCCAGTTGGTAAATGCGCCATATTCTTTCAATGACGAAAAAGACAACATCGTTTGGAACGGGAAATTTGTAGTGAGCGGTGGATCAGCTAACAAGCCGGTTACAACGAAATTCATATGATTGTTTACCCGGATGGTTTTCCCCATTGGCTCGTCGTTTCCAAAGTATTTTTTTGCCTGTGTTTCAGTCAAAACCACAGAGCCCGGGCTTGTCAGTGAAGTGGAAGGGGAACCTTTTAACCACTTGTAATCAAGCATATTGAAAAATTCAGGAGCAATGAATGAAATAGCATAAAAAGGATCAGAGATCTTCTTTTTATTGCCTTTTTTATCAATTGTGATCAGCGTTTCCTTTATTGCATACGTGCACGCAACCTGATTTTTAATCTCCGGAAAATCATTTTTAAGTGCAGCCAGGACCGGAAGCGGCATTCCCGGATTAAAACCTTTTTCACCCCGTTTCTTGAAGTGCTGAACCAGGCGATATAACTGGTCAACATTTTTTTGATGTGCATCAAAACTTAACTCGTATCGCACGGTAAAAAAGATCAGCAGACAGCATGCTAATCCAAGTGTAAGTCCTGTGACATTGATCACCGTAAAATTCCAGTTACGGCGGAGATTGCGAAAAGAAGTAATCAGATAGTTTTTAATCATGGCTGGTAGATGCAAACGGAGTAAATCGTTATTCAATCCGTAACATCTTTAAAACTATACCACCTTTATATACACCTGATTGTCAGAAT
Source organism: Dyadobacter sp. NIV53 (assembly GCF_019711195.1). Lineage (NCBI taxonomy): Bacteria > Pseudomonadati > Bacteroidota > Cytophagia > Cytophagales > Spirosomataceae > Dyadobacter > Dyadobacter sp. NIV53. The sequence goes on from NZ_CP081299.1 coordinate 2,579,165, forward strand.
TTTAACAAAATAAAATTTAAACTTTATGTCCGGTTCCGAACACTCAAGTTCAGGTTTGGACAGGAAAATTCATGAATTATACATCTATTGAGGCAGCTCCGCTTTCTCGTGCAGATCAATTTTATCAAGCATCAGGTGGGTATAGGTTTCGTCGTCAGATCTTGCATACATAGGAAGAAAACGGGCTCCATAAATCATCTCATCCTGGATGTACGAAGTTCGTTGCTGAACAGTGTTTGAGAAATGATCGTCAAATGCTTTAATGGTAATCATTAGTTCAATTCGGGAGTCGATAAAATCCTGTTCGGAATAGTCGCTTAGCGGACTTTTCTCATCAATTGGATGCACAAGTGTCCAGCTCAAAGCAAGTGAATTAATACGACTGATATCAAGCGTTAAAGGAAAGAATTTAGTCACCGTTTTGTCATTTTCCTGAACGTGAACCGCCATGGTTACAAGCGCTTCTGCATCCGTCAAATGATTATTCTTATATGTTGCTACGCGAAACATCAAGGCTCTTCCGCCTTTGAACGGAGCGATCAGGAAATGCGAACTGAATAGAATATATGCCTTTGGCCGCGAGAATCTGGCATAAAACATTCCCGTAACCAATGCAAAAGACATAATTCCCATGAACGATTCAAGAGAAGCGACAACGTTTGTAATAAATCCAACCGGACTGATATGCCCGTAGCCGACTGTTGTTAAGGTTTGGGAACTGAAAAAGAATGCCTGCAGAAAATCTTCAATAAAGCTTCCGACAGGTGTAGTTCCTGCAAGCTTGTCGACGCCTATCGTATAATATAATGCAGCGAAAAATAAGTTGATAGTCGTATAAATAGCAAAAACAGTCGCCGTAAACGTCAACTGACTCATGCGTAGTAAGGAGTGATAAACGCTGATCCTTTCGTAAAAAGGAATACCAGTTTTCCGCAGATTGATCCGGCCATCCTTGTTAGTCAGCCTGCCACCTTCAGCGCTGCTGTTCGGGCTGAAACCGGTATTGTCAATGGAATTGTGCTTTGTTTGTGATGATTGTTTGGCCATGTAAGTTGTTCTTACCTTTTGAAATCTCGTAAAGGTAATGCCTGCTCATTGAAGCCGTTCAATCCGGCCGTCAAAATATTCTGCAACCGGCGTACCATCTTGCAGATAATAAACCAATGGCTGGCCAATCGAAAAAAGATAATCCTTCGCGCGTTGATAAGATTTATGTTTCCAATCTTTAAGTTCCAAAGCAGTCATTTTGCCTGGACTCTTTACCATTATGCCTTTCCTGATGATTATCTCCTCCATGAATCTGGAAATGGATTAACCTGATTTTTAATACATTTTTTAAATAAAGTGCCCACCGAGATCTTCCGTATCTCTATAAACATCCCGAACAGGCAATGTCAGGTTCACACTGCGTATTTCTATATGTTTATCCATAGAATAAGCCTCTGATGAAAGCACCCAGGAGCCCTCGTCATTTTTCAAAAAAACCTCCATACCAAGTTTACGGGAATTAATCAGTACGTATTCTTTTAATGAAGGAATATCTCTGTAGAGTTGAAACTTCTCTCCTCTGTCATATGCCTCAGTACTTTCAGACAACACTTCTATGATTACGTGGGGATTTAGCAGCGTGTCCTTTTGACTACTCAAAAATTCATTCTTTCCACAAACAATAATGAAATCAGGATAGGTATAGAGGCTATTTGAGGGTATGTGTGTTCGCATGTCACTGGAAAAAGTATTGCATGACTTACCCATAAAAAAATTATACGCTATGCCTGAAAGGTTTTGTGTAATTCTGTTATGATTATATTTTGCACCTGCCATTGCAAATACCTCACCCTTATAATATTCGCTTTTGAATTCGGCAAGGCGTTCTCTTTCCAAATATTCAGTTTCACTAAGATATTTTTGCGCTACTACAGCCATAAGCGATGTTGTTTTAACAAAAATAGCGATTTTTAAAGATTGAGAAAAGAAGAGTATTTCGTTACAAGCATTAATTCCTTTCTTTCGTCAATCTCAAAAATTTCATCGCTCCTTTTTCACTCGCTCTTCAAACTCTTCACCGGATTCATCAAAGCAGCCTTAATACTCTGAAAGCTCACCGTAGCAACAGCCACAAAAATCGCCGCCAAACCTACTCCGACAAATATCAAAGGATTTATTTCAATGCGATACGGATAATTATCAAGCCATTTTTGCATAAAAAACCAGGCCAGCGGCGTGGCAATTACAATGGCCACTAATACCATTTTTACAAAATCCTGCGACAGTACGAACACCAGATTTGAAATACTTGCGCCCAGTACTTTTCGAACCCCTATTTCTTTGGTTCTCTGTTCAATAACTATAAGCGCCACCGCAAATAAACCAAGGCATGAAAGTAAAATTGCTATCCCCGAAGCCAGACTAAATACCTGTGAAAGCCTTTCCTCTTCCTTATACCAGTTGTCGGTATTCTCGTCCATAAACGAACCCTTAAACTCCGATTCTGGCGCTACTTCTTTCCAGACAGCTTTGAGTTTATCCATTGACACTTTCAGACTTTGCGGTGTAACACGGATAAATATATAGCTTGGTGAATGTGACAGGTGAATTGTAATAGGCATCTTGTCACTTTTAGTAGAGTACAAATTAAAATCAGGAATGACACCAATGATCTGTATTTTCGCGCCTGCCGTATCAGTTTGAAAATATTTGCCAACGGGTTCCGGCTCTCCTATCATTTTAGCCATACTTTCCGTAACAACAACCCTATCCAGCGAGTCGGCAGGATAAGCCGGATCAAATTCACGGCCGCCAAGCAATTTGATATTCAGCGTTTTTAGATATTCATAATCTACTCCAAGCCAGTCCGTTAATACTTCTTTTTCTTTGTATGTAAATCCGATAACACTCCTGGACGTACTGCCATCGGTTCCTACACCAAGGTTAACTGCTGAGCCGGTTATACCCAGAATTGAAGGATCAGAAGCAAGTTTGTTTCTTACTCTTTGCATAGCTTGCTTTCCATCTATTTTGTTTCCGACTGGTATACTGATTACCTGCTCCTTTTGAAAGCCAAGTGGTTGATTACGCAAGTGATTCACCTGCTGAACAGCAATGATGGTGCAGCAAATCAATAAGCTTGACAACGTGAATTGTGTGATGATCAGAGAATTACGTAAGATACCCGGTTTTTTCAAAGTCACTTTTCCCTTCAACACTTCCACGGCATTGAACTTTGACATTTGCCAAGCAGGATAACCACCCGCCAAGGTTGTAACCAATACAAATATTCCCAGAATCAGCGCAATCTTGTCGGGCTTCAACATGTAATCAAGCGTCAGTTTCGATTTGAACGTAGCGTTGAAAGTAGGTAACAATAGCGTCGCCAAAATAACACCTACGAGAAATCCAACAAAACAAATAACCGCAGCTTCGCCCCATATCTGGACAAATAGTTGATTCTTTAATGCTCCCAGAGATTTTCTGACCCCTACTTCTCTTGCTCTGATAAAGGACCGGGCAACATTGAGATTGATAAAATTGATACACGCGATCAGTAGTATAAAGAATGCGATACCCATTAATGCATAAACCAATGCAACTGGCGTGCTTCCACCAGTTACTAATTCAGTACCAAAATGCACATTGGCCATTTTTTGTAATCTTATGGCGAATATGTCTCCGCGTTCGTCAGGTTTGGCGCCTTTCTTTTTGAGACTGGTAAAATTTTCAGCCAGGTACTTTTGTGCAAAAGGTTTAAGTTTCTTTTCAAAACTGTCCCGGTCCGTGTTCGGTGACAGTTTCAGATATACTACATGCGAACGTGAATCCCAGGCGTCCTTCTGGGACTGATAACCATTTGCGTTTTCTGATCTTACAAATGCATCAAATTGTATAGAAGAATTTTCAGGGAAATCACCTAAAACGCCGGTAACTACGTACTGTTTTTTATTCATTCCCAAGCCAAGCTGTACAGTCTTTCCCATAGGATCTTCTGTACCGAAAATAGCTTTCGCCATATTCTCGCTCATGATAATGCTGCTCAAATCCCTTAGCGCCATATCCTTATTGCCCTTAACAAGTGGAAATGAGAAAATTTTCAAAAAATCAGGATCTATAAATTTGACCTGCTTGTCAAAATATTTGCCCTTGTATTCCACCACATCACTTCCATTTACAATACGCGTTATTCCCTCAATCTCCGGAAATTCTGCTTTGAGTGCCGTAGTGAGTGGAAAGGGCATGGTGGTAGTTTTATCGGCTTTTTCAGGATCATTCGAAAAGAAATAAGGCTGATAAATACGGTCACCATCCGCGTGGAAATTATCAAAAGTGAGCTGAAAATAAGCCGTCAAAAAGAGGAAAACGCTGACGCAAAATGCAACAGAAAGTCCAACAATATTGATAAAAGCATAACCCTTACTTTTCCAGATATTACGGAACGCGATTTTGAGATAGTTTTTGAACATGGCGGATAGCAGTTAGCTATTGAATGGTAGCTTTTTATATATCCGCTTTCAGTTGAATTATCATACCAGATGATAAAAACTCTTATAATATTTTGAAAATAAGACAGTTAACAAATTAGTATAAATGACAAAATGTTCAAAACTGAACAGTTTTGTTCGTTAGCGTACTGCCGCAACTAAATGCTTATAAATAATAAAGCTTTTACTATATTTGTTTAGTGCTTAAAGTAAGAAGAACATGAGCGATTTAACCATTCATACCAAACTAGAAACATTACCTCAGGAATTAAAAAACGAGGTTAATGATTTTATTGATTTTTTAATTCAAAAATCCACTAAATCAGAAGAAAAAATTATCCCTAAGTTTGGAAGTGCAAAAGGCAAAATCAAAATGTCTGCTGATTTTGATGCGCCTCTGGATGACTTTAAGGATTACATGTAATGAATTTTTTGTTAGACACACACACTTTGCTTTGGTTTATAAATGGTGATCTGGAACTTTCGAAAGAAGCAAGAGACATTATCGAGAATCCTAATCATACCAAATTTATTAGTATTGCTACATTCTGGGAAATCGCGATCAAAATAAGCATAGGAAAATTACAACTTGATATGCCATTTCAGGAACTTGAAATTCACGCCTCCAAAAATGGTTTCCAATTATTGCCAATTACGTTTCAACATACACAACAAATAATAACGCTTCCATTACATCACAAGGATCCTTTTGACAGAATCATAATTGCTCAGGCAAGTTGCGATGGTCTTTCAATAATTGGCAAAGATCCACACTTTGTCAATTATGATGTTACCGTGAACTGGTAACCGTCGGCCTTTTCGTGATATTAAAATGATCATGAATTATTTATCCTCAATATCGCTAGTGCCAAGTATGTCTAAAACGGATCTCACGGGGCCACCTACTTTGGAGTATACTAGCCCAATGATTACCGAAATTACTGGCTCGGTATACTCCGAAACGGCCGGCCAGTTATCTCCGAAATTGACACACATTGTCCATTTTTTGTAATCTTATGCGAATATGTCTCCGCGTTCGTCAGGTTTGGCACCTTTCTTTTTTAGGCTCGCAAAACTTTCGGCAAGGTATTTCTGTGCAAAAGGTTTAAGTTTCTTTTCAAAACTGTCCCGATCTGTATTCGGTGGTAATTTCAGATACAATACGTGGGAAAGACATACCGATACAATTAACTACCTAAAAATTAGCAACTTAAATCACAATTACAAATGAAAAATGTTCAAAATCGAACAGTATTGTCCGATGACGAACAGGTTTCCCTATCGCTAAAAAAGCAGAAAAATTCAAATGAATTCTTTGAAAATATGTGGATTATGCACCTCTAAATGAATGATTCTTTCAAAATCACTGAGGTTTCTGTAAAGAAGGGTTAAATCGTATTCAAGAACCGTTGCGGCGATTATCGCATCAGGAAGTTTAATTTTATAAGTTTTACGAATTAAAATAGTCCGATTTACAATCTGTTCGTCTAAATTAATTACAATTGCATTTTCTACCAACCAGATAATTTCAACCGGAACAGAAGAAAATGATAACAATTCAATTTTGTTGACAACAGAAATAACAGGCTCATTGTCAATAATTTGAGCAATTTGTTTGTGTGATTCAGGTGGAAGCAAAAAAGCACAAAAATCAATGATGGTGTTTGTATCTAAAAGATATCTCTTTCCCATTCATTTCTCATGTTTTCCAACTCTTGATTCATTTTAGCTGCTTTTTCCTTATCAAAACTACCTGCAATTAATGACGATAGTCCTTCTCCCGGTGAATTTTTTGCTTTGAAAGATAGTATCCTTTTTTTAGCTCTTCTCTTTTTGCAAGATCAACAACAGGCTTTTCAATCGTTTCGACTGATATATTAAGTTTTTTAGCAAAAGCAATCACCTTGGCGGCTTTGTCTGCACTGTCTGTTTTGAGAATGAGATCCATAATAAAAATGTAAAATCAGAACATTAATTTAAATAAAATATTTCAGCAACCTGAGTATTCCAGTAACTACACAATCTGAATGGGAAACAAATGCTCCGTTGTGAGCTTTATTCTCGTTTTGACTAATATCCTACTTTTTGCAAAAGCTACTCCGATTTCAAAGACTTCACTGGATTTGTAACCGCCGCCTTAATTGCTTGCGAACTTACCGTAATCATCGCAATCACAACTGCAAGTGCTCCCGCCAAAACAAACATCCACCACTGAATGCTGATTTTATAAGCAAAATCCTGCAACCATTTGTTCATTACATACCAGGTAAGAGGCGTTGCGATGATGATGGAAACGATAACAAGTTTGATAAAATCACCTGAAAGTAATCCAACGATACTTCCGATTGAAGCACCCAAAACTTTTCGAACGCCTATCTCTTTAATTCTCTGCTGCGCTGCAAATGTGGCCAGTCCAAACAATCCCAAACAAGAAATCAGAATGGAAATGATTGTGAATGAATTTACTATACGTGCCGTTCTTGCATCGGCGGTATAATTTCTTTGAAAATCTTCATTCAAAAAGCTGTAAGAAAATGGCTCATCAGGCACCATTGATTTCCATTTGGTTTCCAGAAACGGCAGCACTTTCCCAACTTCTGCGGTATTCACATGGGCAATGATGTAATTAAAATCGTTGTTAAACTGTGGGAATAACGCATAGGGTTCAATGGCCTGATGCAAATCTGCAAAGTGGAAATCTTTTACAACACCCACAATCTCAATTCCCTGCGATTTACCCTCATCCTGATTAAAATTAAGTTTTGAACCAACAGCTTTGTCAAGCGGAATGCCAAATTTTCGGATCGTGGCTTCATTAACCACCATTTTAAAATTTGTATCACCCGGAAACTCTGCTGAAAGCATTCTGCCCGCAGCCATTTCGAATCCCATCGTTTTCATAAAGTCCGGCGCAACCCAGTTTGTTTTAACAATCGAGCCTTCGTTCATACTCTGATCCGAACGATATACTGACATATCACTTGGATTTTTGATTCCAGGATAATACGAAGTGCCCGACGCGGACGCAATCTGGTTGTTCTGCAGAATTTCATTTTGGAGAGACGAATAAGCTTTTTTTGCCTGCTCGCTACGCAATGGAATTACAATTTGCTGGTCTTTTGTAAAACCCAATGGTTGATCTCGCATGAAACTGATTTGTCCCTGGATCACCATTGTCGCAACCACAAGTCCGATTGAAATTACGAACTGAAATACAACAAGTCCGCGTCTTAACGCCGTTGCAGAAACCGAGTTGACAAACTTTCCTTTTATAACATCAAGCGGATTAAAAACCGATAAATAAAAAGCCGGATAACTTCCTGATAACAGTCCGGTCAATATGGCCAATACGATGAATGCAACAACTATTTCGGGTTTGAAAAGATCCGAAACAAGCAAAGTTTTATCCGAAAGCTGATTGAATAACGGTAAAAACAAAACCACTGATACTACAGCAAAAATCAAAGCCAGAAACGTAAGCACCATGGATTCGCCCAAAAACTGGCCGATTAACCCTCCTTTTCCAGCTCCCATCACTTTTCGGATACCAACTTCCGCCGCCCGTTTCGCCGACCGCGCCGTGGCAAGATTCATGAAATTAATACAAGCGATCAGCAACGTAAAAATGGCAATTGAAGCCAATACATACAGATATGTTGAGCTGGTAGTCGGAGTAATGATGTCTGTGATCTTGTTAAACAAGTGAATATCCGTCACCGCAAGTAAACTCATATGCTTTGTGTAACCCGCAGCTTTTGTATCTTTTCCGGCATATTTATCCACAAATGCAGGAAGCTTTTTATTGAATTTATCAGGATCAGTTCCTGGTTTTACCCTGATGTAGGTGTAAAACATGTTGTTGTTAGAAAAGTCGTGGTTTCCTTCCCGCATATAATTTCCCACCCAGCCCGACATCATTGGCATAAAGTAGCGCGCATCGAAATGTGATCGTGCACTTTCATCTTTGTACACACCTGTCACTTTGAAGTTTTCCGCATTACCGTCTGTTCCACCGACATTAATCGTTTTGTTCAAAGCTGATTCATTGCCAAAAAGTTTGCTGGCAACATCTTCTGACAATACCACCGAATGAGGATCATTCAAAGCTGTTTTAGGATCGCCTTCCACAAACTGATAAGAAAACATATCGAAAAACGTGGAGTCAACATGGGCTCCCTTTGTTTCAAAAACAGATTTCACCGTTTTTCCCGAATCCATAACTTTTAGCAAAGTCTTGTTTTCCAGGAAGTTCATCCATGCCCGGGTTACCTGTACAACTTCGGGAAACTCTTGTTTTAATGCACCTGCATAAGGCGCCGGAGCACGGGGATTATCCATTTTTTCTCCGCTAAACCGTACGTTTTCGCTGCGAACCAGATACAATTCACCAGCATGTTCCTGATGTTTGTCAAAGGAAACTTCACTCAAAATATAGAGCAGTAACAACATACAGCAGGTCATCCCAACGGACAAACCGAAGACATTGATAAAGGAAAACAGCTTACTCTTCAGCAAGTTTCTCCAGGCGATTTTAAGATAGTTTTTTATCATTTTTAGCTGTGAGCTTTTAGCTATTGGCTATTAGCTCCTTTTAACCTAGAATTTGTTTTAACCAACACATATGCATATATGAACCCCATGCACGGAAACATCTTTCGAAGGCGTTCCCTAGCTAAAAGCTCATAGCCAGCAGCTAATTGCTACTAAATTTTGCAAAATCTCCTTCCGAACCATTTCCTACCCAGAAACCGACTTTGTTTCCCTTTTGACTGCTTAATGCTTTCACAGTCAGACTTGGATTGGAATTGTTATTAACGAACACACTTACTTCTTCATTTTTCACAACCAGACGACAATGAATCCATTCTTCTGGTTCAGGAGCTGGATTTATCGGTTGTTCGTATTTGTTCGGGAATTCAGCTCTTAATTTTGGCCAGTCGTATTTGGGAAGAGAAATGTATTGAACCGAATGATTTCTTCTTTCTTCCTCTGGCGATTTGAAGTTGAACGGCCGGAAATAAACGGCATCGTAAGTGCTGTCATTCGAGCCGCGAAAGGCAATTCCTACAAAGCTTTTCTGCAAAATATTTTTTCCCTTTACATCAAATTCGATAGTACCATCCGTAAACTGAATGCCTTCAAGCCAGGCAATACCCGCTCCTTCTTTTTCATTCAAATGTATATACGATCCTTTCGATCCCGAAGAAATGATACTTACCTCACGGTTATAAGCCTTGACCGTTTTATCAATCACCAGCTTGGACAAATCAACCTCCACCTTTTGCGCAAAACCGGTAATAGACCATATACTGGCTATTACCGGCAGAATTAATTTCCTCAAAAGAAATGCGAGATTCATCATTAATAATTGTATTTTATGTTTTCATTCTTAGCGGACCGAAGCTAATAGTAATATGTAGTAGTAGATAATTGTACCAGCAAACACACGGTCATTTTAACTAATTGATTATAAATAAATTACATCTTATTATAAACAACAAAAGTGTCCGGTTCTGGACACTTTTGTTCGGTATTGGACTGAAAATATTTTGATTAATACAGGTAATCAGGTGTTTGATAATAATCTTTCTTTGATTCTAAAGCACCATCCAGATTTATGCCATTGAGTAAGAATTCCCAGCGTTTGTATAGCCTGATCGTAGTAAATGCTTTGACAAGAATCGAAACTAAAAATACCAATCCGTCTGTTTTTCAGGAATTTTTCATTCACAGACCAACCCATTTGTTTTCAGTAAATACTATATACACTTCAATAATATATTTCATTTCGGTGGGAATTGTTTATAAACATCGCCACGGGTCATTAATCTTAGCAAAATGATATCCGGATGGATATATTCGCAACCAACCCGCCAGTCCCCGATCCTGATTCGATAATAACTTTCACCTTTTTTTGACCTTCCATTGGTTTTACATCAAGTCCGGACTTTTCCAGTTTTTCAGACTTTTCCAATGCATTGATCATTTCCAATACTCGCCTTTGAATATCTCCAGGAGCCGATTTGAAATCTTTTTTGAACCTCTTGACGATTTCAACTACCATTATTTGGTTAACTCGGATACTGGATATCTTTTCTCATCTTTCTGCTCCCTCATAAGTTCAAGTAAAAAATAATCTTCCAACTTTTCGTTCTCTATGATGGCCAGTATTTTGCTCATTTCAACCTCGTTCCAGTTACCTCTTTGCTTTTTCATACTGAATGTAGGAGCAGGTATGCCAATTTGCTCAGCCAGGTAAGCATTTTTATATCCTGACTTGTTAATCAACATCCCCAAATTTTTCTTTAACTCAATATAGCTTTCGATTATATTCAGCATAACAAATTAAATTAATTCACAAAATAATTAACTTTTCAACCCAAATAATGTAATAATAATTCAATTTTCATAATACAAAAATATTTTTTTTTGAGAGCCCACATTGTAAGAGTAAACCTAAATCCGACAGCCAAGCTGAAAGTCTACTCATTCCTCAAACTCTTTACCGGATCCATCAAAGCCGTTCTGATACTCTGAATACTCACCGTCAAAACAGTAAGAATCAGTGCTGCGAATCCGACAAGTGCGAAAATATGCCATTCAACGGTAATATGATATTCGAAACTTGACAGGTAATTAATCATAAAACTGTACCCAACCGGAACACCGATCACAATCGAAATCAATACCAATACAATAAAATCTCTCGACAATAAAATGGCGATTCCCGAAACACTGGCACCCAATACTTTACGAATACCAACCTCTTTCGTACGCTGATTTCCTGTCAGGGTAATAAGCCCAAAAATCCCGGCCAATGCGATAATTACCGAAAGCGTCGTTACGAAATTGAGCATTTTCCAGATGCCATCCAGATGATTGTACTGGCGGCTGATTTCATCGGACAGGTAAAAATATTTGAATGGCTTTTTGGAAGGAATCTTTTTCATTTTCGCTTCCAGATCAGCCAATACACTTTGTGCCTGATTGATATTATTAAACTTCATTGTGAGATAACTGTTCAGTCCGGCCGTTCCTTCGTACCAATGCAGAAGCGGTTCAATTTTCTCTTTAAGATCCTGGTAATGAAAGTCCTTCATTACACCTACAATGGTATAAACTTCGGGGTTATTTTTCTGCCTGAGACGTTTTCCAACAGCCGTTTTCCATCCTAACGCCTTCATGGCAGACTCGTTAATCACCACATGTTTGTATGTATGATTTTTATCCAATTCATCTGAAAAATCACGTCCTTCCAGCATTTTGATTCCAAATGTTTCTGCATATTTCGAACCTGTACCCACATGTTTGAACCTGACTTCTTTATCCGTTTCGCCTTCGGCCATGTAGGCATTGTAATTACTCCAGTATTTGGTTGGAACAACACCCGAAGTAGCAATGCTTTTGATTTTGGAATTCTGATTCAACTCATCCAGAATCGGCTTAAACTGGCTCATTGCTGACTCTTCATCTTTGTATTGCCTATCAGCCTGAACCACAACGACACCCGTTTTATCAAAACCAAGATTTGCTTCCCGCATAAAACTGATCTGTTTTCGAACGGTAATGGCACCAATTACAAGACCAAAGGAAATGACAAACTGTATCACAATCAACGTTCCCCGCCTCCATCCGCCGGATTGTGGTTTGTTGGTTAATTTCCCTTTTATCGTGTCCCTAATATCAAGCTTGTTCAGATAAAGAGCCGGGTAAGTTCCTGCAATAATGGCTATTAAAGTGATGACTCCAACGAGCGTCAGAATCGTGACATAATCCTGTTCCCAACTGATTACCAGCTGCATTCTTTCTTTACGAAATTCATTGAAACGTGGAACCAGATAGGAAGCGCCAAACACAACCGAAACGAAAAGTGATGCAACCAAAACGATCCCCGATTCAGTCCAGAATTGTATCAGAATTTGTTTTAGAGTTGATCCTGTAACCTTGCGAACTGCCACTTCTTTTGCCCTCGTGAAGGAAATAGCCGTATTCAAATTGATCAAATTAATACTGATAATCAATATTATAAAACTGGCGATAGCAATTGATCCGTAAATCAGCCATTTGAAACCCGGATTTTCGTAATGGATATATTCTGTTAATGGCGCTATCCGGATTTGCCTGTCTTTCACCTCATCGCTGAAATGTGTTTTTGCAAAAGCGGGAAATTTCGCTTCCAGTTTTGGAACATCCGCGTCCTTTTTCAATTTGAGATAAACCCGTGCAAATGTGTTATACCAATCCGCATTTTCAGCAAAATTCTTGTTTGCCTCCAGATTGGCAATTGGCACCAAGACTTCAAACTGAATAGAGGAATTCTGTGGAACCGCATCCAAAACGCCCGTAACTGTGAAACTGATCGTATCATTAATGGTAACCGTTTCACCGACCGGGTTTTCAGTCCCAAAAAGTGCTTTCGCAATATCCTGATTCAACAGTATTGATTCCCGCTTCTTTAAAGCAGTTTTGGCATCACCATATTTTAATTTGAAAGAAAAAACATCAAAAAAAGTAGTGTCCACATACTTCGTATCTCCCTGAATATCTTTGCCTTTATAATTAATCCAGACGTTATTCCAACCCTGCACATGGGTTCCTGTTTCAATTTCAGGAAAAGTTTTTACAAGCTGGTCTAAAATCGGATACACCGTCTGGTTATAACGTCCGTCTTTCCCTTCCGTCTGGACAAAATATATCTGATCATTGTCCTTATGAAAGGAATCAAACGTAATTCCGCGCTGTGTAAAAAGGATCAAAACGCCTGCACTCGCCAATCCCAGCGAAAGTCCAAGCAAATTGATAGCCGTAAACATCCGGTTTTTCCAGAGGCTACGAAAGGCGATTTTTAGGTAGTTCCGAAACATAAAGGTTAAAAGGTTAAAGGGTTAAAGGTCAACGCTGGGCAGCCGGTGCCGTTAAAAGGTTAACGTCGGAAATTACCGTCAGTTCTACATGATTAACTGTCTCGAAGCTAACGCTCGTTAACCTTTTAACCTTTAACCTTTTAACTCCATTTTTTTTCACTCGCTTCGCAACGTTTTCACCGGATTCATCAGCGCGGCTTTTATGCTTTGGTAACTGATTGTAAATAAGGCAACAAAGACGGCACAAATTCCGGCGATGGCGAAAATGATCCAGTTTAATTCGATTTTATATTCAAAACCTTTCAGCCATTCGCTCATAAAATAATAGCCGATTGGTGAGGCTACGACAATTGAAATTACCACCAAAGTGATGAAATCAGTGGAAAGTAGGGTCACAATTGCTCCCACCGACGCGCCTAATACTTTGCGGATCCCGATTTCTTTGATCCGTCTTTCAGCTGTGAAAGTTGCCAGTCCGAATAATCCAAGACAGGAAATCAGGACAGCAATGATTGTGAAAGTGTTAAATAAGGAAGCTGTGCGTTCTTCACTTTTATAAAGTCTGTTGTAGGTGTCGTCCAGGAATTTATAATCCAGCGCATAATTCGGGATCATTTCGTTCCAAACTTTTTCTACCGCCTTTATTGCCTCTGCTTCTTTTCCAGGCTGCGCTTTCACGTACAATCCCCCGCTCCACGACAAATCATTGAATAACACTAGCGGCTGGATTTTTTCTCTAAGACTTTTGAAATGAAAATCTTTAACGATACCAATTACAACACCTTTATGACCTTGAAAATCAAATCTTTGTCCAACAACTGGTTTAGGCAAATTAAGTTTTTTGACAGCCGCTTCATTTAATATCACATTACTCCGGTCCGCGATACTGTTGGCTTTAAACCACCTGCCCTCTTTTATTTTCAGATTAAACATTTTCTGAAAATTATCTTCAACTGCAATTTGGGAAACCGTCGGATTAAAATCTTTTGGACGACCATTCCAATCGTAAGAGCCTGTGGTACTACTGTTAACCTGAACAATGCTTTGGCTCGCAATAGTTACATCAGCAATACTTGACTCATTCAATAACCTACCTTTCAATGTAGCTGCTTCGACTTTCGGTTTCAATGTCCATGGAACATGGAAAGTAAACGTATGCGCACGATCATAACCCAGCTCTTTTTCCCTAATAAATTTCATCTGCCGATACACAACCAAAGTAGATATCAGAAAAACCACTGTAACTGTAAACTGAACCACAACCAGTCCTTTGCGGAAACCTCCATTCGTAGATCCGAGAATATTGTTTCCTCTCAAAATATCAAACGGTTTGAAGGAAGAAAGTAGCAGCGACGGATAAACACCGGTCAGCAAAATGGCCGTAACAGTGGTTCCAATTAAAACATACCACAAGGACAGGTTTGCCAGTGAAAATGTGAAAGCCTTGCCAGTAAGGGAGTTAAAGGCCGGAATTAACAGGTAGATCGAACACAATGCGAGAACAAAAGCCGTAAGACAAGTCAACACGGATTCAGTCATGAACTGTCCGAAAAGATGAGAACTTTTCGCGCCTAACAGCTTTTTCACACCCACTTCTTTTGATCTGACACTTGCCCGTGCTGTTGTCAGATTTACATAATTGATACAGGCTACCAACAATATAACCAAAGCCAGTCCGAAGAATACATAGACTGTACGCTTGTCTCCCTTATCCTGACTTGCTCCCTGAATTGCATTATTAAAATGAATATTGGTCAATGGTTCTGCCTCCAAAACGGTGTCCGTCGAAGGTTTGTCATCATCACCTTTTTTGAAGTTCGAGATGATGGACGTCAGCTTTTTACCTACTTTTTTTCGATCGGCATCTTGTCTTAAAACAACAAACGTTTCGTAATTGAACTGATTCCAGCTATTGTCATTTTCAAACGTTTTAGGATTTGCCCAAAAAGCTGCCAACGGAATAATGAAGTCGTATTGAAAACTGGAATTCGGAGGATTGTTTTTGTAAACGGCCGAAACTGTATAGTCCAAAGTATCGATTCTGATAATTTGTCCTACAACATTTGACTTATTAAAGAGCTGCATTGCCTTCGATTCCGTCATGGCAATATTCCGCACACCGGACGCAAATTCGGCAGCAGATCCATCTACAAATTGATAATCAAATATCTGAAACCAATTTGAATCGGCATAAATCGCATTCTCTCCGTTTATTTTACGGTCACCAATTTTTAAAGACAAACTGCCCACATTGTTCTCACGCGTCACCGCCTCCACTTCGGGAAGTTTTTTCAACTCCGCCGCCAGCAATAACGGCGTACTTGCCCAATGCCATGTTTCTTCCTTGCTTACCTGCAAATGCGTAATAATGCGGCTAATGCGCTCTGATTTAGAATGATAAGCATCGAAACTAATCTCATTTTGAACCCACAACAAAATAAACACAGCCGCCACCATGCCACCGGTAAGGCCAACGATATTCAATGCCGTGAATAATCTGGAACTCAAAAGATTCCGAAAGGCGATTTTGATGTGGTTTTTTAGCATGAAGAAAATTGGGTTAACGGTTAAAAGGTCAAAAGGTTAACGGCTAATTCACTTACAATTAACTGGTTCGAGCAAGAACATCGACTCATAAGCTCGTTAACCTTTTGACCGTTAACCGTTAACCCAAAAATTATTCGCTTCGCAAGCTCTTCACCGGATCCAACATTGCTGTTTTAACACTTTGATAGCCAACGGTTATTAAAGCTACTGAAATCGCGAGGATTGCGGAAACGGCGAAGTACCACCAGGATATTTCTATCCGGTACGGGAAATCCTGTAACCAGATATTTACAGCATAATAAGATATCGGTAAGGCGATTATAATGGCGATTAGTACCAATTTTACAAAATCTGTTGACAACAAAGCCGCGATACTTGCTACCGAAGCACCCAATACTTTTCGAATGCCAATTTCCTTCACCCGCGTTTCTGCGTTGAAAGTTGCCAGTCCGAACAGGCCAATACAGGAAACAAAAATGGAAAGCATAGCGGCAAGCGTGATCATCTGCTTCCATTTGGCTTCGGATTCGTATCGTTTTAAATTCGATTCATCTTCAAATTTGTATTCAAAGGGAAGGAACGGTATATGTTTGCGAAAGACACTTTCCACCGTTTTTACCGTTTGCGGAATGTTGGCTACATTTAGTTTTAGATAAATGGCGCCTAATCCGTATTTGGGATCTTCGGTAAGAAGAAGTGGCTTGATCTCTTCTTTTAGCGAGGCATAATGATAATCTCTGATGACACCGATCACCGTCATTTTCTTTTGTTTCCAGAAAAAATCGATCTCTTTCCCAATCGGATCTTTCCAGCCCGCTTCCTTTACAAATGCTTCGTTTACAACAACAGAATTCTCGGGGTCAGATGGAAAATCCTTCGAAAAATTTCTGCCTTTAACGACCGGAATTTCCATCGTATTCAGGAAATTATCGTCAACTCCGATGTATCCGAAACTGATTTCTTTTTCCCCAATTTTGGCACCCGTTCCATTGTAATTCCCATTAAAAGAAGCTACTTTTTCAATTCCTGCAATACCTTTCAAGTCCTGAATAATGCTTTCCCTGGCCTTTTCGCCAGATCCGCCGCGCCCCATAGAAAACATCATTAGCCGCTTATCATTGTAACCTAAGTCCTTGTTTGTCAAATATTTGAATTGCGAGTAAATCACAATGGTACCAATTACAAGACAAACTGACAATGCAAATTGAAATACTACAAGACCTTTGGTAAGGTAATTTTTCTGGGTGAGTTTAGTCCGGTTGTAAAGCGTTTGTGCCGGACTGAATCCTGATAAAACCATTGCAGGGTAAAAACCTGCTATCAGACCTGTAAGAAAAAACAAAACAATATAGCCGGCCACCAGATTGAAATCCAGAAGATAGGAAAGAGCTAATTGTTTATTCGCCAGATCATTGAAAGTGGGTAAAACAAATAGCGTTAATACAATAGCAAATGTGAAGGCAATGAATGAAAGCAAAAACGATTCTCCCAGGAATTGGATAGTAAGCTGTTTCCGCTGACTTCCAACCACTTTACGGATACCAATTTCTTTGGCACGTTTCAAAGACCGCGCAACGGTCAGATTTACGAAATTAATGCATGCAATGAGCAGGATAAAAATAGCGATTCCAGAAAGAATGTAAGAATAAATCGGGCTGCTGGCGTGTGCTAAGCCATTTCTCAAATCGCCATTCTCATCATCAAGATGTATGTCCAGAAACGGTTTGAGATGAAAGGTGATTTTTTGGTTAAAGTCTTTGATTTTACTGATTTCCTCTGCTGATTGAGCCGCAAAAACCTTATTCATTTTTGGTACAACCGCCTGATAATTCGCCTTATCATGGAGTAAAACGAAAGTATTCATGTAAAATCCAAGCCATTCCTTGTCGGTCCATCCTCTGGCTTCCTGGAACGCAAAGGGTACAACGGCTTCAAATTGAACGGACGAATTCTGCGGACAGTTTTTCGCTACGCCTGACACCACAAACGGCTCAAAGTTATCGCCGATTTTGAGCTCTAACATTTTCCCAACTGCTTCCTTAGTACCAAAATACTTCTCAGCCATTTTTTCAGAAAGCACAATGGATTGCACATCGGACAATACCGTTTCAGGATTACCGGATAGCAAAGGCATTGAAAAAACAGTGAAGAAATTGTTGTCCGCAAAAAGTACATTCTCATTGATCAAATCGTTGCCTTTTTTTACCACGAACGAGTTACTCTGCGCACGAACAACTTCCTTGATTTCCGGAATTCCCTGCTTAAAAGAAGGTCCGTGAATGGCATTGGTACTACCGATAGTCCGGCTGCCTTCGTGATCCTTCATCGTCACATCGATCCGGTAAAGATCATGTTTATGCTCCTGAAACTGGTCAAAACTGACTTCGTCTTTGGTATATAACACAATGAGCATGCAGCAAGTAAGACCTAGCGACAACCCGGCAATATTAATAACCGAGAAAACCTTGTTTCTGGTCAGGTTACGGACGGCGATTTTTAGGTAGTTTTTTAACATGGCGATTTAAGGGAAAAGGGTTAAAAGGTGAAGGGTCAAAAGGTTAACGGACTAATACTAAAGCTCAGCTCTAATTATTATGCATTTTGCGGTTTCAAAGTTTCCCACCGCTGTTTGTATCCTCACAATCAGCTATATTCTTCGCCGAAAAATCGCTTGAAGAACCATATCTTACTACATCACTCATAAATCCCCGCCGCTGTTAGTGCCCTCACAAATAGCTTTTGCCTCATCCAAAATTCGTTTATGACGAATCAAGACGAAGGCGTTATTCTCACGTTACACCCCTTAACCTTTTCGCCGTTAACCTTTAACCCTCTTCACTCACTCCGCAACGACCTAACAGGATTCATCAAAGCTGCTTTTATAGATTGAAAACTGACAGTAAAAAGTGCAATTCCCACAGCCAGAATACCAGACAAACCAAAAACCCATAAAGAAATATCAATCCTGTAAGCATAATCCTGTAACCACTTATCCATCACAAACCAGGCTATTGGTGCTGCTATTAAAAAAGCCACCAGTACCAGTTTAATAAAATCTTTGGACAACAAATGTACTATTTCCGATATGCTGGCACCCAACACTTTGCGAACACCAATTTCTTTAACACGCTGTTCTACAGAGAATGACGCAAGGCCAAATAAACCCAGACAGGAAATAAAAATGGCAAGGCCAGCTAAAGCACCCACAATTTCGCTTACTGTATTATCAGCACGATATAATTCTGCAAAATGATCATCCAGGAATTCATATTCAAAATCTTCATTAGGAGCAATACTTTTCCACGTCGACTGAATATTTGCAATCGCTTGTTTTGCCTTTGAACTATTAATCCTGACAGACATTTCATTATAACTCCAATCCTTTTGATTAAGAATACACAGAGTTTCAATTTTATGGTGAAGGGAATTAAAATTGAAGTCCTTGGAAATACCCACAATTACACCCGCGGAATCCATTCCTCCGAAACCGAAGTTCTTTCCAATTAAAAAATCAAATGATTTTCCCGGCGTTTCTTTCAGCAATTCTTTGGCCAGGGTTTCATTAACAATATAAGCCTTTCCGTTATCAGCATCTCCCTCTTTTACAAAATCCCTTCCTGCTACAAGAGGTATTTTGTAAAGGCTGAGATAATCAGGATCAACGACAATCTGAGATGAGGTCATTTCCCTTACCGGCCCATCGCCATGAAATCTTACACCAGTCTGATGTAAATTATTTCCCAGCTTTTGCCGTGAGCCAGTTACTGCTTTAACAGGTGATTTACTTAATAATTCAGCTTTAATAGCCTGGTAATTTTTTTGTGATTCCACACTCAAAGGAATTGTAATGACTTGTTCCTTATCAAATCCAATATTTGCCTTCTGCATATATTTAAGCTGTCGCACAGTTAATACCGTTGCGATTATCAGAAAAATGGCTGCTGAAAACTGGCCAACAACCAGTATATTCCGGAATGACAATTTTCTCTTTCCATTTTTCATTGCCCCTTTTAATACCACCGATGCATTAAATGAAGAAAGATATGCAGCAGGATAAAGGCCTGAAATAATACCAACCAGAAGCGTTCCGGCAAGTAGCGACAGCAGTAATACAGGATTTGTGAAAACTGAAAATTCCAGTTCGCGCTGGCTCAGTTCATTCACATAGGATAGTAACAATTTCACGAACAGAATAGCCAGGACCAGTGAAAAGAAACAGAGCATAACTGATTCACCCAAAAACTGCATTCCCAACTGAAACCGGCCGGAACCGCTTGCTTTTCTTATACCGATCTCTTTTGCCCTGCCTGCCGAACGCGCGGTAGATAGATTCATAAAATTGACACAGGCAATAAGCAATACAATCAGCGCAACGATTGAAAAAGTATAAGTGTAACTTTTGTCAAACTTTTGAAAATTCTGGTAGTCATGCGTAATATTCATAGAATTAGCATGCACCTCTTTTAAAGGCTGAAGGAATAATTCATAGAATTTCCAGTTACCGTTTTTCATATTTCGTTTAAGAAACGCAGGAAACTGTTTCTCAAGTGAGACTAAATTGGCATTTTTAGATAATTCCAGATAAGTTATCAACCAGTTCCCTCCCCAGTTATTCATCAGATCAGGCTTAGCGAAAGTATTTAAGGAGAATAAACCATCAAATTGCAAATGTGAGGTTTTGGGAGTGTTTGCCAGGATGCCGGTCACCGTAAAATGGGTAGTATCCCCACCATAAATCGTAATAATTCTTCCCAGCGCTTCCGCACTTCCAAATATTTTTTGAGCATTTTCCTCCGTAAGAACTACGCTGTTAGGCTTTTGCAAAACGAGATTCCGGTCGCCTTTCAATAACTCGTAATCAAAGAGCTGTAAGAAGGTAGAGTCCACATAGAAAGCATTCTGCAGGGTTAATTTCTTTTCATTATGCCAGACTTTAACCTTACCCATTGTACTGATCCGGGTAAAGTTTAAAATTTCAGGATAATCTTTTTTCAAAGTAGGACCCATTGGATACATGGATAAAGCTACGTTTTGCGGCTTAACCATACCTTCATACTTTTGAACTTCATTGAGCCGGAAAATATTCCTGCTATGAATATTATCAAAGCTTTTTTCATAATAAACAAAAAGCATAATAACAATACAGGCTGCCATCCCGGTAGCTAAACCCAGTATATTCAGAAGAGAATATCCCTTGTGCTTCCACAAGTTCCGCCAGGCGATTTTTAGATAGTTTCGTAGCATGATTTTTGGATTTGGGTCAAAAGGTCAAGGCCGGGCGGCCGGTGCCGTCAAAAGGTTAATTGACAATCACCCGGGATTACTACTGAACCTGCTTTTCATTTTCAATACCTTTGCAAGTTTGAAATGCCTTAACCTTTTAACCTTTTAACCTTTTAACCTTTTAACCTTTTAACCTTTTAACCTTTTAACCTTTTAACCCCCTTACTCCGTTTTTAAACTCGTCACCGGATTCATCAGCGCAGCTTTCACCGCTTTAAAACTGATAGTAAACAATGCAATACCGATTGTGATGCTTGCGGAAAGGGCGAAGATCCACCAGTGCATGGGCGTTCGGTATGAAAAGTTTTGCAGCCAGTTATTCATCGTAAAATAACCTAATGGCATGGCAATGCAGGTCGCGAGCAGAACCGGTTTTAGGAGTTCTTTTGAAAGCAAAACCACAATATTTTGCGTAGAAGAACCAAGAACTTTTCTCACGCCAATTTCCTTTGTCCGCTTTGTGGCTGTAAAAGACGCAAGGCCGAATAAACCTAAGCACGCGATGAAAATGGCTAATCCCGCAAATATGCTCAATGTGGTTTGCTGGCGAATGTCTGTTTTGTAGAGTTCGTCAAACTTTTGATCTAAAAAGCTGTATTCAAATGGATAGGAAGGAGCAACTTTGCTATACACGCCTTTTATTGCTTCCACGGCAGACTGAATATTGCCCGACTTTAATTTCACAACAACCACGCGGTTATCTTCTCCCGGCGAAATCACCAGCGCATCCATTTTTTCTTTTAAAGACAAAAAGTTAAAATCTTCTACAACACCGACAATCTTTCTCTTTTTGGAATCCTGAACCGTATTTTGAACCCACTTTCCTATGGCCTGTTCGGGAGTAAATCCAAGTGATTTGGCGGCTGTGCGGTTCACAATGGCCGCCTCGGTTGTGTCTGTCGAAAATTGGGATGAAAAATCCCGTCCGGCAATGAATTTTAGTCCAAGCGTTTTGGCATATTCAAAATCTGAAAACGCAACCCTGGTTTTCCAGACTCTATCGTTCTGGCCTTCTGCTTTTAATGTATGCATATCAAAAAAGCCACCCGGCTCACCAGACATCAATGAAACAGAAGCCACGCTATTCAATCTCTCCAATTCTTTTTTGAAGGTGTTTTTAGCATTGTAAATATCATTATTGATCGGTATCACAAGTGTATGTTCCTGATCATAGCCGAGTTCCATGTTTTTCACAAAATTCATCTGGCTCATGATAATGATCGTACCAATGATCAAAAAAACTGAAATACTAAACTGAACGACCACTAAGGATTGCCTGAAAAATGATCCTCCTTTTCCCAGTTTCAGTTTACCTTTTAATGCTTGAATGGGTGTAAAACCAGAAAGAAAAAGCGCCGGATAACTACCTGCCAGAAACCCTACGAGAATAACAACGCCCAGGAGAAAACCATATAATGCTGGTGAATTCCATGAAACGGTCAGGCTGTATCCAAGCAACTGGTTGTATAGAGGCATCAAAAATTGAAGTAGTGCCAAAGAAAGTGCACAAGCGATGAGTGTCAGCAACAGAGATTCACCGATGAATTGCCAAACCAGGTGATTCCGCAACGCCCCCATTACTTTGCGCAATCCCACTTCTTTTGATCGTTCAACTGCACGTATTGTACTCAGATTCATGAAGTTGATACAGGCAATGAGCAGAATAAGCGCTGCGATAGAAAGGAAAATATAAACCACTTTCTTATCGCCGTGTTTGACATTATCGAACGCCGAATGCTCTTCGAAATATACGTTGGACAAAGGAGTCAGCGAAAGGCCGACTTTCATCCCAAAACGAGCCATATCCTTACCCATGTATTTATCCATGAATTGCGGAAAACTCTTTTCCAGCTTCGCCTCGTTTGCATGTCCATCGAGCAAAACATACGTAAAAAAGTTATTGTTGATCCAAACTTTTATCCAGTCTTCCTGTTCGTAATGGGTGATCGGGATTAGCAGATCAAAGTCAAGGTGTGAATTGGAAGGAATGTCTTTTGAAATTCCGGTAACGGTGAGTTTTCTGTTTTTATCAAGCTCAATAATTTTCCCGATCGGATCCTGATCTCCAAAATACTTTTTAGCCGTCGTTTCTGAAAGTACCACACTTTCAGGGTCTTTCAATACCGTGGCGGCATTACCACGAATGAGCGGGAATGAAAACAAAGTAAAAAAATCTGTATCCGTTACGTACAATTTCTTTTCATTGAATGAATTATTCCCCAAAGTAACCAGTCCATTTGTCGCCATTACACGAACAGCCTGCTTCACCGTACCGGCATAGTCGTTCAACAAAGCCGGAGCATAAGGTCCTGAAAGATACGGCACAGACAATTTTGTCCCATTCATATCAAAATCGCGCATGACACGATAGATATCTTTTCTCTTTCCATGAAAATTGTCCACACTGAACTCATTCATGATAAATAGAAAAATCATCATACAACAGGTAATCCCGATCGTAAGACCAAGAATGTTTATGGATGAAAAAACCTTGTCCTTAACAAGATTCCGCCAGGCGATTTTAAAGTAATTTTTTAGCATTTTTTAGTTGTTGACTATTGGCTTTTAGCAATCAGCCGACACGGCAGACCAGTTCCAGCCTGATGAGAAGAAGCACAAATAATTTACGGATTGTCAATATCTATTGAATAGAATTTGCGGGAAGAGCTATTTCCCTTTCAAAATCCTTTATGATATTGTCACGTTGTTTTGCTGATTTTTGACTGACATCAACAGTTTTCTCGAAGATAAACTCTTCACCATTTTTTGTAAACTGATAACGCATAAACAGTTCACCGGTCTCCGAATTATACAGGATCTCTTTGGCTAATGGTTTGTTATGATCAGCAGTATTAATATGTTCGCTTTCATCTTCCCAAACCATATTCGGTGCATTATTCTCAGTTCTACCGGCAGAAAAATGAACCGGAGGTTTCGGAGCCTGAGGCGCCTGCGGAGGACGTGGCGGGGATGGCGTATTAATTTTTTCCAGGCCAAGAGAATCAAGGACACGATCGGTAAGATCGTTCCGTTCTTCTTTGTTCAGATCAGCGACTGAAAATGTATGATCGTAGTCGATTCTTTTGCCATCCACAGTTCCATGAACGCTGATCGAAAGTGTCTTTCCATCATCGTCAATACTTCTGCTTAGGTCCATTTTTTTCTGAGCAAAAGCCAGTGCAGATACACCGGCTAATAAAACGGTTAATACTTTTTTCATGGCTGGTATATTTAGCTTCTGGCTAATAGCTGATAGCCAGGGTAGAATTTGACTATAACTTTGCTTTTTAATTTCACTTTTTTTAAGTCATTAAATAAAATGAAATCTACGCAACAGTTTAGCTAACAGCTAACAGCCATTAGCTAAAAGTTACTACACGTGTATTTTTTCAGTTACGATTTTGCCATCAAACAAATTCACAATTCGGTGAGCAAAACCAGCATCGTATGGTGAGTGGGTTACCATTAAAATCGTAGTTCCAGCATTATTTAGCTGGCTCAGCAAACTCATTACTTCTTCTCCATTTTTAGAGTCAAGATTACCAGTAGGCTCATCCGCCAGTATTGTTTTCGGATTGGCAACAACGGCTCTTGCAATGGCGGTACGCTGCTGCTGTCCACCCGATAACTGCTGGGGAAAGTGATTGCGGCGGTGCATCATATTCATGCGGTCAAGGGCTGCTTCTACTTTTTGCTTACGTTCGGCAGGTGGGGTTTTAAGATAAAGCAAAGGAAGTTCCACGTTTTCATAAACCGTAAGTTCATCGATCAGGTTGAAGCTTTGGAATACAAATCCAATGTTTCCTTTCCGAATCTGAGCACGCTGGCGTTCCGACATTTTAGCCACTTCTGTACCATAGAATTCGTAAGAACCTTCACTTGGATT
Organism: Dyadobacter sp. NIV53; assembly: GCF_019711195.1. Lineage (NCBI taxonomy): Bacteria > Pseudomonadati > Bacteroidota > Cytophagia > Cytophagales > Spirosomataceae > Dyadobacter > Dyadobacter sp. NIV53. Next base: position 2,604,220 of record NZ_CP081299.1, read on the forward strand.
ATCCAGTAATCCCAGGATATTCAGGAGTGTGGATTTACCACAACCGGAAGGCCCCATGATGGCTACAAATTCACCGTCCTTGATATCCATATCAATTCCGTTCAGGGCAGTAGTCTCAACTTCCTCCGTAGAGAAAACCTTATGCATGTTACTAATTTTGATCATTTGGGTAGTATATTATTTCTTTTGGCTGTTTAAAATATCTTAACCGCAATGGGCGCTATGAGTTTCGCAATGGACATAAGGGCAATCTGCTTAATAAGTTCTTGCGCCTATTGCGTTAAACTTTGCGTCTATTGCGGTTAATGTTAAAACTCTAAAACTTCATTATCCCCAAAGTTCTCATAAGAACTTGTAATCACCTTTTCGCCTGGTTTCAATCCTTCCAACACTTCGAAATATTCAGGATTTTTGCGGCCCAGGGTGATGTTGCGTTTTGATGCGCGTTTTCCGTCTTCTCCTAGTACATATACCCAGTTTCCACCAGTTTCAGAGAAGAATCCTCCCACAGGAAGTAATGTCGCTTGCGATGGTTGTCCAAGTTGCAGACGTATCGGAGCAGACTGTCCTCTTTTGATCAATTCTGGTGCACCTTTGTCGAACGACATATCTACTTCAAATCTACCGCTCAATACTTCCGGATAGATTTTGATAATTTTCAAAGCATATTCTTTCCCGTTGAAATCCATTGAACCAACCAGTCCTGCGAAGATTCTTGATATATAATGTTCATCCACGCTTACCCGCATTTTGAAACCGTTCAAATCATCAATCTGGCCAATATTTTGGCCCTGGTTAATGTTTGATCCAACTTCTACATTCATGGATGAAAGAAGACCAGATACAGGCGCTTTAACCGAAAGGTTTTCAAGTGTTTGTCTCCATAGATTTACGTTCTTCTGAGTACTTGCCAGCGTTCCTTCCAGTTGTGCAATCTGCATTTTGGAGTTTTCCTCCTGGTATTTTTGCGATTCTACCTCAATATCACGTTGCTTGGAAAGGCGCTCGAATTCGCGTTTAGTTTTAAGATAATCTGCATCCGGAATTACTTTATCCTTATACAATTTCGTATTCCGATCATGCGCATCTTTCGCCTGATCTATCTGGAAATCCAGTTCACTTAATGTCTTTTGAAGATTAAATCGTGCAATACGTAAACTCTGGCGTGTATTTTGAAGATCGTTAACCAATCGGCTCGCTTCCGTTTCAGATTGGAGAAAGCTTAATTTCAGGTTCTGGTTTTCAAGTTTCAAAAGCACATCGCCTTGTTTCACCATATTACCGCCTTCAATCAGTTTTTCAGTTACATAACCTCCTACTATCGCATCCAGCTGGATCGTTTTCAATGGCTGAACAACGCCAGTAACAACTATAAATTCGTCGAATTTTCCTTGTGAAACAGTTGAAACAGTTAATTTATCCTGCTCAACATTTAGCTTACTTCTTTTGTCAGCGAAGAAAAATTGATATACTAAAAAACCAACCAACAACAAACTTCCGGCGATGATACCGATGCGTTGGGTAGTCCAGAATTTCTTGGGTTTAATTTTATCCATAGTTGATGACCCACCGGTAAATCCGTTACTGTTGCTGGTCGGGTTAGGTGTTTTAACTTCCATTATATTGATGTAGTAATTGATATCTGTTTCAAATTCTACTACTTGTATCAAATCACTATGCCACAATTTTCAGACAGACATAATCAATTGTAAATCAATGCATTTATAAATTATGGATTTTGTCAATTTGTTCATTATCGAACATTTCTGTACGTGTACGGACATTGTACAAAATGGGTTATTTTAGGCGTGCCTGCCAGTTAAAATAAATCATAACCCTCTACTTAAAACAAAAAAACAGAACAGGCTATTCAAGCCGGTCAGAGTTGGAATAGCGTTATACAAGTTATCTTTTCCTTATGAAATCCGGTAAAACAAATAAAATCAGCAAATCACTATGACCCTGAAATGACTTAATAGAATTCTTCAATAATAACTTAATTAAACCAAATCCCCCTGGGTACGCACACAAATTCTTTATCAGGTTGTTTTTATCAAAAAAGAAGGTCAACCTGTTTTATACATTGAAAACCTTCCTCAATTATTCAAATACATTTTATGGAACATTAAAAATAAAAATTGCCATCTTTATCGCATCAACTCAGAAGGGCTTTTAGCGGTCATGTATTCGGTTGAAGCGCTGGATAATTTGATAGAATATGTTAAAAATCAGGTAGAGCACCGCAAAAAGATTACTTTTAGGGATGATTTCATAGCCATGTTAAAAGAACATAAAATTATGTTCGATAAAAATATTTAATTTAAAAAAATGCAACTTTCAGAAGCCAAAATCCTCATTATCGACGACGACGTTGATGTGCTCAGCGCAGCAAAATTATTACTGAAACGCCATGCCAAATTGGTTGACATTGAGAAAAATCCACAGAAACTGCCCTTTCTGGTAACCAATGGCGATTATAATCTGATACTACTGGATATGAACTTTACCCGCGACGTAAATAGCGGCCGGGAAGGTTTTCACTGGCTTGATCGCATTCTGGATATTAACCCGAAGACAAAGGTGATCATGATCACCGCTTATGGCGATATTGAAATGGCGATCAGAGCGATAAAATCGGGTGCGACCGACTTTGTACTGAAACCCTGGGAAAACGATAAGTTATTAGCTACAATTCAGGCTGCACTTGAGAGCAACGGCGCTTCTGCAAGTGCACTTGCAAATGCAGCCGAAGAAAAAAGTAAGGATGATGGTAAAAAAGGTAAATCAGCGTCTGACACCATTGTTGCTTCGAGCGAGTCGATGCAGCAGGTTTTGCATACGGCTGAACGCGTGGCAGCTACGGATGCAAATGTGTTGGTATTGGGAGAAAATGGTACGGGAAAAACACAATTAGCAAAACATATCCATCATCATTCCAAGCGCGCAGACAAACCATTTGTAACCGTGGATTTAGGCGCATTAAGCGAAAGTTTGTTTGAAAGTGAGCTTTTTGGGCACGTAAAAGGTGCTTTTACTGATGCAAAGGAAGACCGTGCCGGGCGTTTTGAAGAAGCAAAGGGAGGAACTATTTTTCTGGATGAAATCGGGAACATGACCTTAGGGCTGCAAGCGAAATTACTAACCGTCATTCAGGAAAGAAAGGTAACTAGAGTTGGATCAAACAAGTCAATTCCTTTGGATGTCCGTTTAATTTGTGCCACAAATATGAATATCGAAAAGATGGTCGCAGAAAAAGTTTTTCGCCAGGACCTGCTTTACAGGATCAATACGATTGAACTGGATTTGCCACCGCTGCGTGAACGTCACGAAGATATTGCTGCTTTGGCCGATTTTTACCTGAAACAATTCAGCAAAAAATATAACCGTCCGGTTAACGAGATCAGCAGTGCTTTGATTAAAAAAATGCAACAATATAACTGGCCGGGAAATATTCGTGAACTGCAGCACGCTATCGAACGTGCCGTGATTTTATCCCAGGAAAAAACTTTACAGCCTGACGATCTTTTTCTGAAAAGCTCGGGTGGACAACCAACCACAGCAACAGGTTTTGATCTGGAAGACATGGAAAAAACGTTGATTGTAAAAGCTATGAAACGCTTTAATGGAAATATTACAGACGCGGCGAGAGAATTGGGTTTGAGCCGTGCGGCGCTTTACAGAAGGATGGAGAAATATGGGTTGTAAGATATTTGAGGAAGGGTTTAGTCGTCTGACTTTATGGTCTTGTTTGCACTTGGCGTTCAGCTCAACTTCATTGTTCAGACCGGGTTTATAATCTGGTAATAACTGAAAACATGAAACCTTGGTTTGCCCTGATTGGATACACCGGAACCAATACAAAGGTATTACCGGGATCGAAAGTTGAATATTGAATTGGTTTGTTGAATTGGTAAATTAATTCAACTGAAAATCTTTTCGCTAGTGGTATTCCAAAACCTGCGAAATAAATCAAACCACGCTCGATTCCTTTGTTTGCCGGAATATCAAAATCTGCATTTAATTTTCCGGAATCAGTTATACCGGTACTCCTTGTATTACTTGTTTTAAATACTATTTTTCCATTGATAATCAAGGATGGCATGATACCATTAATGATATAAACATTGCTTTTTTCAGGAAACGGGCAAAAATGCAATGCTAACGGTATTTGAAGACGTTGAAAAGAATTCCTAAAATTTGTAGTAAAAATAAATGGGCCCAAACCATCAACGAGACCAGTAACCTCAGAAACACGCGTTCTTCTATCCCGAATGCGCTGCCATTCACCGTCCAGGTTAACTGACAAATATTTAGAAATACGATAGTTTACCCGTATTCCTGCGCTAAGGTTTACACTATGTCTATATTTGTTTGATGTTTCGTTGTCTTCTTGTATTGTACTGTTTATTCCACCCAATCCAATTCCCGGTTTGACACCAATCGTCCACGTTGAAGACTGCCCGTTTGAACTCGTAATTGAGAACAAAATAAGTGCGAAGGCTAAATATTTTACCATTTTTTTTATCAGGTTTATATTTAATAGATTAAGGACACGTTTTGATTCTTAATGGTTGTAAACTCTTTGAATAAATTTATAGAGTTTACCGTTCAGCCTAACTTCGTTGTTCAGACCGGATTTATGGCATAATTCTTTGGCATTCAAATAAGGTTATGTAAACCTTATTTCCACAATAATTTTTTAAAATGATAAAATCCCTTTCGTTTATATTTCTTCTGATAAGTTCTCAAATACTCTTTGCACAAGACAACCGGATTATCCCTGTCCCTCTCAAAAACGTAAAAACACATCAGGGTTTTTGGCATTCCAGATTGGCAACCGCCCGTACAGTTACAATACCACATGTTTTAAATGAAACAGAGAAATCCGGCCGTATAGATAATTTTGCGGTGGCGGGCGGGTTAAAAAAGGGTGTATTTCAAGGTGCACGCTTTGACGATTCGGATGTATTCAAAATTTTTGAAGGCGCCGCCTATTCTCTCCAAAATCATTACGATGTAAAACTGGATCATTATCTGGATAGTCTGATCACACTTTTTGCGGCTGCTCAGGAACCCGACGGATATTTGTATACACTCAGGACAATTAATAAGGATACAACCGGATCTTATGACTGGATTGCAGGACCTTATCGCTATTCATTTGAAAATGGCAGCCATGAGCTCTACAATGTGGGGCATCTTTATGAAGCAGCTGTTGCTCATTACGAAGCAACGGGAAAGAAAACATTATTGAATGTTGCGATCAAAAATGCAGATCACCTTGTTAAAACTTTTGGACCTAATCCGGGTCAGCTTGTGGTTGTACCCGGGCATGAAGAAACGGAGATTGCTTTAGTAAAACTTTATCGTACTACCGGCAAAAAAGAATATCTGGACCTTGCCAAATTCTTTGTAGATATGCGCGGCCGGTCTGACAAACGGCCATTATTCCTTGACGGACATAAACTAGGGCCATCCTATTTCCAGGATCAGGTACCTTTCGTTCGCCAGACGGAAGCAGTCGGACATGCAGTTCGTGCGCAATATTTGTATACGGCCGTTGCCGATCTGCTGACAATCCAGGATGATCCGAAAAACAGTGCCGCCGTTCATAAGATTTGGGATGATGCCACAGAACACAAGCAATATATTACCGGTGGAGTTGGTGCGCGGGAAGACGGAGAAGCATTTGATGCTCCGTACATTTTGCCCAACGACAATGCCTATGCAGAGACTTGTGCGGCAATTGCAAATATGCTATGGAATCATAAAATGTTTCTTTACACGGGAGAAGCAAAATATATGGACGTTTTTGAGCGCGTTCTTTACAATGGTTTTCTTGGCGGAATGTCGGTTAAAGGGAATGAGTTTTTCTATGTGAATCCGATGGCTTCCAATGGAGTTAATGATTTTGGCAGGGGAAGCGGAGCAACGAGGCACGAATGGTTTGGCACTGCTTGCTGCCCAACCAATGTAGCACGGTTTTTACCTGCTATGCCTGGTTACATTTATGCCACAAAAAACAATGAACTATTTGTTAACTTATTTGCCGATAATGAAGCGAAAATGCTGATCAATAATACTTCTGTTACGGTAAATCAACAAACGAATTATCCGTGGGAAGGTAATGTAAAAATTACTGTCTCTCCCGAAAAACCGCTCAATTTCCCGATTTCAGTGCGGATTCCGGGCTGGGCAAATGGCGAGGCAATTCCAGGGAATTTATATACATACCAGGATAAACAATCCAAACCAGTTGAAATAAAGGTTAATGGAAAAATAATTCCTGCAACCGTCGGGAAAGGTTATCTGACACTTACCAGAACATGGAAAAAAGGTGATGTCGTTTTAATTTCACTTGATATGCCGGTCAGAAAAGTTATTTCAAATACCAAAGTGGTAACAAACAAAGGCAAGGTTGCTATTGAACGCGGCCCCGTTTTGTATTGTGCAGAAGGCCATGATAATAATGGTAAAGCACTTTCAATTCCTGTTTCTTCTGCTCAGACATTTTCACCAAATTACCAGCCGGATCTATTGGGAGGAGTTAATGTTTTAAAATCCACAGAAGGAAATGTAACGCTGATCCCCTATTACGCATGGGCCAATCGCGGAGCCAACGAAATGACAATTTGGTTTAATTTGAAGTAGGGTTTCTGGAGTGTAGCTATCACTCTTTCCAAAAAATCACAGCAAATAATAATTAAACACAAAAAAAGTGCTGATCATCATCAAAGCTGGTCAGCACTTTCTATATTTAATATCAAAATTTAAATTCAGGCAAGATTCAATTTCCCATGTTCACCTTCATCTGGTGTTGTACCTGTAACTACGGCTTTTAACATTGAGAAAAACACGACCATTCGGGATGAATTACTATCCCAGTATGCTGCCTCGTCGGTTGTCACTTTCAGTATAACCAGATTTGGATCATCTTTCCCTTCCGGAAACCAGGCTTTGGACATTGGATTCCACAACTCTTCCTTTTTTTGCTGATCTTCAATGATAGATGCGTTTCCTGACACACTTACGTATGTATGATTTTTCGGATCAGCATATATTAATGTAACAGATTCATTCCAATCCGTTTCCGATCCGATTTCTGTTTGTTTGCTTGTAAAAAACCAAACATTACCATCCTCGTCAATATCCAGTGTAGTCATTGGCCTTGATTCAATTTTACCGTCCTTATAAGTCGTGTACATACAAAAACGAATATCTTCCGCCAGTGAATTTAGTTTTTTTATTGCTTCAACATTCTGAAAGTCCTTTTCCATGATTATTTTAATTTCATCTTTTAGAATAATTTCTTAAAGATCCAATTACAATAATTGTTCCAAACAGGGAAAAGAATATATTTTGAACAAAAGTTATCTTCCTTCTCTTATCAGTTTTTCATATTCCTGCTCCACCAATTTCTTTTCCCCTGCATTATCATAAGCAGACAAATAATGTGATGCAAGACCAATTCCCCAACCTAACATTGGCCAGATTGGCCAGGGGAATAAGTGTCGCCCTCCGCTTTGCCCGATAGTGATGAAATATATGATCCACAAAACTCCGTTTACCATAAAATATGTACGCAGATGAATTTTGAATCCAGCCCGTTTTTTAGCTTTTCTCCAAAGAAGTTCGTTGCGAGGCGTTTCCATTTTTTTAGCGTTTAGGTTTTATCAATTTACAAACAACTTAAAATTTACAGATTCTTATTTGTTTCAAATTTATATTTGAAAAATATTATAAACCAGGCAATTACGACAGACCTCAGCAGAAGCCGGATGAAATTCAGAAAGAAAGGGATGAGGCCTATTATTGGTAATCTGATGTGAACAGTTGTAATAATATTTAATTCATCTTAGAATTTTTACTTCCGTATTTTCCATTTTTAATTCTAATCTCTTCACTCTAAACACCCCATTCTTCCAACGAGTAAGCGCTGTCCCAAAATATATATTCAAGCCTGGTAGCCATTACATAAGCCTCAGACATTTTTTTTCGTGTACTTTCCGATGCGTTTTCAGCCAGATCATCGCAAATTCGCAATGCTTTTTCAACAGACAACCCGAATTCTTCACCAGCATAAGCATCAATCCAGTTTTGGTACAGGTTGGGTCTTACCTGATTTTTATAAATATAATCTCCAACTTTTTTGTAAATCCAAAAGCAAGGAAGTAATGCAGCCACTGCTACTTCGTACGACTCAAAAGTGCTTATTGCCAAGAGGTAATTGGTGTAGGCAAAACAGCCAGGTGCTTTTCCCGAATTAGAATTGATGTCGTATTCCTTAAAATACCCAATGTGTAAAGCCCGCTCAACCAGGATCGCATTTTGTGCAAATTGCAGAAAGTCAAGCAATTCCTGACTAGTTCCTGAGCGTGTTCCGGCAGTAGCAAGTGCCCTTGCAAATTCGGCCAGATAAAGGGAATCCTGGTAGATGTAAAACTTAAATTTTTCAACAGGCAGCGTGCCGTTTTTCATTTCCTGATTGAAAGGGTGATCCTGAATTTTAGTATAAATTGGCAAAGCTTCGTTCCAAAGCTGATCAGTAAATCTCATGATTGGATGTGCATTTTTAGAGGAGAAAATGAATGGTTGAGCGGCCCTGGTCCTTTTCCTGTTTTAACATTTTTTCCGGCCTCAATCGCTTCTGTAATGTAACTTTTAGATAATAATATGGCCTCTGGCAATGCATTACCTCTTGCAATAAATGTGGCTATGGCAGAAGATAAAGTACATCCGGTACCGTGGATATTGTTGCTATCAATGTGAGCTGTTTCATAAATTAGCGTTTTTTCTCCTGCCCTGGCAAAAACATCGTATAAAACCGGTCCTGTCAAATGTCCACCTTTTAATAATACTCCTTTACAGCCCCGTCGAACCATATCTTCAGCAGCTTGCTTCATGGTTTCCAAAGAACTGATGGTTCTTCCAATCAGAATCTGAGCTTCATCCAGATTTGGTGTGATTAAGTCCGCTCTTGAAAATAAATCTGTCCACAAAATATCAATTGTTTCATCCCGAATCAGTTTTGCTCCGCTTGTTGAAACCATGACAGGATCAAAAACCACAAATCCGGGTTGAAACCTATCCAGAATTTCTGCAATAATTTGTGCGGTTTTAATCTCATTTACCATTCCGATTTTAACAGCATCAATAACAATATCTTCAAAAACCGCTTCCAGTTGCTCCCTTAGAAAGTCAGGAGGAACGGTATGAATCGCTCTGACGCCTTGTGTATTTTGTGCTGTGAGTGCAGTAATTGCCGAAGTGCCGTAAGCGCCTAATGCCCCAATGGTTTTCAGATCAGCCTGAATCCCGGCTCCCCCTCCACTATCAGATCCGGCTATGGTCAGTACGGTTGGATATCGTTGCATTTTTCTTTGTAATTAAAATAAAAAATCAGGAGAAGCTTGTGGTATTTTTAAATTAGAGAATGAGTCGTTAAAGATGCTAAAAGTGATTGAGCCGCTTCTCTTGGAGATTTGGCACTGCAAATAGCTGAAATAACGGCAATTCCGTTTGCTCCGTTTTGCATAGCTTCAAAAGAATTGGTGATATTCAAACCTCCGATCACTACCAAAGGATGACGGCTATTACTTTTGACCCATTTTAATCCTTCTGTTTGCCATGGTTTTTCTGTATTTGTTTTAGTAGGTGTAGCGTACAAAGGGCTTACTGCCAAATAGGAAATATCCCAGGATTCTGCCTCAAAAACGTCATCCTGTTTTTCTGCTGAAATGCCAATAATCTTTCCTTTGGGCAACAGATTATTTAATGTGTCATAATACATATCACTTTGCCCGACATGTACTCCATCCGCATCTACGGCCAGTGCAATATCCACACGGTCATTAATAATTAAGGGAACATTGTATGGCTGTAGTAAATCTTTCAGACGTTTGGCACGGTCAATGAAAGCGCGTGTCCCCAACGATTTTTCACGCAACTGAACCATGGTTACACCTCCTTTTACTGCTTCCTCAACCACCCAGAAAAAATCCCTTCCGATACAGGCCGCTTCATCCGTTACAAGATATAATTGTATCTGATCCATTATTTTGTTTTGGAATTAAGAAGTGTAACTGATCTTGGCCAATTCAGAAAGCTTTTCAGGTGTGATTTCCGACAATGTATCCAGAAAAGCAATCTGAAAAGATCCGGGTAATTGGGCTTTTTGAAAAGCTATTTCCCCGCAAATACCCATGGTAACCGCAGCAGAAATGGCAGCTTTAAAAGCATCCGATTCTATAGATGCAAATGCTCCGGCAATGGCAGAAGCTGAGCAGCCCATCCCGGTTACCCTTGTCATTAATGCTACTCCATTCTCTGCATAGGCTATTTTCTCACCGTCAACAATCACATCTATCGCTCCGCTGACACTGACTACACAGCCATAACGATTACTTAACGCTTTGGCAGCTTCCAGGCTATCGGTTGAATTGGCAGTGCTATCCACACCTTTTGTTTGAATCCGGATTCCTGCCAATGCCAGTATTTCAGAAGCATTTCCCCTGATTATAGTTGGCGGAGTAATATCCAGAAGTTCGCTTAAAACCTGATTACGGTAAGGCGTAGCACCAGCTCCGACGGGATCTAAAATAATGGGTTTCCCTAATTCTGATGCTTTTTTCATTGCCAGTTTCATACCTTCAACCCAAACCGGCGACAGCGTACCGATGTTGACAACTAGTGCTCCGGCAATAGAAACCATATCCGCTACTTCTTCTACCGCATGGGCCATGACAGGCGACGCACCAATGGCAAGCAACGCATTGGCAGTAAAATTCATAACTACAAAATTGGTAATATTATGAACCAATGGTGACTTTTGGCGTAATGTGGCCAGATTTTGTTCAGGGTTAAATTTCATATTCATTTCATTTTTGTACAAAAACAAATGAATGGACATTTAAGGAAGTGGTGCGCCAAATTATCATTTGGAAACCAAAAGAGAGAAAAGACAGCAAATCTGTCTACTAAACGCTTTTTCCTACGACAGTATAAACTGTGTCAGGTTCAAAGGGTATAAATCTCAGTCCGTATTTTGGACACCCCTAAAGCCATTCTTAATTGCGAATGTAGTAGTTTTGGACAGAAATAAAAAAGCAAACCTATATAATGATTAAAGCTGCCATATTTGACATGGACGGGTTACTGATTGACTCAGAACCTATTTGGGTAGAAGCTGCCCAACAGGTCATGCAGAAAGTTAATTTCAAGCTGACACACGCACTTAAGCTTCAGACTACCGGATTATCTATCAAATTGTTTCTTGAATACTGTTATAAAATACAACCCTGGCATACACCTACGTCTGAAGAACTGGAACGGGACATTCTGAAACAGGCTCATAAGAATATTCTTGCCAATGCCGTTGCAATGCCGGGTGCAATTGAGCTTGTTAAAAAATTAAAAAAACAGGGGCTTAAACTTGCAGTAGCTTCCGCCTCACACATGGAGCTGATCGAAGGTGTGCTTAAACGGCTTGATATCATTGAGTATTTTGATGCCTGGCATTCCGGGGAACTGGAAGAATTTACCAAACCTCATCCGGCTGTATACTTATCCGCAGCAGCCAAACTCGGTGTAACACCGGAAGAATGTGTTGCTTTCGAAGACTCTTTTACCGGATTACGTTCGGCACATGCAGCCGGGATGACTACTATCTGTGTACCTACAATGGAAGTATACGATGATCTGAAATTTGATCTGGCACATTATAAAATCACTTCCCTTGAAAAATATATTCTGGAAGAAATGAGCGGGAAGCAAATTAGTACAGAGCTTAAAGTTTAGAGTTCACAAACAGTCGGATTGGTAACGGCTATATAGTTATTGTAAATACTTCCCTTATTCATCAATGATTGGATTACGCCATTTTAGTATTGTGATTGCCATCAGGATAACGATTATTATTCTGAGTGTTTTTTTGATAATATGGCTGGCTTCCATGCAAATTAATGTAAACCTGATTTATATTTTAGGCGGTATTTTCATTACTGTACAGGGATCATTACTGTATAATTATGTGACCAACGTCAACCGGAAACTCACTTATTTTCTCGAATCTGTACGTTATTCAGATTTTACGATCAATTTCCGCCATGACAACAAAATGGGCAAAACCTTTCAGGAGCTGAACCAGCAATTCAATGAAGTGCTGCATGCTTTCAGACAGGCCAGGGCTGAAAAAGAAGCCAATCTGCAATATCTGAATACCATTGTGCAGCATATCGGAACAGGCCTGATCACATTCGACAGCACCGGCCAGGTTAACCTGATCAACAATGCGGCTCTTCGTATGCTGGGTATTTACCGCTTGCATCAGCTTAGTGAATTAAAAGATAAACATCCAAGGTTATACGAATTACTTTCTAATCTGGATTCAGGTGTCCGCGAACTGTACCGTACACCTTCCGACCAGCCGCTGGCACTTCAGGGTGCGGCTATCCAGATGCGGGGAATGTGGGTCAGGATTGTTGTTTTACAAAATATCCAAACGGAACTTCAGCAGCAGGAAGTAGAATCGTGGCAGAACCTTACCCGTGTTTTAAGGCATGAAATCATGAATTCCATGACACCGATCGTGTCTTTGGTCGGAACAATGCGGCTAATTGTAAATGAGGATATTGAGAAATCAACCACGGATCAGGAAGCAGTAAATGACTTGAAAGAAGCACTGCAAACACTGGAAAAAAGGAGTAAAGGAATGATGCAGTTTGTGAACGCCTACCGGGATTTTACAACATTACCCAAACCGGTTTTTTCCAATGTAAACATCAGCGAATTGTTGCACGAAGTTCTTCAGTTGCTGCAAACAGACCTCATGAGTTTAGGTGTATTGTGGGAGCTTTCAGTAAAACCGGAAACACTGACAGCCAAAGTAGATTCGGGCCAGCTTCAGCAGGTACTGATCAATCTGATTAAAAATGCTTCCAGAATCTTTTTCCACACAAACCAGCCGTACTATTTCTTTATCGGCTTATCAGAATGACAATCTGACGATGATAGAGGTGGCTGATAACGGCGATGGCATTGAACCGGAAGCCATTGATAATATATTCATACCTTTTTATACAACAAAAAAAACAGGGTCCGGAATTGGGTTAAGTCTTTCACGCCAGATTTTGCAACAACATGGCGGACAGCTCAATGTATCATCCGAAGCAGGAAAAGGAACCGTTTTTACGTTAGTGATTTAGATTTTTTTTCGACTTTATATTTTTGGCCTGAATTTTGCTAATTTGAGTAATCTGATAGTAAAATATGATTGACTTACAACCTTTATACAATTTTAAGGGTCATTGATAAAAAACAGATACATCATGAAAAGGATCATAATATTATGCATGGTCAGCGTTTTTTCGCTGGCTTGCCAAACAACATCAGTTGACAAAAAAAATGATGTTATAAAATATAAACAAACCGTTACATTGAATGATGTACCAAAAGCAATGCTTACTTTTTTGAAGTTTCTGACAGCAGATGCCCAAAAGGGGTACAATGTATATGGGCAGGAAATGCTACTGTGGATCTGGCCTTAGAAGGAGTTGGCACTGAGGGGAAAATTTCCCAGCATGTCAACATGTGCATCGGAGATTGCCGGACACTGTATAAATCTAATTCTTTTCGTGAAGCAGATACGTTGGACCGGGAATTTGCAGGACAAAAATACCGCCTGATACTTGATGCTGTAAACCGTCCTGATTCTGACAGCACAAAAAAGAAGGAAGACTATTCTATTTCGCTAAGAATTGAGAAGAAATAAACTTTGAACATACAAGATCTGTAAACTAAAAAGCCTGGTTAGTACGAAAATGTACTAATCAGGCTTTTTCAAATTAAACTATATGTCTTTCACAGTTAAAAATACAAAAACAGCAATTGAATGCTTAACTCCAAAACTCATAATTCTCAGCTCTCCTCCCCTGCCAGTTTACTTTTTCTGTATCCGTAGCTAAAATAAATGATCAGGCCAATAGCAAGCCAAACAACAAAAATAAGCCAGTTAGAGGCGCCCAGTTCAGTCATCAGATAAAGATTCGTAAGAATACCCATCACCGGTAAAAGTGAAAAGTTATATTTAAAACTCATTACCGACAATACTGCCCATGTAATCCAGAAAACTATTGTTAGAAATTTATGTTCAAAAATTTCACCCGCAGTTAATAAATGCCATTCGGCAAGTACATTCTGGCCATAAAATGCAATTCCTGCAACGGCTGATAATAACCCGAATCCCACCAGAAATTTCCCGTTTATATATGGAACCCTGAACTTGGATCTCTCAGAAATCCCCGTATGATCCAGGTATAATACACCTCCGCAAACCAGGATAAAGGCGAAAAAAGTACCAACACTTGTAAGGTCCACGAAGAAATCCATCCTAAAAAATAAGGCCGGAATACCTACTACCAGACCTGTTATAATGGTTGCAAAAGAAGGTGTCTGGTACTTGGGATGAATTTTCGAAAACCGTTTCCATAAAAGTCCGTCACGGCTCATTGTCATCCAGATACGTGGCTGGCCCAACTGGTATACCAGTAACGCACTTGTAATGGCAATTACAGAACTTACTGAAATAACACCAGCCATAAAATCAAGCCCGTTTTTTTGGAAAACAAAAGCCAGAGGGTCACTCACTTTCAACTCTTTATAATTGACCATTCCTGTCAGTACAAGAGTAATCAATACATATAAAACCGTACAGATTATAAGACAGTAAATCATAGCTTTGGGCATATCACGCTGCGGATCTTTACATTCCTCTGCCGTTGTAGAGATGGAATCGAAACCGATAAACGCAAAAAATACAGCCGCAACGCCACTCAAAACTCCTTTCATTCCATTTGGTGCAAAAGGACTCCAGTTCTCAGGTTTGACGTAAAATGCACCAGCAAAAATGACCAGTAACACAACCCCAACTTTAAGAACAACCATAATATTACTGGCCGTTCGCGACTCCCTGATACCTATATAAACCAATGCGGTAACCAGCAAAGTGATTAGTCCCGCAGGTAGATTTAAAATTATCGGAATATCTCCCAGCTTTGGTGCCGACTCAAAAGCAGCAGCGGCTATACGTTCATACGTAGTCAGCGAATCTATCCCGCTGGTTTGCAGTTTCTGAAAAGCTTCTGTCGCTGCCACAGGATTCATGGTGAGCCAGCCCGGCAATGTAATACCAAAGCCTTTAAGCATGCTCACAAAATATTCTGACCACGAAATGGCCACTACCATATTGGAAACGGCATATTCTAATATAAGTGCCCAACCAATGATCCAGGCGAATAACTCACCAAACGCTACGTATGCATAAGTATAAGCACTACCAGAAACCGGAACTGTACTTGCAAACTGGGCGTAAGATAAAGCGGTGAAAACGCAGGCAACAGCTGTAAATATAAATAAAAGTGATACGGCAGGCCCTCCATTGTAACTGGCCAGGCCGATGGTACTGAATATCCCTGCGCCAACAATTGCTGCAATCCCAAGTGAAACCAAATCACGGACTCCTAAAATTTTGGCCAGGCCGCCATCGCGTGAATGTGCATCTTTAAGAATCTGGTCAACTGATTTTTTACGGAAGAGAGAAGTATTTTTTTCCATGCAGGGATTGTATTGTTAGTAAATATGGGAGCGAAAATAAGGATATTCTTCAATCATCACCGCATGAGATTGCAAATTGTTTGATTTTACAGCTAGTTTCCATATATAATTTCATGAATTGAAATTATATAAATATTTAATTTTGAATAGTTGCCATTATGCCAATGTCTTCATTATTACTGGCCTATACTGGTTTTCTTAATCATATTAAAACGATATATTTACAACATCCTTACCCTTAATTTCAATAAGTGCCTTCATGAAATATATAATTTTTACGATAGCAGTATTTTTCTTTTGGAACAATGCCCTGTTGGCTCAAACCATTTCTGCCTATACAACTGCACAAGCACACTCCCATAACGATTACGAACAAAAAAGAGCATTTCAGGAAGCATACGAACAGCAATTCGGATCTATTGAAGCGGATCTGTTCCTGGTAAATGATACACTCTACACTGCGCATACGATTGATGATATTACAAAGGACCGGACTTTTGAAAAACTTTATTTAAGGCCAATTCTGGCAGCCGTAGAAAAAAACGGAGGTGGCGTATATCCGCAACAGGATGTAATACTTCAGCTTTTGATCGATTTAAAAACACCTGCTGAAGAAACACTCGGTGCATTGGTAAAACTACTGGAACCACACAAGCAACTATTTTCATCAAAAAGCTCTGTAAAAATAGTTGTAAGCGGAAATACACCCCAACCCGAAAAATTCGCACAATATCCTTCCTATATTTATTTTGACGGGCGCCCCGAAATTGCTTACACCGCTCCGCAGCTGGAAAGGATTGGTTTGATAAGCCAGTCTTTCGAAAAGTATTCTAAATGGAATGGGGAAGGCCCAATTCCTGAAAAAGATAAAAAGTCCCTCACAAAGGTTATTACGAAAACGCATGATCTTGGCAAGAAAATCCGTTTCTGGGCAACTCCTGATAATATCAATTCGTGGAAAACCATGATGGCATTAAAAGTAGATTTTTTAAACACCGACAAAGTAGTGCAAATGGGTGATTATCTGAGAACTGCGCCACATTAAAATTGTAAAATCCGTCCATTCTTTTTGACATTTTATATACAACTACAAAAGGCTCCATTGAATACCCTAAATTGAGCTTAATAGTAGTCTGTGTATATTGTGTTGTCTTTTTTATTCATTCCTAAACTCTCATTAGTATGTCTTCCGATCAAACTGCTGCGCTTAAAAAAGTTTTAAAACCCATTCATCTCTGGGCAATAGCCGTTGGTCTGGTTATCTCGGGTGAGTATTTTGGCTGGAATTATGGCTGGGGTGTTTCCGGCACTATCGGGTTTTTAGTTGCAACAGTGGTCGTAACGATTATGTATGTTACTTTCATTTTTAGTTTTACCGAATTAACAACTTCTATCCCACAGGCAGGCGGGCCGTTTGCTTACTCGCACCGCGCATTCGGCTGGTGGGGCGGCCTGATTGCAGGTTATGCAACCCTGGTTGAGTTTTTGATTACACCTCCTGCCATTGCTTTTGCCCTCGGAAGTTATACCCATTTCCTGTACCCATCCATCCCGATCCTTTACACAGCTTTTGCATGTTATGTTATTTTTATTGGAATTAACTTATTGGGAATCAAGGAATCGGCTACCTTTTCATTGGTAGTCACATTGCTTGCCGTGGTGGAACTACTGGTTTATATCGGCATCGTCGCCCCTCATTTTTCCTACGAAACCTTTGTTAAAGAACCTATGCCATTTGGCTGGCAGGGAGTATTTGCAGCACTACCATTTGCAATTTGGTTTTACCTGGCAATTGAAGGTGTCGCGATGGTCGCAGAAGAAGTGGAAAATCCAAAAAAAACCATTTCACTGGGTTACATTTATGGCATACTCACCCTGGTTATACTGGCTATGGCGGTGATGATTTTTACGGGAGGAGTGGCACACTGGAGCGTATTAAGCAGTATCGACTACCCGCTTCCTGCCGCACTGGGCATTGTGCTCGGAAGGGATTCCGGCCTTACTCACCTGTTTGCCAGCCTGGGATTGTTTGGATTAATTGCTTCCTTTCACGGAACCATTATCGGGTATTCCCGTCAAATTTTTGCGCTGGCAAGAAGCGGGTTTCTGCCTTCATTTCTGGGAAAAGTAAATCCACGCTTTCAAACACCGCACTGGGCTTTATTTGCCGGTGGCCTTATCGGGTGCATTGCATTATGCCTCGGTACTACCGACCAGGTAATTATTTTGGCTGCGCTGGGTGCAGTAGTTATGTACATTATCAGTATGGCTGCATTATTTGTGTTGCGAAAAAAAGAGCCTGAACTAGAGAGGCCGTTTACTGTTCCGCTGTTTCCTTATTTCCCGGCTATTGCATTAGTTATTTCCATTATCTGCCTGATTTCTATAGTGTATTATAATCCGGTACTCAGCCTTTGGTTTTTTGGTATTCTTCTTTTTATGTTTATCGCATTTATTGTATCGGGAAAATACAAAAATTTATAATTTTAAAATCGAATTATTTGTGTTAATTTTAAGAATAAATAATTCGATTTTACTGTAATCTAAAAAGTACATAGTTCTATTTAAATAAATGATTTAGTACGACATCCGGATAACCACTATTTTCGTATGTATCTTATGATGCAAAGGAGTATAAAGTCACAAATGTTTAATCGATATAATTATTTAACGACAAAACCCTTTTCATAAAAGACAGATTACCCATCCAAACCTAAAATGAATATATTAATAGTTGAGGACGAGCACATTATCGCTAAACATTTACAATATACTCTCAATGGCTTTGGTTACAAAGCAAACGATATAGCTACTGATTATCCTACCGCTGTTGAAATCCTGCAAAAAAAGTTTTTCACCTCGTAATTCTGGATATTAACCTGAATGGCTATCAGACAGGAATTGATGTAGCGGAATACATTAAAGACAATGTGCACATTCCATTTCTTTTTCTCACTAGCCATGAAGATATCGCAATCGTAAATGCAGCTTTAAAAACTTCACCACATGCTTTTTTGACAAAACCATTTCAAAAGATTACTGTGTATACAGCAGTTAAACTGGCATTTAAAAGTTTCCGTCAGGAGGTTATTTATGAACATCCGGAACAGACCGAGCTTCCGGTACCCGATAGCACTGTGATTAAAGACGCGTTGTTTATCAAGGAAAAGCACATGTTCATTAAAATAATGCTGGCCGACCTTCTTTATATACGTAGTGACGATAATTATCTTGAGCTGCATACTTCCAAAAAAAATATACAATACGCGAAACGCTGAAAAATATTATTAGCGAACTACCTGTCAACTCATTTTTCAGGGTACATAAATCTTTCATAATTAATTTGAATGCCATTACAGCTATCAATTATATTCATGTAATGATCGACGATATTGAGATTCCGATTACCGCAGATAATCGTAATGAGCTTTTGAAGAGAATTAAAACTTTCTCCTGATTTTACTAAGCACTAATTCTATATACCCCAAAAAGTAGCTGGCTTAACCCCTTAAAATCCTACTGACACCCCTTTCATTTTACCGGAATAATTTCCTCCATTACCTTGGATGCAAATTAAACTCATCCGTTATAAATGAAAAGATTTTATACCTCGTCTATCAGTGTTTTGTGCTTACTTATTTCATTCATTGGAATTTCTAATTCAAACGCACAGTGCTCTCTTCCGCCTCTGGCTGAAACAACTACCTGTTCGGGTATTGCTACCGATAATGCCAATTTAAACCCTGGTGACGTTAAATGTGTTTCCGGAAGCCAGATTTCCAATGTAAATCTCAATGGTGGAACCCTTATTATTTCCGGAACTGTACAGGTCAACAACATCAATATCAACTCTGGAAATATTTTGATTACAAGTACCGGTGTTGCTTCGTTGCCCGGAAGTAATTACAACGGGAATGTAAATATTATTAATTATGGCTCACTAACTTACCGGGGCGATGTAATCCTACAAAATAGTAATAATCATATTTTCAATGCGTCAACAACTTCAACAATTGACATGGGGTCATCAAGCCTGAATTTCAGCAGCAGCTCTTCTGATCTGGTGAATTTAGGATCGGTATCATTAGGACAACTTACATTGAACTCTAATAATGGAGGGATTTGCATGGGAAATGGATCTAAATTGAAAATTGTCAGCCTTATCAACAACCGCGATAATATGATTTCTGTACCCGAAGGCACTGCCTGCCTGAGCCATTCGGGTTTTGCTCAAATGAACAATAAATTAAGCAACACAGCAAGCCTTATCATATGTCCTGGTTCCGGTTCCTCATTCAGCAATCCTGGTGGTAATGGTGGTTATAACATGGCTACTGTTAATGAAGTTGGATGTACCGAATGTGCTTCTCCGGTTCCTGACAAAACAACTTCACCATTACCTGTTAACCTTGGTGCTTTCTGGGCAACTTCGGTCAATGAAGGAATAAAATTAAACTGGCGTACTTCGAGCGAAACCAATAACGATTATTTTGTTATTGAAAGGAGCATTAATGCAATAAGTTTTGAGGCCATCAGTCAGGAAATCAGCGGCCAACACAGCTCAAATGTTTCTCTGGATTATAATTTTACAGATTCCAAACCTTACAGTAAAGTAAATTACTATCGCCTTAAACAGGTTGATACAGATGGAACTGTTAATTATTCAAGAATTATTGCAGCTTCATTCAGCGATCAGCTGGCATTTATCAGTGTTTATCCGAATCCTGTAACCGACTTTGTCCAGGTCAACCTTAAAAATGCTGATCCGGAAACAACTCTGCAAATTAATATCTTAGATCAATCCGGGGCAACCATGTCTTCGCGTTCTGTAAGCGGCGATCATATTACAGATCCTATTTCATTGAAAAATCTCAATACAGGTATCTACTTCGTAAAAGTTACAAGTAATGGCCAGGGAACTGTTTTCAGGATCGTGAAAAAATAATTAAGCCAGGAATTCAATATTTTAAAGCTTGTAAACGAATTACCAATTAACCTATCCTAAAAATCGACATTTTTTGTCAATGCTAATGCAGTAAAAATCCCCGGTATTGCCGGGGATTTTTCTATTGTATGTCCTATTTTTTCGCGCCTGAAAACCAATCAAAAATATCCATCTATTATCCACACTTACTTATATAGTAAATATTTCATTCTCATTGTTTTATATTCTGACAATCCCGGCTCCCAGCTTTTGCGGATTTCATTTTCGGAAACACCGGCAATAATCTGTTTTTTTAAATTTTCAGTTCCTGACAGTTTATTGATATCTCCCATTTGTTTACTCTGGCTCATATCGAAAAACCTCTCTTTTTCAGGATATGCATTGTACAATTCAATCAGCCATTTCAGGTTGAGTTGCTTGTTCTTACGAAGACTTGAAATATCATATTTTCTCAGATCCAGTCCATAACATTCTACATTCTGGTGTAATGGCGTCTCGCTCATTCCTTTTATACTTTGGGGTGTAAATGAAAACTTATATTTGCCTTTCAATAAAGGCGCACCCAAAACTGTAAAAGGCATATAAGTCCCTCTTCCCAAACTAATAATTGTACCTTCAAATAGACAGATATCAGGATACAGCATGATTGCCTGTTGCGTATTAAGGTTTGGAGATGGCATTACTGGCAAGACATAAGTCGCATTATGATCGTAATTAGCTACCTTGATTATCTTCAATTTACACTGCATTTTATTCGGCAGCCAGCCTTCGCCATTGATCATTTGTGCAAACTCTGCAATGGTCAAACCATGAGAAATCGGGATTTTGTACATACCTATTCCTGAATGAAGATGGTCTTCCAGAATAGGACCGTCAATAAGAAAACCGTTTGGGTTCGGGCGGTCAAGAATTAACATTTCCTTATTATTTTCTGCACAAGCTTCCATTACATGCCCCAGCGTATTGATATAAGTATAAAACCGGGTGCCAACATCCTGAAGATCAAAGATCATCAGATCCAGATCAGCCATTTGTTCTTTCGTCGGTTTTTTTTGTTTGCCATATAATGAAATCGCAGAGATCCCGGTTTTCGGATCTACGCTGTCCCCTACTTTATCACCATTACTTGCTGTACCTCTGAAACCATGCTCCGGTCCGAAAATCCTGACAATATTTACACCAAGCGCTACCAGGCTGTCTACAATGGGTGTATTACCAATAATGGACGTCTGATTGATCAGGATTCCTACTTTTTTTCCTTTCAGATAGCCGAGATATTCTGTAACCTGATCGGCGCCAGTGATTAATTTTTTGTCTGCGTAGTTAGTTTTTGTTCCAATGTTCAAAGAATCAGCATAACCAACTGACGGATTTTTCCCGGAAGACGAGCTGGCACAATTGCTGTTGAGCAGGCTGAACGAAGCCAGAAGACATGATACTATGAGATATTTTTTCATTAATGCTAATAAAATGTTTTGCCACCAATACACTAATGGACACGAATGTAAAAAAATATTCGTGTTGGTTAGCGTTTTCCTGGCAACTAAAATCCTGGAATTCATGACCATTAGAACAAACTCATCTGCCCGCCTCTCATAAAAAGCGAAGTATCCAGTTCTGTTATCACTCTATCTTTAAAATATTTGCGGCATGCAAGACTATGAAGCTGTCTGATATGTTCGGCATATTTTCCCTCGCCACTCATTCGTAATCCAAAACGTGAATCATTGACCTTACCACCATGGCATTCCTTGATCTGGTTTAAAACTTTAGCAGCTTTATCAGGAAAATGATGTTCTATCCATTCTTCAAAAAGATTTGAAATTGAACCATTTAACCTTACAACGGTATAGGCAGCCCACGCTGCACCATTTTCCGAAGCTGCCTGAATAATAGCCGGTATTTCATGGTCATTCAGTCCCGGAATAATCGGTGCCGTCATTACACCCATAGGAATTCCTGCTTCATGCAAAGTTTTTAATACTTGTAAACGGCGTTTTCCCGTAACGGTCCGCGGTTCGAGTGCTCCCCGTAATTCTTCATTTAAAGATGTGATGGACACGGCTGCATGTACCAAATTCAGCTTTGCCATCTTGTCCAGGATATCAATATCTCTTAAAATCAGGGAGTTTTTAGTCAGAATACTAACAGGGTTTCTATATTTCAAACAAATTTCCAGCATCTGCCGGGTAAGCCTGTACTTTTTTTCACCGGGTTGATAACAATCTGTATTACCTGAAAAGAAAATTGTTGCCGGCTTCCAGTTTTTAGAATTAAAAAGTTTTTCCAGAAGCTGAGGTGCATTTTTCTTAACCATGATTTTAGTCTCGAAATCCAGCCCGGCCGAGAAACCCCAGTATTCATGTGAATTGCGCGCATAGCAATATACACAGCCATGCTCACAACCGCGGTAGGGATTAATGGAATTGTAATTTGGCAGGTCAGGACTATTGGAAACGCTAAGTATCGTCTTCGACTGCTCTTCAATAAATTGTGTTTTGGGATTTGTTTCAGGATCTTCCCACTGCTGCCAGTCTTCCGAGGTATATTCTATTTCCTGCTTATGGAATTTATTATGGGTGTTGATTCCCGCTCCACGTCCTCTTGCCCTTTCCATAAATTTATAAGTAAAATTTGCTATTTAATGATACCAAAAATAACAAATTTTACACATAAATTGATACTTAAAATTACATTTAAAGTTCATTAAAATACAACAAACTTTAAATCAATATTTTATAAAAAAATACTCTACTTCAAATACCTGAAATCTTCATCACCGTTTAGCGAAAGAAGCACATCATACATCAATTGAATTACATTTTTCACATCCTCTTTATGCACCATTTCAACGGTTGTATGCATGTATTTTAAAGGAAGAGAGATTAGTGCAGATGCAATTCCTTCTGTTGAATAAGCAAACGAATCCGTATCTGTACCAGTAGAACGGCTCACAGCCTGACGTTGAAAAGGAATCTTTTTCTCGTCTGCAACTCTGATCAGCAAGTCACGCAGATTATTCTGCACAGCAGGGCCATAACAGATAACCGGTCCGTTCCCGCTTTTCAGATCACCCTGTTCTTTTTTGTTGTACATCGGCGACTGCGTATCGTGTGTTACATCTGTAACAATAGCCAGATCCGGTTTTAACCTCCGGGAAATCATTTCAGCTCCGCGCAATCCGATTTCTTCCTGAACCGCATTTACTACATATAATGTAAAAGGAAGCTGAATATTATTTTCAAACAACATACGTGCTACCTCTGCAATCATAAATCCGCCCATCCGGTTATCGAGTGCCCGGCCAACATAGTAACGTTCGTTCAATTCATCAAAACCATCAGCAAATGTTGCCACGGTTCCAACATGAATTCCCATTTCCAGCACTTCATCCTTTTTGGCAGCACCTACGTCTATAAATAATTCATGGACTTTTGGGACCTGATCCTTTGCAGTATCCCGAACATGGATTGCAGGCCAGCCGAAAACACCTTTAACTACACCTTTGGAAGTATGCAAATTTACACGCATGGAAGGTGCAATAGCCGCATCAGACCCTCCATTTCGGCGAACGTGGATATATCCATCGTCTGATATGTAATTTACAAACCATGAAATTTCGTCTGAATGTGCTTCAATCACTACTTTATAATCCTGGCCCGGGCCAATAACGCCTACTGCCGTTCCATAAACATCAATGATCTGTTCTTCAATATACGGCTTAATATAGTCCAGCCATATTTGCTGTCCCGTCGACTCAAAGCCAGTAGGAGATGCATTATTTAAATATTTATAAAGAAATTCTGTGCTTTGATCTGCCATACTGTTTATTTAAAATTATTCGAAAATTACTATTACCCGGCCTTTGTGGCCTCATATGAAAACTACTTATTATTTCAACTTCTTTTCAAATCCCATATTATAAATACCTTAAAAAGGACCAAAATTTCCTCTCCCGTAAATAATCCAAATTTCCCTCATTCCGATAAGCTTCCTGTTCAAACGAAATATGAAGGTACGCCAAATAATGATTTCTGTATTGGACAAAACGAATTAAATATTCAGCAAAATACCAGATATAAAAAGGAATGACTCCCATTTCAAGCTGCTGTCTTAAATGTATACATTCATGGTTTACAAAGATAACGCCAGGCGCTTTTCTTCGTGTTAAAATAAAAGGAAATAAAGCCATTCCATCCACCCAAAGAAAAGATACATTCACTAAAAATCCTTTGAATTTCATGGCTGGGGATTAAATTCAGTAGTTAGCAACCGGCACATTTAAAATAAATTATCCCTTATTCAGAAAAGAAAAATGTTGGATTGCAGAATGATCTGATCATTCTGCAATCCAACATTGAAATGGCTTAGATAATTGAGTTATCAACCAAAACGGCTTATATCAAGTACTTCAAATTCCATCAAACCGGCAGGAACCTTAATTTCAGCAGTTTCCCCTACTTTTTTACCCAATAAGCCTTTTCCAATCGGAGATCCAATTGAAATTTTCCCCGTTTTTAAATCCGCCTCTTCTTCGGAAACCAGTGTATAAGCGACTTCCATTCCGGTTTTACGGTTTTTAATCTTTACAACAGAAAGAATGGCAACCTGGGAATTATCTATCGAAGATTCATCAATGACACGCGCCGTAGACATAATTTCTTCCAGCTTCGCTATTTTCATTTCGTGCATTCCCTGTGCATCCTTAGCCGCATCATATTCTGCATTTTCGCTCAAATCACCTTTATCACGTGCTTCTGCAATTTGTGCAGCGATAGCGGTGCGGCCCTTTGTTTTCATATCATTCAGCTCATTCTTCAGCTTATTTAATCCTTCTTCCGTATAGTATGAAATTTTAGCCATGACCTTAATTAGTTTTTAGAATCCTTAAATTTTTGAAAGTTTGAGTAAAAAAAAAGAACGGTTCTAAGACCGCTCTACAAGAGTGTGGGACAACTCGTAGTAGAAGGTTAGAAGACCATATCTTTTCGGCTCGTATGCATTTTAATCTTTATCATAATTTCTGTAAGAACGACAAAAATAACAATATTTGTAAATGGTAACAACCATTTTTATTAAAAGGAGCAACAATCCATGTCAAAAAGACTAAGAATCATTTTTATGGGAACGCCCGAATTTGCAGTCCCAAGTTTAAGAAGTCTGGTTGAAAGCAATTCTAATGTAGTTGCCGTAATTACTGTTCCGGACAAGCCATCAGGAAGAGGCCAGAAGTACACCATGTCACCCGTAAAAGCTTATGCCCAAGAGCATGGTATTCCCGTTTTGCAACCTGAAAAGCTGAAAAATCCTAAATTTCTTGAAGAGTTAAGATCCTATAAGGCCGATATTCAGGTAGTTGTTGCATTTCGGATGCTGCCCGAAGTAGTATGGAGTATGCCGACGCATGGAACATTCAACTTGCATGGTTCATTATTGCCCCAATATCGTGGTGCCGCGCCAATAAACTGGGCTGTAATCAATGGCGAAACAGAAACCGGTGTAACTACCTTTTTTATTGAAAAAGAAATAGATACAGGTAAAATAATATATAAGGAAAAAGAACCTATACATCCGGACGATGATGCCGGAAGTGTTTATGAACGGCTTATGTATAAAGGTGCAAAACTGGTAGTAAAAACTGTGGAAGCTATCGAAAACGGAGAATATCCGCAGGAAGATCAGGATGAGCCTGTTGTTGTAAGATCAGCACCAAAAATATTTCGTGAAACGTGTGAGATCGACTGGAACAAAACGGCAGAAGAAATACATAATTTCGTAAGAGGCTTGTCACCTTATCCCGCAGCCTGGACAACTTTAAACGGCCTTTCCTGCAAAATTTTCAAGACTTCGGTGATAAGTGAAGACGAAACGCTGGCCGATAACGTTTCATCAGGCGAACCGTTACAACCAGGAGAATTTAAAACCGACAACAAATCTTATTTGTATTTCCGTACATCCGATACATGGATTTCAATAGAGATTTTACAATTGGAAGGTAAAAAACGAATGGAAATCGGGGATTTTTTAAGAGGAACGAAGTTGTTACATGCCTGACGGCATTAAGTATTTCTTAAAACTGCTTAATCGTGTAGCGATGTAATATTGACGGTCCGCCGCCCGATAGTAAAAAATATTCAAATGTATTTCAATCAAAATCCCATAGGGGATGCAACGACAATACAAATTCAATAACAAAAACCCCAGTTAATTTACATCATTCTCAACTCTTCATTCTTCATTCCGATTCCCCAATGTTAGTCTCAATAATAGTAGCAGTAGCCGAAAACGGCGTAATTGGCAAAGACAACCAGTTGATCTGGCGTTTACCTGATGACCTGAAACGGTTTAAAAAATTAACAACCAGCCATCCGATCATTATGGGACGGAAAACTTTTGATTCTATTGGAAAGCCTTTACCTGGTCGTACCTCGATTGTTGTAACACGGAATCAGGACTTTAAAATGGATGGAATTGTCATTGTACATTCTTTTGAAGAGGCATTGAAAGAAGCAGGCAAACTGGATACAAATGAAGTTTTTGTTATTGGCGGAGGTGAATTATACAAAATGGCATTATCCGTTGCTGACCGGCTTTACATAACTGAAGTAAAAACAACTATAGAAGGTGATACTTTTTTTAGAATAACAGAACCTGGCCAATGGACAGAATCAGAACGTACTGCTCATGAGGCAGATGAACGTCATCCATTTACATTTAACTTCGTTGATTACGTTAGAAAACTGGATTAAAAGCGTAAATTTGCCCGCCTTAAAACCCACTCTGAATATTATAGCATGCAAGTAGAAGTCGATACATTGAAAATCGAATTAAAAACTCCTTCATCAGACAAACGTCCGATATATATTACAGGAAATTTTTGCAAATGGCTTCCTGATCTTGAAGAATTCAGGATGGAAAAAATTTCATCTGATCTTTATAGTTTTCAATTCCCGGCAAACCTGGAGTTGCCCTATCCCCTTGAATACAAATACACCCGTGGTGGCTGGGATCAGGTTGAACTGGATCGCTACGGACAACCACATGCAAACCGGGTTTCTGTGCAGACAGAAGGCGTTATTCAGGATTTTGTTACAAGGTGGCAGTCGGATAAATCTGAAAAATCTGATTTGCTTCCAATCATTGAGGTTCTTTCTGAAACTTTTGAAATTCCTCAACTGAACAAACATAGAAGGGTTCACGTACTTTTACCACACGATTATTACGAACATCCCGACCGCCAGTATCCTGTCTTATATATGACGGATGCCCAGAATCTTTTTGGTGATGGTTCGCCTTATGGAAACTGGGAAATTGATAAAAGTCTGGCAAAACTGGCTGTTGAGGATAAGGCCAATGTTATTATTGTGGCAATCGACCATGGTGGCGAGGAACGCATACAGGAATTTTCTCCTTACGATAACCCACGGCTTGGTAAAGGGATGGGTATGTTATTCTTACGATTTTTGACAGATACACTAAAACCCCATATCGACCGGCAATATCGTACCAAACCAGACAGGCTGAACACGGGCATGGGCGGAAGTTCTGTTGGTGGTTTGCTTGGTATTTATGCGGCACTTATGTTCCCGAATGTGTTTGGCCGGCTTATGATTTTTTCTCCTTCACTCTGGATTTCCAGGCGTATATATTTTGACGCCATTCACTTTTTTGAACCATTTGAAACGCGTATCTATCTTTATGCAGGTGGAAAAGAAGGTGCCAATATGATTCCTAATGTAAGTGCCTTACAGGAAACCCTTCAAAATCAGGGATTTGGATATACCCGGGTGAAAATTAAAACTTCTATTGATCCGAAAGGGCAGCACAATGAGAAACGCTGGAGTAAGGAATTTCCGGTGGCTTTGAAATGGTTGTTCTTCGAGTGAGGGAGTTAGGTTACACAGAGAACGAAAGAGAGCCTCAGAGTTTTACTTATTCTCCGTGGCTCTCTTCTTAATTTCCGTGTTTCTCTGTGTCCCTAACTAAACACTATATGATATTTCCAACACAGTATTCCATGCTTTCTACGGAAGCATTAAAAAGTTATTTGGAGGAAGCTTACGGTTTAAATAACCTGGGTTGTAAGCTGCTGATCCATAATGTGAGCGATACTTATTTGCTTGCTGGCGTTGATGATAAATACATTTTTAAGCTGTACAGGGATTCACACCGGAAGTTGGATGAAATCAAAGCAGAGGTTGAATTACTCAATATATTAAAAGAAAATGGTGCAAAAATTTCTTATCCAGTTACCGATCTGAAAGGCGGGCAAATCCAGTCTTTCAATGCAGCGGAAGGAATAAGGAACGGTGTTTTATTTAGTTTTGCTGAAGGGAAACCGACTCACGATTATTACGACAGCCGGCTGCAAACCATTGGCAGAGAAATGGCCCATATCCATAATATTACCGCAGATATTGAACTGCAAAATCCAAGAAAGGTTTATGACGTCCGGACAACTTTAATCCAGCCACTGGAATATATAAAATCAGAATTCACTGAACTACCCGAGGAATATGCCTGGCTGCAAAGTACAACAGAAAAGGTTGTTGAAAAGATTAGGCATTTCGATCTTTCAAAATTCAGTTACGGCTATTGCCATTATGATTTCCTGCCTCACAACTTCCATTTCGATGAACATGATAACATTACTTTCTTCGATTTTGACTTCGCAGGTAAAGGATTGTTGGCCAACGATATGATGACCTTTTATGTGCATTTCTTTTTTCAGGTTATGTTAAAAAAACAATCACAGGAAGAAGCAGATAAAAATTTTCAGACATTTATCAGCGCATACCGGCAAGTTCGTGCCGTATCAGAAGAGGAACTTGCAGCTATACCCTATCTGGGTTTTGCATTCTGGGTATTCTTTCTGGAATTTTACCAGCTGCACTTTGAAGACTGGTCGAATACTTTTTATAACCTTAGATTTAAGAAAGAACGAATGGGCTGGATTCGTAACTGGGTGGAGTGGTATTGTAGGTTTTAAATAAGATTTAACCGCCCGGCCGCCGGGCGGTTAAACTTTTTACAGAATGTATTGACTTAGATCCCTGTTTTTGATCAGATGCGATAGTTTTTCACTTACCAGATCAGCAGTGACAATAATATGGGAATCGGCCCCGATTTTGTCAGGAATGTCAAACATAAAATCGTTAAGTAACAAGCTCATCACTGTTTGCAAACGACGGGCACCAATATTTTCAACTTCACTATTTACTTCAAAAGCAATTCTTGCAATTTCGCGAAGGGCACCATCTTCAAATTCAAGCTCTACACCTTCCGACTGCATCATCGCTTCATACTGCTTGGTTAATGCATTTTTCGGTGTTTTCAAAATCTGATAAAAATCGGATTCCGTAAGGCTGTTCAGTTCAACACGAATCGGGAAACGTCCCTGTAATTCAGGAATAAGATCTGAGGGTTTTGCAACATGGAAAGCTCCTGCCGCAACGAAAAGAATATGATCGGTATTGATCACACCATGTTTGGTATTTACTGCGCTGCCTTCTACAATAGGAAGCAGATCGCGCTGAACACCTTCACGGCTTACATCCGGCCCGCTACCTCCACCAGAACGGCTTGAAGCTACCTTATCAATTTCATCAATAAAAATAATTCCCAGATTTTCAGCTCTTTGAATGGCCTCAGACTTCACCTCGTCCATATCAATCAGTTTGGATGCTTCTTCGTCCAGCAACATTTTTTTTGCCTCCCCTACTGTTACTTTACGTTTTTTACCACGCCTCGGCATCATGTTACCAATCATTTCCTGGATATTCATCATGGAAACATCATCCACAGCACCACCGATCATTCCTACATTTGGAGCCTGGTTCTGCTGTACTTCAATTTCTATTTTACGGCTATCCAATTCACCGCTCCTGATTTTTTCACGAAAACGCTCCCGGGTACGCTGATTCAGTTCGCCATCATCTTCCGGAACCGTGTTATCATTTACGGATACATTTTCAGAGCGTACTTTGCCGGAGCCATGTATCGGTGGAATCAGAGCATCCAGTATAATATCTTCAACAGCCTGTTCAGCTTTAATTTTTACTTCTTCTTTCTTTTGCGTCCTTACCATTCCTACTGCCTGTTCCACCAGATCACGCACCATACTCTCCACATCACGGCCTACATAACCAACTTCGGTAAATTTAGAAGCTTCCACTTTTACAAAAGGAGCATCTGCAATTTTAGCAAGACGACGGGCAATTTCGGTTTTACCCACACCCGTTGCCCCAATCATTAATATATTATTAGGAATAATTTCTTTTTGTATATCCTCAGGACTATTCATTCTCCTCCACCTGTTTCTTAATGCAATAGCGACATTGCGTTTTGCGTCATTTTGTCCGATGATGTATTGATCCAGTTCAAAAACGATTTGGCGTGGAGTTAGGCGGTTTAAGTGTTCAGTCATTGTAATTTAAGAAAATACTTGGCTATTAATTTGTTATAAATGTACCCCTTGAAAGAATATATCCTGATTTTTTTTAAACAAAGCATAAAAACCCTGCCCGGATCTTTTCCTTTTTACCAGGTACAGCTGTAAAATGAAAAAGAACTATGCCTGTACAAAATGTCAGGTTTCAACTTACCGAGTAAATCTTTCACTAACTTGCATTTTTGTTCTGTTAACTGTTCACATCAATTTTATCAATCCTGATTTTTCCTTAACTCAATTTCAAGAATACGATCAAAAACATGAAAAAAATTCTCTGTTGTCTTTTTGTCCTTATTAACGTTTCCCCGCTTTTTGCTCAATTGTCGTCCAGTGCTAATCTGGTGGATATGGTAAATCCACTCATGGGAACACAATCCAAATTCAGCCTTTCGTCGGGGAATACTTACCCTGCCATTGCTATGCCATGGGGAATGAATTTCTGGATGCCGCAAACCGGTAAAATGGGTGACGGATGGAGTTATATGTATGATGCTGAAAAAATACGCGGTTTCAAACAAACACATCAGCCAAGTCCGTGGATTAATGATTATGGCCAGTTTTCTGTTTTGCCTATCACAGGAAAACTAAAAATTGATGAGGAAAGCCGTGCAAGCTGGTTTTCACATAAAGCAGAAGTAGCCAAGCCACATTATTACAAAGTATACCTTGCCGATTACGACGTAACAACTGAAATTGCTCCCACAGAAAGAGCAGCCCAGTTTCGTTTCACTTTTCCTAAATCCGACAGTTCCTATGTTCTTCTGGATGCTTTTGATAAAGGCTCATATGTGAAAATAATCCCTTCGGAACGAAAAATCATTGGCTATACAACTAAAAACAGTGGTGGCGTTCCATCCAATTTTAAAAATTATTTCGTCCTGATTTTTGATAAAGAATTTACTTTTTCGTCTGCCTTTCATGCCAAAACACTTGCAAAAGATACATTGGAATTAAAAGCAAACCATGTAGGTGCAGTTGTTGGTTTCAAAACAAAAAAAGGTGAGCAGGTTGGTCTAAAAGTTGCGTCTTCCTTTATCAGTCCTGAACAGGCGGAACTGAACCTGACCCGTGAGTTAGGCAATGATAAGTTTGATGTTACGATGGAAAAAGGCCGTAAAATCTGGAATGACGAATTATCAAAAATACAGGTCGAAGGCGACAATATGGACCAGATCCGCACCTTTTATTCCTGCCTTTACCGGGTTCTTCTGTTTCCGCGTAAGTTTTATGAATTCGATGCAAAAAATCAGATCGTACATTACAGCCCTTATAATGGTGAAGTCCGTCCGGGATATATGTTTACAGACAACGGGTTCTGGGATACATTCCGCGCTGTTTTTCCATTCTTTACATTGATGTATCCAACCATGAATTCGCATATTATGCAGGGGTTGGCCAATGCGTATGACGAAAGCGGGTATTTACCGGAATGGGCAAGTCCGGGCCACCGCGATTGTATGATCGGTTCTAATTCTGCATCTCTGATTACCGATTCTTACATGAAGGGAATTCGCGGATACGATATTAATAAATTGTATGATGCTATTATTAAAAACACCGAAAATGCAGGCCCTGTAAGTTCAGTTGGCCGTTTTGGACATGAGTATTACAATGAACTGGGTTACGTTCCCTATGATGTAAAAGTGAATGAAAATGCAGCCAGAACACTTGAATATGCCTATGCCGATTTTTGTATTTCGCAATTGGCCAAAGAATTAAAAAAGCCGCAGACTGAGGTTGACCTATATCTGAAACGCAGCCAGAATTACAAAAATATCTTCGATCCTGAAACTAAATGGATGCGTGGTAAAAACAAGGACGGACAATTTATGAAACCTTTTAACCCGTTCAAATGGGGTGATGCATTTACCGAAGGAAACAGCATTCACTACACCTGGTCGGTTTTTCAGGATGTGAAAGGTTTGGTAGGTTTAATGGGCGGAAGAGAGGCTTTTGTTCAGAAACTTGATACTGTATTTACATTACCTCCGATTTTTGACGACAGTTATTACGGTTTTCCAATCCACGAAATCCGTGAAATGCAGATTATGAATATGGGAAATTATGCCCACGGTAACCAGCCGATACAGCATATGATATACCTGTACAATTATGCGGGTGCCCCCTCCAAAGCTCAATACTGGTCGCGTGAAGTAATGAAAAAACTATATCAGGCCACACCTGATGGCTATTGCGGAGATGAAGATAACGGACAGACTTCTGCATGGTATGTGTTTTCATCACTTGGTTTTTATCCGGTTACACCCGGCACAACGCAATATGTGATCGGTTCGCCACTTTTCAAAAAGGCCACTATTACATTGGAAAATGGCAAAAAATTCGTTGTGGAAGCACCGGCAACAAGCGACAAAAATATGTATATCCAGGGAGCAACCATGAATGGTAAAGCTTATGCCAATACTTTTCTGGAACATGGTGATATTCTTAAAGGTGGAAATATCCAGTTTAACCTGACTAGCCAGCCTTCCAAAACATGGGGAACAAAACCGGAGAATGCACCTTTTTCGCTTAGTAAATAGCCGCGCGACGAACCGTTTTTAGATACTAGCAATTGCTTTCAGTGACAAAAGAAAGCTAACATATAATCTGCTGTTATTATCATTTTCAAATTATGGGCCTGACACTCGCTTCTGAGTTTCAGGCCCATTTTAATTTAATGATGAAACTTTATAGACGCAACAATTGCCTGCTTAAATTTCCTTACATTTGTAACTATTATTCAGTCACAAATGTTATTCTGTTGGGTAAAATAGATAAATTAATTATTCGCTTCTTAAAAAAACCTAAAGACTTTACCTGGGATGAGTTAACCCTTGTTTTAGGATATTATGGCTTTACGGAAATTGCGACAGGCAAAACCGGAGGTTCAAGAAGAAAGTTTATGGATGCAAATCAGTTGATAATAAGTTTACACAAACCGCATCCCAAACCAATTGTCAAGCATTATGTATTGGAACAAGTTATAGAAACTTTAAACGAAAAAGGTAAACTTAAATGATTAATTCGCTGACATACAATGGTTATACAGCATCGATTACTTATAGTTCCGTCGATGAAGTATTTTTCGGTAAAATACTGGGTATAAATGATCTGGTTACTTTTGAGGGAACATCTGTAAACGAACTAAAAGAGTCGTTTCAGGAAGCAGTTGATGACTATCTCGATACTTGTAAATCTTTGGGAAAAGCTCCTGATAAAACTTATAAAGGTGTTTTTAATGTACGTGTTCCCTCAACTCTGCATAAGAAGGCAGCCACTCTTGCATCCCAACATGATGTTACATTAAATGATTTTGTTAAGTCTGTTTTAGAATATGCGGTAACTCATGAAGACATTACAGCAGAGGCAATAATTAAAAAACCTGTGGAATATAATTATGCAATGACGCGTAAAACCTCATAACCATATTCTATTTATTTATTTGAGCCGACTTATGGCATAATTATTGACAACCAGCTTACAAGTAACTATCTATTTAACAAAGCTAACAGCCAATATAGCTTTTAGCCGAAAGCAACAAACAAATGATTTACAGAAAAATAGGAGATTCCGATCACCCAGAACATACCGACCTTGAACTATCTGTTGTAACTTTTGGTGCCTGGGCAGCCGGAGGATGGATGTGGGGAGGAACAGAAAGAAGTGAATCGGTAAAAGCAATACAGGAATCGTACCACGCAGGTGTGACTTCTATTGATACTGCACCAGTTTACGGACAAGGATTAAGTGAAGAAATTGTTGGGGAAGCGATCAAAGATTTCCCCCGGGACAAAGTCCAGATCCTGACCAAATATGGTATGCGCTGGGATCTTGCAAAAGGCGATCTGGCTATGCATAGTAAAGATAACAATGGTAAGGACATTGACATTTATAAATACGCTGCCAAAGACAGCATTATTAAAGAATGTGAAGACAGCCTGAAACGCCTTGGTACAGATTACATTGATTTGTACCAAATTCACTGGCACGATAAAACCACACCGATTGAGGAAACCATGGAAGCAGTTTCCCAACTGATCAAACAAGGTAAAGTACGTTATGCCGGTGTTTGTAATTATGATGTGGATTTATTGCGGGAAGCGTCAAAATACATTAATCTGGTTTCAGATCAGGTTCCTTATAGCATGGTAAAACGCGATATTGAAAAGGACACAGTTCCTTATTGTCTGGAACATAACAAAGCGATCCTGGCATACAGTCCGATGGAACGCGGATTACTAACCGGCAAAATGAAGCCAGGGTACAAATTTGAAGCGGATGATCATCGTGCTTCTCTTTACTTTTATAAGGACGAAAACCTGAAAAAAGTAAATGAATTTCTGGACAAAATCAAACCGTTGGCGGACGATAAAAATGCTTCAATCGGCCAGCTTGTTTTGCGCTGGACTGTGGAACAGCCGGGAATCACCATCGCTTTAGTTGGCGCGCGTGATGCCAGACAGGCCTTACAGAATGCCGCAGCAATGGATATTAATTTAACCCAGGAGGAAATAAAAATGATCACCGGCCACTTAGATGAACTGGAATTGGTTAAATAGAATGAGGTAGCTTAGCTGCCTTTTCTTTTTTAGTACCTTTGAGTATCAGTTTAAAAATTTCAAACCAGCTTTTCCACTCACCTTAATTTCATGAAGAAAAACATTTCCTTTTTAAAAAAGAGCCTTCCTATTGCCTTGGGAGGATTAATGCTGACAGCTTCCATGGTGCTCATGAGCAATAGCGGAATAACGGACGATAAGAATTCTCCAAAAAAGTTAACCGAAGCGAACCTGAAAGTAGATACTGTTGCAACCGGTTTGAAAATGCCATGGGCTACTGCATTTTTGCCAAATGGAGATTTGCTGGTTACAGAACGCGGTGGAAAACTCCGGTTGGTAAAAAACGGGATTCTTGACCCAAAAGAAATATCAGGTATACCGGAAGTATATTACAAAGGGCAAGGCGGCTTGCTTGATGTACAATTACACCCCGATTACAAAACCAACGGCTGGATTTATATCAGTTATAGCTCCCCCAAAAAAGATGGTGAGGCAGGTGACGACAATGGTGCAAATACTGCATTAATGCGTGCCAAATTGAAAGATCATGAGCTGACAGATATTGAGCAATTATTTAAGGCAATACCAAATGTAAAAGCCAATGTTCACTTTGGAGGACGTATTGTTTTTGATAAAAAAGGATACGTTTTTCTTTCTCTTGGAGAACGTGGACAGAAGGAAAATTCCCAGAACTTAGGAAAAGATCAGGGAAAAGTAGTTCGGCTGCATGAAGACGGAAAAATTCCTACAGATAATCCTTTTGTAAAAACAGAAGGTGCAAGGCCTGAGATCTGGACGTATGGACACCGTAATCCACAAGGAATGACGATTCATCCGACGACGGGAGTAATCTGGGAACATGAGCACGGCCCACAAGGTGGTGATGAGTTGAATATTGTTGAAAAAGGTAAAAATTACGGTTGGCCGCTGATCACTTTTGGTATTGATTATGACAACAGTATCATTTCAAAAGATACAGCCCGTGCAGGACTGGAACAGCCTGTTATTTACTGGCGCCCGTCTATTGCACCGTGCGGAATGACTTTCGTAACAAGTTCTCAGTTTAAAGAGTGGAGTGGTGACCTGATCGTTGGTTCGCTTAAATTCGCTTATTTACAGCACCTGACTGTAAAAGGAAATAAAGTTACCAAGCGGGAAATTATCTTCCAGGGTATTGGCCGTGTTAGAGACGTTCGCCAGGGACCGGATGGAAATATTTATGTTGTGCTGGAAGATTCCGGTAAGATTGTAAAGATCAGTCCGAAATCGTAAGACAAGGATAGCACGAACCTCCCGGTTCGTGATTACTATTGTAAAGCCTCCGGCTTTGTTAAAAAACGGCCGGTGGCCTTACAATAGTGAACACGAACCGGGAGGTTCGCGCTATCATACTATCGATAAAAAATTCACCATGAAACTTGTACTAACATTACTCGCAGGATTTGTTTTCTGCTCAGCTATCTTACCAAACCAGGATGATGAACTGGCTAAAAGCATAGAACGCGGAAAAGGAATTTATGCTGAAAACTGTATTACCTGCCATATGGGTGCCGGTGAAGGTGTTTCCGGAACATTCCCACCTTTGGCAAAAGCAGATTATTTAATCAAAACTCCTGAAAAAGCAATTCACGCAATTAAGTTCGGACTGAAAGGGAAAATCCAGGTGAATGGCATTGAATTCAATAATGCAATGCCGAATCCCAATTTAGGAAACGATGAAATAGCAGATGTGATGAACTACATCCAAAATTCATGGGGCAATTCTTCTGGTAAAAAAATCGTGTCGGAGAAAATGGTTGAAGAAGTGAAGGAGAAGTAAGTTAATTGGACATTGAAAGCAGGATTTCGTACAGGAAGTCCTGCTTTTTCATTTTATAGAAATCAGCAAAATTTTAAAAAAATCACTCGAATAAATACTATTTATTAAATAGTAATATAACTTCAACTTACTATATATCAATATTATATAATATTATTCAAGAAACCACATATTCATTCTGTCCTAAAAAACAAGTTATTTAAAATAAATCCAAACAAACTTGTAAAGTTCATAATCAGCCCTGATATTTGCATTTAGTTTATTATTTAGTCTAGTTTTAAATAAAATGCAGAGATTTTACACTTTATTCGTTTTTTGCTTTCTTTTTGTTACTTCGGTTTTTGCACAAACCGGAAGTCTTAAAGGTATTATTACAACGTCCGATGGACAGCCAGCTGTTCACGTTTCTGTTTCCTTCAAAGGCACTCATCATGGAGCTGTAAGTAATTCAGAAGGAAATTATATTATAGAAAAAATCCTTCCCGGAAAATACAACGTTAAAGTTTCGTTAGTGGGACTTCAGACAGTTGAAAAAGAGGTAGACATCACAGACGGACAGGCAACTCTGGCCGATTTTGTACTGGATGAATCTTCAAAGCAATTACAGGAAGTTGTTGTTACAGGTGGAAACAGTTTCAAAACCGATCAGACTTCCCCAAGCCTGCGGTTAGCGACTCCTATACTGGAAACACCACAGAATATTCAGGTAATTGGTAGAAGAGTGATTGCTGATCAGCAAATATTTGACATGCTGGAAGGTGTTACGCGTAATGTAAGCGGAGCAACCAAAGTAGAACACTGGGATAATTACGCTCGTATTAATATGCGTGGAAGCCAGGTTGGTGCTTTTCGTAACGGGATGAATGTTCAGATGCCATGGGGACCACTTGCAGAGGATATGAGCATGGTTGACCGCATTGAATTTGTGAAAGGCCCTGCTGGTTTTATGCTTGCCAACGGTAATCCGAGTGGATTCTATAACGTGGTAACCAAGAAACCTACCGGACAGAACAGAGGTGAATTCGGTATGACATTAGGAAGTTATGATACTTACCGTACAACTTTGGATCTCGATGGCAAGTTGTCGAAAGACGGAAAACTGCTTTACCGGTTGAATTTAATGGGCCAGCTGAAAGGATCTCATCGCCAATATGATTATAATAACCGCTATTCAGTTGTTCCTGTTTTAAAGTACTTGATTGACGACAAAAGCTCTGTTACTTTAGAATACACGCATCAGTTTTCCCAGATGAATGCAATTGGTTCAAATTATGCATTTTCTAAAAGAGGGTATGCCGATTTGCCAAGAGATTTTACAACCTCTGAACCAAATCTTGCTCCAACAAACAATCA
The DNA here is from genome assembly GCF_019711195.1 of Dyadobacter sp. NIV53. Lineage (NCBI taxonomy): Bacteria > Pseudomonadati > Bacteroidota > Cytophagia > Cytophagales > Spirosomataceae > Dyadobacter > Dyadobacter sp. NIV53. The sequence continues at coordinate 2,642,955 of NZ_CP081299.1, forward strand.
TGACCAAAGCATTCTCGCTATTTTTGAGCATAAACTGAATGATCAATGGAAACTGACAGCTCAGGCTTCTTTCTTTAATTATACACAGGAAGGGACGTCGTTATGGCCATCAGGTTTTGACACAAAAAATGACAGCTTGCTTCAACGCGCAATTAATAACTGGGACATTCTGGGTTTAAGCAAAACCGGACAAATTTTTGTTAATGGTAACGTAAAAACGGGTGCCGTGGCACACCGGATACTTGGCGGGCTTGATATGAGCAGTAAAGAATTTTACCATGACTGGAGCCAGTGGTTCCTGTACGGCACTCCACTCAATATTTACAATCCTAAGCACGGTATTACAGCCGCTCCTGTATTCGACCGAAGCAAAAATATCAAGGAAAGAACTGTAAGATATAACAATGGTTATACTGCATTGTATGCTCAGGACGAATTAGGTTTTTGGGAAAATAAACTGCGTGTTACATTAGCGGCCAGATATACTTCTCTTACGGTTTCTAATCCTTATGACGGGAATTACTCAAGAAAGAAATTTACGCCGCGCGCTGGTGTAAGTTATACCATTAACCAAAGTACTGCGGCTTATTTTCTTTATGATCAGTCGTTTAATGAAAATTTTGGAACTGACTGGCAGGGCAAAAGTTTCGATCCGCAAACAGGCAATAACGTTGAGTTTGGTTTGAAAAGAGGCTGGCTTAATGACACCTGGAGCTCGGCTTTAAGTGTTTACAAAATCACAAAAAACAATGTTTTGACTGCTGATCCTGAACATACTGCCGGGTCGGTTTTCTTTAACAGACAGAGTGGCCAGCAAAAAGTACAGGGAATTGAATGGGACATTCGCGGCCAGATCGTAAAAAACCTGGACGTTATGATCAACTACGCTTATACCGATGCAACCATAACCAAAGATTCGGATGAATCTCTCATTGGAAATCAGGTGGCGGGTTCAAGTAAACATGTACAAAATACCTGGCTAAGTTATACGATCGGGAATGGACCAGTTAAAGGCCTTGGTTTTTCTCTTGGTTATCAATTCCAATCAGGCCGTTCACCATGGTTTGTATCGGACAATGCCCAGGATAACCTTCCTGACTATTTCAGAATGGATGGTGGTGTAACATTCAAAAAAGACAAGTTTGCAGTTAACCTGCTGATCAATAATATTTTTAATAAATATCTTTATTCAGGAGGAGTTTACGCTTATTCGGGTGGATTCAATTACTGGCAAACTGAGCCAGGAACGAATTTCCGTATGTCAGTAGCCTACAAATTCTGATTTTTATTGTTTCCTTACCAAAGCCATCCCGCTATTTATTTAGCCGGATGGCTTTTTCTATATTTATAGATTATTGCCTTAAATCAACCTTCGTTATGAAATGAAACTTCAATTTATAGCCTTTCTTTTTGTTTTACTTATTGGTAGAACACAACCTGCTTATGCGCAATATCTTGTGGAAATTAGAGAGGTTGCTTTGATGAAAACGAGCAATTTGTCAAAGGGAGTAACATGTGGAGAAACAACAAATAAAATTCTGCAAACACTTGGTAAACCTTCTAAAATTGAAGATTACTTTTTTGAAACAGAAGATAGAAACGGTAAAATTTACCACTATGGCAGTAATAAGCTTTATATAATCGGTGATACGCTTGTTTCATTTGAAATTACTGATCCTACTATTACTGTTGGTGCGGGAAAGGGCAAAACGTTTAGAATAAACGACAAAATAAAAACGGGGCCAAGAAAGATTCTTACTAAAAACAGTAACTCTTCAAAAACCGAAACAATTCAGTCGTTCATTGGTTTTCCTGTTTCCCCTGACCCCGGACATTCTTTTAATGTGGATTATAAATCATCAATATTGCTCTGGCTTAAACATAATTCTCAGCCATTAGATAGTTCGTTATCTTTATTATTCAATGATCAGGATGAATTAATTCACATTCATTTGCAGGAGTAAGGAATCCCATTTATTTTCTGTATTCGTTAAACTACTTAAATACATATAATTACAACACTATTTAAAATAAATCTAATTAATACTTGCATCATATTTAATCCTGTCGGATATTCGTGCGATAATAGTAATTAGACCAATTTTAAATAGTATGAATAGAATTTATTTACTCATCGTTATCTGTTCGTTGTCTTTGCCATCATTTGCCCAAACCGGTAAAATAGAAGGGCAAATACTCACTTCTGATGGCAAACCCGCTGAATATGTATCTGTTGGACTGAAAGGGCTGAAAATCGGTACTTCCTCAGATGACGACGGAAACTTTCGCCTGAACAGAGTGAAACCCGGAGTCTACACGATTATGGCCAGTTTCGTTGGCCTTACTACACAGGAAAAGGAAATTGAAGTATTGGACGGGCAAACAGCTAAGATTACATTCAGCCTTATCGAAAATGCCAATCAGTTGCAGGAAGTAGTTGTTTTGGATGGTAACCGTTACAAAAACAATGAAGTTTCTTCCAGTCTACGCCTCGCCACTCCTATTCTGGAAACACCACAAAACATTCAGATTGTTACTTCCAAAGTCCTGGCCGACCAGCAGGTCATCAGTATGAGTGATGGTCTGATCCGGAATGTGAGCGGTGCCGCGCGGGTAGAACATTGGGGTGATCTGTATGCCAACATTACCATGCGTGGGTCTCAGATCCAAGCATTTAGAAACGGTTTTAATGTAGTCAGTTCTTTTTGGGGGCCATTGACGGAAGATATGAGTTTCGTTGATCACGTTGAGTTTGTAAAAGGGCCGGCAGGTTTTATGCTTGCCAATGGCGATCCGAGCGGGCTTTACAATGTGGTAACCAAAAAACCAACCGGACAAAACAAAGGTGAAGCAACCATGACGATAGGAAATTATGGTTTATATCGCACAGCACTGGATCTGGACGGAAAATTGAGCAAAGACGGAAAATTTCTTTACCGGCTGAACGTAGCAGGCCAAAATAAAAAATCGCACCGTGCCAATGAGTTTAATAACCGTTACAGCATTGCTCCTGTCATTTCTTATCAGGTAGATGAAAAGACGAAATTAACAGCAGAATACACTTTGCAATACGCAAAAATGTCTGATGTAGGTTCCTATTATGTGTTTTCACCTGATGGTTATGGTTCTTTGCCACGCGATTTCACAACATTGCCTGCCGGATTAGAACCTACCAAAATTAAAGATCACAGCTTATTCCTGAACCTTCAGCACGAGTTCAACAGTGATTGGAAATTAACAGCACAGGCAGCTTATTTCAATTATCAGCAAAAAGGAACGAGCCTTTGGCCCAGCATAGTTAATGCCGATGGAACGATGATCCGAAATGTCGGCCTTTGGGATGCCAAAAGTGAAATGACTTTGGCACAGGTTTTCCTGAATGGTAATGTCTCAACCGGCGGCGTTACACACCGGATTTTAGGTGGAGTGGATGTAGGTTCAAAGGATTATTATGCGGATTGGAGCCAGTATCATGATCTGGATACTCTGGGAGCTGAATTTAATATTCATGCACCTTCTTACGGATCGCCGTTAAACGGATATCCGGTTTGGGACAGAACTCTGAATCTGGAAGCCAGGGCGGTAAATGGCGGTGGATTGATCAATCAAAAATATACAGGACTGTATTTGCAGGACGAACTTGGATTTCTGAATAACAGGATCAGGCTTACCTTGGCTGGCAGATACACCTATGTGAGCCAATCATCATGGGGAGATCCTGCCATATCAGCCAAACATTTTACGCCACGTATCGGATTAAGTATATCAGTTGATAAGCAAACTTCATTTTATGCATTGTATGACCAGGCTTTTTTACCACAAGCCGGAAAACTGGCCAATGGAGGAGGTGTTAAGCCCTTAACAGGTAATAACAAAGAGTTGGGTATCAAAAGAGATTGGGCAGATGGCAGATGGAACACGACTATTTCTGTGTACAATATCACAAAAAGAAACGAATTAATCTCTGATCCGAACAGTCCGCCAAATTCCGGTTTAAGTATTGTTTTGGGAGAAAAAAGGGCACAAGGTGTTGAATTTGACTTACGCGGCAGCATAATAAATGGCCTTAACCTGATTGCAAATTATGCCTATACGGATTCCAAAGTTACAAAAGTAGCAGAAGGCGTAACTGATATTAAAGTAAATGACGTCGTTCCCGGTTTTGCAAAACATACCATGAATGCCTGGTTAAGCTATAAACTACAAAGCGGAGCATTAAAAGGTACTGGAATTTCGGCCGGTTTCACGTATCTGGCAGACAGGGCAACCCAAAACTGGAGCAACAGCAATGCCAAAGAAAACCTGCCTAACTACTTCAAACTGGATGGTGGACTTTTCTACGAAAAAGAAAATATCAAACTCACTTTCAATGTCTTTAACGTCCTGGATAAATACCTGTACAGCGGTGCATTTTACGGATGGATGGGTAATATATATTCCTGGCAAACAGAGCTTCCGAGAAATTCACGGTTAAGCATTTCTTACAAATTTTAATTTTAAACCGTCTGTCAGGCTGGTTCGAAAGCAGGTAATCACCTGACAAAAATCTTTTACAAACAACCCCACAAATTATGAAAATCACGAAAAAATCTCTGGCTATTGCTGTAATGATTTCATTATCAGCTATCAGCAACCTATTCGCCCACGCCCTTTGGATTGAAACCAGCACAGTTGGAAAAGCCGGACAAAAACAATCTGTTAAAATCGTTTATTCAGAACCGGACGATAAGCCGGAAAAACTGGCTGACTGGTTTTCTGATGTGAAGGAATTTGAACTTTGGCTTACAACGCCTGATAAGCAAAAAGTAAAATTGGTGACTGTTGCAGGCGAAGATCATTTTACCTCTGAATTTACACCTGAAAAAGACGGCGTATATACCTTATCGATCAGCAAGGCTGCCAGGGAATTGGGTGGATCTACGATTTACGAATTCAATGCTAGCGCTATTGTAAAAGTCGGGAAATCTTTGGCGGGAAACGACGCTGCTTTCAATGGCAATATTATCAATGTTTTTGCAGATGCTTCCAAAAACTACAAAGCCAATCAACCATTGAACCTTACTACGATCCTGAAAGGCAAACCAACTGAGAAACTGCATGTTGGCGTTTCGTCTCCGAGTGGCTGGAATAAAAATATCAGCTCAAATGCAACTGGTGTAGCAGAGTTTACTCCTATCTGGCCCGGAACTTATAAAATCGAAGCCTCAACAAGTGAGGACGTAAAAGGCGATCATTTTGGAAAGCCTTATGATTCTATATGGAGATGCGCTACGTTGCTTGTTGATGTAGCAAAATAGGCTTTCTTCTTTTATCTGAATGTTTGACGGTTTTGTCAATACCTTAACCGTCAAACATTTAACCCTTTTATTATCATAATTCCCCCCACCCCAACGTATGAAATACTTTTTTACATTGCTCCTGATTATGTCTGTCATAGCCGGCTCCTTTGCTCAGCAGGCGGGAAAATCAAATATCAAAGGCCAGATCCTGACCAGTGACGGAAAGCCTGGTTCATTTGTCACAGTACAGATAAAAGATTCCAAATCGGGAACAGTAACCGATGAAAATGGCCATTACCAACTTCGTAATGTGCCCGTCGGAAAACACACGCTGGTGATCCGCATCGTTGGATTTGAGTCGACCGAATATGCACTGGAAACAACTTTGGACGCTACACTTACTGCCGGAACTATCAGTCTGAAAGAAGATGCAAAGACGCTTAACGAGGTAACTGTGAAAGGAAACGTCAACAAATTTGCACAAAAAGAAAGCCAGTATGTTTCAAGATTACCTATCAAAAATCTTGAAAATCCGCAAGTTTACAGCGTGATTTCCAAGGAACTGATGGAAGAACAGGTTGTTACGGATTACAAACAATCGCTTCGCAATGTGCCTGGTGCGGCCATCGCGTTTGGAAATTACAGCAATGGATTTACCTACACCATTATCCGTGGGTTCTGGACAGGCGCACGCATGCGTAATGGGCTTGCTTCCCAGCAGTTTAACGGCATTGATCCCGTAACGGTTGAAAGAACGGAGGCGATCAAAGGCCCATCGGGTACGTTGTTTGGTTCCAGCCTGATTTCGTTTGGCGGACTTACGAATCTGGTGACGAAAAAACCAATGGAAACCTTTCAGGGCAACGTTACTTTCACAACGGGCAGCTGGAACATGGCGCGGCTTTCGGCAGATATCAACACGCCTCTTAATGTCAATAAAACGCTGTTGTTCAGGCTAAATACTGCCATGCATACGGAAGGTAGTTTCATGGACTGGGGTTTTCAGAAACGTTTTGTTCTTGCTCCTTCCCTAACCTATAAGGTGGATGAAAGACTGACATTGAATTTTGAAGCCGAAATTCTTCGCTCAAAAATGACACTGCTGCCTCTTCAGAACTTTTCTGGTGTTTCGGTAAAAAACATTTCAAAAGTACCGATCCGTTTCAACCAGTCGTTAAATTCCGATGATCCGGTGAATGCTGGCGGAAGTGATCTGTTTTATGCACGTGCCACGTATAAACTACCCGGAAACTGGACTTCAAATACGCTGTTCTCCTATGCCGCCGGTCATGATGATGAATTCGTGGCAGTTTGGGCTGGTTGGCAAAACGACTCCACCGTAACCAGAAATGTGGAAACATCCGCAGGAGGAACTACGGACATTCAATTCCAGCAAAATTTTAACGGTGATTTCAAGATCGGCCCATTCCGGAACAGGCTTGTAGCAGGTGTGGATATGTATTATTCCAAAGGTGTTTCGACTGGCTATGTGAACAATTCTTTTGCTTCGGTGACGCCCTATGACGTGATTAATGTCAATAAACTGTATAGCCCCGTATCATTGGATCGCGTAAAGTTTTTGCGTTCCAGCCTGATCCACGCAAGGCAGTCTTCCAAAACTTATACATATAGTGCTTATGCATCGGATGTGATCAATATTACCGACAAATTACTGGCCATGCTGAGCCTTCGTGTTGATCGTTACGATTATAAAGGAGCCGCAACCATGTTTTCGGACTATACCGATGGCTATGGACAAACGGCTTTGTCTCCGAAACTGGGACTCGTTTACCAGCCCGTAAAAGATCAGGTAAGTGTTTTTGCCAACTACATGAATGGCTTCCAGAACAACGGATCGACCAAACAACCTGATGGTACAATTAAAGTAATGAAACCAGCGAACGGATATCAATGGGAAACGGGGGTAAAACTGGATGCATTTAATCACAAACTGAGTGCTACTTTAAGTTATTACAATATTGATCTTACCAATGCGATCCGTCAGGACGCCCAGGGTTTTTCGATACAGGACGGCAAGCAGCGTAGTAAAGGTTTTGAAGCTGATATTATCGCCAATCCATTTCCAGGTTTGTCCATTATTGCCGGTTTCGGTACCAACGACTATCAATATCTCAGGGCAAATGAAGGCCAGGAAGGAACCACAACCGGCTTGCCAAAAGATTTCGTTAATTTCTGGATCAGTTATAAAGCATCTGCTGGTGTATTGAGAGGATTTGGTGCAGGCTTTGGCGGCAATTATGTGAGTGAGGCTAATTCCGATAATCAGTATGGCGCATTAACCATTCCATCGTATACCCTTCTGGACGCAACGGTGTTTTATGACAAACCAAAATGGCGTCTGGCGTTGAAAGTAAATAATCTTGCAAACGATAAAATGTGGGGATTGAATAACAATCCACTCAATCCGCGTAATGTGGCGTCATCGCTTTCATTCAAGTTTTAACATTAAAGTGACCGGCAGTTCCTGTCGGTCACTATTTTTTTAATTCACTATTATAAACCTGACGGATATGAAACTACTTTATACCCTCGTACTCCTGATACCATTTCAAATCGCTCAGTCTTTATGATTGCCTTCTATCTCATTCTGATCTCGGCATATTTGTTCTATTCCAGATCCAAATATTTCCCGCAAAATCTCCCTAAAACTTCGGAAACGGTGGCTACCTGGATAGCGACCGTTTTACTGGTCACCGGAACTGCCTTATTTGTCAGGTCCGACGACTGGGCCGGAGGGCTTATTATTGCTTTGGCTGCATGTTCACTGGCAATGACATTAGTCCAGCTATTTGCTGTTGTGGGACGAATTTATTTTTATGGATTCACCGCTATTATTCACGGCTTACTATTTATTGAACTCCTGTCTTATGCCAGCTAAAAAAGAATATTTATCGACAAAAGGACAACGCGCCCTGAAAATCACGGCAGGAATTATCGGTGGCTATTTCCTGTCTGTCGCTTTCCATATGATGTTGGGCGTTTTATTGCCTGATCGTACGGCCGTAATATTGACCGGAGCGTTTTCTGTATTTATACTTTGGGTTGGCTTCATGATCCTCGCTTTTTTCGCCCGTAATGGCTGGAAAATATGGGGTATCTATTTTTTCAGTACAGCTTTCTGCGGACTCTTCGTCTACTTTATCAAATAGTTATGAAACTAAAAGGTTTATCTAACAGACTTTACAACATTACTTTTCATACGCACACTGTCTCTGGTATCGTGATTAGTTTTGCGTTGTATGTCATTTTCTTCGCAGGAGCTTTTACACTTTTTAAGGAAGAATTTTATCAGTGGGAAAATCCAACGGCAAGAAAAACCATCACAACGCCAGTTGATTATGATGAGGTTTTGAAAAAATTAAAGAAACAAACACCCTTGTTCGACCTTTCCGAAGATATCACGATTACGGCTGAAACACAAGGCAGGCCGTTGGTGTATATTTATGGACATCTGCTTGTAAAAAAGGGACAGCCTGAAGAACATTATTATACCAGTTATTTACCGGCAACGGAAGAATTTTCCAAAGACGAGAAAACCACAATTGGTGAGACGTTATACCGCCTGCATTTTTTCGATCAAATCCCTATTGTTGGAAGGTACATTTCTGGTTTTGTGGCGTTATTTTTTGCATTTGCGGTAGCAACAGGTGTGATGATCCACTGGCAAAATATCTTCACAAAGTTTCATGGTTTTTCCTTAAAAGGCTCATTAAAAAATCTTTGGACCAACGCACATACTGTCTTTGGTTTACTTGGTATGCCTTTCCAATTTATGTATGCCATAACCGGAGCTTATTACATGTTATCCTTTTTGGTTTTACTACCGGTTGTCGTTGTTTTTTTTGATGGAGACCAGGAAAAAGCTTTTAAAGTAATTATTCCTGAAAGAATGATGGAAGTAAGCGAAAAATCCCCTTTAACAACAAGAAATCTAAAAATAACCAGTATTCTGGATAGCCTCAAAAAAGAGCATAATGTACTTGAATTAAAATATTTACAAGTAAAACACTACGACCGCGAAGACGGAGTTCTCTCGGCATCCGTTGATAATAAGAAAGTTTTCACCGGAGAAGGTTCTGTCGCCATTAGTCTCCGCGACGGTAAAATTTTGCTGGATCGTTTACCCGGTAACAAAGGGTATGCTCAGTCTATTTTGCCTGGGATTGCCCGACTTCATTTCGCAACTTTTGGAGGTTTGGCACTTAAAATTGTTTACTTTCTTATGGCGCTTTTAACGTGTTTTGTCATCATAAGCGGCGTGCTTTTATGGAAAGAAGCAAGAAACAAAAAGAATTATACAGACAAGCAAAAACGCTTTCATCACAGCGTTACCATGTCCTATCTGGCTATTTGCTTTGGTTTATTTCCCGCCATTGCAATTCTTTTTAGTGCTGAACTCCTGGTACCGAATACAGCTGACCATGTATTTAATGTTCGTGCAATATTCTTCGTATCCTGGCTGCTGCTTACGATTGCTGGTTTGTTTGTTAAAACGGAAACGAATGCAACGAAACTTTACCTCTTTTTGGGAGGTTTGTTTTCACTTGCTGTTCCTTTGGTAAATGGGATTGTAACGGGTGACTGGATTTGGGGGACTTTGGAAAAAGGGAATTACTTCGTGGTTGGGACTGATTTGTTTTGGTTGATTACGGGAATTTTGGCTTTGTTTTTTGGTTGGAAAAGCTCCAGATCACTGTATTAAAGCATCAGTTTTTATATTTAAATTTACCTAAATCCCAACCATCAGTTTGAACCCTGCTTTGCAAAATTAGTCGTCCCTGATCATCGTAACTATTTTCAAATTGTTGCCTCGGAGATAAATAATGAGGATTCTCCATTATTTCAATTATATTATTTGCACTGAGATCCAGATTTGATGATGAGTACCAAAACATACCTTTTATAGGATTTTGTTTATTGTCGTATTTATAAGAACCCAACAATGAAACCTGATTTGTTTTCGGATCAACAGCTTCCATCATGGTAACATTACCGTCTGTGTAGGTGTAACGCTCACGTACAGCAAATTTATTGACATCTCTGGTTTCAATCAGCCGCCCTTCCTTATCATGGAACATTTGAATCCTGGAAGACAGCCAGGCATCTCCAGATAACTTAACGTAATACTCAAGTATGAAATCGGGTGTTTTCGATGATTTATAAACAAATTCATTCATCATGTATCCTTTGATGCCCGGAGTTCCATACTCTCCCGTTGCCCTAAATATTCTGTAAGGCAGGTTATTTTTATATTCGTAAACCCATGCGTTAGAGGAAGGTGCATTTGATCCAATGAATCCAATTATTCGGGCCTCACTATCATACAGGAAACGGATTGTAGATGAATTCTTAAACAGCTCACTATCGGGGGTATACCGCTGGGTAACATCACGTGTAAACTGATCCAGTTTTCCAAAAGGTGTTACCGATTTGTTGACAATGGATTCGAAGTCCGGAATGACCACCTTTATCAAGGAGTCCGCGGCATATGTCAACTCTGGTGTTACAACAGAATTATCCTTATTCTTACAGGAAATAATCAAGGCCAGAAAAGCTATCACAACTAAATACTTTATTGAGTCACGGCTTGTTTTTGACCAGAAGCTTTTATTTACTAAGGTGTATTTCATTTAATGTTTAAAATAGAAAAAGTAAAAATTGAAATTGAAAAGCAATGGAAGGATAGAAGCTAAAAGTGGCAAAATAAAAAAATTCACTCAAAGTGAGGTAAGTGGATGCCGCGCGGAAAACTTAGAGTGCTTTTCCTTTGCGTGAAACCTTTTTTTCTTAAACCGCGTGAGCCAGCATCAGCTTCGAACCTTTTATGAACCTGTCGCACAACGCCTTATACTGCTTATGCACAGCCGGATCTGCGTCGAACTCTTGCCCTACCAGCGTAAACGCACTCATTTCTGAATAGTTTTTATAAACACCCAGTGCCTTTAATGCCATCATGGCAGCACCAGCAGCGCCGGTTTCAACCGTTTCGTTCAAAACCACCTTTTTACCAAAAATATCAGCCAGCATTTGTACCCAGATCGGACTTTTTGCGAAACCTCCGTTGGCAAAAATGGTGTCAATATTGTGCATTTCAAGCATTGCCTTCGCTATGCTGCTAAGGTTAAGGAGAATTCCTTCCATCACGGCTCTTGCAAAATGCGGACGTGTATGCTGAATATCCAAGCCTGAAAAACCACCGCGAACTTCCGAACTCCACAATGGAGCACGTTCTCCTAAAAGATATGGGTAAAACAGCAGTCCGTCAGAGCCCGGTTTAATTGTCGATGCTTCCTTAAAAACCACATCGTATTCTTCATTGGCAAAAAAGGTATTCATCAGCCATTCAAAAATAACGGCACCGTTATTAGAAGGGCCGCCAACGATATATGTTTTTTCATCAAGAATATAGCAAAAAGTTTGCATCAACGGATCGGTATAGGCTTTGTCCGAACATATTCTTACCGCCGCACTCGTCCCGATTGTTACCGCCATCGAACCGGTACGAATTGCACCACTTCCCAGATTTGCCAGACAGCCATCACTGGCTGCCATAATTAGCGGCGTTCCGGCGGGTAGTTCAGCAGGATTATTAACCGGAAGTTTCTCGATGTGATAGGGAGAAACGGCTTCCGAAAGTTTGGAGGATCTTAACCCTATTTTTTTAAGGGTGTATTCATCCCATTTCAACTGCCTGATATTAAACATGCCTGTTGCAGATGCTATGGAATAATCGACTACAAATTTTCCGGTGAGCCGGTAGACGATATATTCTTTTATGCCAATGAATTTGCTCGTGTTGCGGAAAATTTCAGGTTCATTTTTTTGATCCAAAGCAATTTACACACCGGCGTCATCGCGTGAATGGGCGTTCCGTTGTGCTGGTACATTTTCTTACCAACAGAAGATGAACGAAGCTTAACGGCGATTTCAGAACTTCGGTTATCCGCCCAAATAATCAGGTTAGTAAGTTTTTTGCCAGTAGAATCGATGGACAAAACGCCATGCATGGCCGCACTGAAACTAATTCCCAGTAATTCACCATGTTCTTTACAGGAATTAGCTATAGTCTTTAAGGTTTTACATGCAGCCTGAAAAATCTCTTCCGGATTTTGTTCACTCCAATCCGGTTTTGGGTGATTCATTTCATAGCCTTCACTATGCGAAGTAAGAATGTGTCCTGAAACAGAATCAAAAGCAACAGATTTTACATTTGTTGTGCCAATGTCACAACCGATTATATATGGCATTTTAATTTGTTTTAGTCTGGAACTGTGCTGTTATGAAGTGCCAGCATATTTCACTTTTTACTAAAACAAATGTAAGGATTCAATACAAGAAACTATACTTAACAACAAATTCAGATTTAAAAACCGGTGACCACTGTAATCTCGTCATTTTGGGAAGTCACTACCCGTGTAGTTTTTGTCAGGACATTTATAGAATGTGTGAAAGTTTTCATACCATCTGCCAGCTCGAACGTGTACTGTCCATCCAAAAATGCCGACAGATCAAAATGTTTCTGATATTTTTTGTAAACCATTGCATTTTCTCCGAAAAGTATGTTCCGGTTCGCATCCAGAATACGTACCCGGACCCGCTCATTTACAGGAAAGTTATACGTTATTTTGAATTCCATTGGTTTAACCTCCATGACGTAAAAATCTGAATAAAAAGCAGATTCGTGCTTTTCAGTTATAATTTGCTCTTGTGCACTTGCCTTCTTAGTGGACAAACTAAAAAAGATGCTTAATAGAAAAAATAAAGTATAAACACTTTTCATGGAGATCGGGGTTTAATTACAATATAAAACCAATAATTCACTCAATAAATGCAGTTCAAAATCCTACAATTATGATATATGAAATTATAACATATTGAAATACAAACCTATGCATAATGAATGCATTTAGAAAAGTTGTTCAGAAAACAAATAGTTAACTTTAAATAGTACAACAATTATTGTTACAATAATGAAGATTGTTTTGATAGTACAATAACTGTTTTTATAATGATTTGACAAAATATGAGTTTTCATGACAGAAACTGGCAGCTATTTATTATTTTCGCAGCATAACATCATTACGATTAAAACTTATACTGAATCATGTCCGATTTGACCCATATCACGCCTGACCACTCACACGCTGAACCAAAAAGACTTTCAGCAGGAACGTATGTTGCAGCATTTATAATATTATTCCTGATACTCGTAGCTTTCGCAGATCTTTTCGTTTTAGTACTTGGGACAATAGGCCTTGTAATTACTTTTGCTGCATTTTACACAGATAGCGCAGATCACGGAGCACACCATTAATTGGTTATAACCGGTATCAGTCAATAAGTTACCTGTTATTGATAAAACGCCGAATCTGTTATTTTCCTGAAGAATTTTCAATGCCTGGCATATCTGTGCGGGGCATTTTTATTTCGGGAATTATATTATTAATGCTCCATTCAAGATGACCGTTTGATTTATCTACCAGCCATTGCTCTTCCAATACGCAGGTGTCTTCCAGATCACGGTATTCTGCCGTTAAATTTTCTCCTTTAATACAAAGCTTTACAAAGCCGTTATATCCCAGCTGATGCCTTTTAAGAATTTTCCTGACACGGCGGTCATAGAACAATATTTTTTGTTCATCTGCCTCGCCATCAGGCATTTTTATCTCCACAGGCAAGCCCCCATGCCCAAGACAGCGACCGTAAGCCATCGGCCCTTTGCCATTTTTAGCTTTGTTGTAAACAACCAGCCGGTGGTCATGGCCCCAAAACCATATAATCTCTCTTTCAGAATCGCCGAGTAATTCCTGGATTTGTTTTCCAGGTTTTTCGTATTCCTCGCGAAATGCAGAGATATAAGGATGATGACTTAAAATAACAATTCCTCTTTTATCCTCTGGATTGCCAATCCGGACAATGTCACGCAGCCAGTTAATCTGCTCTTTTTTAAGATGACAATCCGGCGGAGAAATAATTTCAACAAATGGCCTACCAACTGATGTGTAGCCGGTATCAATGCCAATAATCCGCCAGTGTTCATTTTCCAGACAGAAAAATCCTGCCTGCTGGGTTTTACGCACTTCTCCCTGCTGTACATACATGGCAGGAAGCAGATGCTGAAAAAATGCATTTCCATTCGAATACATTTCATGATTTCCCGACAATGCCAGACTGCCGGAAGCACCATAATACCAGGACGCGTGAGGAGCCGTAAAGTTGTCCTCCACTTCCTTAGGCGCGCCTACAAAATACACATCACCCATATGTATCGTGTAGTCGGGAGCATAACGAGCTACCAAATGACCAACTGAATCTGACTCAGCCGTATCACTGGCCCAGTCGGAAAGCAATGCAATACTTATTTCCTCACGGGATGGGATGGATGATTGTAATGTATAAACTCCGCTGTCATCATTTTTCGGATATGCCTGATATGCATGCCTTGGCCCAAACCTGCTTTTTAAATAATGCCACGCAAAACCAAGCAGATTAGTTTTAAAAAAACTGGAAATAACATTGGTTACAGCAGATGTATTTTTAACGTGTTTCTCGTAAAGTTCCAGCTGTGTTTTTGCATGATTTTCAGCTTCACTATGGCCCAGGTCAAGGTATTTTTGAGTGCGCTGTTCAGAAGATTCAGCCATAAATGCGTTTGATTCGTTATTATATCAGACAAGTAAAGAAAATATTCTGTTACTGAGACAGATAATACTTTTAGAAAATGTTTTATTTTAATTTAAGTAACTCATTGCACACATATCATTCACTAATTTCATTCCGGCCATATTGGTAATCACATTACTTCCTGCTACCTTTCCGATAAAATAATGTTTAACCACCAAACTAATAAGAACTATGAAACAATTGACTTTTACCTGCATGATGTTGTTTACAACCACATTAATGTTTGCACAAACGGCTCATGACAAACAGGTAGCAGACTGGGAAAGAGCAAAAGTTTATACCAGGGAATATCTGGATGCAATGCCTGATGATGGTTACAGTTTTAAGCCTACTCCTGAAATGCGTTCATTTGCCGAACAAATGGATCACATTGCAGACGCTAATTTTGGTTTTACTGCGGCAGCAACGGGAAAGAAGAGCCCATTTGAAGGAAAGGCAGAAAAAATGACAGACCAATCCAAAGCAGCGGTTACCAAAGTAGTTATGGACAGTTATGATTTCGTTATTGCTTCCTTGAAAGATGTTCCTGATGCGGACATGAATAAAGACATCAAGTTATTCGGAATGGAGACCAAAACCGGAATTGCATTTGAAAAAGCATTTGAACATCAAACCCACCACCGCGGACAAACAACCGTGTACATACGTTTAAAAGGTGTGAAACCACCACAGGAAAAGTTGTTTTAATATTTTTAGAAAACATAAAAAATGCCTCAGTAAGTTGAGGCATTTTTTGTATAATCTGATTTGGAAGATCACTAAGCTTTTACTTTCGAACGCAGGTGAAATATAGAAATAGCCAGAAAGCTATAAATTTTCAGTAAAAACGGCGGTACAACAAAGTCTCTGATGATCTCTTTCTTCTTTTCCGAAGGCGGCTCTGCCAAGGACAAATATTTTAATGCAAATTTCATTTTTGGCCAGTATTTATCCTTGTATTGTTTGGCAAATAACAACTTGTGGTAATAAACTGCAATGTTTTTCCTGATCCTGGAATCGTACTTATAACTGAACTCCTTATTAATATTGGAGTAAAGCTGAATACGATTAAAAAGGAAATCAGAACTATAATGATTATCGGCAAAACTGGCTCCTCCCCTGTTTTTTCTGTAAACAGACATTACTTCATCAATGTAACCGATTGGTCCCCGGCTTGCCAGCATTATGTTACGTGGAATATCACCGCTAGTTGACAGATTAGTCCACTCAGGATCAGGATTATCCGCAAAATCCTGACGACGAAACATCAGGCTGGACGTAGCGATGTAGCACAGTTCATCCTCACCAATGAGATCATCAACAGTAATTTCCGGTTTTTTAAGTTCGTTTACCAAATGAGATGGTGCTGAATTATCATCATAGATAGCCATCGCATTGTGGTAACTGGCAGAATAATGAGGATTTGCATCCAGCATTTCAACCTGTTTCTGCAATTTGTGAGGAGAAGTCAGATAATCGTCCCCATCAAACTGAGCTATATATTCCCCCTTCGCATTGGCAAAAGTATTAAGCGCATTGAACTTGCCGTTTAACCCCAGGTTTTTAGAATTCAGTAACAACCTGATCTTGTCAGGAAAGCGCTTTTGGTATTCTTTAAGAATGCTGACAGTATTATCTTTCGAGCAGTCGTCACCTACAATGATCTCATAAGGGAATGTGGTTTGCTGCATAAGCAGTGAATCCAGCATTTTGCTCACAAATTTTTCGTGGTTATAAGTAACAACACAAACACTCACTTTTATCATAAAAATTCATTTTCAAGCCGCAAAGGTAAGGCAATTGTAATAAAACTATACAAACGATACGGGAATCATAGTTTATAGTAACTTTGGAAATAATAAAAAACTGTACTCCGAACGCAAAACAAACTTCCATGATTGAACAGCCCCTTTTCAGAAGTCCCAAAATATTTAGTCAGTTTAAGTACCTTGTTGCTGCTGAAAGTACCAGACATGGAGGTGTAAGTACGCATCCCTATTTGTCTTTAAATCTGGGAGGAGCTACAAACGATGCGCCGGAAAATGTAGAGGAAAATAATTTAAGATTCTTTTCTGCTTTAAACATCCCGTTAGCCCAGGTTGCCAAATCTCATCAGGTCCATAGTTCTGAAATTCTGAATGTCCAAAATCCGGGAAGATATGAAGGATACGATGCCCTGATTACCAATAAACCTAATATACAGTTAGCCGTTACTATTGCAGATTGTACACCCGTTTTGATTTATGACCCAGTCAGTCATGCGGTTGCAGCAATTCATGCAGGATGGAAGGGAACAATGCTGAATATTGTGTTAAAAACAGTACAAACAATGCAAAAAGAATTTGGGTCTGATCCGAAGGCTTTTGTGGCTTACGTGGGCACATGCATTGACGAATGTTCATTTGAAGTGGGGGAAGAGGTTGCAATAAATTTTGATTCCGAATACAAACGCTGGGATGCAGAAAAAGGGAAGTTCTTTATTGATCTGAAACTCGCTAATAAAAATCAGTTGTTGCATGCCGGGCTGAATGCTGAAAATATTGAAATATCAGCCTGTTCTACGGTTCTGAACAACAACGATTATTTTTCGTATCGCCTTGAAAAAGGACTAACCGGCAGAATGCTGGCAACCATAGGAATGACAGGTGTTTAGGATTTAGAAAGAGTTCCTATACTCTTGACTTTTAACTCAAAACTCTGAACTTACTTGCCCTTCCTTGCCACTATCACCCTTTTTTTAAACTGCTGTTTATTACCAGTTGTATCGAAAGTATCAACGAGCAAAAGATAATATCCCGTTGGAACAAGTTGTCCATGATCGTCGGTTCCATCCCAGCGTATTTCTCCGGTTGTTCCAATCAGCTGGTTATCAATCATATTTCTGATTAATCTGCCGCTAATATTATAGATCCGTAAGGCAGCAATCCGGCCTGTTACACTTTGGCTGTAACGGATTATGGTATAGTCATCCAAGCCATCATTATCCGGAGTAAATGCTTCAGGTTCAACGGTAAAAACATCTTCCGGCATATCTGTCAACATTTGAGAATTTGCATATCCCGGTGTTGCATAACCAACAGTCGCGGCCGCAGAATGCCAGTTTGATAAATCGGCAGAAGTCTTTTCAGCATCTGTTTTTTCCAGGGAAACGCCTTTCACATCCGAAAGTAGTTCATGATGCATTTCTTCCGAATAAATAAATTTATCGGATAACCTTAGATTATTGTCTCTTAAAATTACACCTCCGCCTACATTTGAATATGCCGGAAAAGAAGCCATTTCCAAAAAATTCTGTGGCCGGTCAACAGGATACTGTTCCTTTACAACAGACGGTTCAGTTGTGAGGGCCAGATAGGAATTGGGTGGCATAATAACCTGATCAGTAGTAATTATGCTAAAAACATTTGGCTCTCCGTTTTTAGTGTTTCCTAATGCCCAGTTGTTCAGGCTGATATATTTCCTTGATTTATTATTTAATTCAACAAAATCGACTCCGCCTTCTCTGGGATTAAAAAGGATTTCGTTAATAACAATATCACCAGAGTCTGCCTGCGACGGCAATGCCAAAATATGGTTTGATTCTCTCAGAAGATTTCCGGCACAATCTGAAATATTACGAATGTTCAGCACGTACTCACGGCCTTCCAAAAGTGGCGAATCCAAGGTTAGAATTAGATTATGAAAAACTGGAAGTGCCAATTGCCGTTTAATAATGTTTCGCCCGGAAAGTGTAATGACAGATCCCAATACAGCATTTACACTATCCATTCTTTCATTAAATACAACAACCAATTCTTTATTCCCTAGTATATCTACCCTGGTCACAAGAGGAGGAATCACGTCAGTATCAGCCTTTTCAATACTATTTTTTCCATCTGGCGTACCTCCTTTTTTATCCAGGGGAAACCGACCAGTTACCGGCTTCTCCGCACGGATTGTTCAAGTCAGTCATTTCCAAAGAATAACCACCGTCCCTTTTATCAGAATCCCACCATTTTTTTTGGTAAGAAATGGAATATACAAGTTGGTTTTGCTTATTGTAAAGTGCGAGTGCCATACCGTCGTTTGTCAGCGAAAAAGAGCTTAGTCCAATCACTTTTCCATAAACGGATAGTAAGTCCGTGTTATTCCGATGGCAAATAATTCTAAAATTGCCAGGAGGAATCGTTGAGTCCGGAAGTAAAATTG
This sequence comes from Dyadobacter sp. NIV53, assembly GCF_019711195.1. Classification (NCBI taxonomy): domain Bacteria; kingdom Pseudomonadati; phylum Bacteroidota; class Cytophagia; order Cytophagales; family Spirosomataceae; genus Dyadobacter; species Dyadobacter sp. NIV53. Next base: position 2,662,106 of record NZ_CP081299.1, read on the forward strand.
AACGGTTGCCGGAAGTCAATTTCCATCCTTTTAAGGAAATTACATTTGAAGTTCTGTTATGCAATTCAATATATTCCGCATCCGGCAAACCAACCACAGGAGTTGGATCCGCCATAATTTCGCTGATTACAACTGAATTGTAAACTTGTGAATAGCCAAAAAGAGGTGAATTTAAAACTATAAAAAAGATAAATGTGCAGATCCTGGCCATAATGATAACAAGACGTAAAATAAGTATGTCCTTTGTTAACATATACGAAAAGGTACCAGTCAGGTAACAAAATGATGGCAGGTACTGAAAAACAAAATTCAACCCCAAACGAGGTTGAATTAAATATTCCTAAATAATGAGTTATGGCAAATTAATTATTATCTCCTGTTACTGCCGGATTTGCAACCACAGTAGATACCGGCTGAGCTGGTTTTGCTTTTGGAGTTGATACAGTTCTGCCCGTCACAGGTTTTGCCGCAACTGGTTTCGCTGAAACAACCTTTGCAGGCGTGGCCACCGGAGGTTTAGATGTTGCTGCTGCTACCAAAGCCGCAATTTTTTCTGATTTTTTCTTGTCTTTTTTACCTTCTTTCTTACCCTGTCCTTTTGCCTTTTTTTCAGCATTTTTTGCTTCTTTGGCCTTCAGTTTCAAGGTTTCCTTTTCAAATTTGGCTACTTTTTTGCCAGTTTGGCTGCTGCTTTTTCAATCGTTCTTTTTATTTTCTTCGAGCCGGTTACGATAGATTCGATTTTTCCGGATAGTGTTTCGGCGATCTCAGAGGATAATTTTTTTGTTGCGGATTTCATAATTTCTTATTTAAATACATTTAAAGATGGAATTAGTGTCAGTTAAGATTATTTCAGAATACATAAAGCTATATCCACACTATCAACCTGCAATTACAAGTTTATTTAATATAACATCCAAATATTTCGTGTTATATTTCTGTTAACTTATTTCTGACAAACTCCCACAAAATGATTCCCGCTGAAACTGAAACGTTAAAAGAATGCTTGGTGCCAAACTGAGGAATCTCCAGGCAACCATCAACCAATGACATTACTTCTTCCGAAACCCCTTCCACTTCATTCCCAAAAACGAAGGCATAAGACGTATTTTGAAGCGGTTGAAAATGTTCCAGCGAGGTACTTCCTTCCACTTGTTCCACGGCCAATACTTTATACCCCGAACTTTGTAATTTTCTTACTGCGTCAGTAGCAAGTGCTTCTTTTTCCCATATCACTGCAAGTTCAGCACCTAATGCGCTTCTTGTAATTTCACGATGCGGGGGTTCTTGTGTATAGCCGCACAATATCATTTTTTCGGCCCGAAAAGCATCAGCTGTACGAAAAAAAGAACCTATATTATTGAGGCTCCGTATGTTGTCCAATACTATTACATAAGGAAATTTATCTGAATCTTTAAACTCATCCACAGATAAGCGATTCATTTCTTCGACGCGCAGTTTTCGCATGAAAGGTGATTTGGTATAAATAAAGAACAAACCTACTACGAAATGCTCAGATTCGAACTGAAAACACAGCTTTACAGGAACGAAAATATGGACTGTGTAAAGGATCAGGCAAAAAAAATAACCCTGTAAAATAACAGGGTTATCATATAAAAATGAATGTTACTGACTACTACTTAATTTTGGTGATCAGCTCAACAATGTTTTTAACGCCAAGTTTTTCAAAAATCCTTGCTTTATAAGTACTAACAGTGGACAATTGCAAATTCAGCTTTTCCGCAATTTTTGCTGTTCCAAGCCCTTCTTTCAGCAAGTTCATTACATCTGTTTCGCGTGGAGAAAGTGTAACGATTGGATCCGGAAGATATTCCTTAGGATTGATAAGCCTGTTAATATTCATTTGCTGCATATCCTGGCTCATATATTTTTTATTGTCCAGAACGCTCATTACGGCTGCCTTAAACTCATCTTCAGGAGCATCCTTTGACAAGTATCCGTCAGCACCAGCTTGTAAATATAACAAACCATAAAGCTGCTCATCATAGCTGGAAAACATTAAAATCCTGGTTCCTGGTGATTTGGAACGTATGGTTTCAACCATTTTGGTAGTATTACCACCCGGTATATTAATATCCAGAATTAAAAGATCGTATGATTTTAATTCCAGCTCTTTAATTATCTTATCAAAATCATCAACATCTGAAATTGAGGAATCAGGAATAAGAGATTGAAGGAGATGTTTTGTTCCAATCCTCACTACAACGTGATCTTCGGCAATAAGTATGTGTTTCATGTACGGGTTTTGATCCAAATAAGAATGGAATTGCTCATGTCCAAAGTTAAATTAAACTATTAACTTTTAATTAACCATTTATCTTTTTTTATGAAAAAGTTATTGATTAATTACCAATTTTCTCCAGTTATCCGGTTTTGATTGATTTTGTTTGCACAAAAATAGCAATAGGCGTCGTATTTAACATAAAAAAAATGAAATTAGTATATTTTAATTAACTAACGGTCAAATTCACCGTTATTTCGATGCCAATCGAATTTATTCGCGTAAGTTAATTTTTTATTTATACTTTGTATCACACAATTCGTTAATTTTTTTTTAATTATTAAAAATAAAACTAATACTCCGGTTTTTAGGTGGGACACCGAAACCTTGGAAGTCTATCTTTATGAACTTGACAATCTGGTAGAACTTTCTCTAAAATTTGATCCGTATATTTTCCATACTCCAAAACATTTGCTTACACAGTCCCCGTCGACAATATTCTGCTTTTATCTTTTTCGCAAAGTTGAGGATGCGGCAACTGCTATTTTTCAATGTGTTTCGGATCATGAGAAAAACTGGCTATCTCCCGCAAAAGCACCATTTGGTGGAATTCAGTGTGATGAAAGTTGTGTACCAGAAGACATTACATTTTTTATCCAGTGCATTGAACAGTGGATTTCAAGCTGTGGAGGAAACAGAATATCCCTAAAAACCCCGCCGTCATGTTACGATGAAAATGTAAATGTATTAATTTCAAATTGCCTTGGTGTAGATAATTATACAAAAACCACCATTTACGCCAATCATCATATTGTAGTGACATCAAATTTTTTCGAAAGTATAATTCGCAATTCCGAAAAAAGAAGGCTAAAAAAGTGTAACATGGCAGGCTTCAATTGTAGCATATATAAAGGCCCATCCACCGAAATTATTTACAGCTTTTTGTCATATTGCAAATCAGAAAAAAATTACAGTCTGTCAGTAACATTTTCTCAGCTAGAACAATTACTCACCACTTTCCCGAATGAGTTTACCGTTTTTATAGTCAGAGACCTGGATACAATCGTAGCACTCACCGTAACGGTTCGTATAAACCAGTCTATTCTTTATAATTTTTTGTCCGCAAGCTTGCCTTCATACAGTCGTTACAGTCCGGCTGTTATGCTGACTGAGGCAGTATATATTTTTTGTCAGGAAAATGGGATTTCAATACTCGACCTGGGCATATCGCTGGATCATCATGGGAATGAAAAACCAAACCTGATCCGTTTCAAAGAAAATATTGGTGGTAAAAGAAGTTATAAGGCCATGTATGAGAAAAATCTGAAATGATCAGATTTCAAGACAGTTCCCGTCCCGGTAAAATACAGTGCTGCAGCTTTCTGTACTGATAATAGGTAAAGAGCCCTGGAAATCAAGTTTTCTGAAACCACGCTGCTTCATAAGATCTTTTGCATTCTGATACCATTCGCGTTCAGAATTATCCAGTATTAATACCCCGTCTGGTGTTAAAAAATCGACGGCAGCTGCTGTGCATTTTACTCGATTTCTTCCATCTACCACAACTATATGATAACGCTTACCTTCATTTTTAACAGCATTGATGTAATCATTGCCAACAGGCTGAGCCATTACTTTGGTATTCGAAGGCAATTGTGAACTAATTTGCTTAATCCAGTTTGTATCATGTTCAACAGCAGTTACATGCTTTACCTGACTGGCATACCAGCGTGTTGAATTTCCTGAACCGTACTCAAATACTTCAAAATGAGGTTTCAGGCGAGGTTTCAAAAAGAATATAAAGGAATAAGTATACCATGGAAGCGGGTTCCCGTCAGCATCCACCGACTGTTTAGAATTATAACTCCTAAACCAGCCATATTGCTTTAATGCACCTGTCATTACAAGTTGCAAACTGGCCCCTAATCCTACTGTATTCAGTACATCCCAAACTTTATTCTTTAAAGCAAGCATTATAAAAACTTAAAAATCCTGATTATATATTTTTTCTGGTCATTTTTTAAATAATCCCGATACAATATTAGCTTGTTTTTAAATACAGAATCTACTCATATTGAAAAGAAAATAGTCATGATATTCATTTCTAACATTCTGAATACCTGTTGTACCAAAAGGTATGTTAAATTAAATGTTATATTTTTGCCACCATATAATCCGTCGTAATAATGAAATTAAAGACCATAAAGACCATTCTCAATCATCCTTTAAATAAAGACAGAAAATTAAATGCGCTGTTTACCTTCTTCAAACGAGGAATTATAATCCGGCTCCACAAGCATCCGATCGTATATCCATTCATTGAAGATACTTTTCTGGTTGTTGATAAAGGGATGTCGAGTGCTGAATTACAGATATATACAAGTTTGTATGATACCAATGAAATGCTTTTTATGATGCATTACCTGCGTCCGGAAGATACATTCGTAGATATTGGAGCGAACATCGGTGTGTATTCAGTTTTGGCGTCGGGGGTTGCAGGCGCAAAGTCATTGGCTTTTGAACCAATTCCATCTACATTTTTCCGCCTGAAAAGAAATATTCATTATAATAATTTACAACAGAAAGTGGAACTCTTCAATCTGGGGGTAGGTGACAAAGAAGAAACTCTCGTATTCTCGGACTCCCTGGATGCAATAAACCATGTCGTTACCGACGGAAAATATTCAGGTCCGGTAACAAATGTACCTGTTAGCACCCTGGACAAACTGATGTTAAACCAAACTCCGAATCTTTTAAAGATTGATGTGGAAGGTTTTGAGGCAAATGTGATCAATGGCGCCACAGAAACACTCCAGCGGCCAGAATTGAGAGTAATTATTATGGAAACCAACGGCCTATCCGATCAGTACGAATTTGGTCAGAATTACATCCATAACAAGTTATTGTCGCTTGGATTTACACCGAACAGCTATTCACCTCAGGACAGAAAAATTGTCCCCATTGAATCTACCAATCCGGAAAACACAATTTATATCCGTGATATGGAATTTGTAAAAGAGCGGATCAAAACCGGCAAAAAAGTAAGGTTATTGAATCAGCTGTTATAAGCGAACGAACTAAGCGGAAATCGAAAGCTTAAAACCGGAATTGATAAATTCAAACTGGTATAACTTATTTCAAAAATCTGCTCCTGACACTTGTTACCAATCCGGTTATTTCTTCTGAAACATTCAATCTTACAATAGCCAAACCAAAGAACAAAATGATCAGGGTTGAACGAATCGAGATCATGCCCATGGCGCTGAAAATTGTACGCGTATAATGTGGTGAGACGAATGTTAAAGCATACAGGATGGACAAGATCAGGAAAACCTGTAAAGTCTGGTAGGTGAAGGGCATCACATCAAACTTTAACCATACGAAGGTCATTCTGGCAATTGAATAAAATAATGTCGTCAATGCCGTAGCAATAGCAGCTCCTACAAAACCATGCAACGGAATCAGCCATAAATTTAGTAGCACACTAATAGCAGCAGCACCTACAATGAATAAGGTTCCCCATTTGAAATACCTGGAATATAGAATGATCTCACTATTAAGGCCTGTGGCGATATCGAAAACCTTTACCAAAGCAAGGAATAGAACCACATATTTACCTTCGCCATAGGTTTCACCTTTTGGAATTAAAAAGAAAATATCGTCAATACTGGCCCAGATCAATAAAAAAACAAGTCCTCCCGCTATCAATTGATTCAATGCAGACTTTTGATTCATCTTTTGAATCTGTTTCCGATCATTGTTTAATAGTGCGGTAGTCAAAAGTGGTATGGATATTTGCGCAATGGCCTTCCTTGGTATTTCTATAACATTGGCAATGTAAGCTGCAATAATAAATATCCCGGTGCTTACCAGTCCCCGTTCTCCCGCAATCATAGACCTGTCAATAAACATGACCAGGCTGACTCCAATTCCTCCGAGTATAGTAAAACTGCCATACGCAAGCATTTGCCTGAACAGTGCACCGGTCAATAATGAAGCATCAGGTAACCGCCAATACCATTTCCCAAGCTTTTTTATATAGATAAACAAAAAAACAATGGCCAAACCATAAGATGCAACGATCAGATACAGCATCAGATCAAAACTTAACCAACCTAAGCCAAACATCAGAATAAGAAATACGTTGGCAAGTTTCAGATAAACTTCACGTATAAAATTAGGGATAGCTATCCGCGCATTATTCCTGCAGTAAGAATCGAGTATAGTTATATATATCCAGAAAACCGTCCAGGGAACGACAAGGAAATGATATTTTACAATCATCGGAGATTCTTCCGAGAAGTAACTTTTAATTTCAGGAGTAAAAACCAAATATAGAAGAGCAAAAAGAAGCGCACCAATAAATGGCAAAAAAAGTAGAAACGGCAAAATTCCCCGATGTTGCTGTTCATCGTCCCTGAAAAGTCCGAAAAACTTATCTGCAATAAAAGGCGTCCCCAAATGAGCAAATGCAGAAAAAAGAAGACTGTTTTCCAGCAGCAAACGGGAAAGGGCCAGTTGTTCCACCGAAAGGAATTTCGTAGAAACATACATTTGATTTACTATGCCAATACCCACGCCAATATAGGAGCCCAACCCCGCTTTAAGACTCTGCCTTACAACTATTCCCACTATTGCTTCTTATTTAGCGTATTTGTTTCTCAGGATTTCCACAATTCTCTCGGCAGCGTGGCCATCCCAAAGTGGAGGAATCTGCCCTTTCTTTGATTTCCCACCTAAAATTTCACTTACCAGTTCCTTCACCGATTCAGGATTCAGGTCACTTAGTAAATAATTGGTGCCCAGTTCCACAGTGACCGGCCGCTCAGTACTCGCGCGAAAAGTGATACAGGGCACCTTCAGATAAGTTGTTTCCTCCTGAATACCACCTGAATCTGTAATGATCAGCGCTGCGTTTTCCATAAGATATAAAAACTCCAGATAACCTTGCGGTTCCAGTAAGGTTACATTCGACAATGTTTTCAAGTCATCCAGAAGTCCAAAGGTTTCCATATTTTTAAGCGTACGGGGATGTACCGGAAACAATACATGTTTATGCTCCGATGTATCTTTCACAATAGCCAGAATATTTTTAAGGCCTTCTGCATCATCCACATTGCTTGGCCGGTGCATAGTTACCAAAACATATGACTTGCGATCAAGATTAAGTTCTTTCAGTAATTCAAGCTGCGAAGCTTTTGAGCGGTAGTAAACCAAAGAATCGATCATCACATTACCTACAAAATGCACTTTTTCGTCCGGAATACTTTCTCGTTTTAGATTGGCCATTCCGGCCTGTTCTGTTACAAACAAATGATCTGAAATACAGTCTGTCATGATCCGGTTAATTTCCTCCGGCATCCCGCGGTCATTACTTCTTAATCCTGCCTCGACATGCACAACAGGAACATGCTCTTTTACAGCTACCATGGCACAAGCAATCGTTGAGTTTACATCGCCAACAACCAGCACAATATCAGGTTTTTCGGCCAGCATAACCTGCTCAAATTCCACCATGATTTTGGCAGTTTGCTGTGTATGTGACCCTCCTCCTACTCCCAAAAAATAATCCGGCTTTGGCAATTCCAGCTGATTAAAAAATACATCCGACATTTTTGCATCGTAATGCTGGCCTGTATGTACTATTTTGGATTCAATGTCAGAAAATTTCGAAAAAGCCCTGTGTAACGGAGCCACTTTCATGAAATTTGGACGAGCGCCAACAATACTTAAAACTTTCATTTTTATTATCAATATTTTTAGAAACCAACCTCATTACTTTATAACATACTGAAATGCAGCATTATACTCCCGAAGTACGGTATGTATATTAACTTCATTTTTAACAATGTTTAATGAATTTTCGCCAAATGATTTTATTCTTTCAGAGTTATTCAATAAATTTTCAACTGCATGATTCATACTTTCCTGATCTCCATTTTTGAAATAATACCCATTATAACCTTCCCGTACCAGTCGTTTTTCAGTTCCGTCGGCTACTGAGCAAATTACCGGTTTGGCAAAACACATGGCATCGTTAATAGACAATCCACCCATTCCGCCCAAAACATAAACCGTTGATGCATGAAGGTATCTGCCTAATGTAAGCGAATCGTATACGCCCCCAACAAATTTGATCCGGTTGGAAACGCCTGAATCCAAGGCTATTTTTTTCAAATTTTCTTCTTCCGGCCCAAAGCCCACAACGACCAGTTCAACATCCGGGAACAATTTTTCGAGATCTTTAACACACTGGATCAGCATATCAACGCGCTTCCATTTTACCAGCCGGCCCACATGGATCAGCCGTTGCGGATTAGGCGGCAAAATATCCGGTTGTTGTAAAACCCTATCATACGTTGCCAGTAATTCGTCTGTATCGGGCGAATTGGCTGCTATAAAAATCTTTTCCTGTGGCACTCCGTAACTTCCGGTAATATTTCGCGCTTCATCAAAATAGTTGATATGTGCATCAGCAAGAGGCAGATACAACCGGCGTAAACAAGTAATAATGAAGAAATAAAGATAACCTTTCCAATTCTTGTTATCGGCGCCAAGATCTTCTGTAATGTTTTGCCCCGAATAATAATATTCCTTGCTTTTGCCCCAATAGGAAATATTAAATGGAATATCACGGCAGATTATTTTGGCTCCGGTTTTTCTTAATCTGGAATAAAAAAAGGATTTAATACCAATTGCAAAAAATACGGCCATGCTGACATGACAATAATATCCGGCTTAATTTCATTAAGAGCAGGAATGAGGTCCTGGAAAAAAGATTTCCCATACCAGGTTGTGTATTCAGGAAGCTCTACCAGTTTGAACTGCATGGAAGAATGATCTTCTTTTACACCTGCACCCACAGCTTTGCTTTTTTGACTGGGTTTGATCAGAACAAGATCGGTTCCTAGCTCGGAAACCATTTTATTCAGGATCAATGTAAAATAATGCGGCAACCCCGCCATGACAAAACAAACACGCATGCGTCAGAAAATAGGAAGATATTTCTGCAAAAGTACACATTCAAAAGTAATTTTAAGGTCGGCTACAATCTTTGCCCTATCTTCGCCAATAAAATTAATGCATAATTGTATTTCATGTACTGGCTGCGCTATTTGCTAAAAGAACCATTTCAGGCGTTACGTACCCCGCGTGACAGAGAATTTATTAAGCTCCTTTTAAAATACGGTGATTCCATAAGGCATGACCGTAAGCACGTTGGTTTTGGAAAATATCATTTGGAAGTGCCTGATGTAATGTCTTTTTTATGGCAATACAAGGAAATATTTGTTGATGAATTCTACTTTTTCAAAACATCTAATTCTAAACCGGTTATTCTGGATTGCGGCAGCAATATTGGAATGAGTATCCTATATTTCAAGGAGTTATATCCTGATGCTAAAATCATGGCGTTCGAGGCAGAACCCGCAATTATAGAACTGCTTCGTTCGAATCTGATACGGAATAACATCACCGATATTGACCTGATCCCGAAAGCAGTATGGAAAGATGAAGAAGGAATCTGGTTTGGAAGTGAGTCGGCAGATTCATCTTCTATTTATTCAAAAGCTAAAAAAAGAAAAATCGATTCCGTCAGGCTTAAAGATTATCTGGAAAAAGAAGAGCAGATTGACTTTTTAAAAATAGACATTGAAGGAGCAGAAACAGAAGTGCTGGACGATTGCAGAAATTCCCTTTCAAACGTCAAAAACCTGTTTGTCGAATTCCATTCTTATATCGGAAATACCCAGGGTTTAGCAGACATTATCAGGATTTTTGAAGAGAATAATTTCCGGTATTTCATTGATACAAATCAGCATCGCCTTCGTCCATTCGTAAATCATCAATACAGAGGAAACGATGTAATGGATTTGCAGCTGAATATCTTCGGGTGGAGGGAGTGACGCCAGAAAAAAGGTTTCACGCAGAGTAGCCCAATAAAAGAGTTATGTTTCGATAAAAATAACTTTGTGGCAAATTTGCCTTGGCAGGAACCAAAACTACCGCGAAGACTCGAAGACACAAAGAAGAAATTAGGGAACCTTTGTGTCTCCGTAACTTAGTTGTAAAACAGAAGACATATAATGTTAAGAGAGGTTAAGCGCAGAGAATATAGAGCAAACTTAGCGTTCTCTGCATGAAACCTTCCTTTCTCCTACAACCGCGAATCAACAGAATCCTTCGGCAGCGTAGATTTCAGATCGTAAATAACTGATTTTTCATACGTAAAATCGGAAATTGTCAATTCCTGAAATGACTGATGCGCAACTGCAAGCACCACAGCCTCATATTTCCCCGCCGGATTGTCAATCAATGAAATACCATATTCTTCATCAACTTGATCTGGTGATGCCCATGGATCATATACATCCACCTGCATGCCAAAATCCGTCAGTTCTTTGTAAACATCTACAACACGCGTATTCCTGATATCAGGACAATTTTCTTTAAATGTTATACCCAAGATCAGAACCCTGCTTCCTTCTATTTTATGTCCTTTTTTGATTAGCAATTTGACTAACTTATTAGCAACAAAAATGCCCATTGTATCATTTACACGCCGACCAGAAAGTATTACCTGAGGATAATAACCCAGTGATTCTGCTTTGTAAGCCAGATAATACGGATCTACTCCAATACAATGGCCGCCAACAAGACCCGGTTTATATTTAAGGAAATTCCATTTCGTACCCGCAGCTTCCAGGACTTCCGTTGTATCAATCCCCATTCTGTCAAAGATCAGGGCAAGTTCATTTACAAAAGATATGTTGACATCGCGCTGTGCATTTTCAATTGCTTTGGATGCTTCGGCTACTTTGATCGATGTTGCCAGATGTGTTCCGGCTTCAATGATGGAAGCGTATAAATTATTGACCAGAATGGCTACTTCTGGTGTGGAACCGGAAGTTACTTTTTTGATTTTGGTTAATGTATTGATCTTATCACCCGGATTGATTCGCTCCGGAGAATAGCCGCAAAAGAAATCAACATTGTACTGTAATCCGCTCGCTTTTTCCAGAACAGGGACACAATCTTCCTCCGTACAACCCGGATAAACAGTAGATTCATAAATCACTACATCACCCTTTTTCAAAACACTGCCGATCGTTTGGCTTGCCTTTAAAAGCGGGCCTAAATCCGGTTTTTTGTAATTATCAATCGGCGTGGGAACAGTTACAATATAAGTATTATAAGCAGCCAAAGATTGAATATCGCTTGAAAATACGAGGTCTTGAACACGCTGCAAATCCTGCTCTGAAATTTCCTGGGTACGGTCATATCCCGTTTTTAACTCCTGGATACGCTCTGTACTAATATCGAAACCCAATACCGAATATTTCCGGCTAAACTCTACTGCCAACGGCAATCCAACATAACCAAGACCAATAATTGCAATTTTCCTTGCGTCCACTTCTGACAACATTACTGTAAATTTTATAAGAGGACATAAAACTATACATATTAATCCTGATCAGAAAATTTTGACAGGATCGCACAAAAGAAACTAAGAATTGATTTTGTTGACAGATTTAAAAGCACGCTTCATAAGTTCTAAATATTGGAACTTTAATTATCTTTACTTCTAATATGAGAATATTTTCCAGAAATACACTCCAAGAGTTTTGGACAACACATAGCGATTCAAAAACAGGTCTTTTGAGTTGGTATGATAAAATGAGCAAATCAGAAAATACTCCACAAGAAATAATTGCCGACTTTAAAGGTGCTGATTATGTTGGTAATGAAAGAATAGTATTTAATATTGCCCGCAATAAATACAGGCTAATTGTTTCCTTCAATTATGAATTTAATGTCTGCTGGGTCAAATTTGTAGGAACACACAAAGAATATGACAAAGTAGATGCAAAAACTATAAAATTTTAGCCATACTTTATACAATGAAAACTTTCGAAATTAGACCCATAAAGACTGAAACTGAATACAAGGCAGCTTTGCAGGAACTCGAAAAAATCTGGAGTGCAAAACGCGATACACCAGAAGGTGATATTTTCGAATTACTCGCGTTAGTTATTGATGACTATGAATCAAAGCAATTTCCGATGCCTGCACTTGATCCGATAGAGGCTATCAAATATCAAATGGAGGAAAGAGGTTTGCATCAAAAAGACCTTCTGCCTTATTTTGGCTCAAAAAGCCGTGTGTCAGAAATCCTGAACAGAAAAAAACCACTTACTTTAAAGATGATTAAAACTTTATTTAAGGATTTCGGTATTCCCGCTGAAACTTTATTATCTTAAAAAATTTAAGCACGAAGTTAAGGAATATCATATGGCTTAAAAAAGTCTAATGTCACAAATTGTGATCTTAGACCAAACAATATTCATGCAAATTTGAGATCCTTTCCACTGTTCAATTCGCAACTAAAACCTTACTTCCCCGCATAAGGATTAACCGGGAAAACATGAATTTGAAATCCATCCTTTTTCATCGCTTCAATAACCTGTTCAGATGGCGTCCTTTTGAAAATGACCGCGCAAAGAACCTGCGACGGCATAAGCGACAATCGTGTCAGGAAATTATGCAGTGCCAGTTTGCTTTTTATCTTTTTAAATGCTGATGAAGAATCATCTGCTTTTTCGTGACCGGCCGCCGCATTATAATAATTATTGTTAATTCCTTTAAAAGCGACCATTGGTAATCCGATTCCGTTTGCCAGCTTATCAATTTCCCTCTCCGATAATTTAAAAACGTAATTACCAACTTCTTCAAAAGAATAGCGGTTCTTCCAGTATTTCTGTAATAATGTCGTGTCCCGTCGATCCAGAATATTCCTTAAAGCCAATAATAAAGGCATTTTTGAGATCGGATCATGTGGTTCAACGAGTACAACGCCTTCTTTTGCCACTCTTAGCATTTCATATACAGCCATATATGGACGTGGAAAATGATGATAGGCTTCTTTGCAAAATATATAGTCAAAGCTATTATCGGCAAAGGTTAGGTTTTCAGCATTTTCCACTGAATATTTTTCAAAAAGTCCGTGTCGCTGTGAAAGAGGTAAAAAAGTATCAGAAATATCTGTTGCTGTTACATCCAAACCTTTTTCGTAGAAAAAATTAGCGTCAAAACCATAACCATCACCCACTGTCAGCCAGCTTTTTTTCTCAGTAACCAACGGATTTACCATTGCCAGTAACCGGCTGTGTATCCAGTTGTTGATCGTTTTATTTTCAGCATCATATTTCCAATCAGCAATTGCTTTTTCCTGCGCCTCTCTGGTTGCATACTGTACTTCGTACCAGCCTGAATGGGCTTCGTGACTTTGTTTTTCCGTAGACATCGTTTTTCAATTACCTGATAATTGGATAAAGATACTTTTAACGAATAAAAATAAATAAACGTAAGAACTATTAATTTTACCTTTCAGGCTAAAAGCGCAATTGAAAATCCCGAATTCTTCACTGTGCCGGTTGCCTTGTCAAAATTCATTTTTTCTCTTAATATGATTCTTCACCTGAGTACTTTTCATTTGGAAGGAGGAGCCGGAGTTGCGGCCACACGCCTGCACCGGGCACTGCTTTATTCGGGAGAAGATTCTTACATGCTTATACCTGAAGTACAAAATCCGGAACAAGGAATAATTCCATTAGCCAATACCAAATGGAAATCCAGAATAAATTTCTTTCGTTTCGTTTCAGAAAGATTACAGTTTCTCCCTTTTGAAAAAGACAAAAGCGTGAGGTTTGCATTTTCACCAGCCGCTGCCGGTGCTGATATCAGTACTCATCCTCTTGTAATTGAAGCCGATATTATACATCTGCACTGGATCAACTTCGGGTTTCTTTCTATGGATTCTCTGGAAAAATTGTTTTCACTGGGTAAACCAATCGTCTGGACTTTACATGATATGTGGGCTTTTACCGGCGGTTGTCATTATAGCAGAGGCTGCGAAAACTATTTAATCCATTGTCAGTATTGTCCATATCTGGCACAACCGGATGAATATGATATATCATTTTCTCAGTTTGAACAAAAAGCTGCTATTTACAAAACGGCCAAAATGGCTTTGGTTTCTCCCAGCAACTGGCTGAACGATTTAACAAAAAAAGCAAAATTGACTAAAAACCTGCCGGCATTGAGTATTCCAAATTGCCTGGATACGGAGATATTTAAACCTAAAAGTAAAACTGAAATCAGAAAAGTGCTGAATTTGCCTATTGATAAAAATCTGATCCTTTTTGCCGGCGCTAATACCCAGGATCCAAGAAAGGGATTTGATTATTTTAAAGAAGCAATCAGGATAAGTAGTGCGTTATCAGAAAATATTGAAGTATTGATTTTTGGAAAATCTAATCCTGATAGTTTTGCTTCTTTTCCTGTTCCGGTTCATTACCTGGGAAAAATTACGGAAACTGAACAAATGGTAAATGTCTATAATGCTGCTGATATGATCATTGTGCCCTCTTTGGAAGACAACTTACCTAATACAATTATGGAGGCTATGGCCTGCGGCACTCCTGCGGTTGGATTTGCTACCGGGGGAATTCCTGAAATGATAGATCATCAGGAAACCGGTTACGTTGCCAAATTAAAATCTACAAATGCTTTATCAGAGGGAATTGAATGGATAATCCGGAATAATATAAATGGTGAAATTTCAGCAAAAGCGCGTAAAAAAGTAGAAGATTGTTATGCCGAAAATGTTGTTACCGGACAATATTCGAAACTTTACAAATCGTTATTGGAAAAATAATGTGCGTAGTATGTCTATATTCGTTACTTGATTTCCTCTTTTTATTATGTCTGAAAATTCACAAAATGAATACAAAAGCAGTTTTGGCGATGCTGTGATCGAAACTTTGGTAGCATTTGCAAACTCAAAAGGCGGACAGGTATTTGTTGGCGTAGACGATGATGGAAAGCCCGTCAAAAACTTTTCTATTAAAGAGGAAACCGTTCAGCAATGGATAAATGAAATCAAAAATAAAACACAGCCTTCTATCATTCCGGATGCAGAAACTATCGAAATAGACGGAAAAGAAATCGTTATTCTTTCTACAAAAGAATTTCCGGTTAAGCCGGTTTCATTTAAAGGACGTTATTATAAAAGGGTTCAAAACTCAAACCATCAATTGAATCTGAGTGAGATTTCTAATTTGCATCTCCACACTTTCAATACCAGTTGGGATAGTTATGCAACCAATGATTATACTTTGGAAACCATTTCATTAAGCAAAGTCAATGCATTTATTGAAAAATCGAATGCCTTTAAAGAGTTTCCTTTACAAGATGACCCACTAACAGTTTTATATAAATTCGAACTTCTTAAAGAACCTCACATCACTAATGCCTGCCATTTGTTATTTTCTCAAAATGATGTTTTTCAGGCAACCATTGAGCTTGGGCGATTTGCTACTCCGACTTCTATCAAAGATGGATTTACACTTCGTAGTGACCTATTCAGCGAAGTAGACGAAGTGATGAATTTTGTTAGAAAACATATTAATAAAGAATATATTATCACCGGAAATCTGCAACGTGAAGAGCGTTGGCAATACCCATTGAATGCGATAAGGGAAATAATTGTTAATATGATTGTTCATCGTGATTATATGCACTATGGGGATTCTTCTATTAAAATTTATGATGATCATATTGAATTTTTCAATCCCGGCTCCCTTCCTGAATCTATATCCATTGAGCAATTAATGGATGGTAACTATACATCGCAAGCCAGAAATAAAAAAATAGCCTTTGTTTTTAAAGAAGCCGGAATTATTGAAAAATATGGATCGGGCATAAAAAGAATAAAAAACAGCTTTATTGACTATGGCCTGGAAGTGCCCGGATTCGAAAATTTTCAGCACGGATTCAGAGTAATTGCTTTTTCAAAAACTGTGGAGAAAACTGTGGAGAAAACTGTGGAGAAAACTGTGGAGAAAACTGAAATTCAGATTTTAAACCTGATTAAAACTAACCCAAAGATAACAACTAAAGCCATTCAGGAAACCACGGGATTAACCAGAAGAGGCATAGAATGGCAGATTCAAAAGTTAAAAGAGAGAAATATAATCGAAAGGGTTGGACCAGATAAAGGAGGGTATTGGGAAGTGAAAACTGAAAAATTATAGCTATTGCTCTATCACTTTCTAAAATTGAAATTATGCCCTTTCTCACCATAGTTACCATTACCTACAACGCTGAAAAATATCTGGAAAGAACCTTGAAAAGTATTCAATCGGCACTTTTCAATACAACTAACTCTTCTGAAATTGAGTATTTGATCATTGATGGTAATTCCCAGGACACCACATTAAAAATTGCAAAAGAATATTCTCAGATTATCACCAAAATTGTTTCCGAACCAGACAGCGGTTTATACGATGCTATGAACAAAGGCCTGGCTCTGGCAACAGGGAAATATGTTTGGTTTATGAATGCAGGGGATGAAATATTTGACAAAAATGTGGTTTCTAATCTCATACTCAGTTTTGAAACCAATGCTGATGTTTATTACAGCGATGCTATGCTGGTCAGGGAGGACAGTACTGAAGTGGGGCTCAGAAGTAAATTTACACCACACAGTTTACCGGAAAATTTAAAATGGCAGGATTTTGCGCTTGGAATGAAAGTTTGCCACCAGGCATTTATTGTAAAAAAAGCCATTACACCAATCTACGATATTACCAATCTCAGTGCTGATATTGACTGGGAAATAACCTGCCTTAAAAAAGCAGACAAAATTCAGTTTCTTCATTTTACACTTTGCCGTTATCTGCTTGGTGGCATATCAGTGAAAAATCACAAACGTTCATTAATCGACCGGTTAAAAGTTCTCAGAAAACATTTTGGACTTATACCTGCCATTTGGAACCATCTGTTTATTTTTTGGCGTGGTTTCCTGTTTGCCCGGTCCAATGGCAAATATTGGTAATTTACAATACTTTATAGGCGAATAGTATACTGGTTACTAACAAATATCCCTCTTTCTATCCTAATATTTATTCTTCCGATAATTTAAATTCTGCAAAGAAATTCGCAGTTTAAAATTACATTCATTAGTAAAATTTCAATATAAATATTTTGTTGCCACAACAATAACCATATATTTGTTTTGAAGTTTTACAAAAAACAAAATCTAACTATTATGAAAAAAGTTTTTCTACTAACTATTTTCAGTGTATTTGGTATATGGTTGTCATCATTTGGACAAAGTATACGTATTACCGGAAAAGTAACATCCCTGGAAGATGAATCCGTCCTAGCCGGGGCCACAGTACAGGAAAAGGGTTCTACCAATGGAACCCAGACGGACTCAGAAGGAAATTATACGATAACCATACCGTCTTCTGGTTCAACACTGGTTTTCAGTTTTGTAGGTATGATTGCAAAAGAAACTGCAGTAAAAAATCAAAGCGTGATAAACGTCCAGCTGGAAAGTGATCTGCGTAGTTTGAGCGAAGTAGTGGTCGTAGGATTTGGCACAAAAATCAAAAGAGACCTTACAGGAAATATTGCCAGCATTAAAGGTTCTGAAATTCAGAATACACCAGTTCCAAACTTTAACCAGGCACTTCAGGGACGTGCAGCCGGAGTATTTGTGGAATCAAGCAGTGGTAAGGTTGGGGAAGGAGTAAAAGTGAGGATAAGAGGAACAGGCTCAATTAGCGCATCTAATGATCCTTTGTATGTAATCGATGGGATTCCGGTAAATTCTGCTGCCTTGTCAGGAGCGTCTACTTCCGGCACTTCACCAGCTCCGGCTGGTAATCCGTTAGCAGATATTAACTTCAATGACATTGAATCTTTCGAAATATTGAAAGATGCGTCTGCTGCCGCTATTTATGGTTCAAGGGCCGCAAATGGAGTTGTATTAATCACGACTAAAAAAGGGAAATCAGGCAAAACAAATCTTAGTGCCAATGTGCAATACGGATTTAACAAACCAACACACCTTAGAGGTTTTCTGGATGCAAAACAATATGTAGACCTGATCAGGGAAGCAGCTATTAATTCTGATGCAAGAGATGGTGTTACTTCAACAGATCCTGCTCAATATCCGGATTCGTGGCTTGAGTTTGCGGAAGGAAGGCTGGATCGCTATTCAGGAGGTACCGACTGGAAGACACAACAAACGAATACAAACTGGGAAAAGCTGGCATTTAATGATGCTTCTAAAACGAAAATCGTTGATATTAATGCATCGGGCGGAACGGACAAAACCCGTTTTTATGTCAGTTTAGGTTATAATGACCAGGATGGTATCCTTTTTGGAAATGATTTCAAAAGAATTTCAGGCCGTATCAACCTGGAACAGGATATTACTCCAAGGTTAAAACTGGGGTTTAACATGGGCCTTTCCAGAACCGTTTCTAACAGGGTTGCAGCTGACAATGAATTTTCAACACCAATGCAAATTGTAGCATTGTCGCCAATTACACCGCTGAGAAATGCAGACGGAGAATTGAACGACCGTCCTGTAACAACTTATTACAATCCATTGATAGAACTTGATAATAAAAGGAACGTTACAACCGGATTCAGGAACATTGGAAGTACATTTTTATCATACAACATTGCAAAGGGCCTGAATTTCAGAACGGAATTTGGATTTGATGTTCTGAATCAGGACGAAGATTTATTTTATGGGATTAAAACAGAAGTAGGCCAGTCTGTAAACGGTCAGGGGTCGTCCTATTTTTATCGCACTGTTAATTATAATACGAACAACTACTTTAACTATAATCTTACTAAGAACAAACATGTGATTGATTTCACAGCTGGTATGTCTTTTCAGGATTATAAAGACGACCGTAATTCTGTAACAGGCCAGGATTTTCCTGTAGATGATTTGAAAAAAATTGAAAGTGCAGGGAAAATTACGGCTGGTTATTCTTCTTCTTCACAGTCATCATTTTTATCTTATTTCGGGCGTGCCAATTACAAGTTCGACAACCGCTATTTACTTTCATTAAGCGGAAGAGTAGATGGTTCTTCCAAGTTTGGTAAAGACAGCAAATACGGATTTTTTCCTGCGGCTTCTGCCGGATGGGTTCTTTCCGAAGAAGCATTTTTAGCAGCAAACAACGTTGTAAGTTTCCTGAAATTAAGAGGTAGCTGGGGTATTACTGGTAATGCCGATGGATTTGGGGATTTCAAACAACTTGGTTTATGGGGTGGTTCCAAATATGGCGGGACTTCCGGCCTGACACCAACACAATTGGCCAATCCGGACTTAAAATGGGAGAAATCGAACCAGGTTGATATAGGAATTGATTTTGGATTTTTCAAAAATCGTCTTTCGGGAGAAATTGATTATTATGTAAAAGACACAAAAGATCTGATTTATAATGTACCCGTTCCTGGAACTTCCGGTTTTACAACACAAACTGTCAACATAGGTTCTATGCAGAATAAGGGTTTAGAGTTTGTATTAAATTCTAATAACATTGTGGGAAGTGCTTTTACGTGGAATACCAGTTTTAATCTTTCTAAAAACATAAACAAACTGACCAAGCTTGACGGAGAAAATCAACTGATTCCTGGCAACGATGGCCGGTTTATGAACTCTCTTATTGTAGGTGAATCAATTGGTGTATTCTACGGGCCAAAATATGCAGGTGTTGATCAGGCAAATGGTGATGCGCTTTATTATACCCAGAATAATGAAACTACCAACGATTACAATGCCGCTGGAAACTTTGTTGTAGGAAATCCAAATCCGGACTGGATTGGTGGAATTACTAACAATATTGGTTATAAAGGATTAGAATTAAGCGTTCTGTTCCAGGGTGTTTTTGGCAATCAGGTAACAAATGGTGGAGGCGGATTTATGACTGCCAGTTTTGACTGGTTTGATAACCAGACTAAAGAAACTTTGAACAGATGGCAAAAACCAGGTGATATTACAAGCGAGCCTCAACTCAGACTTTCAGGAGCAAATGGTACCGGTGCTTCAAGCAGATATGTATATGACGCATCTTATGTTCGTCTTAAAAATATTACACTTAGCTATAAACTGCCTCAGGCTATTTTAAAGAAAGCCAAACTAAGCACAGTCCGCTTGTATGTAACCGCCGTAAACCTGCTAACATTTACAGATTATCCTGGCTGGGATCCTGAGGTAAATGCAGACTACCGTGCAGGTAACAGAAATCAGGGTGGTGATTTTTATTCTGCTCCCCAAATCAAATCTGTAACATTTGGTGTTAACCTGGGTCTATAATTCAAGCAAAAACGATTCATCTCCACTCGTCCGGACGATGATTTCTAATCCATAAAAAAATATTAGATTATGAAAAGATATAATTCACTCATACTGGCATCCGTGCTTCTAATTTCGTCCTGCAGCAGTAAACTTGACCTGGTACCACAACAGGAAATTGAAGGAGAAATTGCATTAAGTTCAGATACCAATATTAAGAGAGTCCTTGGTGGCGCTTACGATGCAATAAGCAGTTCTTATGTATTGGGAGGTGACATAGCCCTGTTTTCAGAATTACTTGCTTCTAATGACGAAATTGCTTGGGAAGGCACCTATAATCAGCCCCGGGAAATTTATACCAAAAAGATATTGGTTACCAACAGTTACGTAAGAGATATGTGGCTTGACTCTTACAAAACGATCAATATCAGTAATAATATTTTAGGGGCAATCGATAAGGTAAACGAGGATGATCAGGACCGTGTAAAAGGAGAAGCATTGATGCTAAGGGCAATTACTTACTTTGAGTTGGCTCAATTATTTTGCCTGCCTTACAGTGATGGTGCAGCTGCAACCAATCCGGGATTGCCTATCGTATTAACCCCAACCACGGTTATTGAAGCAGGAACGAAAGTAACCCGCAGTACCTTGGAAGCAACTTATGCCCAAATACTTGCAGATGCAACGGAGGCGGAAGGATTGTTACCGGAAACCAACGGAATATTTTTATCACAAATTGCCGCTAATGCATATCTGTCACGTATTTACCTGCAAATGACAAATTACAGTAAAGCACTTGAAGCATCTAACAAAGCTATTGGGCTTGCGGCAACAAATGGTATAACCCTTACCAGCACTTATGCCGCGGCATTTAACAACGCAACTAATAGCAGCGAAGATATATTTGATATCCAGGTATCTGATCAGGATGGTGATAATGACATGCAGCTGTTTTGGTCAATTCCAGCTTATGGCGGACGCGATGGAGACGTTTCTATTCAGGATAAACATCTGGCATTATATGAAGCCAATGATGCAAGATTAAAACTATTCTATGAAGGTGCAGGCTCTATCAGAAGTGGCAAATGGATGTTGCAGTACAGAAATATCCCGGTTATCCGTCTGGCCGAATTATATTTGACAAGAGCAGAATGCAACCTGAGACTTAGTTCTCAAACTGGTGCAACACCTGCGGCTGATTTAAACTTGATACGTAGAAGAGCCGGACTGGCAGCAATTACGACTCCTACTTTGCCCATCATACTAAAAGAACGCAAACTGGAACTGGCACATGAAGGCCAGGCAATTCAGGACTTGAAACGTCTTAAAGGAACGACAGACGGCCTTGAATATAATTCAACTAAACTCGTTCTGCCAATTCCACAAAGAGAAGTAGATGCTTCCGGTATTGCTCAGAACAGCGGATATTGATTTAAAATTTATTCATTACAAAAAAACACTCCTGGTTATGGAGGGTACTGAAAAAGTCCTCTTGTATCTGAGTCAGAGAAAGGAGTAGGAAATTAAGTTTTTCTGCTCCTTTTTTGGTATCTTAAGGTGGATTTAGAAAGGGATTCAGATGTTAATTCACCAACAAAAAATTCAATTTACTGCGTTCGCCGGATTGTATGACCTGATCATTCCCAAGGACAATCTTCTTCGCAGGATTAATGAATTGATCGACTTTAGCTTCATTTATGATGAGCTTGCAGGTAAATATTGTTCTGATAACGGACGTGCAGCACAGAGCCCCGTACGGATGTTCAAATTCCTGTTGCTGAAGACAATCTACACCATTTCAGACGTAGATGTAGTCGAACGTTCCCGCTACGATATGTCCTTCAAGTATTTCCTTGGCATGGCCCCCGAGGATGAAGTCATCAATCCGAGCTCTTTGACAAAGTTTAGAAAATTGCGTTTGAAAGATGCCGACTTATTGAAGCTGTTGATAGGCAAAACAGTCTCCATAGCGATTGAAAAGGGTATTGTTTGCTCTCGATCCATTATCGTAGATGCTACCCATTCGCTTTCCAGATCTAATCCACATTCAGCCCTTAAGGTGCTTAGGGAGCATTCAAAGCTTTTACGCAAAGCCGTTTATGCTGTGGATGCTGACATTAAAGAGCGTATGCCTAAAAAGAATGATTCGGGCGAGCTCGAAAAGGAGCTTGCCTATTGTAATGAGCTTGCGAAGTGTATAGAATCGGATCAGACGTTGATCTATATCCCTGCGATCAAGGAAAAACTAAACCTGTTAAAGGAAACAATGGAGGATACTTTGGAGAACTATACGCTCTCCAAAGACAGCGATGCCAGGACGGGCCATAAATCGTCTGACAGCAAGTTCTTTGGCTACAAGACCCATATTGCCATGACAGAAGAACGTATTATTACCGCCGCAGTGGTCACCTCGGGAGAAAAGGGAGATGGTCCACAACTTCCTGAACTTTTGCAGATCAGCCAGGACAACGGCATTGAAGTAGACACGATCATCGGCGATTCAGCCTATTCGGGAAAGGATAATCTTCAACTAACCAGTGAGCAGGATATCAAGGTGGTTGCCAAGCTGAACCCTTCTATTACCCAAGGATCCAGAAAGAATGAAGACCGCTTCGATTACAACAAAGATGCGGACATGTTCGTATGCCCGGCCGGGCATCTGGCCATTCGAAAGGCACGTCAGGGAAGGAAGAATGTGGGGACAAATCAGACCTATACCTACTATTTCGATGTCGAGAAGTGTAAAATCTGTCCCTTAAGTGAGAACTGTTATAAGCGGGGGGCCAAAACGAAATCCTATTCAGTGAGCATAAAATCGGACTCGCACCTCCAACAGACAGCCTTTCAGGAAACTGACTATTACAAGCAGAAAATAAAACATCGGTATAAGATCGAAGCAAAAAACAGTGAATTAAAGAATGTCCATGGCTATGGCCGCGCAACATCTTATGGAATTGAAAATATGCAGATGCAGGGAGCATTAGCCATCTTCGCAGTAAATCTGAAAAGAATTATCAAACTTACCAACTAGGCTCGCAAAACTAAAGACAAACACTGATAAACCTAAATTCGAACATTTTGGGACGGTAGTCCATTTGCAGATCACATTTAAACAACAAAAGCGGTCAAGTAAATAAAATTTACCTGACCGCTCTGGGTAGTCCTATAATTGAGAAGCTTTTTCAGTGCCCTCTGGTTATGGGAGTGTTTTTTTGTTAGAAAACTAAACTCTTTTTGAAACAAATTTAAAAAGGATACCACCAGGAAATCCATGTTTTGGCGTCTTTTGCGCTCACCATATCGTATCTGATAGGTGATGTCTGAACAAGATAATAGCCACTTGCATCTTCTATTTGATCAGCAACAGTCGTATTCATCAGAGTATTTGTTCCGTAAGTACCTAAAATGGAAAAGATAATTCTTCCATCCGACGTGTACGAAGGCACAACAGCAGGGCCCATCAAATTGGTTTGATCATACGCCGTAAAAGCATCATAAGTAGTTCCCTGGCTGGAAGCTATGTCCGGGAAAAAGAGCATATAGTAAAAGTCTGGAATTTTGGTTATCCCAAAATAATCTTCCTTTCCTCCAACGTTAAAACCCGTTTCGGAAATCCAGTAAGATCCTTTGTCGATTACAAATTGTCTGAATCGTTTAGGAGCTGCAATGTCTACGATCAGAGGTTTTGCTGCCCCGACAACCGTTACATTGGCCGTGCCCGCAGTAAATCCGAGGGACAGCTTGGATGCATCCCAAGTTAGGTTTGTAAGTGAGTTTAAGGTTAATAAACCATTAACAAAAGGTGTTATAAATGCTACACCTGTCGAGCTGTGATAGTACTCTGTTGTAAAAGATTTAGAAGTTGTCCCTTCAAGCCAGGATAAAGTGATAGTTCTGGCGGCTGTATTTACGTTAATCTCATAGGTGACACCCCCAATCGTCACTCGTTTGAAATAAATCGGATACAAATCGATATTGCTAAACAACAAACTCTTCGCCAATCCGCCATTCCCGTAAGCAACGGCTTCTTCCTGACTGGCTTTGTTCAGTACCAATCTGGTCCTGTTTTTAGTTCCAGTTAGGGTTAAAGTGCCATTGTTGAGCGTGTCTGAGCCAAATGAAAACTCAAAATCAGATTTAAGCCCTTCACCGTAAACACCCCCGTTCACTATTCCCTCGGGATCAGCCAGTAAATGCAGATAAGAATATGTGTCAAAAATCAGCGAAGGCGACTGCAATGATTTCACCAGATAGCTGCTTTCCTTGGAAGTAACAGCTGCCTCTTTATTAAAGTCAGAATACATGACTACCCGATTCTGATCATTAAACTTAAAATAAAAGCTATAAACGCCGCCGGTTCCCGGGTAAATGGCTCCTTTCCAGCCATATTCGGCCTCGATAAGCTGTTTTTGATATTTTTCTACAGACGCGTTAACACGTTCGTTAGATGTTTGCTCGAAAACTGAATCTTCCGTTTTACAGGAAATCAATACAACGAACAGAAGAAATGGTAAAACTATTGAAAAAGTCTTTTTCATAAAATCATTATTTACGGCCAAACGATTTAGATCAATTTGACGAATTCAGCTCTGCATTTGGCTTGTAAACTGTAAAAATCAATTCCCCAGGCTGTCTTAAAATAATTTACGACCAAAGCTTCCTTACGCCTCAGCTTCGCCTGGGCATCCGCTTTACTTGTACCATTCAGACTCGCACCTTCCTGAACAGAATTTACCATTCTGGTGTAGCCGTCCTTGCCTTCGGTTAGCAAAATGGCGATTGTCTCCACAAAATCGTCATCGTATTTGGATGAAGCATACGGGCTTACAAAACCATCTGCCAAAGCCTCAGCATCGCTGATATTAAACCAGTTCTCCCCCTGAAATAATCCTTCGCTTACTCTTTTGAACTCGACTGGGTACATAATATTCTGGTGCAAAATATGTCCGAATTCGTGCTGAAGCGTACGGATGCCCTCCTTGACGACAACAGAGTCATTAGCTACATAGCCATTCATCCCCTTGACCTTGAAATTATTGACATCAAAGACAATAATTTTTCTTCCACCCTCAGCCTGTCCCAAAACTTTACTTTGATACTCATACTGCGCACTGCCGGACAGCACAAATAGTTTGGGAGAATATTTGTTAAAAAACACAAGCCCGGCTTGCTGCACATACGGCCCGATCCAGGCTTGACGTACCACCTTTGAAAAAGGAATCACCATCTCTTCTTTTGGAGGGACGAGCGTTTTTGAAATATCTGTGAATTCAAACTGATCCCATTTGTAATTGACAGCAATATTATAAGGAGTTGTAAGGCTGTCAGATATCCACTTATCAATAGCAGTCTGAACAGGCAAAGGTCTATTAAGGCCTGAAATGGTTTCAACGTCACCAAGTTCTTCTTCTTTACAGGACTGCATGATAAGCACCAGGCCGAGCACTGCAAGACAGTTTAAAAAAGTGGATTTCTTATTCATATATATTCTTTTTTTCGATCAAGAGAATTTCCGATACTTGTATAAGCCTACCTTTTATTTAGTTCCAAACCTGACAGCGTAACAGACTGTGGAAGCTGCAACTGTCTTCGAGCGTCTCCATCAAGAACCGTAATTGTCTGTCCCTCAGCAGTAACGTGTTCCACATCTAATCCATATCTCAGTATATCAAACCAACGCATTCCCTCCTGTGTAAATTCAAGTCTCCGAAGGTCCATAATACTGTAAAGAAGCCCAAGGCTGTTATTTGTACCAGAATTGGCTAATCCATAATAGGTACGGATCTTTGGTAAGGTTATCGCATATGTACTAGCATTGTAGCTTCGGATGCGTTTGCTGGCAAACAGGTTCAAATCAGCTAACGCAGCAGACTGATTACCTAAAAACAAGTTTGCCTCGGCACGGTTGAATAAAACCTCTTCTGTTGTAAACAGAGGTACCATTACCCATACAGAGCCGATCTCAGCATTTACAGATTCTTTGACAAAATATTCGTCAAGCTTGGGAATCAATAAATTGCCTTCTCCAACGTTGAAAAGTGGATAAGCCCAGCTAACTGATGAACCAGTGATATTGCCAACAGCCTTTATCTCATCCCAGATGGCATTGGTAAGGGCATATCGGTAAGTAGGCGTGAAACGTGAAGCTAACGAATTGGTCTCTACAAGCAAAAGGTTAGCATTTTCAGTCGCTCTGGTATATCGTTTATACAATTCCTGATAAGAAAGAGGTAAATACTCTGTATTCCAGGGGCGTAAATTAGGCCCGATATCTCCGCCTGGAAAAACACTATTTGCATATTGAAGAACCTTCGCATAATCCTTTTTGACCAGATAGAAACGACAAGCGAAAGCGTTCGCAGCTGCAATATTGAAATGGTACTT
Source organism: Dyadobacter sp. NIV53 (assembly GCF_019711195.1). Classification (NCBI taxonomy): domain Bacteria; kingdom Pseudomonadati; phylum Bacteroidota; class Cytophagia; order Cytophagales; family Spirosomataceae; genus Dyadobacter; species Dyadobacter sp. NIV53. The sequence continues at coordinate 2,688,898 of NZ_CP081299.1, forward strand.
GGGAACGGTGTAACTAACATCCTTTATCAATGGCAATCCTTCGAGCAAGTCCTTTTCAATCATGTCGTACACGTAGGCGACTGTCCTACGTTCGTACTGCTTTACTACCACAGTTTCCGGCTCAGTTACATAGGGTATCCCTGCGTCGCTTGATGCTGTTGCAGGATCGTAAAATTTACTGTAAAAGCTGACAAGCATAAAATGTGCATATGCCCTGGCAACCAATGCTTCTCCTTTCTGAGCAGAAAATGATTCAGGATTAGTTGACTCAGCTATTACCAAAAGTGCCTGGTTTGCAACCGAAATGGCATGATAAGCCTGAGCCCAGTACATGTCGGGCGAATCTTCCTGATCCACTGGCGCATCTACCACTTCAAACCGGTACGAACCTCTGTTTACCCGATCATCAGTTCCGGCCCCTTTGTCGTCAGCATTATCGCTCATCGCTTCGCCGAATACGACATAACTTCCCTGCGGATAGGCTGTCGTTAACAATTGTGAAACCTGTTCAGGTGTCTTTAAAGTTGCACGGGTACTATCCGGCTCCGTTGAAAGAAATTGTTCACAACTAAGTAGTGTAAGAAAAGGGAACACCAGTGAAAAACCTTTCAGATATTTTTTTATATGCTTCATTTCCATTTTACTTCCCGATAATCTTGGATGTTAGTCTTACAATGAGAATTTTAAAGAAGCCGTAAATTGCTTTTGAATCGGTTGAGCTACCCCGCCCGTATTAAAAAATTCAGGATCCTGCCCTTTCAATTTCTTATCAGCATAAATCAACCACACGTTTATCGCAGAAACCTGGATCGATGCGTTGGTCATTCCCAATCGTTTAGCTGCAACGACTGGTATTTTGTAAGCAAGTGACACCGATTTCAACCTTACAAAATCTCCGCTGGCCACGCGTTCGGAAGAATAATTGTATGCTGTGTAGGGATAAATACCAGCTAACTCTAATGTGTTGGTAGTCAACGTCGGTATCGAAGGAATAGTTGTAATTTTCTCGTCGCCGATCAACTCCCAACGATCGTTAAACTCTTTCGGAAAGGCATCCAAATCACTAAATGCAAACCGTGAGTTAGAATTACCATTGTACAAAGGTCGTAACCTGATCTTGTTCCCAGCCTGGCCAGTCAAAAGCAGGTTGAGTGTAAAATCCTTGTAGGTAACAGAATTATTCAAACCGCCTGTCAGAGGTGGATCCACCGGGCCCTCATATTTCAGGTAGCTTACATTCTGGTCTTGCAGGTAAATATCAGAACTCACCTCTCCTTTCTCATTGATAAAAGTAGGAACTCCGTTTCTGGGATTCAGGCCTCTGAAATCAACAGAATATAAGCTTCTTACGGGATGCCCCTGTACATTCGCACCCTCAGGCTTTACCATATCAAAGATCGTCGGCAGATTATCTACACTGGTAATATTTGTGTGAGAATATCCGGCAGTAAGCCTGGTTCGCCACGATACGTTTTGTGATTTATGCAAAACCACATCCACGGAAAGATCAATTCCCTTAGATTGCATATCGGCATAGTTGGCAACCTTAAATGTTTGCCCACCTATACCGGATGTTTTAAAACGATCAATCAGATCAAAGCTGTTCCGTAAGTAAACATCTGCTGTAAGAGACAGTCTGTTTGCAAAAAGTCCCAGGTCCAGGCCGATATTGGCGCTGTAAAGTTTTTCCCAGGTAAGCTCAAGATTTGCAAGTGAAGCTAGGTTAATCGCCGCTTCTTTTTCATCTGCATAAGGACGATTCGTAATCAGACTTTGAAGCAAGACCGCAGAATTGGAAGCAGGACCTGTGCTTGCAGTAAGGCCATAACTTCCGCGAACTTTGGCATAGCTGATCCATGGAAGGTTCTTTATGAATTCTTCACGATCGATATTCCAGGAACCGGCAACTGTCCAGGTTGGAAGCCAGCGCCCGATATTGGATTTGCCAAACCGGTTGGACCCGTCGTAACGTGCGTAGGCGGTGAAATTATATTTGTCATTCAGCGTGTATCCTAAACTTGCATAAAAGGCTGCAAAGCGGTCAAATGTCTTCCCCATTTCGTAGTAGGGAAAATTGGCCTCAATCGTTTGCTTCAAAATTCTATAATCTACAAAAGGTACACCACCCTGATCGTACTGATATCCGTAACCGGTATTGTTGAAACTCTGACGATTGGTAAACTTAATTTCCTGTCCAAACAACGCATTCACTGCGTGTTTCTCCTGAAAAACCTTGTTATACCGCAGATTGTTTCTGACGTTATAAAATGTCATTTCGTCCTCTGCACGGTTGTAGAATCCTCCTCTTGGCAAAACGACCACGGGTTGAGCATCAGGATTGTCGGGATCGGTGTATAGGAATTTGTTATTTCTCGCAATCTCAGAATTGCCCGCTGCCCTGTAAGCATTGGCCATGTTTGCATTCTCAGTAATCATGTGTTCGCGGCCGGTTTTAATGTACCTGAGCGCTCCCATGAAATCGTATTGAATATGCGGTGTAATTTTGTAAGTAAGGTCACCTTGTAACCTGATATCTGCCAGATTAAGTTGAATTTTGTTATTTTCGAGCTCTGTCAGAATATTAAACGGAGCAAAATTTCTTCTGAAATATTCTCTATCACCATTTTCATCGAACGCAGTTAGCGTGCGGCTTGTATTCAATGCATAACTAAACGGATTGATATCAAAATCGCGTCCATAAGTACCGTCTACCGCATTGCTTTGACGAGAAAGAGAGCCCGGTGCATTTTGACGTCTCAATGAAGACAGGGTGGAAAAGCCAACTTGTACTTTGTCTGAAAACTTATAATTATTTCTGAAATTCAAAGTATAGCGACTAACCTTGTCTGCAAGTGTCCAGCCGTTGTCGTTCAGAAAACTGGTAGAAAAATAAGATTGACTTTTTTCAGTTCCGAACGAAACGCTTAATGAATGCTCTTGCAGGAAATTATTTTTGAAGAGAATATCAAACCAGTCTGTATTGGTTTTGGCATATCGCATTAGAAAGTTATTTCTCGCTTCTAATGTATTTGCAGCGCCAAAAGAACCGTCGTCGGTCCCTGGAAGCATACTAAAATACTTACCAAAAACGCCATAATCAGGTCTATCAAGAATATTCGACCTCAAATATCCCTTATCGTACAACTCCACGTAAGCACCCATTTGCTCCGCAGAATTCATGATATTAAAGTTTTTGTAAGAGGGTTTTAGTTGTGTACTAAAATTACCTGAATAGGAAACGGATAAGCTTCCGCTTTTACCCTTCTTAGTCGTAATCACAATAACCCCATTCATAGCCCGCGCTCCATACAAAGCAGCAGCGGCTGCATCTTTTAATATATCAAATGTCTCGATATCATTGGGATTAAGACCTGCAACAGCTGAACCAAGCAAGGTTGTAGGATCACCGCTGGAGAGCTGGTCATTGGAAATGTTAACAATGTCTTCTAAAACGACACCATCCACAACCCATAAAGGTTTATTATCTCCATTAAGGGAAGTAGCACCGCGGATACGGATTTTAGGAGCAGCGCCAAATGTTCCGGAAACATTTTGAATAGAAACACCTGCCGCACGACCTTCGAGAGAGCGGCTTATATCCGGCAAACCGTCAATCTTCACATCGTCAGCTTTCAAGGTAACCGCCGAGCCTGTGAATTTTCCTTTGTCAATCTGCTGAAATCCTGTTACGACCACATCTTGTAAGCCAACTGCATCTTCTGAAAGCTCAATGGAAACACTTTTGGCAGCTTTTACTTCTTTGGGTAAAAAACCAATCATCGTTACTACCAGAGTAGCACCATTGCCAACTCCTGGAAGAATAAATTCTCCTTTTCATTAGTTACAGTTCCTTTTTGTGTTCCCTTTAACCTGATAGTAGAACCAATTAAAGTTTCACCGGAAGTACTTTTTACAACCCCACTTACATCAAATGTCTGCGCAGTTGCTTCCGATGAAAAATGCAATAACAAAATGACACTAAACAGGTGTGCAAATAGCCGACTCCGACCACAGATCCGATAAAAAATTTCCATACAGAAAGTATAAGTCTAACGCTAAATTAATGGGGCGGTAACAACCGCAGTTTGGTTATTTATAAATTCAATAATACACATAAACACAACAAAAAACGAGAAGTTTTTTCACGGGAAGTTTTAGTGTATCTCATTGGTGACTAAAAACGGCAGGTTTATTAAATACTAACCTGAATAATTATGGACAAATTAATTTAAAATAAATACACTGATATATGTCATTTAGAGAATAACGAAAAATAATATAATTTTATATGTGTCTGATTCTCATTTGTTATGATCAGCATGAAGATTAAAACGGGAGGTTTTAAACGTAGAAATTACAGTTGAGATATGTGCATATTATTATTTTTCTGCCTTTTCTACTAAAACAGAAGTAATACGATTAAGCTCATCAACTTTATATGCAAAATCGCCTTTTAGCATATCACGAACGGCCTTCAATTGTTCCATAGCAGTTTCCAGATTATCAGGCAGTGCTTCTGTCAAAACTTCTTTCAAACGTTTCGCCATGGTCGGCGACATACCATTTGTTGAAATAGCCACTTTTAAGTTGCCTTTTCTGACAACAGAAGACAGATAAAAGTCGCATAACGGAGGCGTATCAGCCACGTTACAAAGAATATGTCGTAACCGCGCCAAACCTTTAATACGCTTATTCTCTTCCTTATCATTCGTAGCAACGATCACCAGATCCTTTTCAAAAAAATCATCTTCTTCAAACTTCCGTTCAATCAGCAGAACCCGTGGATTTGTTAAGGCAATTTCTCTAATCTCATTCCTGATCTCAGGAGATATCAACGTAATTGTTGCTTCCGGAGAGTTGTCCAACACAGCAGTAATTTTCTCTAAACCTACATAACCACCACCAATGATAAGTGTATGAAGATTTTCGAGTTTGAGGAATATGGGAAAAAGATTATTCAAATGAATTTTATCAGTAAAAATGTTAACGCATAAAGCTAATTGCTCTAACCAAATTTACAAGAATAATGTTGTATTTCGGATTAACTATTTGATTTTATAACTATTCCAACAATTACCTTTTTACTATCTCCTACTTTCGCCGTACCTTTGCGGCATGATCGCGATTACGAACCTCAGTTATTTTCTTGGCGACCGTGCATTATACGATAGCGCGTCGCTTCATATCAAGCCTAAACAAAAAATCGGCCTTATTGGTCTGAATGGAACCGGAAAATCTACCTTACTCAGGATGATTAACGGTGAATTTCAGCCAGATGGAGGTTCTATATCAAAATCCGGTGATTGTACGATCGGATTTTTGAACCAGGATTTACTTTCTTACCAAAGTGATGATTCAATTCTTGCGGTAGCCATGCAGGCTTTCGAACGTCAGAACCATTTACAGGTTCAGATTGACAAAATACTGTATGAAATGGAGCATGACTACAAAGATGCGCTGGTTGACAAGCTTGCAAGGGTTCAGGAAGAATTTGAAGCATTGGATGGTTACACCATTCAATCCAAGGCTGAAGCTATTTTAGAAGGGCTTGGATTTGTTACAGATGACTTGCAAAGACCGCTCAAATTATTTTCCGGAGGATGGCGTATGCGGGTTATGCTTGCAAAACTGCTTTTACAAAAACCAGCTTTGCTGATGCTCGATGAACCTACCAACCATTTGGACTTACCGTCTATTCAGTGGGTTGAAAAGTATGTACAGAATTATGAAGGTGCAGTAATTGTGGTTTCTCACGACAGGCAATTTCTCGACAACACCATTGATGTAACCATTGAAGTTGCAAACGGAAAATTGAATTATTACGCGGGAAACTATACTTATTATCTGGAAGAGAAAGAGCAGCGCAATGACATTCAGCGAGGAGCTTACGAAAATCAGCAGGCTAAAATTCGTCAGACCGAGCGTTTTATTGAACGTTTCAAGGCAAAAGCTACGAAATCCAAACAGGTACAAAGCCGTGTGAAAGCGCTTGACAAACTGGATGTGGTAGATCAGGTAATTGACGAAAATGCCAAGGTACATTTCCGGTTCCAGTTTACCACCCAACCGGGCAGGCATGTTTTCCAATTGGAAGACGCATCCAAAGCTTATGGTGAAAAAGTAATTTTAGATGGCACCAATATCAGTATGGAACGTGGTGATAAAATTGCTTTGATCGGAGCCAACGGACGCGGAAAATCTACTGTTCTCCGTGTAGTTGCAGGCGACGAGCCAATTGAAGGAAAAAGAAGGCTTGGACATAATGTTATGTTCACTTTTTATGCCCAGCATCAGCTTGAATCATTAAATATCAATCATAACCTGATTGAAGAGCTTAAATATGCCAATCCAAATAAAACAGAAACAGAGCTAAGAACGGTTTTGGGCTGTTTTCTTTTTACAGGAGATGATGTTTTTAAGAAAATCAAAGTACTTTCCGGTGGTGAAAAATCACGTGTGGCGTTAGCAAAAGTTTTACTTTCTCAGGCTAATTTCCTGTTACTCGATGAGCCTACCAATCACCTGGACATGCAATCGGTCAATATTTTAATACAGGCTTTGCAGCAATATGAAGGAAGTTATATTGTAGTTTCCCACGATAGGTATTTTGTTGAAAACATAGCAAACAAAATCTGGTATATTGAAGATCACGAGATCAAACAATATCCTGGCACTTATCAGGAATACGAAGTATGGATTGAGGAACGTGGATTACAATCGGCAACGAGTGCAAAAGCGGTAGTTAGCAGTGCCCCGCCTCAAAAAAGCAACCCGCAACCTGCTTCAAATGCAAACGCACAAAAGACCAATAATAGCCGTCACGTCTCTAATGAAGATGCACAAAAGGTAAAAAAAGCTAAAAAGCAGGTAGAAGAACTGGAAGCGACTATTAGCAACCTGGAAATCAAAAAGAAAGAAACGGAGACTAAACTGGGTGAACCGGCAGTATACAATGACGCAAAAGCATTGGCTGACCTGAACCGGTTTTATGCAGATATCAAACAAAAACTTGAAAAAACGACCGAAGCCTGGGAAAATGCAATGATAGAAATAGAGGAACTTGCCGGGTAAAACTTTTCTAATTTTAGTAAATTAAAAATATTCAATTCTCAATATTTAACGCTCAATGTCCATAGCTTTTTGCTTTGAATATTGAGCATTAGGTATTGATTATTCTTTAAAACCAATATTAATTTCAACAGTATATCAGATAATCACCAGATCTTCAGTATCGGCATATATATCTGCCAGATTCAATTTAAGATCAATACTGCCGAGCTCAATAGATTCACTGATATCATAAGCTTCTGAAGCCAAAAACCAGACTCCCTCATCATTTTTTTTGAATACTTCCGCCGCTACTGACAAAGAATCTATTAAAACATACTCTTTTAAGGAAGGAATGCTGCGGTAAAAATGGAATTTCTCTCCTCTGTCGTATCCTGATGTACTTTCTGAAAGCACTTCGATAATAATTGCAGGGTTAAGAACTGTATCTTTTTTATCATCCCGATATTCATTTTTACCACACACAATCAATAGATCGGGATATGTGTACAGACCATTTGAAGGAATATACATACGTAAATCACTGGAATATGTCCGGCACGATTTCCCTTTTAAAAAACTTCCAATATCAATAGACATATTTTCAGTAATCCGATTATGGTTATGACTTGCTCCGGCCATTGCAAATATCTCTCCCCGGTAGTATTCACTTTTATAATCGGCTTCTCTTTCCATTTCGAGGTATTCTTCCTGCGAGTACGTTTTTTGCGGTTGTGCTGTCATATTCTTAAAGTTGTTAAACAAAAATAGCTATTTCCCTTAAAAAGCAGATTCAAATTGCTATATATACAATAATATAAAAAGGGATCGTTACTTTCTTAAAATTTCTATGCGTCTTGTTTTATTATTTTTATTGATTACCGGTTGTTTACAGGCAAAAGCTCAAAGCGCTAATGTTCGTCTGGAAGATTATATTTATAATGACCGAATCACGACCGTACTGCTGTATCCGGGTATCGATGATCTTGAAAACCCAAGAAGATTAATCAGTGCACCGATCATTCCAATTCAGAATACATTTCCGCTAATACTCGAATTTGATGACCTTTCTGCATCTTTTGTCGGATATCGTGCCAAAATCATACATTGTAACGCAGACTGGAGTAAATCAAGTCTGAACGACATTGAGTTTACTTATCAGTATAATGAATATCCGGTTGTTACATACGAGCAATCGTTTAGTACCAAAGTCCCCTATTTTCATTATAAGCTGGAAATACCGAAACTTAAACTTTCAGGAAATTATGTTGTATATGTATACTCCGAAAACGACCGTAAACTAGTATTGTCGCGCAGGTTTATGATTTATGAACCGGGTGTAACGATTGATGCCGAAGCACGATTTTCACAAGGAATACAACAGCAGTTCTCAGATCAGCAGATTGATTTTAAAGTTGATTACAAAGGTTTTCAGTTAAATGCACCGCAAACAGACCTTAAAGTTGTAATCCGTAAAAATATGCGTTGGGACCAAATCAAAACAGGATTTAAACCCACCAATGTAAGACCATTCGACAAAACACTGGAATACACTTTTTTTAATCTTGAAAATACTTTTCCCGGTGGAAACGAATTCAGGTATTTCGACAGTCGTACGTTGTCAGGAAGAGGTTATGGAATTGAGTCTATGGAACGGACATCGGAATTTACCAAGCTTTTTTTATTTCCGGATAAGCCACGTTCCGAAGGCGTTTACATACAGGTTGACGACCTGAATGGGCAGTATATTGTGGATCAGACGGAATCCGGACGTGGAAGTGTGGAAGCAGATTACTCACCGGCTGTTTTTACTTTACGTACTCCGGAAGACCCTGACGCCACATATTATGTAAATGGCGCCTTTAATTTATGGCAGTTGAATGATCGTAATAAAATGGCCTTTAATCCGGATATCAATGCTTATCAGGCAGAAATATTTTTAAAACAAGGTGTGATTAATTACGATTATACTGTTGTGAAAGGGCAGGACAAAAAACCGGATGAAGGCTACGTAGAAGGGAACTATGTAGCAACTGAAAACGATTATGATATTTTAGTTTATTACAGGCCTCAGGCAGGCAGATCTGACCTGTTGGTTGGATATAGAACTGTTGAATGGAATAGAAGAAGATAGAATTACGCTGCTTTTCAGCAACACTCAAATCAGCACATGGCTATGCTCACCAGTTATATAACTCCGAATTTATACCTGACCCGTGATGAATCGTCCATCATTGACCTGCTGGTTGATCATAAGGAAATGCCTACGGATTTTGAGAACAGTCATGTATTATCCTTTTACCACGAACGGAATTTTCATCTGGCTTTATACTTTCCAAACCAGGAAGACAGAGGATTTCACATGTATGTGGTGCAGGATTTTTCCATGCATGTGGATGAACTCATTATTTTAAGAGAAATTTTCGCCAGTCTCATCAGTCAGGGTTATGGCTTTCCTATACTAAAAAAAGCGCATGACCAGACAGATAACATGGTACATATGGCTAAAACGTTTCGGGTGATGATGAATCCGGGTGAGCAGGATTTCGAACAATAGAGATTTATAACATACTCATAAGCAAGAAAAGCGGAGCTGTATAAGAGCTCCGCTTTTCTATTATCAGTATTTACAAGCCTACACATTAAATCTAAAATGCATAATATCACCGTCTTCCACTACATATTCTTTCCCTTCAACAGCCATTTTACCCACTTCTTTCACTGCAGCTTCTGTTTTATATTTTTCGTAATCAGCTACTTTAATCACTTCTGCGCGGATAAATCCTTTTTCGAAATCACTGTGAATTACTCCTGCTGCTTGTGGTGCTTTCCAGCCTTTCACGATCGTCCAGGCTCTTACTTCCTTTACACCAGCTGTGAAATAAGTGATCAGGTTCAGCAATGCGTATGATGCTTTGATGAGTTTACTTAAACCCGATTCTTTCAGGCCATACTCACCTAAAAACATTTCATGCTCCTCAGGATCTTCTATTTCGGATATCTGAGATTCAATCGCGGCACAAAGAATAATTACTTCTGCACCTTCATGTTTTACAGCTTCACGTAACTTCTCAGAATATTCGTTGCCGCTAAGCATTGAATCCTCATCTACATTGGCCACATACAAAACAGGTTTTGCCGTTAGTAACTGCAGGTCTCCGATTACCGATTCTTTTGTTTCTTCGTCGATCTGCACACTGCGTGCATTTTTACCTTCTTCCAGTGTTTGTTTATATAATTTCAGCCATTCCAGCTCCGATTTTGCCTTGGCATCGCCGGCTCTCGCACCTTTTTCTGTTTTCTGTATTTTTTCTCGACCGATTCCAAATCTTTCAATTGCAGCTCGATATCGATAATTTCCTTATCAAAAACAGGATCAACACGGCCTTCTACGTGAACTACATTTTCATCCTGAAAACAGCGGACAACATGGACAATAGCATCCACTTCCCGGATATTTGCCAAAAATTTATTACCCAATCCGGCTCCCTGGCTTGCACCTTTTACCAGACCTGCAATATCAACAAATTCAATTATCGTTGGTATAGTCTTTTGAGGCTTTACCAATCCAATCAGTATATCAATTCTTTCGTCAGGTACAGTTACTACACCGACGTTGGGTTCAATAGTGCAAAAAGGATAATTGGCGGCTTCGGCTTTACCGGTAGAAATAGCATTAAAAAGAGTGGATTTACCTACATTTGGTAATCCTACAATCCCACATTGAAGACTCATATATAAAGGTATGCAGTTAAAAGCCAACGGCGATTTGTATCATTTTAGAAACGCACCAGCCATCAGCCAAATAATAATTTTGCACAAAATTACTATTTAGGCAATACAAAAACCAAAAGCCCTCGTAATTGATTGCGAAGGTTTAGGCTGAAAAGTAAAATTTTATTCCCATTTCAGGTCTGACGATTCTCCTACAACGTCCACTTCGTCAGTTTTGGTTTCGAACTGAGTGAAGTCAACTTCCGGCATCAGCTCGGTTTTTACGTGATCGACTGTTTCTTTTAAAGCATCAACGAACTTATCGAAATCTTCCTTGTACAAAAACATTTTGTGCTTTTCGTACGTAAAACCATCTCCCTGAGGATGACGACGGCTTTCTGTAATGGTAAGATAATAGTCGTTGGATCGCGTGGAGCGAACATCGAAGAAGTAAGTCCGTTTTCCTGCCCTAACCCTTTTGGAGTAGATTTGCTCTCTGTCTTCCACTATGTTTGATTTTAAATAGGTTTTCAAACGCTAAAATAGAAAGTTTATTGCTGTGAACAAAAAAACATAAATATTTACCCAATTTCCATTTTCAAAATAAATATAATTTTTATCAGAAACATTGTACTTAAAAGTAACAGAATAATAGTTTCTCCGATTATTCTGTTACTTTTGAAGAATCCGTGATTCTAATTCTCAAAAAGATCACATATTCAGATAGGAAATAAGGTTGTTGCAATCTTATTTATGTTTCATCCTAAACCTCAGATATGACTTATCATCGGATTCTGATTCTAATTCTTTTTGCATTTGCCTGGCAGCCGGATTTATTTGCCCAGGTATCGTTAGGCAAAACTGAAACAGGGCGTGCTTCTTATTATTCAACCCGTTTTCACGGACAGAAAACTTCCTTCGGAGAAGTGCACAAAAGCACTGAATTGTCGGCTGCCCACCGCAGTTATCCGCATAATACCATGCTGGAAATCACGAATCTGAACAACAATGAAAAAGTAATTGTACGTGTAAATGACCGAGGGCCTTATTCCAAAAACCGGTTGATCGATATCAGCAAAGAAGCTGCAAGGTTATTGGGAATCCTGGCAAAAGGTGTTGCAAATGTGTCAGTAAGGGTAGTTGGAATGGAAGGAATGGTTTTATTACAAAAAGACGAAGATATTGATCCGAATTCGGGAAAAATTGTTTCCTTGCGTACGAAACAATAATCCTTAATTTTCATCACGTTATGAGCATCCGGAAACTTGATTTAACGAAAGTAAGAGAGTTCGGAAATCTGGAATTTCTTGCCAAACAACTGGTAGAAGGATTTATTACCGGGCTGCACAAATCTCCCTTTCATGGTTTTTCTGTTGAATTCGCCGAACACCAGTTATATAACACGGGGGAATCTACAAGGTATATTGACTGGAAAGTATTTGCAAAATCCGACCGGCTATATGTCAAACGTTATGAAGAAGAAACCAACCTTCGTTGCCATATATTAATCGACACATCTTCGTCGATGTATTATCCCGAAGAGAATTATGGTAAAATAACTTTTAGCGTAATGGCAGCCGCAAGCATTACGTATTTACTTCAGCGTCAGAAAGACGCGGTGAGTTTGTGTACATTTTCTGAAAAAATAGAAATGCAGACGGCAGTAAAATCCACGCCATCGCACGTACATAAGATCATGACAGAGCTGGAAAACCTGTTGCAAACCAGCAGGCCATTACTTAAAACTTCTGTGTCGGACGTACTACATCAGATTGCTGAGAAGATCCATAAGCGTTCGCTCGTTGTAATCTTCAGCGATATGTTTGATAATCTGGAAGAAGCTGAACATATTTTTTCCAGCCTTCAGCATTTAAGGCATAATATGCACGAGGTGCTTTTATTTCATGTAACCGATAAAAGAACCGAAGAAACTTTTGCTTTTGAAAATCGTCCATATGAATTTATTGATTTAGAAACAGGTGAAAAAGTAAAAGTACAGCCCGATCAGGTCAGGGAATCGTACCAAAAGTTTGTTGGTGACTTTTACCGGAAATTAAAACTAAAATGCGGCCAGTACAAAATTGATTTTATTGAAGCAGACATTGCGCAAGGTTTCGATCCTGTTTTGATGGCGTATTTAGTAAAACACTCGAAAATGAGATAATTATTTAAGAAATTTGGCTGAAACTTCATCCATTTTTCGGCCGTTATTATGAAAAAATTCTTCCCTGTTCTCATTTTAATCCCCCTATTATTTTGTCTGTTGTATGGATGCAAATCTGCTAAAAAATCTTTAAAACGGGGAGATTTCGACGATTCTGTACTACGTGCAGTTGAAAAGCTAAAAGACAATCCTGATCATACCTCTTCCATTGAAATTCTAAAACAAGCTTACCCGGCTGCATTAGAGCAGCATTTGCAGGAACTTAAACAGATTCAGTTATCAGCAGATCTTTTCAAGTCCGAACCGGAGTTAATTTCCTACGAAAATCTTAATAAACTGTACAAAGCCATAAGCCAGTGTAATGTTTGCGCAAAAGCGGTAGATGCCCGAAACTTCGAAAATGAGGAATACACGGCTCGTAACAACGCAGTAAATATTCGTTACAAAGAAGGTGAAAGATCCCTTTCTAATGGTGACCGGGAAAGTGCGCGAAAAGCCTACGAACATTTTGAAAAAGTAAATCTGCTTATTCCGGATTTTAAGGAAGTTCGAAAAAAAATGGATCTGGCTTATGAAATTGCGTCGTTTAAAGTCGTCGTAGAACAGGTTTTGGTTACTTCAAAAACATATAAGCTGAGTAACGAGTATTTTCAGGATAAGATAGATGAGTTTTTAAAAACCAATAAACGCCTTAACAAATTTGTAAGGTTTTACAATCCGAATGAAGCTGCTGAAATTAAATTGCAACCGGATCATGTTGTAACTCTCCAGTTCGATGATTTTGTAGTTGGACAAACTTTAATTGAGAAAAATACAGAAACTGTTGTCAGTAAGGACAGTGTGAAAATTGGAGAAAAAATGATTGGCAGAAAAAAGTTATCATTTATGATAAAGTAAAAGCCAGCTTCACTAAAAACAGGAAAACAGTCCATTCTGCCGGATTACTTGATATGCAGATCAGGGATTTTAAAACAAAAAGAATTGTAAACCAGGAAAAATTTAATGGTGAATACAACTGGATGTGTGAATGGGCAAATTTTAATGGAGACGAACGTGCACTCACTTCTGCCCAGTTGCGAATGACCAAAAGCCAGGAAGTTTTACCGCCGGCACCGCAGCAGCTTTTCATTGAATTCAGTAAACCAATTTATGACCGGCTCACCAATAAATTAAGAGAATTTTACGCAAAATATTAGAAAGCCGGTTAACAATCGGCTTTCGGCAAAATTAAACTTTCCAAGACTAGGTTTCACCGACTGTAACATGGAGACGCTTTGGCTTGAAAAGTCTTTGCGGCTCCTACTGATTCAGGAACAAATCCATAAACAGCTGATCGAGATGCGCTACCGGTATTATTTTTATTTTAGAGCGTTCCAAATCCAGCCCTTTACTGTTATATTTCGAAATATAAATTTTCTTAAAACCTAACTTTTCAGCTTCTGATATTCTGCTTTCAATACGACTCACAGCCCGCACTTCACCGCCTAATCCTACTTCCGCCGCAAAACATGCTGAAGCAGGAATAAACTTATCTTCATAAGATGATACAATAGAAGCTATTACGGACAAATCGATTGCCGGATCTTCCACTCTCAGGCCTCCTGCAACATTCAGGAAAACATCCTGTACACCTAACCGGAACCCACCGCGTTTTTCAAGAACTGCCAATAACATTTGTAACCGCTTTGCATCAAATCCCGTACTGCTCCGCTGTGGAGTTCCATAAGTAGCAACACTTACTAACGACTGTATCTCAATTAATAAAGGGCGGTTTCCTTCCATCATAGAACCAATTGCAATTCCACTCACAGGTTCATCGCGCTGGGAAATCAGGATTTCAGAAGGATTGCTGACTTGCCTTAAACCTTCGCTGTGCATTTCATATATACCTAGTTCAGAAGTACTTCCGAAACGATTTTTCATTGTACGCAAGATCCGGTATGTAGTATGCCGGTCTCCCTCGAATTGCAATACCGTGTCAACCATATGTTCAAGCACTTTTGGGCCCGCCAAAGATCCGTCCTTGGTAATGTGCCCGATCAGAAAAACCGGAACTCCTGTTTCTTTTGCATATTTCATAAATTCCGCCGTACATTCCCGCACTTGGGATATGCTGCCTGCACCTGACTCAATATAGGTAGACTGCATAGTCTGAATAGAATCGATGATCAGAATTTCAGGTTGAAATTCCTCAATCTGGCGAAAAATACTTTGTGTCTGGGTTTCGGTCAGAATAAAACATTTATCACTTTTAGATGACATTCGTTCCGCACGCATCTTAATCTGTTGTTCCGATTCTTCACCCGAAACATATAAAACCCGCTTGTCTGAAAGCGTAAGTGCTATCTGAAGCATCAGCGTCGACTTCCCAATTCCTGGCTCTCCTCCTATTAATACCAGCGATCCCTGTACGATCCCACCTCCCAATACACGATTAAGTTCCTGGTCAGCAGTGGCAATACGGGGTTCATTTTCATAAATAATTTCAGCGATTGCCTTTGGCTTACTTGCCAGATTTACCGATTTCCAGGAAACGGTTGGTTTCGCATCTTCTTTTTCTATAACTTCCTGTACAAATGTATTCCATTCGCCGCATGAAGGACATTTTCCCACCCATTTGGGCGAATTATACCCACATTCCTGGCAAAAATAAGCTGTTTTGGCTTTGGCCATAAAGGATTAATGTTGTTGATTTATTTTTAAAGGATAACAAAATTGAAAGAAAAATTATCCAAAGATGGTAACGTTTCATCACATCACTCAAAAAATAAATCTGCGGGGTACAGTTTTTTGCATTTTGACGTTATTATCCGATTTTATTTACAACAACTATTTTATTAAATGAACACACTTACAAAATTAGCATGTATCTGTTTGCTGTGCCTTCTGGGCATAACTTCTGCACAGGCACAAAAAAAGGTTTTGCATTTGGTATTAAAGGAGGTGTAAATCTATCCCGGCTGACGATGGGAGACGTTTTTACAACGCGTTATGATGACAATGGAAATCCTTATCTGGGTTATGATGGCAAGGCAGTGCGCGATAATATCAAACAAAGTTTTAATACCAGAACAGGAGCAGTGGGAGGAATTTATGCAAGATTCGGCCGTACTTTATTTATCCAGCCCGAAGTATTGGTTTCTACAAAAGGAGGTTCATTTGATATAATCCAGACAGATCGCGAAACACCGGTTACAAAAACGATCAATATTAAGTACAGCAATATTGATGTTCCATTGCTGATCGGTTTAAAAGGCGGCCCGATCCGGATTCTTGCCGGACCTGTTGCTTCATTCAGGATTGGTGATAATCAGAATCTCAGGGATGCGTTCAGGCAATATTCTTCTGACTTAAACAATGCCTTGTCGCAGGCTACATTTGGTTATCAGCTCGGTGCAGGCCTTGATCTTGGAAATTTTAGTTTGGATGTAAGAAAAGAAGGTTCATTTACCAATCTTGCTTCGTTCGAATTGAATAGCCAGCCAATCGACGCAAGCGCCTCTGTTAAACAAAAAGTTACTTCATGGCAAGTTACCCTGGGTATTAAGTTATTCTGATCAATAATAAGTGCATAGTTTAAATTTCAGGAGTTTAAACTAATGATTTAAATATTGCTTATAAAAAACAAACAAGCAGCCTTCGATCTGAGCGATGGCTGCTGTTTTAATAAATAACCCACTAATTTAATTCACTACAAATATTTTAAGCACTGATCCTTAGGTTTGTATGATCCAGGATTTCAGTGATCTCTTTAATTTTTCTTCTGGAAACAACTACCTCTTTTCCACATGACATGCGCAGCATACGATCGTCTTCCATGCGCTCTACAACGTAATCTGCATTGACGACATATGATTTGTGTACCCTTATAAAATTTTGATTCAAGTGTCCGGAAAGTGACTTTAATGTTTTGGATACAAGATATTTTTTTCCGGTATTGGTATAAATGAAAGTGTAATTTCCTTCACCTTCCATAAAGGTGATTGCATCGGGAGACAAAAAAATAGTTCTACCCATGGATTGAACTGAAATGAATGCTGTGCTGTTGCTGAATGATGTATCCGGCAGATTTTGAAGAGGAAAAGATGCAAAAGTTTTCATGTCAATACTGATTACGTTGATCTAAATATCTAATCAAATTTAGCACTTTGCAACGCACTCAAAAAATACGTAAAATTACGCGTATTTTAATAACTAACTGATAATCAGTTTATTATTTTTAATTAAAAAATAAAATGACGTAACTGAACTTACTAAAACACGTAGTTTTACTTAGTTACTTAATTGCTAAAAACAGGCACTTTACTTCCGGAAATGAATGACATTACAAAAAGAACACCTTTGACAATGTCAACATTATTTATATTTGCATGAGTTTTTAGGCACTTCATTCAACTTTAAAAGAAGAAATAAGAAAATTTATCAGTAACGATCAGTTGTTTTACCATCAGCAACTGTTTCTTCCCATAAACATTTAGTAATATGATTACCGATCGGGTACAGGATTTAATTTCAGAAATTGAACAGACTGAGGTTCAGAATAAAGAACAGCTTGAAGCATTCCGGATGCGTTACATTAGTAAAAAAGGTGTTGTAACAGAATTATTTGAAGGGCTTAAAAACATTCCTCAGGACGATCGCCGTGCAGTTGGACAGGAATTAAATACGTTAAAAAATTTAGCCCAGAATCGTTTTCAGGAATTTACAACAACCATCGAAACTGCATCTGACTCAAATCCTGAATCACTCATAGATCTGACACTGCCTGTTGCTCCGAATTTACAGGGAAGTTTGCACCCGCTTACTATTGTTCGCCGCCGCATCATCGAAATTTTTGAACGAATGGGTTTCAATGTTTCTTATGGCCCCGAAATAGAAACTGACTGGTATAATTTCAGTGCACTCAACTTCGCGGATAATCATCCGGCACGCGAAATGCAGGATACTTTTTTCATTTCAAAAAGTAAAGGGGAAGTTAAAGACGATGTGCTTCTTCGTACACATACTTCCAATGTACAGGTAAGGCTGATGGAGAGGCAAAAACCGCCAATCCGTTCAATCATGCCCGGACGTGTTTTCAGAAATGAAGCGATTTCAGCACGTGCGCATTGTGTTTTCCACCAGGTAGAAGGCTTATATATTGATAAAAATGTGAGTTTCAAGGACTTGAAAGATACGCTTTATCACTTCGCAAAAGAGATGTTTGGCAAGGATTCTAAAATTCGTCTGCGTCCTTCTTACTTCCCATTTACAGAACCCAGTGCAGAAATTGATGTTACCTGTCTGATTTGTAAAGGAAAAGGGTGTAATGTTTGTAAACATACCGGCTGGGTAGAAATCGCAGGTGCAGGAATGGTTGATCCTAATGTACTTACTAATTGCGGAATTGACAGCGAAGAATATACAGGATTTGCTTTTGGAATGGGGATTGAACGCATAACCATGCTTCGTTATGAAATTAACGATTTACGCCTTTTCACTGAAAATGATGTCAGGTTTTTAAGGCAATTTGAGGGAGCGTGATCAAAAAAAGGTCAAAAGTAAAAAGGTCAACGGTCAAAGGTGATCAATATCCAATTCACAATGTTCAATTATCATTAGGTGCAATCCTTGAAAATTGAATACTGTGAGTTGAATTTTGATCATTTTTATTTCTGTTAAAACCTGGTTTCCAGGTAATGAGGTAACATCATTTTCCATACCCACCAGTCGTGCGGCATGTCTGCTCCCCAAATATCAAGCTCGTTATGAACATTCTTCGCGTTCAGTATGGAAGAAATATGCCTTGAACAATCAGGCATTTCAAAGGCACCTGAACCAGTCACAAAATGGATATGCCGGCTTTCTCTGTACATAGCCAGATGCCACTCTGCTTTTAACTGGGGCAGATAGTGAACCGGCGAATTAAAATAAACATTATCATCATAATAACCATCAGTATACGCACTCAGGTCGTAACATCCGCTCATTGCAATAATTCCATTGATATAATCCGGATGTTTAAAAAAAGATTTGCCGCGTGTAAAGCGCCAAATGAAGCACCTCCAGCTATAATTTCATTGGTTTGGCTGCTTGTGTCTTTTATGAACGGAATCACCTCTTTGATCACATAATCATTAAAACTTTGATGCCTTACAGCTTTATCGTAACCATGCATATAAGGATTAAGCCAGCTCTCGGAATTAATACTATTGATACAATAAACTTTTACTTTCCCCGAATCGATATAAGGACGAATACTTTCTATTAGTCCGTTTTGTTCATACTCCAGATAATCAGATGCGGCAGTAGGGATTAATAATAATGCGAACCCATAATGACCATATACAGCCACTTCCATATGTTTATTCAGGGAAGGACTGTACCATCCTGTTACTTCTCGCTGCATGGCTCTAATTTTAAATTGCTATAAATAAACTACCGATAAACAGTTGCGGGCAAGTTGTTGAATTATCAGCTTCAATAATTAAACTGATGCTATCAATAAAACGTGCCAGCAACTGTTAACAATAACTCAATATAACACCCAGGTATCTTTTCCGCCTCCGCCTTGCGAAGAATTTACAACCAAAGAACCTTTTCTCAAAGCAACACGCGTAAGACCACCTGGTATTACGCTGATATCATCTCCGTATAAAATATATGGGCGCAAATCGACATGCCTTCCTTCTGCGTGCCCATCCACCATACAAGGTACCCGAGAAAGTGAAATAGTGGGCTGGGCAATATAATTACGCGGATTGTCTCTTATTTTTTGTCTGAATAACTCATGTTCTTCCGCATCCGCTTTCGGGCCGATAAGCATACCGTATCCCCCGGCTTCATTGGCTTCTTTCACAACCAGTTTCTCAATATTTTCCATTACATAGTCAAAGTCCTCTTTTTCACCGCAAATGTATGTTTTCACATTAGGGATGATCGCTTTTTCCTTTAGGTAATACTCAATAATACGGGGAACATAAGCGTATACAACTTTATCATCGGCAACACCGGTTCCTGGTGCATTTGCCAATGCAACACGTCCTTTCTTATACACTTCAAAAATACCCGGGATACCAATCAGTGAATCCAGATTAAATGCTTCCGGATCAAGGAAAGTATCATCAATACGACGATAGATCACATCAACAATCTGTAAACCACTGGTTGTACGCATTTTAACGTAGCCGTCGGAAACAACCAAGTCGCGTGCGTCCACAAGTTCCACACCCATTTGCTGGGCAAGATAGGAATGCTCAAAATAAGCTGAATTGTAAATACCAGGAGTCAAGACCGCAATTGTCGGGTTAGGACGATCCGCCAGATGCTGCAGCATTTGCAGCAGGCGTGTAGGATAATCTGAAACAGGCCTTACTCCTGTTCTTGCCAGAACATCAGGAAAAATCTGCTTGGAAAGTTCTCTGTTTTCCAGCATGTAAGAAACACCGGACGGACAACGCAAATTATCTTCCAGCACCATAAATGTCCCATCGTCACCTTTTATCAGGTCGGTTCCGGTTATGTGGCACCAGATACCTTTTGGTGGTTTTAATCCTATACATGGTTTCAGAAAACACTTGCTCGATTCTATCAGTTCTCTTGGTACCACACCGTCATTCAATATATGCTGCTCATTATAAACATCGTTAATGAACATATTTAAAGCCTTGATCCGCTGTTTTAACCCTTTTTCAAGCCATTCCCATTCTGCATTGGGAAGTACACGCGGGATAATGTCAATAGGCATAATACGCTCAGTTCCTTCACCTTCCGAATATACATTGAACGTAATACCCATAGAAAGCAAAGCACGTTCGGTAGCAAGCTGACGATTTGTAAGATCCTCATTAGTGAGGTTTTCAAATTTAGTTTTTAGATGCTCATAGCCGGAACGGATATCTCCGTCAGGGCTAAACATCTCATCGAAGAAATTTTCGGTTTGATAGTCGGAGAATGAGAAATTCATACAATACAAAATTTGAATAAGTACATTACAATTATTTACAGAACAATATATGGTCATTGTTTGAATTTACAAAACATATGACAATTATATATCATCAGACAGCTGCGTAACTTCTTCTAAAATAGCACTTATTATCTTTTATTGACACTTTGAAGCAAAATCTCTTTTAAGTCGATTTCCGCAACCTGTCTTTACTACCAAATTTCCTACTAAAACCATTCCTTTACGTATAATGTAAAATTAATTTAAGTTAATGAAACATTCGTTGCAAGTACGTTCGTTAGGTTCTTTCTTTGTACCCTCATATTGAAAATATCCTGTTTATCGTTTTACCCACACTATGTATAAAAGTTTACCCTTGGTAGTAGTGATTTTTTTTAGCTTTTGTTACAAAAGCTGGTCACAACATCTGCCAGGTGCTGCAATGGGCAATTATTCCGGCATCAACGCATTATATCACAATCCGGCATTTGTATCTGACAATCGTTACAGCGTTCAGGTCAATCTGGCTGGCGCACAATTTTACACGGGCAATAACCATGTCAAATACGATGCGCCATTTTCTTTTTTGAGTCTGCTTACCAATTCAGTACCAAATGAATATAGAAGTGAAAGAGGAGCCGTTGAGTTTCCACGCACCTACCTGGACGAAAAGCTGAATGGAAATAAAAAATATCTGAATGTTGGTGGAGATATTCGTCTGCCTTCCATTATGTTTCAGCTTTTTGATGGTAAAGCAGGCCTGGGGATTTCCACAAGAGCCCGATTTATGCTAAATGCGTCCGGAATTACTGAGCCGCTCGCCAGGCTGTTGAGTAAAACAACAAGGCTGGACGATTTGCAAGGGCCGGTTTTTGAAAACCAGTCAGGGCAGTTGCATCTTAATGGATTTGGTGAAGTTGCATTCACGCTCGGAGGCGTAGTGCTCGACAATGAAATTGATTTCCTGAAAATAGGTGTTACCGTTAAACGGCTTATTGGCCTGTATAACGCCCATGCTATTGTAGAAAATTCCTCCTATAACATTTTGCCGGACCCGACCTGGGACGACAAGCGCCAGTATATCAATATCAATCAGATCAATGTCAAATATGGCCTAACAAGAGATGAAGGATTTAAAAACATAAGGCCAACGCCAGCCTGGTTATTAGGCGGCGCTGCTCCCGGAAGTGGCTGGGGTTTCGATCTGGGTGCAGTATATGAATTCAGGCCGGATGTTAACAAGTTCACTTATACCGAAAAAGGCGAGCGCAAAAGAGATGCTTCAAAAAACAAATACCTTTATCGTGTTGCTGTATCCCTGACCGATATTGGAAGAATTCATTTCAAAAATCCGGCTTATGTATTACAGCAGGAAGTACACACTCAGAACAAAACTTTACTTTACGATTCATTTCAAAAACTGGAAGGTTCGGAAGGAGCATTTACTGCGATTAACAATTCATTGGGTGTAAGCGGTTCTCTTGCTCCGGATTTTCACTCAGTACTGCCGATGTCTTTTCAGGCGAGTGTGGATTATCATATAAAGCCAAATGTATATGTGTCAGGTTTATGGGTACAAAACCTCGTTCCCCAAAGTGCTTTTGGAATGAAGGCAGAATCAGTCGTTGCAGTAACGCCCCGGTATGAACACAAATGGTATGAAATTTCTGTTCCGCTTACGCTCATGAACCGTTACCGGTCACCGGCTATCGGGCTGGCTGGAAGAGCAGGGCCGCTATGGATAGGTACCGATCATTTAACCGGACTTTTAAATATTGGTAAACCGAAAGCGTTTAATATATATTTTGGCATATCAGCAGGTTTGTTCCGAAAGCCGCCTGAAATGCAAAATAAGTGCTGGCCTCGCGAAAATTCATGGTTGAGACGTATTTTCAGCAAACGATAAATGTCTGCAGTATGTTATCCTGGTTGGCAGCACACTTTTTTTACAGAAACTGAAAGTTTAAATTATAATCAGGAAAAAATGAGAGAAATAGAAAAAACCAAAGAAGAATGGCAGGCTGAACTAACCGGACAGCAATGTTTTGTTCTTTTTGAAAAAGGCACCGAACGTCCGTTTTCGCATCCCTTTAATGATAATAAAGAAGAAGGCACTTATGTATGTGCTGCTTGCGGGACACCTTTATTTACATCTGAAACCAAATATGAGTCCGGATCAGGATGGCCAAGTTTTTTCCAGCCTATTTCTTCTGAAAACGTAGAAGAAATAACGGATAAAAGTCACGGTATGGTTCGTACAGAAGTAGTGTGCCGCAAATGCGGAGGGCATCTGGGCCATGTTTTTAATGATGGACCCAAGCCAACAGGACTAAGGTATTGCATGAATGGTGTTGCTCTTAAATTTAACAAAGCAGAATAGAATATTTTTTAGTAAAAGCCGGACTTAGCCATAAATGTCCGGCTTTTCTTATCTTTGGACACTTACGAACCTTAACGTTTGATGGAAGTTATCAGATCGTTTTTTAATAAAATCAGAACTTTGTTGCAATCTGTTGTAAGACAGGCCTCAACATTCATTAATAGCATAGTATATCGTTTTTTCTGCCTGGTCGCTGGAAAAGACCGTACTGATGCGTTTCTTTATACTGTCCGTAAAAATAGAAAATCATTCAGGGAATGGCGGGATAGCAAACTGGACAAAAACTCGGCTTATTATAAACCGGTTTCCATTGCATGGAAAACCTTATTATACGGTTTTCTGGGTTTTGCTTTCTATATTTTTTGTATAGAAACCAATTTTCTTTACCTCATGGGAAGCATGCCCAGTGTAGAAGACCTGCAAAATCCAAAAGTTTCGCAATCTTCCGAAATTTATACTGCAGACGGCGTTATGATCGGGAAATTTTATACCGAAAACAGAACACCTGTTACTGCAAAAATGATTTCCCCGAATCTGGTTAAAGCTTTAATAGCCACGGAAGACATCCGGTTTTATACTCATTCAGGAATTGATTATAAAGCCATGGCAAGTGTGGCGCTAAACATAGTTTCAGGCACTACGGATCGTGGAGGTGGCAGTACAATTACACAGCAATTAGCTAAAAAACTTTTCAAAACACGGAAAAGTGATGCCAGGGGTTTACTTGGTCCTGTTCCGGGATTAGGGACACTTATTTATAAAACCAAAGAATGGCTGACGGCGATCAAACTGGAAAGGAATTTCACCAAAGAAGAGATCCTGACCATGTATTTCAACACAGTAGATTATGGCAACAATGCTTATGGGATAAATACAGCTGCAAAATCTTATTTCAGCAAATCCCCTGATAGCCTGAACATACAGGAATCCGCTGTGCTCGTCGGGTTGCAAAAAGCTACAACTACATACAATCCGATACGCAATCCAAAACGCTCACTGGAACGTCGTAATGTTGTAATTTCCCAGATGCAGAAATACGGTTACCTCACTGTAAAGCAGGCCGATTCTATCAGCGCATTACCAACGATTTTAAATACAAAATTTGAAACGCCTTATGACGGCAATGCCAATTACTTTAAAAATGCAGTAGTTGATTTTGTAAAAAAATGGGGTGAAGAAAACGGTTACGATCTGTATACCGATGGTTTGAAAATCTACACGACCATTGATTCCCGGATGCAGGAAGATGCAGAAGAAGCAATGACCCAGAAAATGAAACAATTACAGCGCGTTTTTGAAGATCACTGGGGTAAACAAAATCCATGGGTTGATGAAAACGGTAAAGAAATCCCTGATTTTCTTGCCAACGTTGTTAAAAGAACAAGCAGGTATAAAAATCTGGCAGCCAAATTCCCAAACAGTCCGGACAGTGTACTTTTTTATCTCAATAAAAAAGATACGATGACAGTTTATGACTGGAAAAACAGCGGGGAAATGAAAAAATACTGGAGTTCGATGGATTCTCTGGATTATTATAAAAGAGTATTGCGTGCCGGAATGATGGCGATGGACCCGCACAATGGCCAGATTAAAGCCTGGGTAGGTGGACTGGATTATAATTATTTCAAATATGATGCTGTAAAACAAGGTAAAAGACAACCTGGATCCACATTTAAGCCATTTGTTTATACCACTGCCATTGATGATTCCAGCTTCAATATGTCACCTTGCAGCCAGATTGAGGACAAACCTTTCTCAAAAAAATATGTAGAAAAAGGCGAAGAAAAAGAATGGAAACCAAGAAATGCAACGGGTTACTGGACTTACTCCAACATGACTTTACGCCGGGCCCTGGCGCAATCTGTCAACTCTGTTACAGCACAGCTAACTGACGAGGTGGGGCCGGCCAATGTAGTTCGTTATGCTAAGAAAATGGGAATAACAACACCATTGGAAGCACTGCCATCAATTGGCCTCGGACCGTTTGACGTATCACTTTATGACATGGTTGCTGCTTACAGCGTTTTTGTGAATAATGGTACTTATACCAAACCTATACTGGTTACAAAAATTGAAGACAGTAATGGTAAAATCATTGAAGAATTTCAGCCGGAACACCATGAAGCGATTAGCCCGGAATCAGCATTTCTGATGGTACATATGCTTAAAGGTGGTGTAGAAGAACCGGGTGGAACTTCGGGAAGTATCAAATGGCGGTTTGATGTAGCTAAAAATAACAATGAAATAGGCGGTAAAACGGGTACAACTTCTAACAACTCAGATGGCTGGTTTATGTGTATTACGCGCGATCTGGTGATTGGTGCCTGGGTTGGAGGAGATGACAGAAGTATTCACTTCCGAACGACTAACCTTGGGGAAGGTGCTAAAACGGCATTGCCCATCGTAGGCAGTTTTCTCGAAAAGATTTATAAGGATAAATCTATTGGTATAGAACCCGGTCCATTTCCTAAGCCCAGCTTTAAGATTAACAAGGAATATCAATGCGTTACTTATTATGCACCATCTGATGACGATTCTCTGGAAATAGAAGGTGATAGTACACCGGTTAAAAGAAATGAAGATGACGACTTTCTGATAGGCCCGCCGCCAATTCCGATAGATACGGGAAGAAGGAACTAGTTTTGAAGTTCAAAGTTTAGACAGGCCGCCACTTTAATGTAGCACTGGTTCAGCATAATATTCGAATCTTTTAAAATCAAAGGCGTTATTTCGAGTGAAATTATTTTTATATAAAATCAGAGGCGTGGAGATTTGTTTCTTCTACCTCTGATTTTTTATTTGTGTTTTATAAAAGGCAGAAATTGATTAAATGACCCAGGAATTAATATTACTTTGTTTTGTTTCTTTTTTTGCCGGTTTTGTTGATGCTATTGTAGGAGGAGGCGGTTTGATCCAGACACCTGCCATGTTGATTATATTGCCGCAATATCCCATTGCAACGCTGTTGGCAACCACCAAAATCCCTTCATTCAGCGGTACTGCATTTGCCGCTTTTAAATATTCAAGGAAGATAAAAATTGACTGGAAACTCCTGGTTCCTGTCATTTTCACCGCATTCTGTGGAGCTACACTTGGAGCTTACTGTATCACACTAATCGGCAGTGATGGGATCAAACCCGTCATTCTGGTATTTCTAATAGGCATTGCGATTTACACCTATTCTCAAAAGAATTTTGGATTACATCAGGAGAAGGATCTTTCTTTTGCCAGGCAATTAATTATTGGTCTCACTTTTGGCTTTTTGATTGGTTTTTACGATGGCCTTATCGGTCCGGGAACTGGTACTTTTCTGGTACTGGCTTTTGTATCGTTACTCGGAAATGACTTTATCAGATCGAGCGCCAATGCAAAATATGTGAATGTCGGGACTAATATTGCAGCCATTATTTATTTTGCCAAAACAGGGCATATCCTTTATGAATATGCAATTCCAATGGCAGTATTCAATTTATGCGGTTCGTTTCTGGGCATTAAACTGGCATTACTGAAAGGCAATAAATTTATCCGCATTTTTTTCCTGGTTATTGTCTCAGCGACGATTCTTAGGTTTGGGTGGGATATTTTTATGAGGAAGGTTTAATTTTTTGGCTGGTTTTTTATTAAAGTACCGGAAGTAAATAAATGTCAGAAGCAAGACCAGCGTAACAGATATAATGAGGTAAATCAAAGGCACATTTTCCTTTCCATACCGTGGTGTCCGGTATTCCTGGTAAGACATTACCGCCATAAAAATCGCAGTAATGATAATGCCTATATTATATTTTAAGAATTTCATTGCATTGGTTTTTAAGAGGCAATTTTTATTTAAGAAAGGCAAAAAACTTAATCTGAATAAATTCTATCCAATCTTTAAAACCTCCTTATACTGCATTCTGTATAAGTTCGCATAGAAACCTTCTTTTTCCAGCAACTGTTCATGGTTTCCTTCTTCCATGATCAACCCTTTGTCTACTACGATGATCTTATCGGCTTCCTGAATCGTTGAAAGCCTGTGTGCAATAACAATGGCAGTACGGCCTTTCATTAGTATTTCAATTGCTTTTTGTATCAGTTCTTCCGTTTCACTGTCAACCGAAGAAGTCGCTTCGTCCAGTACAATAATCTTGGGTTCGTGAACCATTGCTCTTACAAAAGATATCAACTGGCGTTGTCCGACAGATAATGTAGAACCCCGTTCCATGACATTGTAAGTGTAACCACCAGGTAATCTTTCAATGAAATCATGTACACCAACCAATCTGGCGGCTTCTACGATTTTTTCATGGGTAATAGAAAAATCACCCAAACGGATATTATTTTCTATCGTGTCAGAAAACAGGAAAACATCCTGTAAAACCACACCCACATGCCTGCGCAATGCATTTAATTCATAATCATGCACTTCAATATCATCTACGTAAATGTTGCCTTTATTAATATCGTAAAAGCGCGTCAGTAAATTGATAATTGAAGATTTCCCTGCTCCTGTTGCACCTACAAATGCTATGGTTTTTCCTTCATCAACCGTAAAATTGATATCTTTCAGCACATATTCTTCCTCATTATAAGCAAACCAAACATTTTTGAATTCAACTTTTCCCCGGATCGTTGCCGGAGCAAAAGTCCCTTCATTGGAAGTATATTCGTCGCTGTCCAGCAATTTTAAAATCCTGTCTGTACTTACAATTCCCATTTGTAACGTATTAAAACGGTCGGCAAGCTGACGGATCGGGCGAAAAAACAAGTTGATAAACATTACAAAAGCGGTGACTGTACCAAATGTAACTTCAGATTGTAATATCTGCCTGGAACCATACCATACCACCAAACCGGTTCCGGCAGCTGCGATTACATCAGCAACAGGATAATAAATAGAATAGTATAAAATCGACCTGATGTTGGCGTCGCGGTGCACTTTGTTAATATCCTGAAATTTCTTGTATTCAATATTTTCACTGCTGAAAATCTGTACAATGCTCATTCCTGTGATATGTTCCTGTACAAAAGAATTCAGATTAGAGACCGCCGCACGCACTTCATTGAATGAGTCCTTAATTTTTTCTTTGAACACATAAGTACAAATGAGCATAATGGGAATCGTCGACAAGCTAATTACAGACAGACGCCAATCGGTATAAAACATAACGCCGATGATTAACACCAATTGCAGAATATCCCCGGCAATAGCAGCCATTCCGTCACTAAATACATTGGACAGTGTTTCTACATCAGAAATAGTGCGTGTTACCAGACGGCCAATGGGAGTCTGATCAAAAAATTTAAGACGAAGTCCGATGATTTTCTGATAAAGCTGTACCCGAATATCCCTGATAATATATTGCCCTAACCAGCCTGACATATATGTATTCCAGAACTGGGCTAATCCCTGAATGATCGTAACAATGATCATCACGACCAGCATGAGAGTCAGCTGTGAATAATCTCCGTTGGCAACAGGTTTATCAAGTGTATATTTAATTAAAAGTGGAGTCAGGGGTGCCAGCAATGCGTTCAGCATTATAATGGCGATCAGCAAATAAAACTGCTTCTGATACGGACGAACGAACGCATATAAACGCCGTAAAGTGGGAAGATCAAATATTTGGCCGCTTTTAGTTTCCTGATTCACTGATTATCTTTATAATTTAACTTTAATATCTCAAACATCTCATAACGAACAACAGAAAAGCAAAATTAGTCACCAGCAGAATAAAAAATTGTATAGATAGCGCGAACGTTTCCGTTCGTGATTATTATTTTTGGGCCTCCGGCTTGATTTTATTAAATAATTTATATCATTAAGGCCGGAGGCCTATAAATAGTGATCACGAAGGGGGACGTTCGCGCTATCTAAAAAAACCTATGGAATTGTTTCTCAGTTTGTGTCTCGGATTAGGACTTAGTGCCAGTTGTGGTTTCAGGGTATTCTTACCTATGCTGGCAGCAAATATTGCCGCTATGAACGGATGGATCACTCCGGGAGAAAATTTTGAATGGCTGGCAACATGGCCAGCATTTTTTGCTTTATTGATGGCTACAATTGCCGAAATAGGCGGGTACTATTTGCCTTTCATTGATAATTTACTTGATACCATAGCCACACCAGCCGCGGTAGTTGCAGGCACATTACTGACAACTTCCTTTATACAGATCGACAGTCCGGTTTTACACTGGGGACTTGGGTTAATTGTGGGCGGCGGAACGGCAGGTCTGGTACAGGCCGGCACTGGTTTTTTACGGTTGCTTTCCTCCAAAACAACTGCCGGTATAGGAAATCCTGTGGTTTCTACTGCTGAAAATGTTGCTTCATTCAGCCTTTCCGGATTAGCTATTTTTTTGCCCGTTATTGCTTTGGTGCTGGTAGTTTTAATGGTTTTATGGCTTTTGAAAAAGTTAATACGTTTGAGAAAGTCATAACCCAGTACAGTTCATGTCCGATTCCATACCCGTTCATTCCTTGCCAAGATCACCGGGTAAAGTTCCTGCACTGAAAATTTACAAGTTCAAAAACAGTACTGAAAATGGAACCGAATTACCTGATTCATTGCCAATTACGCCGCTCCCTACTGATACACCGCACCGGCATACTTATTATGAAATCCTGTTTATAGAAAAAGGCCAGGGTTTTCATGAAATTGACTTTCATTCTTATCCCGTACAGGCTTCCGCACTGCATTTTCTTACACCGGGCCAGGTTCATTTACTTCATTTTTCTACATCCTGCCAAGGTTTTATTGTGGCTTTTTCGGAGGATTTCTACACATTTTATAATCCGGAAAACGCAGGACTTTCCCAGCTTTCCTTTTTTCAGCCGGGCCGTCGTCAACCAGTTATTGCACTTACAGATCCCGAAAGGCATTATTTCCATAACATCATGGAAAACATGGTTTCTGATCATTTGCAGGCTGAAACAGATCAGGCACTGATTGGTAAATATTTAGGTTTACTCATACAAAAATGCGGATTGTTGGCTCAAAAAGAATCGCATCATTTTGAAACTAATTCACCACCACCAGACCTGCTGGGCCGTTTTCAGGAAATGGTTGAAAAAAATTTCAGGCAAATGCACGAGGTACAGCAATATGCAACTATGCTTTCTGTGTCGCCGGATTATTTAAGCAAAATCGTTAAAAAATATCTGGGTACGCCTGCACAGGAATATATTCTGGACAAACTTTTACTGGAAGCAAAACGGCTGCTTGTATTTACACACCTCAGCAGCAAAGAAGTTGCCTATCATATCAATATGGAGGATCCGTCCTATTTTGGAAGGATTTTCAAGAAAAAAACCGGACTGACTCCAAACGAATACCGCGACCATGTACGGAAAAGTGCCATTTAATAGCAAAAATGTACCTTGCTGGTAATTAGTACTAATAATATCTCTGTATTGTCCTAAAATAAAAAGGCTTAATAATACTATTGATATAATTTATGCAAATTCGCAACGATCTTACAGCGGCTTCTCTTCAACCAAAAATTGACAAATTGTGGGAGCTTTCAGCTGAAAAAATCCGGCTTATATCCACGGAATATGATAACTCAAAAGGCACTCCGGTATTTACAGTAAATGGAAAATATACCCTGCGCGGCTGGACTGAATGGACACAGGGTTTCCAGTACGGCGCCGAAGTTTTACAATATGACGTAACCGGTGATCCTGCATTTTTAGATAGTGCGAAAAAAAATACGGTTAATTCAATGGCTTCGCATGTAAGTCATTTTGGTGTTCACGACCATGGTTTTAATAATGTCAGCACGTATGGCAATTTGCTGAGGCTAATGAACGAAGGACGGATTACTGAGAACACCTGGGAAAGAAATTTCTATGAACTTGCGCTGAAAATTTCAGGCTCGGTTCAGGCAAAACGCTGGACTGATACCAGGGACGGAAAAGGCTATATACATTCTTTTAACGGCCCGCATTCCCTCTTTGTAGATACTATCCGTTCGGTGCGTGCGCTGATGGTTTCCCATTTGCTCGGTCATAGTTTAATGGGTGAAAATGATGTAAAAACCAGTTTGCTGGAAAAAGGTATTTATCATTCACTTGCTACGGCAAAATACTCTGTTTACTATGGTGAAGGCAGGGATAGTTATGATCTGTGGGGGCGTACAGCTCACGAAAGTGTGTTTAATACCAATGACGGAAATTTCCGGTGCCCGAATTCACAGCAGGGGTTTTCCGGTTTCACGACCTGGACACGCGGATTGGCCTGGGCAATGACCGGTTTTGCGGAACAATTGGAAACCCTTGTTCAATTTTCAGACGACGAACTTATTCCACTTGGCGGACGAGCTGAAATTGAAAGCATTTTTCTCAAAGCTGCCAAAGCTACCTGTGATTTTTATATTGAAAATACGGCAGCCGACGGCATTCCTTACTGGGATACCGGTGCTCCGCAACTGTACAAATTAGGTGATTACACCTCCCGTACTTCCGATCCATACAACGATTTTGAACCGATCGACAGTTCAGCTGCCGCGATTGGTG
The DNA here is from genome assembly GCF_019711195.1 of Dyadobacter sp. NIV53. Classification (NCBI taxonomy): domain Bacteria; kingdom Pseudomonadati; phylum Bacteroidota; class Cytophagia; order Cytophagales; family Spirosomataceae; genus Dyadobacter; species Dyadobacter sp. NIV53. The sequence goes on from NZ_CP081299.1 coordinate 2,720,624, forward strand.
CGCAGGGATTATTGCGTTTGGGAAAATATCTGAATGATAAAAATGAAGATGGAAGCCGTTACTGGCAGGCAGGTCTAACTGCACTCGATGCCCTTTTTGCTGAACCTTATTTGTCAGCTAACCCTACACATCAGGGATTGATCCTGCATTCTATCTATCACCGTCCAAATGGCTGGGATCATATTACGGCAAGGCAAAAAATTCCAAATGGTGAATCAAGTATGTGGGGGGATTATCATGCAAGAGAGGTTGCGCTGTACCTGCACCGGATCAATAAAGGATTGCCATATTATTCTTATCTGGGAGCGGTTAGATAATTATTGATGGTTAATTGTTAATGACACTTGTATCTGAATATATCAGATTTTGCAAAGTCATGACGACAACCAGCCACTATTTCAATTTCCATAAAAATTATCAATAAAACACTTGCCAGGCCATTGAGAACATCTCATTATTATTAAGATTAAAACTTAGAAGGAAAATTAAATACACCGCCATTAACCATTAATAATTTCAATTAAGAATGAACCTCGATCGCTGCTGTATACATACTATTACAACCAAACCTTGGGGCTTGCCGGAGGCAGTGGAAAATTATGCCGCAGCTGGTGTAAAAGGTATTAGCGTTTGGCAGGGTGCGACCGAAGGAATTGGTCCGCATCGGGCAGGAGAAATCATCAGGAAAGCCGGTTTGGAAATTGTTTCTTATGTCCGTGGTGGCTTTTTTCCTCATACCAGCAGCGCAGGACGAGCTCAGGCAATTGATCATAATAAAAAATTACTTGAAGAAGCTGCCGCTCTTGGTGCTCCTATGATTGTACTGGTTTGCGGCGCGTCGCCGGATCAGTCCATGGAAAAATCGCGCGGGCAAATAAGGGAAGGAATTGAAGCTATTTTACCATTAGCAGAAAAACTGAATGTAAAACTGGCGATAGAACCTTTACATCCAATGTATGCTGCCGATCGTTCTGCCATAAATACATTATCACAAGCCAATGATATGGCAGAATCCTTCCAATCTGGCTTTGTTGGTGTGGCAGTGGATGTTTATCACCTCTGGTGGGATGCAAATCTGGAAAAAGAAATAGCCAGATGCGGCGCTCACGGAAACTTATTCGCTTACCATGTTTGCGACTGGAAAGTCAATACGATCGACCTCCTTAACGACCGTGGATTAATGGGAGAAGGTTGTATTGACCTGAAAAAATTCGTAGCTGGGTAGAAGCAACTGGCTTTAATGGCTTCTGCGAAGTGGAAATATTTTCAAATATTCATTGGGCGAAGGATCAGCATTTGTTTTTAAAAGAAATTACCACGGCATTTTTGGAAAAGGTTTAAGGTTGATTATGCTGATAAAAAATTTGGTCGGCCGCAGGCCTTTAAAAATAATCACCCGGCAAGAACCTGGCGCTATCTTAAAATACTCCATAGGAGCAACCTGTTTGTAGAATAATTGCAATACAAAGATCCAACGCGTGCCGTAGTTACGCAACATACATATTAATTGATAAAACCAGCCTCGCGGTAATGTTTCCTTTAACGGCCAGCTAACAGCTAAAAATATGACAACACATACAATTGGTATTATCATGAACGGCGTAACCGGCCGTATGGGGACAAACCAGCATTTGCTTCGCTCGATCAAGGCAATTATCGAACAGGGTGGTGTAAAAATTTCTGCTGACGAAGTAATAATGCCTGACCCTATTCTGGTGGGTCGCAACGAAAGCAAATTGCAGGCATTGTGCAAACAGTCGGGCGTTACGAAATATACGACTGACCTGGACTCTGTGTTAGCCGATCCACAGTATCAGGTTTACTTCGATGCGCAGGTTACCGGCCGGAGAGCGCCGGCTGTAAAGAAGGCAATCTTGGCAGGAAAGCATATTTACTGTGAAAAACCTACGGGAACCACTACCGAAGAAGCATTGGAACTGTATGAGCTTGCCACGGCAGCCGGGCTCAAAAATGGTGTGGTTCAGGATAAACTCTGGTTGCCGGGAATGCTAAAATTGAAACGATTAATGGAAAGTGGTTTCTTTGGAAAAATCCTTTCCGTTCGTGGCGAGTTTGGTTATTGGGTTTTTGAGGGGCATAGTGTTCCTGCACAACGTCCTTCATGGAACTACCGCAAAGAAGACGATGGGGGAATTATTGTGGATATGCTTTGTCATTGGCGATATGTCCTGGATAATCTTTTTGGAAAGGTAAAAGCAGTATCCTGCCTGGGTGCCACACATATTCCGGAACGAATCGATGAGAATGGGAAACTATACCAGTGCACCGCAGATGATGCATGTTACGCAACTTTTGAATTAGAAGACGACGTGATTGCACAGTTCAATTCTTCCTGGACGGTTCGGGTCCGGCGTGATGACCTGCTGACTTTACAGGTTGACGGCACAAAAGGTTCTGCCGTTGCCGGGTTGCGGGAATGTTATATTCAGCATTACGGCAATACACCCAAACCTGTCTGGAATCCTGATATTGCCCAACCGATCCCCTTCTTTGATGGTTGGTCAAAGGTACCTGAACAAGAGAATTTCGACAATGCATTCAAAGCTCAGTGGGAATTATTTTTAAAACATATAGTCAAAGACACCCCTTTTCCATGGGATCTCAAAGCCGGAGCACGTGGTGTGCAACTGGCAGAAAAGGGAATAGAAAGCTGGGAAAAACGTCAATGGGTAAATATTGAAGAATTGTAAGCAAGGTAATTACCGCTAAATTTTATTCGAGATAAGTTTAAAAGTAAATGCCACGAATACACTAATAGATACTAATATCCGAAAATCACAAAACTATCAGTGAAAATTCGTGCATTAGTGGCATAAAAAAGTATCCGTGGTAAAATATTCATTATGGAAGTAAAAAAAGTGGCATTAATTACCGGAGGGAGCCGGGGAATTGGATTTGGTATTGCAAAAGCTTTGGCGAAAGAAGGCTATAATCTGGCAATCAATGGCGTTCGTGATGAATCAGGTGCTGCTGAAGCATTAGACGAACTACGCCAACTTGGAGCAGAAGTCCTTTATTGCCAGGGAAATATTGCCAATGCTGAAGACAGGGAAGCTATTGTTGAAAAGGTCTATTCGGTTTTTGGCCAGATTAATGTCCTCGTTAATAACGCAGGTATTGCACCACGGGTAAGACTGGATATTTTGGAAACTACGGTCGATAATTACCAGGAAGTTTTAACAACAAATCTGGAAGGACCGTTTTTCCTGACACAAGCTATTGCTAAACGCATGGCGCATACCAAGCAAAATAATTATGCTTTTGAAGCCGCAATTATTTTTGTTACATCCATTTCAGCCACTGTTGTATCCATTAACCGGGGTGAATACTGTATTTCAAAAGCAGGGCTTGCCATGACCAATCTGCTGTTTGCCGTCCGTTTGGCCGAATATAATATTCCTGTTTATGAAATAAGGCCGGGTATTGTTTCCACCGACATGACTTCCAAAGTGCAGGAAAAGTACGATAATCTGTTTCAAAACGGCATTGCATTGCAGCCTCGTTGGGGAACCCCGGAAGATGTAGGAAAAGCAGTAGCCTCACTCACCAGAGGTGATTTCCCCTACTCTACCGGACAGGTAATTGGTGTTGATGGAGGAATGCAAATCGGGAGACTTTAATTGGCTGTTAGCTTCTGACCTTTAGCTATTAGCTTTTTTTGGCTCTGGCACCAGTTAATTTGAATGACCAGATAACTTAATGACACTATTGCAACTGTAAGATTTGTAAAAAAGTTATTGATAACCTTTCAATAATATTCACTTTAAACGAAGCTAGAAGCTAATGGCTGATAGCTCACAGCCAACCGATGTCCATCACTTCTGAATCGCGTCCGTCTTTGCTTTCGCAACTTTTACAGGTGCCGGTTATCGTGGCTGCACTGGGTTATCTGGTCGATATGTACGACCTGTTTTTATTTAGTGTCGTACGTGTTCCCAGTTTGAAAGCTTTGGGAGTTCCAAATGATCAATTATTGACAGAAGGAATTACGCTACTAAATTATCAGATGGCCGGAATGCTCATTGGTGGGGTTCTTTGGGGAATTATTGCAGACAAAAAAGGCAGGCTTTCAGTTTTATTCGGTTCTATCATTATGTATTCCGTTGCCAATATTGGTAATGGTTTTGTAACATCTCTGGATCAATATGCCATACTACGCTTTATCGCAGGCGTTGGCCTTGCAGGAGAATTGGGGGCAGGGATTACGCTGGTAACTGAAGTTCTTCCAAAAGAAATCCGCGGATATGGAACTACGCTGGTGGCAACGCTTGGCGTTTTGGGAGCCATTCTTGCTTATTTTGTAGCAGATATGTTTGCATGGCGGATCTCTTATTTTGTTGGAGGCGGTATGGGGCTTATTCTTCTGGTATTAAGATTTAATGTTTTTGAATCAGGAATTTTTGATAAAGTAAAAGAGAAATCTGTTGACCGTGGAAACATCCTCATGATCCTTACTAACTGGAAACGGCTTTCCAAATATCTAATGGCAATTTTGATTGGCTTACCCATCTGGTTTGTAGTTGGAATCCTCATCACATTCTCTCCTGAATTCGGTTTAGCAAAAGGAATTGAAGGAATTAATGCTGGAAAAGCAGTCATGATTGCATTTTCAGGACAGGTTTTTGGTGATATCGTCAGTGGCTTGTTAAGCCAGTATTTAAAAAGCAGAAAGAAAGTAATCGGCTTATTTATCATCTTTTCCCTTGTTATGGTAGTAGGGTATTTGATGATCCCGATCACCGATTTGTTTTCCTTCTATATTTTATGTGCGCTGCTCGGCTTCTGTAATGGTTACTGGACATTATTTATCACTATTGCCGCTGAATTATTCGGCACCAATCTTCGCGCAACGGTAGCGACTACCGTTCCAAATTTTGTACGTGGTGCAACTATTCCGTTGGCGGCATTATTTGTTCAGTTTAAACCTGGTATAGGAGTGATTCAAAGCGGGTTACTTATAGGCGTTACTACCAGTGCTGTTGCTTTGCTTGCTTTATATTTTATTGAAGAAACATTCACAAAGGACATGGATTTTGTAGAAAAAGAATAAAATTCATTTTAATATTGTATCGTTTTCATTTCCATAGATTAAAATCTGTGGCTACAATTTGTGCATGCTTACAACATTTTTTTAAGTGCATTTTGCAGTGTCACTAACTTCTATATGCGATTTGGACGGGCTTTCCTCTTTACAACGCCCTTCGAAACTAACCGCTAAATAACTCAAACCAATTTCCTGCCACTCGTCACCGGACTGTTACCATTCGTGTACTTTGTAATACATAGTACCTTTCATAACACTTACATTTGTCATGTTCTTTTAGATAAACAACCAGACATAAAGTATAACATGCCATGAAAAATTCAATCAAAACTTTCGCTGTTGCCTTTGCTCTTATTGCTGCTGCTTTCAATGCCAATGCAGAAGATAAAGAAGTTAAAAAATCTGCCGGTTTCGGAACTGGTATTTACACCACAAAAAGCGGTAAAATCAATGTATTGGTAGATAAAGTAAGTACTGATGCTTCCACTACACTCTTACTTAAAAACGAAGCGGGTGACGTAGTGTACCGCGAAACTATCAACAAAAACCAGCAAAAATTCGGCCGTATTTTGAATGTAGACGAACTGGTAGCCGGTAAATATGAAATTGAAGTGACCAGCAAAGGTGAGAAACAAGTCAAATCTTTCGAATTGTCAGAACAAAAAACCGAAAGGGTTTTGGAGATCAAATAAGATTTTACAATATAAATTTCAATAGATGAAGCTTCTGAGAAATCAGAGGCTTTTTTTGGTTCGAATAATAAGCTTAAATTTATCCATCAAATCTTTTTGTCAAAAATCATTAAATTTGATCAATAACATTGAGAACATGACCAGAGAAATAATTATTGAACGAACTATAAAAGCTATTCATCAGCTCCCGGAAGACAAGGCGGAGGAAATTTCTGTGTTTGCTGATTTTTTAATTAAGCGCTATGAAGAACAGCAACTTTTAGATGGAATTCAAAAATTAGCTTCTATCAGTCAAAGTTTTAATTTTTTAAATGAAAAAGAAGACATGTATTCTGTATATGACTTAAAAGAAATTTATAATGCCGAAAGGTGACATAATTCTTATACCCTTCCCATTTACAGATTTAAGTGGCAGTAAACTCCGCCCCGCAGTAATACTTGCGGATACAAGTCTTGATTTTACCGCTTGTTTCATAACAACTCAAATTGGTTGGCAAGAATCGACTGATATACTATTTTCACCCAATATCACCAATGGGTTGAAAAAACAATCCCTAATCCGTACAAGTAAAATTGCCACACTAGACAAAAATCTTGCAAAAGGACTGCTGGGAAAATTATCACAAATTGATTTGACTGAGCTTAATATTAAGCTCAAAGTATTGTTCCAACTTCCTTAGTCTAAGAATCTATAGAATAAAATTCATCTTCAAATTTTCCACTTACACCGATTTACAATAGGTGCTGCCTCCCAGGATTTCTATAGGTTCACTTTTACAACGCCCTTCCAAACCAACCGCTAAATAACTCAAACCACTTTCCCACCACTCGTCACCGGACTGTTACCATTCGTGTACTTTGTAATACATAGTACCTTTCATAACACTTACATTTGTCATGTTCTTTTAGATAAACAACCAGACATAAAATATAACATGCCATGAAAAATTCAATCAAAACTTTCGCTGTTGCCTTTGCTCTTATTGCTGCTGCTTTCAATGCCAATGCAGAAGATAAAGAAGTTAAAAAATCTGCCGGTTTCGGTACTGGTATTTACACCACAAAAAGCGGTAAGATCAATGTATTGGTAGATAAAGTAAGTACCGATGCTTCAACAACGCTTTTACTTAAAAACGAAGCAGGTGATGTAGTGTACCGCGAAACAATTAATAAAAACCAGCAAAAATTCGGCCGTATTTTGAATGTAGACGAACTGGTAGCCGGTAAATATGAAATTGAAGTGACCAGCAAAGGTGAGAAACAAGTCAAATCTTTCGAATTGTCAGAACAAAAAACCGAAAGGGTTTTGGAGATCAAATAAGATTTTACAATATAAACTTAAAACCGAATGGCTCCTGATTACCAGGAGCCATTTTTGTTTATATAGCATATTGATAAGGAGATTTGTAACCGTTGTATCTTTTTAGTTTATCCCAAAACCACTTATTTAACCATCTGTTCTATGAATTCCCGTCGTGATTTTCTGCAAAAAGTTTCCCTGGGTATTGGCGTTACTGCCCTATCCGGTTTGCCTGCCCTTTCTTGTAGTACCAACTCAGATGGTAAACAGGATAAACAATTAAGAGTAGCCATCATGGGATTGGGCGGTTACGCCAATATTGTTGCCAAAGGCATGCAGGAATGTAAACTTGCAAAGATTACAGGAGTCATTTCCGGCACTCCTTCCAAAGTTGAAACCTGGAAAAAACAATACGGAATTCCTGACAAAAATGTTTATAACTACGAAAACATCAGTCAGTTAAAAGACAATCCGGATATTGATCTTGTCTATGTCATTACACCAAATTCACTGCATCACAAGCACGTATTACAAGTTGCAGCCGCAGGCAAACACGTTATCTGTGAGAAACCGATTGCTGACAATGCCAAACAGGCAAAAGAAATGATTGATGCCTGTGCAAAAGCAGGCGTTAAGTTTTATATTGGTTACCGGCTACATTTCGAACCACATACGCGTGAATTGATCCGGATGCGTGAAGCCGGAGAATTCGGCAAAGTTATGCATGTTAACAACTATGCTGGTTTTAAAATAGGCGATCCTACGCAATGGAGGCTTAAAAAAGCGTTGGCTGGTGGCGGTGCCATGATGGATGTAGGGGTTTATTCACTAAATGGGGCACGGTATTGCACTGGTGAAGAGCCAATATGGGTGACTGCCCAGGAAAGCAAGACAGATACAGTCAAATTTAAAGATGTGGACGAAACTGTTACTTTTCAGTTAGGATTTCCGAGTGGAATTATTGCAAATTGCGGCTGTACTTACAATTTCAACCATGTGGAAAATTTGAAACTAATGGGAGAAAAAGGCTGGGCTGAACTGAACCCGGCATTTGGTTATGGACCAATTAAAGGAGTTACACATCTCGGCCCGATAGATCAGCCTGATGTAAATCACCAGGCGTATCAGATGGATGGCATTGCGGAAAGTATACTCAACAACAAGCCTGATCCGAATGTGACCGGCCAGGAAGGGTTAAAAGATATGATCGTGGTTGACGCCGTTTATGAATCCCTTCGAAAAGGCGGAGCAAAAGTTTTTATTAATAAATCTTAGCAGGGTTAAGACACACATTTCCCGTTTATTTAAATTATGAAAATCACTTTTTCATTAATTCTTTTTGCGGTTATCAGCTTTTCAGCACCGGCGCAAAATATTAATGTGCAGCTAAAAAAAGAACTGGATAGTATTTACGTACTTGACCAGAAATACCGGGAATTAATGTCAATAGCACAGCAGCCCAAAAAAGCGGACTCTCTTTCAAAAATTTACAATGTGCCGAAGGAAAATTTATCCAATCGCCTCTGGACTTTTCAATCTGATGTGGATGAATCGAATATGAAAAGGATTGAGGCAATTGTAAAGCAATATGGTTATCCCGGAGAATCCATTGTGGGTTCTCCCGCTAACGAAGCAGTTTTTTATGTAATTCAACATTCCGAAAAAATTGACCAGTATCTGCCATTGGTAGAAAAAGCGGCTCAGGAAAAACAGCTTCCATTTAAATTATACGCCATGATGCAGGACCGTTCTTTGATGCAGAACGAAAAAGAACAGATTTATGGAACACAGGCAAGCGGTTTCAGTGCTGTAAATAAAGAAACTAAAAAAGCTGAATGGACATGGATTATCTGGCCAATAATTGATCCCGAAAATGTAAACAAACGCCGCAAAGAAGCGGGATTTGAGCAGACCGTTGAAGAAAATGCAAAAAGATTAGGTGTAACTTACAGGATATTAACGATTGATGAAGTCAACAAAATGAAAGTACGATAAACAGGATGGCTAAAAATAACAACCTTTATCTCTTATTGATTTTCATTCTGGTTGGGATTTTGCCGGTATTTTCGGGCTGTAGCAAAAAATCCGTTATTGTTGATAACGCTAATGTTTCAAAAACAAAATTCAGGGTAATTGGCTACCTTCCGGGCCGGGAAAATATAATTACTTCTGCCAATTCTATCGATTACAACAAAATCACCTATCTCTATATTGCCTTTATTAATCCGGATTCTTTGGGCAGACTTACCGGAACTGAAAACCTGAAAACTGTTGCGGATATAGCACATACAAAAGGCGTGAAAATCCTGGTATCCATTGGAGGCGGCAGTGCTCCTGCTTATTATCCCAGGTTTTTGACAGGAGAAAAAAAGACAAAAATCATATCTGGTCTCGTTGAATTGGCAGTCAATAATAATCTGGATGGAATTGATGTGGATCTGGAAGGTGGACTGATTGATACCAATTATGAGAATTTTGTCATTGACCTGTCATCTGCTCTGAAACAAAAGAACAAAATGATAACCGCTGCTATTGCTACGGTTTATAAAGATCAGTTCACTGATAAAGCTCTGGCACATTTCGACTTCATAAATATTATGTCATATGACAAAACCGGTCCATGGAACCCGTCCAGAACTGGCCCGCATGCACCCTATGAGATGGCTGTGGAAGATTTGGAATACTGGACAAAAACAAGAGGAATTGCAAAAGAAAAATTAAGTCTTGGCGTTCCGTTTTATGGATACGGTTTTGGCGGAACTGCACCCGAAAGTATTTCATGGAAAAACCTGTTAATTCAATATCCAAATGCTGCTCAGGCGGATGAAAAAAGTGTAAATGATGGTATGATTTACTATAATGGCATTCCAACAATCAGAAAAAAGACTTCATTAGCGCTGGAAAAGGCTGGTGGTATTATGATCTGGCAATTGTTGCAGGACACAACCGGCTCGCAATCATTATTAAATAATATAGATGAAGTTATTAAATCAAAAGGAAGGTAGGTTCTTTGCCACTGCTTGGCGAACCACAAAGACTCTAAGACACAAATAATAGTATAAGATGAAGCAATTCGTGTCTTTCTGCCTTCGTGGCCATTTCATTTTCTTATTTTCATTTTGGCTGTCAAGCGGTTCTACGTTCTCGCAAAACGTTGAATTTCAAATTACAGCACCAACACCATTGAAAGGCAGAAAAGCTATTCTTCTGACCCGCGAGCGCGTATTTGCTTCTACCGTCCATTCAATAAAACTGAACGAATATCCCGTTGGGCTGCAAATGTCACCAGATCTGTTGCCTGATTTGTATGAATTGAATGTTTCAAAAATGAAAGGATCATTGTCCTTTTTCCTGGAACCGGGAACGGTAATACGGCTCGATACCAATGATGTTTCAAAGTCTGTGGTTATTAATTCAAAAAGTAATCCGGACTGGCAAGTATTTCAATCTACAATTCAGCGTCCTTCGGATAAGAAATTAGCACAATATTCGGCAGAAGAGAGCCGCTCCCGCAAGCAGGCCAAAACGGACAGTTTGAATTACTGGACTGAACAGAAAGCGATTGAGTATAAGGCCTTTATTGAAAAGACCGGCGAATTTATCCTCACGCATCCCAAATCTTATGTGAGCCTTTATTTGTTGAAGAGCAACTGGTATGCATTTAAAGACAAAAGGCTTCTGGAAAAGCTCGATGTTTCTTTGGCAGGACACCGTAATTATCAGTTTTTAAAAATGAAGAAAAAAGGGACTTAGGAGTATTCGATAACAGATTCACTTCCTTATTACTATATTGGATAAACGAAAAGTTTACGCTGCCTTATCTCCAAAGTCCTTCTGTATGCTCAAAACTAAAACTTTATTCCTATTCTCCTCTGCATTTCTGTTCCTTCTGATTAGCATCCGCTCAATCTGTCTATTTTCCTGATTCCACCTGGAAGACGAAAGCACCGGCCGAACTAAAAATGAACAAGCAGTGGCTGGACAGCGCCGTGAATATTGCGTTGCACAATGAGAATGATGTCGATCGCGATCTTCGGATTGCCAATTTGAAATCTTACCAGCGAGAGCCTTACTATCAGATTCTTGGCCCAACAAAAAAACGCGGAGGTCCGGCAGGATTGGTAATCAAAAATGGGTATATCGTCGCGCAATGGGGAGATGTGGAAAGAGTTGATATGACTTTCAGCGTTACCAAGAGCTATTTATCCAGCATCGCCGGATTGGCGCTTGATGACGGATTAATCAAAAATGTGCATGACAAAGTAAACAAATATGTTTGGGACGAAACTTTTGAAGGAGCACATAATGCCAAAATAACCTGGGACCATTTACTGACACAAAGCTCGGATTGGTCGGGCAATCTGTTCACACAATACGACTGGGCAGATCGTCCGCCAAAAGATGGTAATATCGACGATTGGCGTAACAGGAAATTGCTCGAACCCGGTACTAACTTTGAATATAATGATGTGAGAGTTAATTTGCTGGCTTATTCGTTATTGCAAGTTTGGCGAAAACCGTTGCCGGTCGTACTCAAAGAAAAAATCCAGGATCCGATTGGTGCATCTACCACCTGGCGCTGGTATGGTTACGATAACTCCTTTGTAAATATTGACGGCGTTATGACGCAATCTGTAAGTGGTGGCGGTCATTTTGGTGGCGGATTATTCATCAATACGCTCGATCAGGCGCGCTACGGGCTACTATTTCTCAGAAAAGGCAAATGGAAAGACAAACAAATTCTGTCCAAAAAATGGGTTAATTCCGTGCATCAACCTTCGTCAGCCAACAAAGCCTACGGCTACTTATGGTGGATCAATTCCGACAATGCAATCACCAATGCTCCTGCTAACCTTTATTACGCCAATGGTTTTGGTGGTAATTACATGATCATAGACAATGCACATGATCTGGTGATTGTGACTAGGTGGATGGATGGGAAAAAGTTGGGGGATTTGGTGAATATGGTGATTCGGGCGAGCGGGGAGTGAAACTTGGTATGATTATTGTCAAAATTAGTCGAAGTTAGGATTTATAAAAGAATATAAACGAGCTAAACGTTATTAATGTAAAGGGCTCGTTACCAAAAGAAGAAGAATTATCTTTGTCTCCTAGTTCGTTCTAAAGAAGTTTAGTAAAATAAATTTCAGTAGATTCGTTTAAATAAGGTTATGCAAGAAATTTGTAAACGACGCCTTAATAAGTTAAAATTGTACAATTACAAAAGAATCTTGACAACTAAGTCAGAAAATCATTAAAATTATGGGCACAAAAAAAGCCTTTTGGCTGTCGTATGACCTAGGAATCAAGGGCGATTATACAGGATTATATACTTTTTTGGATTCGGTTGAAGCGAAGGAGTGTGGTGACAGCATTGCTTTTTTCAAAAAGGATTATGGAACCGACTTCATTGATTCTTTGACTCAAGAAATTCAAAAATGTTTAAAGGTTGCTAAAACTGATAGAATTTATGTCGTCTATATTGATACTAATACTAACTTAATCAAGGGAAAATTTCTTTTCGGAGGAAGAAAGAGAGCTCCCTGGGAAGGTTATGCGACTAAGGGACAAGCGACCGAGGAGGATAATTAGTATGGCGAAGATAGTTTTAACAGACTCTTGTTTTTGGTTAGGCCTCATTGATCCAAACGATCAATATCATGAAATGTCTAACACTATTGCAGAACTGATTGAAGGATACCAAATAATACTTCCATGGCCTTGTCTTTATGAAACAATCTCAACACATCTAACAAGACGCAGAAAGCTTCTTCTTTATTTGGAAGAGTTTATCCGAAAACCAGAAGTTCTCCTTCTCGATGACACAGAATATAAAGAAAATGCATTTAGGGAAGTCTTTATTCAAAATAGATTAGGTCACACTTACAGTCTCACTGACAGCGTAATTCGAGAAATTTTGAAGGACATCAATGTGAAAGTGAATTACCTAGCCACCTTTAACAATAACGACTTCGAAGATGTTTGTCAAAAAAGGCAGATCGAAATTCTCAATTGAAAAATTTGTGGATTAATATCGATTTTCACCAACCCTCTCCAAATCCCATAACCCCCAATCCTGCAAAACATTAATAACCGGCATCAACGACTCGCCATACTCCGTAATTTTATACTCAACCCGCGGCGGAATTTCGGCATAAATTGTTCGTTCTAAAATCCCATCTTCTTCCAATTCTCTTAATTGGTTTACCAGCATTTGCTTGCTGATTACCGGTAATGCCTTTTGAAGTTTGCTAAAACGGTTGACATTTTTGCTTACCGCATAAATAATCAGCGGCTTCCACTTCCCTCCTATCCGGTTCAGGCAATGTGTAACTGGACAGTTATTTGGATTAAAATCTTTGTTTTTGCGGTGATTATCCATTAGTCTATAATAATGTACTACGAAGCAATATACTGACTACTTGTAGTATCGAGACAAAGGTTAGAATTTTGTTTTAATAAATCCAAAATCATGACCATAGAAGAAACCAAAGCATTTATCCAGGCAGAATGGGTAAGTATCACTACCGAAGTCCGTCCAAGTGTTACCAAGTCAGCAGCAGGAGACTTGCAGCCATTTTATTGTTCAAGAGCGTTCAACTATACGCCGGGTGACGTATTCGAATGTACCGTTATCAATTATGCAGATCCAAATGGTAAAGTACCATTGGTGAAAATCCATATTAAGGGACATATTGTTTGGCAAGATGAACATCCACTTACGCCAGGCGCTTACAAAGTGGATTACGTTGCCGATGAAATATATGAAGCAACTCCGCTTATTCAGGGATTTGCAGATGCTATTAACAAGTTACCAGCATCCGGGCTGGACAAATGGGAAGTGAACATTGCACAAAACCTGTTGAAAAAAGGATTTCCAGCTTTTAGCCTTGTAGAAGGAGAAACATATGTGGATTATGACCTCATATATGTTTATGACAACCTGTTTTTCAATGGAAGCAAAAACGTAGATGGCCGTGCATTTGACAAGCCAGAAAACCGACCGACTAATTTGCAGGTGCCTTTAATCAGAAAGTAAAAAAATTCAAGGCCCCAAGGATAAATTAATCCCTATCTGAATCGTTTTTCCATACTTGTTTGAGGTAAACATTTGCCTGAATTTTGTTGAAACAATTCAAAAAAATGGAACAACAATTCAATTTCGATAACGAACTTTCAGGAAAAATTGCGCTTGTAACAGGTGGTACAAAAGGCGCCGGAAAGGCTATTGCTGAAAGACTGGCTAAGGCTGGTGCACAAGTGATTATCACAGCAAGGAACAAACCCGACGTTTGGGATGACGCTCTTCACTTCATAGCCGCTGATTTGAGTAAATCCGAAGGAACAGAAAAAGTCATTGCGGAAATAAAAACACAATATGGCGGCGTGGATATTCTGATCAACAATCTTGGTGGCTCGGAAACACCGGGCGGAGGTTTCTCTGTGTTAACGGACAATGACTGGGAAAACAGTTTGCAAACCAATTTGCTCGCGCCTGTACGGCTCGACAGAGGACTATTGCCTTATATGCTTGCAAAGGCGTCAGGTGTAATTATTCATATTGCATCCATTCAGGGAAAAATGCCTCTGTATGAATCTACATTGCCTTATGCAGCCGCAAAAGCTGGTTTGATCAATTATAGCAAAGGTTTAGCCAATGAAGTTTCGTCCAAGGGTGTGCGCGTTTTAACGGTTTCTCCGGGATTTATAAAAACAACCTCTGCTGAAAGAATGGCCGAACGGCTGGCAGAAAGTGCAGGAATTACCAAGGATCAAGCAATACAGGGCATTATGGATTCACTGGGCGGAATTCGTATGGGACGTCCGGCCAAACCGGAGGAAGTAGCAGAACTTGTGGGTTTTCTGGTTTCACAACGAGCAGGTTATCTAAGCGGAACGGAATATATTATCGACGGCGGCACAATTCCAACCATTTAAGTAACTTCTAATTTTTTAAAATGGATATTCCAAAAGTAATAGAAGACCTGTTTACAGCGCAAAACGAACATAACAGCCAAACATTTGCAAGTAACTTTTCAGAAGATGCAAAAGTATATGATGAAGGAAAAACACATCAGGGAATAAAAGCGATCAGACAATGGAATGAAGCAGCAAATACAGCGTACAAGACAAAAGTTAAACTTGTTGAGATCGTAGATACAGGCAAAAAAACTGTTGCCACAGTATTGGTTTCAGGAACGTTTGACGGCAGTCCGGTTACTTTAAATTATAATTTTGGAATTGAAAATAATACAATCAATTCCCTGAAAATCACCGGCTGATTTCCACAAAATCTGCATCAACACGCTTTTCAATTACGCTGCGAAGGTGGTCCTGATGTTCATCTGCCCAGTTTCCCATTGCATTAATAACCGGTATCAAACTTTCTCCCAAAGTAGTCAGGCTGAATTCGACTTTGGGCGGAAGTACCGGAAATATCTCTCTGGTAATCAGCCCGTGTTCTTCAAGCTGGTTCAACTGCATATTCAATACCCGCCGTGTTGCATCAGGAATTTTGCGTTGCAGCTCGCTTGGCCGTTTATGCCCTTCCCAAATAAAATAAAGCAGCCTTATTTTCCATTTACCATACAGCACCTCGCCGATCAGGTCGAGCCCGCAATTCAATGTGATGGGTATTTTCCTTTCATACATAATACAAAAACAGCTGATTGTGCCAATAAGTGCAAGGTTAGCAAGGTTTGTTTTCAGTAATATAGTTTATCACCCTGGAGTTATTGAATCTTTAATTGTAAATACTTAATCTTGTGTAAATTAAAACAATTTTCTAAAGCCGGATTGGGTAATATTGAAAATCTGTAAATATTTTATACGTGCATTGCTAAAAATACCATGACAAAGAACAATCCTGATGTCGATAACTACATTGCCGGCTTTCCGGAAGAAACCCAAAAGCTTTTGGAACAGGTAAGGCATGAAATCAGAAAAGCTGCACCAGATGCAGAGGAGGCAATTAAATACGGAATCCCGACTTTAATTTTAAACGGGAATCTGGTTCATTTTGCAGGATATAAAAACCATATCGGCTTTTATCCGGCGCCGCAGGGATTGGAGGAGTTCAAGGAAGAGTTATCCGGATATAAAGGTGCAAAAGGTTCGGTACAGTTTCCGATAGACCAGCCGCTTCCATTGGATCTGATCGCACGAATTACAAAATACAGGATTGAAAAGAATCTGGAAAAACCGGAAACCAAGGTTAAAAAGAAGGAGATACAAAAATCCAAAAAGCCTTCGGATAAGGAACAGGTTTCCGTACACATTCAAAAACTTCATGCTGAGATACGGGAAGCAGTTGAAACCATCCGAAAAATCATTTTGAATACAGATCAGGAAATTGCAGAACGGATCAAATGGAATAATCCGAGTTTCTATTACACCGGAGAAATGAAACCATTTGACCCAGAAGGAATATAAAAGGGAAATCGCAGTAATGAATATTCACAAAGGGAAAATCATGCTGGTCTTTCCAAGTGGTGCAAAAGTAAAAAATACGGCAGAATTGTTGGAAGGAGATTATGAGGATGGGAGAAGAACGGTGATTTTCAAGGATTTGGATGATGTAAAATCGAGAGAAAAGTTATTGCAAAATGTGATCAGGGAATGGCTTTCTTTGGTTGAGAAAGACTGATTATTTTATTAGTATGAATGTGCCATAGGTACAACCTGTTTGTAGCATTTTTAGTAATCGTTGACAGTATAAAAGAAATATGTAACTTCGACTTAATAAACGTTCAGTATTATGGTAATCGAAAGAACTAGCAAAGAAATCATTATAAGACTTCCTTCATATGTAGATACTGAAGGCCTCCAGCGCTTGGTAGATTACCTCACCTACAAAGAAGCAACTTCAAAATCGAAAGCCAAACAATCGGACATTGATATTTTAGCTCAGGAAGTTAAAGAAGGTTGGTGGGCAAAAAATCGGAGCCGCTTTGTTAAATGAAAATTATAGTTGATACCAATATTATTTTTAGTGCCCTTCTGAATTCAAATAGTACAATTGGAGATCTTCTGTTCAACTCTGATAAACACTTTGAATTTTATAGCTGTAATTATATGGGGTATGAAATTCAAAAACACTGGAAAAAGCTTCAAAAAATATCAAAACTATCAGACGAACAACTTCAGGTTTCTTATACCTTGGTTCTTTCACGATTGAAATTTATCAATGAAGAAATACTTCCTTTAAAAACTTGGTTAGCAGCTGAACAACTAACAAAAGGAATTGATATTGATGACACAGATTTTGTTGCTTTGACTAAATTTCTAAAAGGCACGTTATGGACCGGAGACAAAGTACTGTATAACGGACTCAAAGAAATTAACTTCAAAAAATTAGTCAACATCACTGAATTAGTCGCACTAAGGCTGAAAGAAAACAAATAAAACTCCTCCAACATAAACAAGTATTAAAAGCCCTTTGGCAGGCTTTTTAAGTAACCCATAATTAAGTTTCCAAAAATGAAAAAATTCAGCAGGACTTACTTTACCAGAATAACATTAGTATTACTTTTTTTACCTGCATTATTGTCAGCACAGATTATGGATTCAAAATCGATTGTAGCTTCCGGAGCGGTAGTTGAAAAACTGGGTGATGGATATAAATTTACGGAAGGCCCTGTGGCAGATAAGCAGGGAAATGTTTTTTTTACAGACCAACCCAATAACACAATCATTCGCTGGGATGCTGTTACGGGTAAATTCAGCACTTTTTCTGATCATGCAGGTCGTTCTAACGGAATGTATTTTGATGCAAAAGGGAATCTGGTATCCTGTGCGGATGAAGATAACCAGGTTTGGTCTTTTGACAAAAAAGGCAAAGCCATTGTTTTGGTAAAAGACTATGATGGCAAATTATTAAACGGTCCGAATGATCTATGGATTGACCCCAAAGGCGGAATTTATATGACCGATCCGCTTTACAAAAGAGATTACTGGAAACGTGATCCGGAAATGCAGCAGGATGGCGAACATGTATATTATTTAAGTCCGGACCATAAAAAGCTTGTTCGTGTAGACAATCAGCTTAAAAAGCCTAATGGGATTATTGGAACAAAAGATGGCAAAAAACTCTACGTTGCAGATATAGGTGCAGACAAAACCTATGTTTATGATGTAACAGCAGACGGGTCTTTGACGAATAAAACACTTTTTGTGTCCAAAGGATCGGACGGTATGATACTGGATGCAGAAGGAAACTTGTACATTACCGGAGACGGCGTAACGGTTTTTGACAAAAAAGGAGAAAAAAATCGCTCACTTCCCGATACATAAGGGCTGGACAGCTAACCTGTGCTTTGGAGGAAAGGATAATGACCTGCTTTTCATTACCGCTGAAACAGCTGTTTATGGTTTAAAAATGAAGGTAAAAGGAGTTAAGTAATATTCGAATATTAAATCATGTCCATAGGACTGAGTATTTTGTGCTTATCTGCTTTCGCAATTTGCTGATACACTTTCGTAGTTTTTATAGAACTATGGCCTAAAAAATCCTGGATAATATGAATATCAGTACCGCTTTCCAACAGATGTGTAGCAAAACTATGGCGCAGCGTATGAACACTTACTTTTTTTTCAATACCTGCCCTGGTTATGGCATTGGCAAATACCTGCTGTACACTTCTGTTGGAATAAGGTTTTGCTGATTGATTTCCCTCAAACAACCATTTTTTAGGCATATACATTTTCAAATATTGCAGTAATATATCCCGGAACCGGATAGAAAGCATGACCTCTCTTTCTTTCAGGCCAAAATCACTTCTTATCACAATCAGCATATTTTTAAAATCAATATCTGAAATTTCAAGTCCGGTTATTTCACTTAACCGGAGCCCGCCACTGTAAAGCCCGGTTAATATCGCGCGGTGTTTGAGGTTGTCTGTGGCTTCCAGAATCCTGTTAATTTCTTTCTTCGTGAGTACTTCAGGTACTTTATATTCTCTTTGCGGCTGGTACAGATGTTCTGTTTCCAGGTCACGTTTAAAAACCCCGCTAAAAAGCAGTTTAATTGCACTTACCATTTGCCGCAGAAAGCCTTCCGAAATATTTTCAGACTGTTTTTCTTCAATATAAGCTTTTAGGTCACTTTCACCGACCGTTGACGGCGATGCTCCTGTCGAAACAAAAAATGAACAGACTGCTTTTTTATAAGCTTTAATAGTACTGTAACTGTACCTGTTTTTTTCCAAAAAGCTCACAAAATTGGCAATCGTTCCTGAAAATGACTCCAAGTTGTTACTATTCATAATGTTGTGATTTTAAAGTGTGTTATACGCAACAAATGTAATGAACATTACAGGAGCCTGTACTTTTGACTTAGTGAGCGGTAAAAGAGCCTGTTAACTTCTTTAATCAGCTCCAAAGCTATCCTGCCAGGCTTTGAAAAGGAAGGCGTAAAAGTGCTCCGACGAAACAGGAAAACACTCATGTAATTTAGGAAAAAATGGAATTAAAACTGATCGAAAGAAAATCACCTTTTGCTGAAAAAGCGGGAAGCTTTGGATTAAATATTGGTGAGTCAGAGGACAGGTACGGCGCACACAGTATCCAGGAGTTCCCTTCTATCGGCGAAAGAGGAAGGCTTAACTTTACACATGCTGATGCGCAAGGATTTATGGATTGGTATGGCAACTGGAACAAGGGAAATTTCTGGTTTACAGATTCCGGGGTACAGGTATGGGGTTACGAGGAATCTTATGACAACTGGCTGGATACTTATGGTATGGATTCAGTGGTTGTTTTTTACCATTCCGGCCATGGTGGTATGGACGGAAATGGCGTGTTTTATGCACCGCTGGGCGGTTACTGGGATAACCGGATTGACGCAGTTTCCAGTAATATGGTGATTGGCAATGAGCAATTGAAATACTTATTCTGGTCTACATGCCAGTCCCTAAAAGTATCCGATGTTGCAGATGTTAACCCAAACCTGTTAAGTCCGATCAGTACGTGGCATAACTCGAACCAGGGTTTGAGGATGATTTTTGGTTATCAGTCTAACAGCGTGGACAATCCTAATTATGGCCGTTATTTTGGGAATAACTGGAATGCAGGGCAGAAATTCAGTGAAGCGTGGCTGAATGCAAGCTGGGCGATATCACACAACCAGATCCCGACAGCTACTGCGATGGGCTCTACTCCAGAAGAAGCTCAGAACATTCTTTTCAACGAACGTTACTTCGAATGGGGAGGTGTTGCCAAAAACTGGTACTGGTGGCGCTGGGGCGGATTTGAAAGGCCTGTTTTCCAGCTTACCAACCGTCAGGAATTACCCAAAAAGCCGGAAGTGCTCCTTTTTGGCGCACCTATTTTTGATGAAAATTATATAAAATCAATGGCAAACGAACTGGGTTTTTCAAAAAAAGAACGCGAATCATTTGCTATTGAACGGAATGGAAATATCATTTTGGAGGGTTCAGATAAGCAACTAACTATTGATAAAGACGGTCGCCTGTTAGCTACATTGGGAGATGCGAATTATAAAAATACGACTGCCCTTGACACCGACAAAGCCATTGCAAAAGCCGAAGATGCGATTAAACAACTTAATTTTGACCAGCAGGGAGCTGATCTGGTATATGATTCTGTTCGTGTGGATAAAGCTCAGGGCGGAACAACCAATGGCAGCGGAAGAATAGAAGATGCATATGTAACCGACACAACTGTTATTTTCAGGCAGGCTCATAAGGATATTAAAAGCATTAATAATAACCACGGCCTGGTAATGATGACCTATGATAATGATGGAAAACTGACCCGTATCCATAACTCGACACGGAAAGTGATTGGTACAACGCGCAATCCGCAAAGGGTAGCTCCTAATCCTGTAAAGGGAGAGAAAAAACTGGAATTTAGACATCTGGATGACATTTCACTGAATCTGGCTTTTCAGCAGGAACTCGAACATGTTACAGGAATTAAGCTTGGAACCAGCCGCAGCGGACAACCACTGGATACGGAAGTAGTTGATTCAAAAGAAGGTTATGATTTTTCCGGAAGCAGCGGCGAACTGGTTGCACACCGGGAATATGAACTGAACCATGGAGACGTGGATGGTTTGCCCATGCAGAAAATCCACAGAGTGAGAGTTCCGTTATTTACCTGATATTTTTTTATTCAAAACTGGCAGGAGCTGTTACTTCTGCCAGTTTTTTTATGTGTTTCCAACCATGCAGACCGTTTTCGTTTCTTTACAGCATTAGAAACTAAATAGTTAGCCATGAAAATTAAAAATTCAATCAAAACAATTCTTTTCAGTTCAGTAATTTCTATTGTTGTCTTTGGCTATGAATTTCAACTTAACGGAAAAATTATTGGTGCAGTTTCCACCATTAATAATGGAAAAGTCTGGTTGCAAAAAGACGTTTCAGAAGAGATTAAACTGGTTCTGGCCAGTGTTTCTTCCGGCTTAATGTTAAGGAATAATATGGAAGAAAATGCGTTAAGTCTGAAATGAGTGAAATGAAAAAATGAATTACAACTGATCGTTGGATTAGGTAACTCTATTTTCAAAAATGAATCAGTCATTGGAAAAATCCTGTGGCTGATTCTTTTTGTTATGTAGAGAAATAAACATTTGATCTTATTTCTTAAAATACAATTATATACAAACTATTACTATAACTTTAATTTAATTCGCACAGGTCTATTAAACTATTTTTACAATCAATTGTCTGCTGATACTTACACAGACTAAACTCAACATGAAATATGCACGTTATTTTTACCCTCATTTTTCTGCTTATTTCAGTACTGGCTTCTGCCCAGCAACGCATAACCATCAGCGGATATATCAAGGAGAAAGGAAGCCTGGAGCAATTGCCGGGTGTAAATGTATACATCCCTGATACACCCTACGGTGCCGTTACCAATTCATATGGTTTTTATTCCTTAACCATACCGGCTGCCGATTCAGCTACGGTTCATTATTCTTTTGTAGGTTATGAAAAAGCGGAACACCGGATAAGCTTGTCTAAAGATATTCAGCTCAATATCATACTTTCCACAGTTAATCAGTTGGAAGAGGTTACTGTTTCAGCGCGTCGCGAAGAGGATTACGTAAGCAGGTCGGCTCAGATGAGCCAGATTGAGATCCCAATATCACAGATAAAAAAAATACCTGCCTTTTTTGGTGAAAAAGATGTACTTCGTGTTTTGCAGCTGATGCCAGGCGTACAAAAAGGAACCGAAGGGCAAACCGGCCTGTATGTACGAGGCGGCGGGCCAGACCAGAACCTAATCATTCTTGACGATGCCATTGTGTACAATGCCAATCACCTTTTTGGTTTCTTTTCTATATTCAACAGCGATGCACTCAAAAGTGTGGAGCTAACCAAGGGAGGTTTTCCGGCTCGTTATGGCGGCCGCTTATCGTCGGTACTGGAAATGAATATGAAGGAAGGAAGCAAGGACAAACTGCATGGTGAAGGTGGAATCGGTGTTATTTCTTCCCGGCTGACTTTGGAAGGGCCGATTACTAAAAAATCATCTTTCCTCATATCAGGGAGGCGTACATACATAGATTTTTTTGCCAAACCTCTTATCGCTCAGCAACAAAAAGGTGAAGACAATCAGGTAAAGCCCGGTTATTATTTTTATGACCTGAACGCAAAAATGAATTACGATTTTGGCCAGAAAGACAAACTTTATATCAGTGGCTATTTTGGCCGGGATAAATTTTACGCCAATGAAAGCAGTTCGACTTCTGTGTCCAAAGCCGGGCTCGACTGGGGAAATGCAACGGCAACCATGCGCTGGAATCACCTGCTCAACCAAAAATTGTTTGTCAATACCTCTTTCATTTTCAGCAATTTCAATTTCGGGGTTTCAAGTTATTCAAATGAAACCAATGCCGGAATTGACAATGATGAGTTTAGCCTGGAATACGATTCACGAATCCGGGATCTGGGCGTTAAAACTGATTTTGACTTTTATCCTTCTACCAAACATGCCATAAAATTTGGTGCACAGGCTACTTTTCATAAGTTTATTCCATCCGCACTGGCCATTGCCGGTACTTTTATTGATACATCCATCAAGCGCTCAGTTCAGCCAATTAATACATTGGAAGCCGGACTGTATATTGAAGATACCTGGCAGGCAATGGACGCATTAAAAATGAATGCAGGATTCAGGTTAAGTTCTTTTCAGACAGAAACCAAAACTTATATCCGTCCTGAACCCCGGTTTTCTGCTGCTTTGCGCCTTGCACAGGATTTTTCTTTCAAAGGATCTTATGCACAGATGAACCAATATGTCCATTTACTATCCAATACCGGCCTCGGCCTGCCTACCGACCTTTGGGTGCCAACTACCGACCGCGTTGCTCCACAACAGTCCAGACAGGTTGCGATTGGTTTTGCAAAAGATCTGGAAAGACCAGCCCTTTCTCTGACTCTGGAAGGTTATTATAAGAAAATGAACCACATTCTCAATTACAAAGAAGGATCTTCATTTTTGAGCATTAATGGAGAAAATGCCAATGAATTAAGCTGGGAAGACAATGTTACAGCCGGAAAAGGGTGGTCATACGGAACGGAATTCCTGATCCAGAAAAAAACAGGGAAACTTTCGGGCTGGATTGGCTACACCTTATCGTGGACTAAATGGAAATTTCCTGAACTCAATTTTGGCAAAACATTTTACCCAAAATATGACCGGCGCCACGACCTTTCTGTTGTTGGCATCTACGAAATCGGGAAAAGAATCACATTATCGGCTACCTGGGTATACGGAACCGGAAATGCTCTTACTTTACCAATTTCTAAATACACCGGTTACAGCGATAATTTCCTGAGCCGGATTAACCCGAACGGAACAATTAATACCGAATTGCGGGGCCGGAGAGTAAGCGAGTATGGCGACAAGAACAGTTTCCGTGCAGAAGCATTTCACAGGATGGACATTGCCCTTCAGATTCGCAAGAAAAAGAAAAGGCACGAACGGACATGGGAATTCGGAATTTACAATGTCTACAACCGGCGAAATCCATTTTTCTATGATATATCAGAAGATGAGGTGACAAACGGTACGACGACAACCACGAAAAACACACTGAAAAAGTATTCCCTTTTCCCCTTACTTCCTTCGTTCAGTTATAACTTCAAGTTTTAAGTAAATTATGAAACTGTTTCAATTCGTAATCCTGTTTTTCATACTAGGTATTTCAGCCTGCGATTCGCTGGTCACAGAAGTGTCTCCGGATAATCTGCCTGACATACAATCCAAATTAGTAGTACAGTCATTCATTTCTCCCCAGGCGTCGCGGACCATTGTCGCAGTTACAGAATCCATCCCGTTGTTTGGCGAATCTGAGGCTGGTACCGGCGCGATAAAAAACGCATTGGTCAGAATTTCTGATGGTGTCAAAAAAGCAACTATTCCTTTTGATACAGCTACCAATCTTTACAGTATTACGAAGGAAAAGTTTGAGATCGTGGCTGGTAAAACTTATACCCTAATAGTCTCCGATGGCAAAAGGACTGTAACTTCTACCTGTAAAGTGCCACTTAAACAAACAGTTGCAAAAACGTACGTGGTCGATACGACTTATTCCAATAACGGATTTGACCAGGATACGATACTTACGATTAAAATGACCTGGCAGGATATTCCGGTTGATACCAATTATTACCGTATACGTGCCACTGTGGATCTTGAGTATAGTATTCCGGACGGCACGAACGCTGCAAATTTCAAGGAAAAACGCGTTACAAACAGGTTTAATTTCAGATGGGATGATACCATTGGACGAAACGATTTCCAGAGCGATGCAAATCTGGACGGAGCTATTTTCTCCTCAGCTATCGGCAGAAGTACGCTCCCTTCCGTACAAATATATGATTATGGCAACGGTAACAGATTTGTTGTTTATCCTAAAAGTAAAATACTGGCAATTACTTTTAACATAGAAAATACCGACGCGACCTACTTTAAATATCACCGCTCACTGGAGTTAAGCGGCAACGAAAACCCGTTTTCTGAACCCACGCTGATCTATAACAACATTGAAGGCGGCCTTGGCTGCTTTGCTGCATATAATACAGGAAGTGTGGTTTACAAGCCATAAATTTCAAATTTTCTATTTCTACATTTTATTCCATAATGAGGTAGTTTAACCTCATTATGTTTTCACTTTTTCTGACATCTGGCTGTAATTATTTATTACTCCGGTTTTATATATAACTACAAATCAGTAATTTAGATAAATGAAAGCATCAGTTTTCTATCTTATTCAAGATAAAGAGTATATTGTTGAAAACGTCCCGGTTTATAGCACATGCATTAGATACAGCGGCATGATTTTTTCGATGTAAAAGACAAATGGATAATAGGAATATACTATTTCAAACTTTTCTTATTATAATAAACGGCATCTTAATACCACCTCTGACAAAGGTTTATACACACCGGCTATTATAGTCTTGCTAATCTTTAAAAACTATTGCTATGGACTTACAAGGAACAAATTTGACACAGGATGGCTCACAACCAGAAGACAAGGACATCAATGAGCCGGATACCCTCGTAGAAACTCTTGAGGCTTTGAAGGAAAGAGGTTTTACCTATGATTTCAATCTGACCGCACACGCACTGGAAGTACATAAAGAAGATGGCATCAATATGTCTCTGGCACCGGAAGATTTCAATATTGTTGAAGTTTTTCGTTTTGAGGGAATGACTAATCCTTCCGATATGTCTATATTATACGCTATTGAATCAACAAATGGCCTTAAAGGAACACTTTTAAGTAGCTATGGAGTATATGCAGACGCAATGTCTAATGAAATGATTAAGAAACTGGATACAAGAAGTTCTTTTTTGGCACATCCCGACAACCAATTACCTAGCTAAGAACCTGGCATTTTACTGAAATAATATGCCAGAATATTGATGAGATGTTATCAAACTTTTGACCGGGTTTGATAACATCTTTTTTTGTCATCTAACGCAAATCTGAACATGAAAGAAATATTTGAATGGGAACGGCTCCTGACCAATGAGCTACCCCTCGTTTTTGTCTTTGAAGTAATATTTCGCTCAGCAATCATGTTTACGATTGTACTTGTAGCATTACGCGCGACAGGAAAAAGGGGTGTAAAGCAATTATCCATTTTTGAAACTGTGATTATCATTGCACTGGGCTCAGCAGCAGGCGACCCGATGTTTTATGAAGATGTGGGTATTCTTCCCGCGCTGGTTGTGTTTACCACAGTCATTTTACTTTATCGCGGCGTAACATGGCTTACCGGTAAAAGTATATGGTTCGAAAAGCTGGTGGAAGGTGAAACGGTTTGCCTTATCAAAGAAGGAAGATTTTCTATCTCGGAATTTAAAAAAGAAAGCCTGGCCCAGGATGAATTTTTTTCAGAGCTCAGGTTAAAAAGTATTGAACATCTGGGACAGGTAAAAAATGCTTATCTGGAGCCTTCGGGAGAAGTCAGCGTATTTTTTTATGATGATAAAGAAGTTTTGCCCGGGCTTCCGCTATTACCCGATTTATATAAAGTTAAAAGGAAGGAAATTCATGTTGAAAGCTGCTATGCCTGCTCTTTTTGCGGAAATGTTGAAAATTTGAAACCCGGGACTGCGACTTGTACGAATTGCAAAAGAGATGAATGGGTACTTGCAATTAAAACACAAAGGAAAGCCTGATTATTTGATTGTTTTGATATCAGTTTCTTATATTTGAACAAAGCAATATTCTGTTTTAAACAAACAATACAATACTCCATGGAAAATATAACATTGACAGAAGATCTTATCGTATCTGCTGAAAAAAGAGCTGCGGGACAACCATACCCTTATCTTGTAAAAAACCTAAAAGCTCTGGGTATTGACAATTACATTGTAAAAGTAAGCACTCATAAACGCACTTATAATGCAACCAATGGCGAAAAACTGATTATTGCCGGTGATATGCCCGAGTACGAATGTGCTGAAACTTTTGAACTGGAAGCTGTAAAAGCAGCAGTAAAAAGAACACAGGACGGACTGACGGATTATCCTACATTTTTAAGGGAAATAGGAGATGCGGGGATACACACTTATGTGGCTGATATAACCGGTATGAAGGTCATTTATCAGGGCCCGAATTCTGAATATGAATACGAAGAAGTTATTCCTGCAATTTAAGATATTTGTAACCATCCCTTCTCGTTCATCAGCAGGGATGGTCACAAAACACTAAGCTAGCCTCTTTCTCATTTCTTCCAGGTGATTGTCAGTAAAATCATGGTGTGTTACAAAACGAACCAGATTTTTCCCGAATGTAACTGCTTTAATCCCCTTTCCGGCCAGTTTTTGAACGTAATCTGTTTCAGAAATCTGTTCTTCCAAACGGATAATAACAATATTGGTATCAACAGGAAACAACTCTGTTACTTCTGATTTCTTTAGGAAAATGTCTCCGATTGCACGGGCACGGATATGATCTTCTTTCAGGCGTTCAACATGATGATCTAATGCGTAGATCCCTGCCGCAGCAAGAAATCCCGCCTGACGCCAGCCACCACCCATCAGTTTCCTGAAACGCCGTGCTTTGGTAATTGCCTGTGTTGATCCGATCAGCAAAGACCCGACAGGGCAACCCAGGCCTTTTGATAAACAAATACTGATACTGTCGAACACCTGCCCATATTGTACCGGGAGTTCCCCGGTTTCAGCTAATGCATTGAAAAGACGTGCCCCATCCAGATGTAATGGTATCTTTTTGTCCAGACAAACCTGCTTTATGGATTTAATCTCATTAATATCATAGTAAGACCCGCCGCCTTTATTCATCGTATTTTCAAGTGAAACAAGACGCGTAATAGTCGAATGAATATCGTTTTCCGGGCTGATCGCTTCTGCAACCTGTGCAGCTGTTAACCGGCCACGGTCGCCATCCATTAATTTAACAGACGAAAAAGAATTGAGCATAATCCCTCCTCCTTCATACAGATATATATGCGAATGCTTATCACAGATAACATCACTTCCAGGCTGCGTATGTACCCTGATAGCCAACTGGTTAGTCATCGTTCCCGACGGGCAAAAAAGGGCGTCTTCCATACCAAAAAGCCGTGCAGCTTTCTCCTGCAATGCATTGACAGTCGGATCATCACCCATTACGTCGTCTCCTACCTCTGCCGACCACATAGCTTCCTTCATTTGTGAAGTTGGCTTTGTAACTGTATCACTACGCAGGTCTATGATTATTTTCATATTTTAATAAAATATCTGAAAAATAAGTATAATCTGTTTTAAACAGGATTTTTGGTCAAAGCGTGAAGATATAAAATGAATTGAGGAGATTTGTAAGATTTATACAGATATGAAATCTTAATTACATAAAAAGAGCACATGGAGTTTGAAGAATATCTAAAACAAAAGAAAATAGACGCAATAGCATTCAAAAATGCAGATAATCCGAGGTTTCTGGAATGGAGCGAACTATTTAAAACCATGCATCCTGAGAGTTTTACCGCTCAGAAAAAATTCCTGATCAATGATATCAGAAGGAGATATCTTCTTTCGGATTTGTAGTCACCCCCGGGCGTTGCCCGGGGGTAAGATATGGAAACTTTTCAGGATAGTTTAGGGAATTGGATCATGAATTTATTCTAAATTCTCAATTCTAAATTCTTAACTCCCTACCCTTTCATCTCCTGCATGAGTTTCTGGAGAATGCCTACGGTTTTTTCGGTTTGTTCTTTACTTGGTGTTGTATCCCAATTGCCTACAATTCCATTACTTCCGATATAAATTCCATCTTTGCGTGATATGAAATTGGCACCATTAGTATACAATTTGTAATTGATATCAGCCTGCGGGATAAGACAGGAAAGCTGTCCGGATACAGGCGTTAATTCTGCATCATTGAAAACCGGTTTTGCACCCAGCCCCATACAATTTACAATTACTCTTTCGGGCAACGCGTCGATATCTTCCAGCTTTTTAATTTCCTGAATTTTCACTTTCCCGCCAAACATCAGAAAATCATTGAGATGGTGCCTCAGATATGACGGTATGTTAAACATCAGATTCGTTCTCCGGGTTACATGTCCGGCGTTGAAAGGATGTTCTTTTTCACTCAGTTTTACACGGTCCGGTATGAGTCCGTGTGCTTCAAAATCTTCTCCTCCTGCGCCAGGAATATATGCCGGTTCTTTTTCAAACACGCCATATTCCTCTGCCCAGCAGGCAATTTCATCCATTCCCAAAAGAAACTGAAAACGACGGAATGAATAACGTGTCGCTTCTTCCCAGGTTTTCTGAAACTCAGGTTTGGCGACTTTCACATCACAAACCCGGGAAGCCGGAGACCAGGTCCCTGTTGCCAGGTTGCTGGTAATATTCGGCGGAACATCTTTGGTATAAATCGTAACATCACATCCGCTTTCCTGTAATAAACGCGCAGTAGCAATCCCAACTGTACCGCATCCCAGCAAGGCAATTTTTTTTCACCGGTAGCCATAACGTTGTTCCTGGCAATATTGCCCGTTCCCCATGACAACGACCAGCCACTGCCTCCGTGACCGTAATTATGAACAATGGTCTTATTTCCGACCTGTTCCACATCGAGCCTTGGACCTGATGGACGGAATGGGCGTAAACCAACTGTTTCCTTCACAATGCGGTCCATTGAAAGCCTGAGCTTTGGGATCTGATGGTAACCGCGATTGATATAAAAATGTTTATCGGGATATAATTGCTGTGTTTTGGGAGCGCAGGAAGTAGCAATGGCACCAACGGCAAAACCGGCAGGAATTGCTTTTCCAAAAAAGTTTCTACGGTTCATTATAATAGATTAGGAAGATGGATTCTAACGAAAATTAAAGAACACAAACTTCGAATGCAAATTTTACGCTGGCACAAGCTGCCTAATCAGAATAATATTTTACTATCTTTCTATTAATACAATTAAACCATTGCATTATACAAAATAAAAGAAATAATATTTTATCAAAATAAAATTATTCAGATAACGACGGAGGCAGGTCACTGATGTTGGCTCCCCAGTTTTTATTAGGCTTGTCAGCCATTTGTAAAACCAGTTTACCACCTTTTATTAATTCTTCGTGTAACAGGTAGGTTTTCGTAAATGGCTTTCCATTTAATGTAGCCGATTGTATGTACAGTGCAGTGGCAGAAACGCCTTTTGCAATGATACTAAACTTTTTTCCTTTCAAATTCAGAACCGTTTCTTCAAAAACCGGGCTTCCCAAAACATAAACCGGGGAACCTGGTGTAACGGGATAAAACCCCATCATGCTGAACGCAAGCCAAGCCGACATTTGTCCGCCGTCTTCATTTCCGCTTAATCCACCCATTCCGGTATCGTATTCTTCTCTTATGATCTTTCTTACCAATTTCTGTGTTTTCCAGGGCTGGCCGGCAAATGCATATAAATAAGGGATCTGATGGTTTGGTTCATTGCCATGCCAGTAATGGCCCTGTTCGAAAAGTGTATCCAATTTATTACTAAAGGCCTTACTTCCACCCATTATCTTTTGCAACCCGGCAACATCCTGCGGTACAAACCAGGTATATTGGGCAGGTGACCCTTCGGTAATAAACGAAGACCGTTTCACAAAAGGATCGAATGATTTTATCCAGCTTCCATCCGCATAACGTCCACGCGCATAACCTGTTGAAGGATCTATTACATTCTGATAATTCAATGCCCGTTTTTTTAGAGCAATTGCATCATCCTTATGACCAAGCCCGGATGCCAATACAGAAAGGCAGTAATCGTCATATGCGTATTCAAGTGTGCGTGATACCTGCTCACGTTTATGAAATGCCTGCCAAACACTGTCTTCCAACGGAACATAACCGTATTTAAGATAAGACTCCAGCGCTCTCCTGCCTTTCCCGGCTGCATAACTCTTCGTATCTGTATTGACTTCAAAAGCATTTTTACGAAGTGAAGTATAAGCTGACTCAAGATCGAAATTTCTTATATTTTTGACATAAGCGTCTGCAATGACTGACATGGAATGGTCGCCAACCATAGCTGAAGTATAGTGGTTCCAGCAAGGAAAAATAGGCATCCAGCCTCCTTCTTCCGCTTTTTTCACCAATGACTGCATCATATCACCGGATTGTTCAGGTTCCAGTAAATGATGTAACGGCATGGCTGCACGGAATGTATCCCACATGCTGTAATCACAGTAATAATCAAATCCTTCGGCTTTTTGCAAAGGCGTTCCTCCGGCAAAAGAAGGATATTTCCCATCAAAGTCAGAATATAATCTCGGAGACAACTTAGTTCTGTACAAAGCACTGTAAAAAAGCTTTTTATCGTTCTCACTACCTTTAACTTCTGCTTTTCCTAATGCTGCATTCCACAATTTTTGAGTTGTTTTTTGTATCGTTTCAAAGCTTTTACCTTCAATTTCCTTTTGAAGATTCAGCCTGGCTCCTTCCAGACTGGTAAATGAAGTACCGATCTGAACCAATACAGTTTGCCGGGCTGCACCAAATCCAATATACGCTCCCAATTTTTCCTGCATTCCTTTACCCTGATATAATCTTCCGCCAGGCACAATGGTATCGCCCTTCCAGACTCCAAACTGGGTAATCTTTTTATCAAACTTTAACACAAAGTATCCGCTGAAACCCGCTGACTGTCCGGATCCCTGATAAATGCGATGAACAGGATTATAACCCGTTATTTCGCCTTTCTCCGGAAAAATTTCTACAAACCCTTCTCCCTCATCGCTGTTAGGCTCGACCACAATAAAAGATTCATCATCACTTTCAAAAGTAAAACGCATCATGGCTGAACGTAATGATGCTGTAACTTCTGCATTGATCTTATAATCTTCAAGACCTATGCCATAATAATCTGGTGACGTCTTTTCTTTTTCATGGACGAATGGCGTGGCTCTCAATTCCGGATTTACTTTTAATTCTCCTGACATAGGCATAATAGTAAGCGTTCCGTAATCCTGTACACAGGAACCATTCAGCCAGTGTGTACCACGAAAACCCTGAAAAAGTGAATCAGTATAGTAATAGGGAGCAATACATTTTGTTTCAGTAGATCTGGTTTGTGGAGTCCATTGGGTCATTCCATGCGGAGCACCAACAACCGGAATCGTTTGTCCTTTCAGCTCGCTTCCTGCTTCGCTATGCGAACGCGCACTCTCTATAGTAGACGGTGCCGTTCCAATCCGGGTTTCTACATATTCCAACACCGTTTTCTGAGCAAAACCATACTTACAATTGAACAGACTTAAGAGCAGGAAGAGATAAAATGATTTTTTAAACAAACCAGAAATAGTCATAAGAAAATAAGACTTTACCTTACAAAGGAAAAAAGATCAAAAAAATAATGATATGTTTAAGAGCCTGTTGAAATTTAGAATGTAAAATTGTTTATTGTTTATCGCTTATTTTTTAAAGGAAGTAAGACAAATTTTTTCGGAATAGCGGGCTATTCCGAAAAAATTTGGCGCAGATGTACTCAAAAAATAGCATAAACAACTTTACATAATGAATTTTAAACATGCTCTAAACAGTTTTAACAAAAACCAAATCTGCTTTACTTGCATAGCCAGTGAACACAGGACGATATAAACGGATACTTCCCTTATGAATTTACATATCATCGATACAGGATTTTTCAAACTGGATGGCGGAGCAATGTTTGGTGTGGTTCCCAAAACACTTTGGAATAAACATAATCCGGCAGATGAAAAAAATCTTTGCAGCTGGGCTATGCGCTGCATGCTTGTTGAAGATGGGAATAAATTAATGCTTATTGACACCGGATTAGGTGACAAACAGGATGACAGGTTCTTTGGATTTTATGACTTGCACGGAGATGCAACATTAATTTCATCTATTCGGGAGAAAGGCTACGATGTTACAGACATTACCGATGTAATACTTACACACCTCCATTTCGATCATGCAGGCGGTGCTGTCCGATACAAAACTGACCGTTCTATTTTAATCCCGACATTTCCTAATGCAACTTATTGGTCCAATGAAGAACACTGGCAATGGGCAACCAACCCTAATCCGCGAGAGAAAGCATCGTTTTTGAAAGAAAACATCTTACCGTTGCAAGAATCGGGACAATTGAAATTTATAAAAAAGGGAATGTCCCCATTTCAGCATATTGATTTCATTCATGTAGATGGGCATACCGAACAAATGATGCTTCCAGTTATCAGTTATAAGGATCAAAAAATTATTTACGTTGCTGATCTTCTGCCTTCATCCTTTCATGTTCCGCTGCCATGGATTATGAGTTACGATGTACGGCCGTTATTAACAATGCAGGAAAAGGAAGCCCTTCTTGAAAAAGCTGCGGATGAAAAATACATTCTGCTATTCGAACATGATCCTATATATGAAGCCGCATTGGTTGAAAAAGCAGAAAAGGGAATAAAGATTCAGGAACGGGGAGATTTTATTAATTTTATCTGAATGAGAAGAGAAGGTTATACAGAGAACCACAGAGATTTAATAGAGTTTCACAAAGGTTTCTTTTAATTTAAAACTTTTTGTTACTATTAGTCCTTAACACGAATTCTTTTGTATTGCTATCGGCCGACAGCATTCGGCTATCAAATTGATGCATGGAAGGAGATTTTGACTGATTCCCGATAGCAATACTGTCTTACAGATTGTACTCAAAAATTTTTTTTAATCCTTAAACATAAAAGTTCTGCGCAACTCAGCGCTAACCCCTGCTAACTCTGCATTTAAACACTTATGACGAAAATAGGACTTGTTTTATCCGGAGGCGGAGCACGCGGTATTTCACATATTGGTGCTGTGAAGGCTCTAATGGAGCAGGGAATTACTGTGAATGTTATCAGTGGAACCAGTGCCGGAGCATTTATTGGCGCCTTGTTAGCTTATGGATATTCCCCTGATGATATTCTTGAAATCTTCTTAAAAACATATTTTTCAGGTTATTTAAGATTTGGATTCAGTATGGGAGGTTTACTGAGAATAGACCGTGCGGAAGAAATCCTGAAAAAATATATTCCTGAGAATACTTTTGAAGCACTAAAAATCCCATTAGCCGTAACTGCGACTGACATCAACGCCGGCGAAGAAATATGTTTCAGGACCGGCGAATTAGCCAAACCGGTTTTAGCATCCTGTTGTCTGCCGGGATTGTTCAAACCTATTATTTTTGAGGGAAGGGAATTGGTTGACGGCGCTATTTTCAACAATTTACCGGTTGCTGCTATTGAAAAAGAGGTCGATTTTATGATCGGCATTCACTGTAACCCAATTATGCTTCAAAAATCATCTGCCCATATGCATAGTATTACTTACCGGAGCTTCCGGTTGGCTATGCGCGGAAAAGCCAAAGTAAGCCTGGATCAATGCGACCTGCTTATAGAAGCCCCGGAATTGGGTGATTTCAATACTTTTGACTTTCGAAAAACGCAGCAGCTGTTTGATATAGGCTATAAGTATACAAAGGAATTATTATTGCAAAAAGATGTGCTTTCGACAATTGACCGCTAGCCATCCGGCGCGTTGTTATTGGCTTTGGATAGTTTAATTTTCGATGTGACTTTAAACTTTATCCTTGTATATCCAAAGTTTAACTTTGGATATACAAGGATAAAGCCATATATTTAGGTATGATCAAGCGGAAATTACAGCAAAATATAGAAAAGAAATTAGGTCAGTCCCCTGTTGTTTGTATACTTGGACCCAGGCAGGTAGGCAAAACAACGCTGGCTAAACTAATTGCTAATACCGATAAAAAAAGTTTTATATATCTTGATGTGGAAAATCCACGGGATATTGCAAAACTAGATGATGCTTATTCCTATCTGGATAACTACCGGCAATCATGCATTCTGATTGATGAAGTACAACTTATGCCCGAATTATTTTCGATATTAAGACCTCTTATTGATGATTACAGGAAACCAGGAAGATTTATTTTACTAGGGTCCGCGTCACCATCATTGGTTAAAGGTGTTTCAGAATCTTTAGCAGGGCGGATTTCTTATCTGGAACTTACTCCAATAGGAATTTCTGAAATAATGGAAGCATATCCGCTTCGTGTACATTGGTTCCGAGGTGGTTTTCCAAATGCGTTGTTAGTCGAGCATGTATCTGATGGACAAGATTGGTTGCAGGATTTTATAAGAAGTTATATAGAACGTGATCTGGCATATCTATTCGGGGCAGAGCTCGTTCCTGTTCTACTACGCAACTTTTGGAGTATGCTAGCTCATACACACGGCAATATCTGGAATTCTGAAATATTTGCCCGTTCCCTTGGTGTAACTGCACCTACCGTTTTACGTTATTTTGGATTTTTAGAAGGAGGGTATATGGTGAGAAAACTTCCACCATGGTTTGTGAACGCAAAAAAACGACTCGTAAAATCTCCAAAAGTATATATTCGGGATACGGGAATACTACATAGCTTACTAAATATCAGTACACAGGATGAATTATTAGGACATCCCGGAGTTGGTGCATCTTGGGAAGGATATGTCATAGAACAGATTTCACAACGGATAGGAAGTGGCATTGAATTGTTTTTTTACCGGACTTTGGCAGGTGCAGAATGTGATCTGATTTTAGTTCGAGGAATAGAACCAATTGCCTGTATCGAAATCAAACTAAGCAATTCTCCTTCAATTACAAAGGGATTCATCAGTTCAACGGAAGATCTGAATCCTAAATATAAATATATCATTACTCCGGAAAGTGATAGGTACACAACAAGTTATGGAGTAATTGTAACTAATTTAAATGATTTTATAGAAAATGATCTGACTAAAATTTAATGTTGATTATTAATTATTTGATAGCAACAGCCGGCTGAGAGCCGTCAGCCGACAGCTTCACAACTACCCAATTTCCCACTTTTTCCCCTTGCTCAAACCCAACGTCAATAGCATCTTTGAAATGGATTCCCCCGTAAAACCTGGAAATGGCGGCTTCCTGTGCCGCATTATTAAATGATTTGAAACTGCGGGCTTTCAGGCCAAAACGCTCTTCCACTGTGTCGGTATAAGCAAAGTTTTCTCCAAAATAATGCGTAAGAATAACAGACACAGCCGATGATATTACTGAATGTCCACTCAGATATTCCGGGAACGGTGGCGTTTGTAAAAATGGTTTCCAGGTTGGATCAATGTATTTGCGGATCGCCGTTTCCGGACGTATCCGGTTACTTCTGTATTTTTCATCCCAGCAAGCCATAAATCCGTCCATCATACCAATGGCAACGGCTGTATTTACCTGCATGGTTTTAGCAAAATTTGTTTTTCCCTTCCGGCATGCAATATCTGTGATTCCCATCCAGTGCGAACCTGGGGATATTTTTTTCATACCCACCAGTAAATGTCCCTTATTGTCCAATGCAAATGGATTACAATCCCAGAATGCAGCAATCACTTTGTGTTCCGTTCCTGATTTATCATCATAATTCAACTTCATCAATTTAAAAAATTCAGAGCTTTTATCCTCGGAGAAAGCGATAGGAGGAACAGGTTTAAACTGAGATGCAGAATCCAGTGTAAAAGGCCTGACCGTATTAAAATAAGGCTCAACCGGAGGAAAATATCCCGGAGGAGTCGGGTACCAGCTGCCATTTATTTCCTTTGGTTCGTAACGCGGAAAATTACTGATCAGATTATATCTGTCTGCTTTGGCATACTTCAAAATTTGCTTACTGACAGCCAGTGCATATTTGCCGGATCCTGTAATGATGTCATTACTAAAACCAATGGAGCGACAGGAGTCGATCAGATGATCCTGGTATTTTTGCAATAATACCTTTCCTGACGGCTGCATTTTTTTGGCTGTTTCAAGCATCGCTAATGCAGCACTAAGCTGATACGAATAGGTTTCAACACTATCCGGTTTCACAATCTTTGG
Organism: Dyadobacter sp. NIV53; assembly: GCF_019711195.1. Lineage (NCBI taxonomy): Bacteria > Pseudomonadati > Bacteroidota > Cytophagia > Cytophagales > Spirosomataceae > Dyadobacter > Dyadobacter sp. NIV53. The sequence continues at coordinate 2,757,564 of NZ_CP081299.1, forward strand.
AAAACCATTCAGTACACCTGCCATACTTTTTGTGGCTGAATCATTTAATGCTACCACTTCATAGCCCGCAAGACAAGCATACGAAAAAAAACGGGCACCCAAAGGTGGATTTGTAACGTCATGCACCATTACGTCCGTCATGTGTGCAGTAATATTGCCTATTGTTTCAGGACTTATATCCGGTATTTTCTGATCAGCCGTTTTACATCTGAACAGCGTTCCGGTGAGAATAATAAGAAGAAAGATTTTACTTTTCATTTTGAACTCAATTGATATGCTTTTATTTCCTGTTGATTGATCCCGAATAATAATTTATTACCAATTGGAAGCACACTTCTAACGTCTCCATTTAGTGCAAAACCGGATTGTAACTGGGGGATATAATCAAATTTTCCTTTGCCGTTTCCTTTCAGTAATACGCCATAATTTGCATCATATTTCCCAAATCTTAAACGTGCCTTACTCACATTGCCGCATATTAGTAAATCCTTATTTCCATCGTGGTCATAATCCAGCGGGGTAATGGTATAAGCTGGTGAAACCTGAACTTCCAGAGGTAATGATCTCTCAGTAAATTTACCATTGGCACCACTTTCAAAATAGGCCGTCTTGAAATAATTGGCTTTTAAAGATTTCGCTCCCTGCAATTCTTCCGGCGTAAATATTTCCTTAACTGTTGCTTCCGCATAACTTTTATAATCCTGAAAGCGCGTACGCATAATGCTCATCTGGTCCAGCAGTTCGTCCCGGGTGATATACGGATAACTTTTGCCGTGAATATAAAAACTCATGATCGGATCAATAGCTCCGTTGTCGTCAAAATCTTTATAAATTAATTCCGCCGGCTCTGCGTCACTTGCTTTGCATTGTGTATTCAGGCCCATATTTCCAACCACCAGATCCGGTTTTCCGTCTCCGTTTAAGTCATCCAGCAAAATTTTGTTCCACCATCCGGTATAGGATTTTGCAAAAAAATCTTTCGTTCTATTCAACAGTTTTCCATTGGTATTGATAAAAACAGTAATTGGCATCCATTCTCCGACAATGATCAGATCCGGTTTTTTATCGCCGTTCAAGTCCGTCCAGGCCGCATCCGTAACCATTCCTATCCTTTCTATTTCAGAAGAAACCTGCTTCGTCTGATTGCTAAATTTCCCTCTTCCGTCATTGATCAAAACATAACTTTCAGGTGTTTCAGGATAACGTCCCGGAATTACGCGTCCGCCTGCAAACAGATCAGGTTTTCCGTCTCCATTCATATCTGCTACACGTACACAGCTCACACTGGTCAGCATTTTGGGTAATGCATCTGTCTTTTTTGTAAAATTCCCCTTACCATCGTTGATATACAACCGGCTTTGCAAAAGCGGATCTTCGGGCAAAAATGCTGCATATCCACCACTCGCTACAAACAAGTCCGTAAAGCCATCTCCGTTCGCATCAAAAAATACAGCATCAGTATCGTCACTTTGTTTATCACTACCAAAAGCCAAAACAGGTTTTGTAGTAAATGAGCCTCCTTTTTGCTGAAAATACAGTTTCCCCGCTTCGCCAGAGCCACCACCGGTATAGACGTCTTCCAGCCCATCACCATTTACATCGGCCTTGGCCATGCACGGGCCTGAAAACGAAATTGGGTTGATCAGTAAAGGCTGACGTTTAAAATCATTGGTTCGAATTACCGGACTTTTAAAAGCAACAGGAGAATGTACGGATGTAAAAACAGGGGTGGGAATTTTAGTAAATGACTTCCCGGTTTTAGCATTTTTTTCAGATAATGCAAGTATCTGGTTTGTTTTCGGATTGAGTATCTTTTCTCTTTTTCCACTTTGCCAGATTATAACCAATGAATCAATAGCATTGTCCCTTCCCAATCCAAAATGTAAAACCGGTGATACACTGGATTGGTAACCGCGGGTTGGCATTTGTTCCAGATATTGCTGTTGTCCTTTATGATAAATCGTAATCCTTGCGCCTAAACCTAAGGTATTTTTACTATCTCCTTGTGTTTTGATCTTCAGGTAATTATTCTTTAAATATTTATCGCTTTCATTCTGATAAATAAAAGCAGGAATATTGATGTTGTTAACGACCAGATCCAGATCTCCGTCATTGTCCAGATCAGCATAAGCCGCACCTCCGCTGTTAGAAATCTGGCTCAAACCCCAATTTTCTGCTACATTATTAAAAGTCAGGTTCTTATTATTCTGAAATAAATAATTTTTCATATTGGAAGAGGGCATCTTATATACCAATTCCAGAACATCTTCTCTTTTCACCTGCCCTTCTTTTCTTTTTAAATGATCTCCCATGTATTTTACAAAATCCATATTCGTAAAATCACGCAGATTTCCATTGGTTACAAAAAGGTCTTTCCAGCCATCATTGTCATAATCAGCAAACAAAGGCGCCCAGCTCCAGTCCGTATTAGATACTCCTGCCAGCTGCCCGATTTCCGAAAAAGCAGGTTTCCCTTTACCCTTTACCCCTTCCCCTTTTGCCCCTTCATTCAATTGCAGCATGTTCCGCATATACTGATGCCTGAACCCTACTTTGACATTGAAATCAAATAGTTCATAATTATCCAGTCCAGCCAGTAATTTTTGTCTGCGGTTATCTTCCGGCAACATATCAAGGGTAAAAATATCAGGCAGTCCGTCGTTGTTAAAATCAGCAATATCATTGCCCATTGATGAGTGTGAAGTGTGGCCGATACCTGCGTCTGTTACGTCAGAGAAAGTACCGTTTTTGTTGTTGATATATAAAAAATCAGGAACCGAATAATCATTGGAAACGTACATGTCCGGCCATCCATCCTGATTGATATCAGCAATTCCTATCCCCAATCCGTAAGTTAACGGAGAACTGTGAATTCCCGACTTGATGGTTACATCAGTAAAAAACGGAGTTCCGTCTGATTTTAAATCATTACGAAATAACCTTACACCGCAAATCGGGTCATCTTTTTTAAGCAGATCAGCTGTGCTGGATTCGTCCAGTATGGGTAATGCTTTGGGATTATGATTTAACAAAAACATATCAAGATCGCCATCCCGGTCATAATCAAAAAATGCAGCCTGCGTACTGTTACTTGGCGCTGAGAGGCCATATTGTCCGGCCATTTCTTCGAATTGAGGAATCCCGTTATCGTTGTTTCCTTTATTGATAAAAAGCTGGTCTTTTAAACTTTCGGGAGAAACATTTCCTGAGTAACATACATAAATATCCAGTTTGCCATCGCCGTTTACATCCGCCATAGTTACGCCGGTTTTCCATGGTTTTTCCCTACCGCCAACACTTGAAACCGCTGTAATATCTTCAAAAACCATTTTTCCTTTATTCAGGTAAAGTTTGTTTGAAACCATATTACCTGTAAAATAAATGTCATCCAGCCCGTCACCGTTTAAATCACCGACCGCTACGCCACCTCCGTTATAAAAATATTCATACATCAGCACATTGGTATTCAGTCCTTCCGTTAATGTATTGGCAAAATCAACTTTGGTTTGTTCCGGCGTCAAAAGGGTAAACAGAGGCGTGTCTGTTTCAGGCTTTTCTTTTTCAGAAGTCGATGAATTCTGACAGCCAGTGAAAATAAAGGTTCCTGTAATAATCAGGCTCAAAAAATATTGAACGTTTATTCGTATCATATTTCGGACTTACGCAGGTATATATAATAGAAAAAAGAAACTATGCCTTCATGGAAGACATAGTTTCTTTAAAATTAATCATTATAAAAAGACAAACTAGTTATCGTAACCAGGATTTTGAAGTAATGATGCATTCCTGTTAATTTCATTACGGCTGAAAGGACGGAAATACATTTTATCCACCCATGTACGGTTTTCATGAGATTTTTCTTCAACAGGCGTGTAAGTATAATCGTAAACCGTTGTATCGAAATGATACGGTTCTTTCATAGACTTACCTGTTTTGAATTTACCAAGAACGTTAACATATTGTAATGGACGTCCAAGTGTTTCTTTTGCAATCATCCAGCGACGTGCATCATGATAACGCTGTTCTTCATAAGCCATTTCAATTCTTCTTTCGTGACGGTAAGCTTCTTTTAAAGCTGCACCAGTAGCTTTTGATGCAGGCATACCAGCACGGAAACGAATTTTGTTCAACCATGTAAGAGCAACTGCTTCCTGTCCTAATTCAATACTTGCTTCAATATAATTGAAAACAGCTTCAGTATATCTCAGGAAAGGCCACGGAATATTCTGACGGTCAGTATTTTCAACAAGATCCGGATTAGGATCAATAAATTTACGCATGTAATAACCGGTACGGCTTCCGTTCCAGTCTTCAATTGTACTCTGACGTGTATCTAATCCTTTACGGTTAAACAAGGCCCCTTTATCGTCCAGAAGGTCGTAAGCACCAGTCTGTATCTGATTTGTAGGGTCAACATTTCCTGAAATTTTGTTACGCGGTTTCCAGGGAGCTCCGTCATACATTACAGTTGCATAAAAACGAGGGTCACGATTAACATATGGCGCAGCTTTTTGAACAGGATTTGTCCAGGCAAAAGAAGTTCCATCCATCATTTCGTAATCATCAACCAGTAAACCGATTGGTGTATTACCAGCCCAGTTATGATAACCGTTCGGGCCATTTCTTAACCCAGTCTGGCGCGCACCACCTTCATTCCCGTCATTAAGACTTGGTGTAAAAAACTTACCAAAAATGATTTCATTACCTCCTGACGGATCCAGTGTTTTGTCAGCACTGTACCCAGCCATTGCAATAGAAATATAATTAAGCCTGCCTTGTTCAGCTGTTGCAGGAGCAGTCAGGTCTAATTTGTATCCACCATTACCTCCGTCAATTACAGCCTTTGCAGCAGCCTGAGCGGCAGTCCAGCGGGCAGCACGGTCTCCGGATAAATATCCAAGAAATTCAGGATGAGCAAATCCTGCAACCAATGCTGATTTCGTTTTTGCAGTTGGAATATCATGCAGGTCACTTGCTGCATAAAGTAAAACCCTTGATTTAAGAGCTAACGCAGCAACTTTTGTAGCACGGCCTTTCACAGCTGTTTTACCATCTAATAACAAAGCAGCACTATCAGCATCGTTTATTATTGACTTTACACATTCATCATAAGTATTACGGGCAACTGAATAATCTTCATTTAAGGCATACACCTTTTTGATGATTGGTACAGAGCCATAATAGCGTAATAATTGCTGATAGTAATAAGCCCTTAAAAAATACGCCTCACCTTTCAGACGCGCTTTCAAAGTTTCATCCGTAAAAGTAGCCGAAGCCAGGTTATTTATTGCCTGGTTTGCTGATCTGACGCGGGTATACATAGCTCCCCATCCGTACGTATCATCTACCCAACCAAGATTGGAAGGGCTTAAACTTCCTTCATTTACTGTGTTAATACTACGGCCGGTATGGGTAAATACAGCTTCGTCGGTAAGAGAAGCCAGCATTTGTTCACTAAAACCTCCCTGCTGAAGACCGGCATAAATCCCGGTAACAAAACCTTCTGCGAGTGCTCCGTCTTTCCATACTTCCTCAGTTGGTATTTCAGTTGGAGGCGTTACGTCCAGGAAGTCTGTATTGCAGGATGAGAGCCCTAATGTGGCCGACAGTGCAATCAGTAATATATTTCTATAATTCAATTTCATATTCATAATTAATTAAAATCCTACACGTATACCTGCATTAAGAATTCTCGACTGTGGATAGTATTGTCCACTTGTGCTTGTAGATTCAGGATCCCAGATTTTGATTTTAGAGAAAGTAAACAGGTTCAATCCATTTACATAAACCCTGAATTTATTTAACCCTAATTTCTGACCAACTGGACTTGCTACCTTTAAGTGGACATTGAGTTAAGTGAAACTTTTATAACTTAACACTTATGTCTGGAGAAAGAAGAGTATTTGACAAGGAGTTCAAACTGATGAGCGTTGAACTAAGCAATAGCCGCACAGACCTTGCTGCACTGGCAAAAGAATTGGATGTTCCACCTGCTATGCTATACCGCTGGCGTAGAGAGTTTTCTGCGAAACAAAACGGTAGTTTTCCTGGCAACGGAAAGGTGATTTTAAGTGAAACGGAACAGGAATTGGCCCGGCTAAGGAAAGAACTCCGCGACACACAACTTGAACGAGATATCTTAAAAAAGGCTGTAGGCATTTTCTCCAGGAGCGATGGCAAATATTCGGGTTCATAAAGGATCACCGGAAAATATTTCCCATTGAGAAAATGTGCATGGTTTTTAAGGTAAGCAGAAGCAGGTTTTATACTTGGCTGAGCAATAAACTATCGGATACAGCTATTGAAAATCAGACCCTTATCGATAAAATAATTGTTATTCATGGGGATAGTAAACAAACGTACGGAAGCCCCAGGGTCACTCAGGAATTGTACAAACTGGGGGTGAAAGTGTCCCGTCCAAGGGTCGCCAGACTGATGAAGAAAGCAAAAATAAGAAGTATTGTCAAGAGAAAATTCCGTGTCACAACAGATTCTGAACATACATATCCGGTTGTAGCAAATAAGCTTAACAGGCAATTTAAAGTAGAAAAAATAGCTACTGCGTGGGTGTCTGACATCACATACATTAAAACGACGCAAGGTTGGCTATATCTCACCATAGTACTGGATTTAGCTGACAGGAGAGTAATTGGATGGGCGCTTAGTTCAACAATGAAAGCTATTGATACTGTGATACCTGCGTGGAAAATGGCTCTGAAAAATAGAAGCGTAACCTGTGAATTAATTTTCCATTCGGATAGGGGAATTCAATACGCCTGCAACGAATTTAAAAGTTTGCTGGACAAAAGCCCACTGGTAATAAGAAGCATGAGCAGAAAAGGAAATTGTTGGGATAATGCGGTTGCTGAAAGTTTTTTTAAGACCTTAAAAGCAGAATGTGTTTACCAAAATACTTTTATTAATAAACACCAGGCAGCAATAATTGTATTTGAATATATTGAAACCTGGTATAATAGAAAGAGGCTTCATTCTGCCCTCGGGTACATGTCACCAAAAGAATTTGAAGAACTTTTAAATATGCAGAAAATTGCGGCTTAACATTTTGTCCTCTTTATTGTTGCAATTCCAAACAGAAGAGGGAAGATTGTAACCCAACTCGATATTCTTAACACGTACGTAATTATTGCTTTTCAGGAAGTAATTGTTAAAACCAGCCTGATCAACATTTGTGTAATACCTGTTACCTCTGTTAGTCAAACGAGGATATCTTGTATCAGGATTGTCGATGGTCCATCTGTGGTCAAAATCGTATTTCAAATAGTTACCAATATCTCCGGATTCTGTCAGACCTACTAGCTGTAAACCACCAGCAGCACCTTGAAACAACACAGATAAGTCAAAGGCTTTATAACCAAGATTCACAGAAGCACCACCTGTAAACCATGGACGTTGTACCTTTTCAGTACGCAACCGGTCATCGGCAGTAATTTTACCATCACCATTTACATCTTTAAATTTCATATCGCCAGGAAGCAGAGCACCAGCAATCGCGCTATAATCTAACTTATTATCTCTGATTTCAGCTTCGTCTTTAAACGATCCGTCAAATTGATAAACAAGGAATGATTGATAAGGCATACCAGTTGATTGCTGATAAGTAGGCGCACCTGGCGTTTCATCCCAGTATTTGATCTGGTTTCTTGCGTATCCACCATTTACACTCACAGAGTATGTGAAATCCTTGATGCTGCCATCGTAGCTAACTTTGAATTCCCATCCTTTATTTTGCAGTTTTCCCAAGTTTTGAGGAGGAAGTTTACCGTCAATACCAGCTGATGAAGGAGTTGAGCCCGCTTTTGGGATCAAAATCTTAGAACGGTTATTAACGAAGTAGTCAAATTCGAAAGCTACTTTATCTTTAAACAAGGTACCTTCAATACCAAAGTTTGAGTTGTTCGCTACTTCCCATGTAAACTGACCATTTGCAACGCGTGACTCAAGCAAAGTTTTAACAGCCTGATCATTGATTACATACTGGCCAAAATTCATTGTTGAAAGATACTGGTATTCAGCAAGGTTTTCTGTTCCAACGATGTAAGGTTCAGCTCCCATTTGTCCCCATGAACCACGAAGTTTTACGTTGTTCATAAAACGGATGTTGTTTTTCCAGAAATCTTCTTCTGACATACGCCATCCTGCTGATACCCCTGGGAAAAATCCGAAACGGCCATCTTTCGGGAAAATATAAGAACCATCAACTCGCCACAAGAACTCAGCCAGGTATTTTTCCTTATAGTTATAACCAGCACGTCCAAAGTAACTTAGACGGGCACGTTGGTACAAATCTGTTGGATTTATCAAATTTGAATTACCAATATTTTGCTCAGGAGTTCCACCAGCAAAAAGTTGATCGACAACAGGAGAAATGAAATATCTGCGGTAAGCAAAGAAACCATCTGCATCCACTTTTTCACGCTGGATACCGGCCATTACGTTAAAATTATGCGCTCCAAATGCTTTTTCGTAAGAGACCTGTCCTGTCAGCTGTACAGATAATTCCTGTGCTGTTGTTTCAGTCAAACGAGGATCATTGAAAGTTGACCTTGTCGCTCCTGTCAAAACAGGTGTTACACCATCCGCTTCGTAAGAAGTTTTATCCCAATAATACAACGTCCATGGTTTTGCCCATGATTTGCCGCGGCGTATTTGTTTGTCAATTGCCGCCATACCGATCACTTTCAGGCCAGGAACACCAGGAACGTCAAATTCCAAAGTACCATTGGTTTGGATGTAATCACGTTTGTCATTGTTGTAACCAGTCTGGTTGGTAGTAATGATAGCCGGATTCTGGCCATTTTCAATATCAGGACCAGGCCTTCCATCAGGCCAGATTGCAATTTCTGTAGGTTTTCCACGCATTAACATACGGAAGATATCACCTGCACCACCACCATTCGGGAAATGACGAAACTCCTCACGAAGTGCCATACCCAATTTAGCTTTAAGATATTTATTGATCTTAGTATCCAGGTTAAGGCGCATATCATATTGCTTGTAACCTGTTGCAGAATTGATATAGTTACCATCCTGGTTGATATAACCCAATGATGCCAGATAATTGATATTCTCACTGCCACCCATCAACTGTAAGTTATGGCGTTGCTGAGGGGCCCAGTTACGGATAACTTTGCTGTACCAGTCTGTATTCGGGTGAAGCAGAGGATCACTTCCGTCTCTGTATTTTTGTATATCTCCAGGTTGGAAAACAGCAGTTATCAATTCGGAATTGTCTGTTCTTTTGTATGTTCCCGCTGTGTTGAAGCCCTGTAATGCTCCGCCCCACTGTGCTGCAGGAAGATTGTCATAAATCTGCAATTCGTTTCTGATCGTTGCATATTCAGCTGCATTAGACATTTTTGGTGTTATTGTTGGCTGGCTCATACCAACATTCATGTCATATGAGATCTGTGGTTTACCTGATTTACCACGTTTAGTTGTGATAAGAATAACACCATTACCAGCACGTGACCCATAAATTGCAGCCGCTGCATCTTTCAAAACGGAGATACTTTCAATATCAGCCGGATTCAGACGATCCAAACCACCACTACGGTTAGGTACACCATCCACAACGATCAGTGCATTGCTGTTACCCAATGAGTTGGTACCGCGAATACGGATTGCAGATCCATCATAACCAGGTTCACCGCTGGATTGAACAGTGGAAACACCCGGAAGACGTCCGCCCAGTGTATTAGAAAGGTTAGCAGAAGGCGCTTTTTCAAGTTCTGTTCCTTTTACGGCTACTACAGAACCTGTTAATGTTGCCTTTTTGGCAGTACCATACCCCACAACCACAACCTCTTCCAAAGCCTTAGTATCCGACAAAAGTGTTACATCAACTGATGACTTGTTGCCAACTGTGATTTCCTGTGTCAGATAACCGATGTAAGAAAACACCAGTGTTGCATTTGCAGGAACAGTAACTGTATAGGATCCTTCTCCATCAGTTACAGTACCTGATGTAGTCCCTTTTACAACTACACTTACACCAGGAAGTCCGGTGCTTTGATCATCTTTAACTTTACCTTTTACAGTTTCCTGAGCAAATGCTCCGACAACAGTAAGCAGTGAAAGAAAGAGAGAAAATGCATATCGCTGTACGCTGCGATATGTCCATCTAGTAGAAATTCTCATAGATTAATAAATAAAATAGATAAAAAAAGAATTGGTAAAATTTTTAACCTCTAAAACTGCGGGAACACAAAGCGTAGAGCTGGCAAATATGTTACTAGAAACTTAAATAGTTTGTAGTACGAAATGTAGGAACTGAAAAGTAAATGTTTATAGTCATAATGAAGTTTTGCTAGGTTGAGTGAATCTTCAAATCAAAGTAAAAGGTGAATTGCGCTTTTCAAAAACATGAACCAAAATATCCCCAATGGGTTATCTGCACATCTATTATTTGATAAGTACCAAATGTATTTTTATACTCGTTTGATAATGCAAAAAGATATCAAATATTTAACAAATAAAAGGCTTCTTGAAAAAAATCAATGTATTATGAAAAAATAACAATGAATATAAATGTCAAAACGACACAATGCATATTTTCGAGTCAATTTGTAACTCATAATTTACTTATCAATAGAAGTTATTAAGATTTTGACTACTCATTTTTACTACACTTTTTCATTAGAAAAACGTTGAGATTTCCAGTTGAAAATAAATCTTTGATCTAAAAAAAATACAGAATAATTTTGGCATAGTTAAAAAAGACGTTTAACTCAAACCGGAAATTCTTCATTATATTCGCGGTTTATTTTCATCCTTTTCGGCAACAGTGATATTGTAATGAAATTCATCCTACCACTCATCATTATTACACTTTTTACAGTTAGTTGTAAAAAAGATGTTTCCTCTGAAGAATATAATTTAAAGGCCTCAGATCCAAAATTATTTCATGAAACAGCAACGCACTTAACTGACGTAATTATTCATGATATCTTCAAACCGCCCGTTGCAAGCAGGATATATGGTTATTCATTCATAGCAGCATACGAAGCCCTGGTACCAGGTTATCCCGAATATCAGTCACTTGGAGGACAACTAATGAAATTTAAAGGTGCTCCCAGGCCTGATACAAGTCTGGCATATTGCTATCCCCTGGCAAGTATAAAAGCTTTTACTTCCGTAGCACGTACACTTACTTTTTCGGGTAATATGTGGGATGATTATGAAAAAGGATTATTTGAAAAATACAAAAAAATGGGTATTCCTGAGGACGTATACGAGCGTTCGATGGCTTATGGCGATACAGTGGCCAAACACGTAATGGCTTATGCTTCAAAAGATCATTATAAAGAAATAAGAGGCTATAGGTATACTGTTACCAATGCACCGGGAACGTGGGTACCTACGCCACCGGCTTACGCTGATGCATGTGAACCTATGTGGAATACGGTCAGGCCATTTGCACTGGATTCGGTCACCCAGTTTCGCTGCCCGCCGCCAGCTCCTTATGACCTGGCAAAAAACAGTAAATTCATGGCCTTGAGTATGGAGGTTTATAACATAGGAAAAAATCTTACTGAAGAGCAAAAGGCAACTGCCTATTTTTGGGATGACAATCCTTTTGTTACCAATGTGGTGGGCCATGCTATGTTTGCCAGTAAAAAAATGACTCCGCCCGGACATTGGCTTGCCATTATACGTACGCTGGCGCTGGATAAAAAACTGGATCTGGTAAAATCTACTGAGGCCTATACGCTGGGTGCATTGTCATTGTATGATGGCTTTTTATCATGCTGGGACGAAAAATACAGGAGTGTCAGGATAAGGCCGGAAACGGTTATCAATAACAATTGGGATCCGAACTGGCGGCCATTTCTGGAGACACCCGCTTTTCCTGAATATGTAAGCGGACACAGTACTATTTCAGCTGCCTGTGGTGTGGTGCTGGAACATTTGATAGGCAAAAATGTAGCTTTTACCGATTCAACTGAAAAGAAATACGGACACGGAGTTAAGTCGTTCAAATCCTTGGAAGATGCTTACTGGGATGCATCAATAAGCCGTGTTTATGGCGGTATTCATTATCGCGATGGTGTTGAAGAGGGAACGCATCTGGGCAAGAAAATAGGTGAAAACGTATGGCAGAAAGTAATTACCAGAAAAGACAGGAATACAATTGCGGCTAAATGAATATCCGGCAGACTTTCCAGGTCTAAGTTTCCCAGTCTCTGAAACCTGGAAAGTCTTATGCTTTCACATGATCCGCATTATAATGCAACCCAATGTTTTCCCGCCTTGCCATAGCCATTTTGATGATCAGGTAAGATACAGAGATCATATTTCTGAGTTCACAAATAGCAACGGATACTTTGGACTCACGGTATAAATCTTCATGCTCCTGATGCAATAACTGCAAACGATCATAAGCCCGTTTCATCCTTCGGTCGGTGCGCACAATACCCACATAATTAGACATAATACTGTTAAGCTCGCGCGTCATTTCGGTCACCAATACATTTTCTTCCGGATGTGTAGTGCCGGAATCATCCCACTCCGGAATATTGTCCGGTGTAAAAGATTCATCAAAACTTGACAATGTACTTTCATAGGCTCGGTGTCCAAAAACTACTGCTTCCAGTAATGAATTGGAAGCAAGCCTGTTAGACCCATGTAATCCTGTACATGCACATTCTCCTACTGCATAAAGAAAGTTAATATTGGTTTTTCCCCATTCGTTTACCCTAATACCGCCGCACATGTAATGCTGCGCCGGTACAACAGGTATCATATCGGTTCTCACATCAATTCCTGCATCAAGACAGTACTGTGTAATGTTGGGGAAGTGTTCCAGGAATTTTTCATAATCACAATGGCGTACGTCCAGATAAACATGATCTACACCGTTCTTCTTCATTTCAGAGTCAATTGCCCGTGCGACAATATCACGGGGAGCTAAAGAAAGTCTGTCATCATACAATTCCATGAAGGTACTGCCATCAGCACGTTTCAGAATACCGCCAAAACCACGAACAGCTTCTGAGATAAGAAATGAAGGTTTTTTCCCGGGAAGATAAAAACTGGTAGGATGGAATTGTATGAATTCCATGTTATCACAAATACCTTTGGCACGGTAAGCCATTGCAATTCCATCGCCGGTCGCAATGGTAGGATTGGTCGTACTCTGATAAATATTACCAATTCCGCCAGTGGCAAGCATGGTCGTTTTGGCAGTAAATTTTTCAACTTCTCCGGTTCTCCGGTTTAGCACATAGGCACCAAAACATTTGATATCTTCCTGGTAACGGTATACAGTTGCACCCAGATGGTGCTGTGTGATTAATTCTACTGCATAATAATGGGTAAATATCTGAATGCTCTTGTGCCTGTTTACTTCCTCTAAAAGCGCACGCTCAATCTCAGCACCTGTAATATCTTTGAAATGCAGTATCCGGTGATCGGAATGTCCGCCTTCCTTGGCCAGATCGTATTCTCCGCCTGATTCCTTATCGAAACGGGTTCCATAGTCAATCAATTCCTGAATCCGTTCAGGAGCTTCTTTTACAACGATTTCTACGATATTCCTTTTATTTACTTCATCGCCGGCATCCATTGTATCCTGAATGTGCTTTTCAAAAGAATCTGATTCTGCCCAGACAACCGCAATTCCGCCTTGTGCATATTTTGTATTCGTTTCGTCCGCCTGAACTTTGGTTATTACGGCTATCGAAATCTCTCGTTCTGCATTCTCAAAATGCCTCGCAAGTTTGGCGGCATAACTAAGTCCGGCTATACCGGAACCAATAATCAGGAAATCAAATTGAGGCATTTTATGAATTTAGGGGTTATTGAATGTTTTTTTCGGCTTTCGGCTTTGGGCTTTGGGCTTTGGGCTTTGGGCTTTGGGCTTTGGGCTTTGGGCTTTGGGCTTTGGGCTTAAAATTGGGTTCTACAAATAATGGTTCATTCGTTTTTCCGTTTTTCCGTTTTTCCGTTTTTCCGTTTTTCCGTTTTTCCAGGGCGTTGCCCTGGGCTGAGATATTAGAGCCTTTCAGGCTGGCTTTTGATTTGGTTTTTATACTGAACCGTATTGTTGGCCTGGTCTTTGCTCTTAATATTAATTCTAGATTCCTTTGCTTAGTTCAAGCATTCTGGCCACGGATTCGTATGCTTTTAAACGGATATCTTCCGGTACAAAAATTTCAGGTTGCTCGTATAACAATGCTTTGTAAACTTTTTCCAATGTATTCATTTTCATATACGGACATTCAGAACAAGCGCAGGTATTATTATCAGAACCAGGTGCCGGAATCAGTTTTTTATCTGGCACCGATTGCTTCATTTTGTGCAAAATTCCCGCCTCAGTTGCCACGATAAATTTATCATGCGGGGATTCTTTCACAAATTTCAATAACCCGGTTGTTGAACTAACAAAGTCGGATTGCATCAAAATATCCTCTTTACATTCAGGATGTGCTATTAATAGCGCATCAGGATGTTCTTCTCTCAGCTCTTTTAATTTTTCTCTGGAAATGTCAATATGTACAATACAAGCACCGTCCCACAAAACCATTTCACGCCCCGTTTTATGCGCTACATACCTACCCAGATTTGCATCCGGAGCAAATATAATTTTCTGGTCTTTTGGCAGACCGTTTACTATCTGTAATGCATTTGAAGATGTGCAAACTATATCAGTCAAAGCTTTGATCTCAGCTGAGCAATTGATATAACTAATCACGATATGGTCGGGATATTGTGCCTTAAAGGCAGCAAATTTATCAGCAGGAGCAGAATCTGCAAGGGAACATCCGGCGTTAAGATCTGGAATTACTACTTTCTTATTGGGACTTAACACTTTGGCAGTTTCTCCCATAAAGTGTACGCCGCAAAAGATGATCATATCAGCTTCTGTAGCGGCAGCCTGTTGTGACAATCCAAGGCTATCTCCTATATAATCAGCCAGATCCTGAATAGCTGCATCTACATAATAATGCGCAAGGATGACGGCGTTTTTTTCTTTTTTTAATCGGTTTATTTCTGAGATCAGATCGATATCATCTGCTATTGCTTCGGTAACATACCCGTAACGGCTTACTTGTTCTTCAATCGTTGTCATTATGGCGAATAATTGGCTTTTAGTAATTCTTAAAAATCCATGCCGAATTTACGATAATAACCGTTTTAAAAAACTTTCCATTCCAAATGAAGGAGAAAAAGGGAGGTATAGAGATTACACAGAGCTATACAGCGAAAAAAAGAGAGCCACTGAGAATAATAAATCTCTGTGGCTCTCCCCTTTTCTCTGTGTAACTTTGTGTCTCTTTTTCCTAGAATATCCAGCGAAAAAAAACATATATAGTACCGGATAATAACATGGTCACGGGCAAAGTAAGTACCCAGGCAATCACAATATTTCTGATCGTACCAGCTTGTAAGTTTTTTACACCTTTACTGGCAACCATTGCTCCTGCAATACCGGAAGACAATACATGTGTGGTACTTACAGGCAGTCCAAGATAGGATGAAACACCAATTGTACTAGCTGCAACCAGCTCTGCCGAAGCTCCCTGTGCATAAGTAAGATGCTGTTTACCAATCTTTTCTCCGATCGTAATTACGATCCGCTTCCACCCTACCATGGTTCCTAATCCGAGTGATAATGAAATCATTAGTATTACCCAATCCGGGGCATAATCGGTGTAACGTCTGATGCCGGTTTCACTGGCTGACTGCATTTTCAAGTATGCTTTGTCCTCCGTATTTAGTGTGGCATCACCATTGTCAAGAATCGTTTTTGTATTTCTGCTGATCAGTAATAAAGAACGGCGAGCGCTCATTCTGTCTTTCTGAGCAAGTTTATGGTCTGTTAGCGGTTTGCTTATTTCAGTATTTAAAAAAGCAATTTCCGAATGTATGGAGCGCAGTTTTTCCCTGTCAGAGGCAGACAGTTTCAAGGAGTCAATCCTGCTTGTAGTCTGTTCAATACGGGCAAGATCAGCCTTCATTTCAAAAGGATCAATGCTGTTGTCCAAAGCAAAATACCCGGGAACGATTCCAATCAATATAAGCATAACAAGTCCTACGCCTTTTTGGCCATCATTGGAACCGTGAAAAAAGCTAACCAGCGTACACGTTGTAATCAAAATTGCCCTGATCCATATCGGAGGCGGCTGATTTTTCTTTGGTTCACTAAAAATGATATCACGTAAAGGTTTGGAAAAGGCCCTGCGTAAAATGAACATGATAATAATTGCCAGGGCAAACCCAAATATCGGTGAAGTAAGCAACGATGTGAAAAGCTCCTCAGCTTTGGACCAGTTTACACCTGCGCCATGCGTATTTTCAGGCATGAACGTGAATGCTAATCCTACACCCAGAATTGACCCAATCAGCGTATGCGAACTTGAACTCGGAAGCCCAAAGTACCAGGTTCCTAAATTCCAGATTATGGCACTGAAAAGCAACGCAAATATCATGGCGACACTGTGATAAACGTTCTGATCGATCAGCATTTCAACCGGCAAGAGATTTACAATGCCCATCGCTACGGCAATTCCCCCAAAAAATACACCCAGGAAATTGAAAAGCCCGGACCAGATTACTGCAACATTAGGTTTTAAGGAATTGGTGTAAATAACGGTTGCGACAGCGTTGGCTGTATCGTGAAAACCATTAACGAACTCAAATGCACAAGCAGCTAAAATACTGAAAGCGAGGAGAAGGAAGATGTCGGTTTCAAGACCAAACATAAATTGCGTATAAGTTTACTTTATAAAGAAAAAGCTGAAAGTTTATAAATCAATTGTTACTCGGAAAGACGCTAACCCGAAGAATAAATTTCCGGGCAAAACTACTGATTGTTTAGATATACAATGTTACCAAATTGTTAATTTGAAATGATCTTAACAATCCGATAATTTAGATGGCTCAATTGAGTAATACAAATTCTAAGCTACTTCCTTGTTAGCCAATTGTCCGCAAGCAGCATCAATATCCTTTCCACGGCTTCTGCGAACATGGACTGATACACCCCGATCCTCTAAAAAGGCGGCGAATTTATCCAGCCTGTCGGCATCTGTATTAGTAAAATCTGCTTCTGCAATTGGATTGTATTCAATGATATTCACTCTTGCGGGTACACGTTTGGTAAATTCCCATAATTCTTTTGCATCCTGCAAAGTATCATTGAAATTATTGAAAACAATGTATTCAAAGGTAATCCGGTTGCCTGTTTTTTTGTAAAAATAATTCAGTGCCTCGGCCAGGTTATCAAGTGAATTAGATTCATTAATAGGCATGATCTGATTCCTCTTTACATCATTGGCTGCATGCAAAGAAAGTGCAAGCCTGAAACGGACTTCATCATCACCCAGCTTTTTAATCATTTTTGCAATGCCGGCTGTTGAAACCGTTATACGTTTTGGAGACATATTCAGGCCTTCCGGAGAAGTAATATGTTCAATTGATTTAAGGACATTGGCATAATTTAAAAGCGGCTCACCCATTCCCATGTATACGATATTAGTCAATGGTGCCTTAAAGCTTGCCTCTGCCTGCCTGGCAATTGCTACAACCTGATCATAAATTTCACCTGCTTCCAGATTCCGCTTACGATCCATATAACCGGTTGCACAAAACTTGCAGGTCAGCGAACAGCCAACCTGGCTGCTTACGCAGGCGGTCATACGGTCGGCAGCAGGAATTAATACACCTTCTACCAGATTTCCGTCAAAAAGCCGGAATGCCGATTTTACAGTTCCATCGTTGCTTTGCTGCTGCCTGGCAACATCCATGGAATGGATCACAAAATGATTATCAATTAGTTGCCTGGTTGCCAGAGACAGGTTTGTCATTTCTGAAAATGAATTTGCAGATTTTTTCCAAATCCATTCGTAGATCTGTTTGGCACGAAAAGCTTTTTCACCATTTTCAGTCATCCAGCCTTTAAGCTGTTCAACACTCAACTTCCTTATATCTTGTTTTTCCTGTAATCCGGTCATTATTTCTTTCACTAGTTGCTGCAAAGGTACTGAAAATCAACTATTGATTCGTTAACCCGTCCAATAAACCGAAAGTTCAATTCGTGGGTTAAACGTGGTGGTCTTCAAGAGAAGTCAACTTTTTGAAAGTTGACTTCTCTAACTTTTGACCTGTAAATACCGTATTTAAACATCATCCATGTAATCCTTTTTCCATTCACGGATCAGTTCTGTCCCTTTTGGCATTAATTGAAGTGCTTTTGTAATAACCGTTGGTGCAATGGGGACAACCAACGGATATATGTAAGTACCATCTGTACGGTGAGCAGGTATTTTTACACCAATCATATTCACTAACCAAAAGAAAACGCTGATACCAAATACCCACGTAAAAACGCCTACCAAAGCACCGGCAAAACTATCAAAAGTGCCTAAAATGGAATATCTCAATGATCTTCGTATCCTGTACCCAAATTGATTGAGCAGAAAAATAGTAGGAAAAAACACGGCAGAAAAACCGACATAGGGCAGAATTCGCTTTGCCATATGATCGCTGACGTAAGGAGTCAGTATCTCCATTCCCAGGCCCAAAAACTTAAAACCCAAAATCATGGCTACCACAAGTCCTGCAATTCCGATTATCTCGATCAGCAATCCTTTCCGGTAGCCATGCATTGCCCCCCAAAGCAGAGGAAGAAGGATGAGAACATCCAATAATTTCATGCCAATAAACTCTTAACTAATGTAGAAACAACACGTCCGTCGGCTTTTCCGGCCAATTCCTTTGTAGCAACGCCCATTACTTTTCCCATATCAGAAGGTCCGCTTGCTCCAATACGGGTGATGATTTCCTGGACTTTTACTTTAATTTCTTCTTCTGATAATTGTTTAGGCAGGAATTGTTCAATGATTGCCAATTCAGCTTCTTCTACCTGAAGCAGATCTGCACGTCCTTGGGTTTTGTATATGTCTGCCGATTCTCTGCGTTGCTTTGCAGCTTTGGTCAGCAGTTTCAATTCTTCATCAGCAGATAGTTCTCCTCCGGTATTGCCTGGCTTAGTTTCTTCGAGTAATATCAGGGATTTGATAGACCGTAAAGCACGTAATGTATCAACCTCTTTTGCGCGCATGGCATCTTTTATACCTGATTCAACCTGACTTTTAAGTGACATATATTAATGATTAAATGAATGAATAAGTGAATTTAGAACACGTAAATGCTAAATTTGTGTTCAAAGGCACAAAGTTACACGAATCGTTATAAATAGACGAGTAACTACGGCATTAGTCCTGAATTCTATTATTCCTTCACTTAACATGCAAGATTCCATTATGACTCGTCTCAGTGTAAACATCAATAAAATAGCAACCCTTCGCAATTCACGCGGCGGGGATAATCCGAATGTACTTAAAGTGGCATTGGATTGCGAACGTTTTGGTGCTCAGGGAATAACGGTGCATCCTCGTCCGGATGAACGGCATATACGCTATCAGGATGTGTATGATCTGAAAGAAGTTGTGACAACTGAATTTAATATTGAAGGAAACCCGTCTGAACGTAAATTTATAGATCTTGTACTCGCCACAAAACCAGAGCAGGTGACATTGGTTCCGGATACGTTGCTGGCCATTACGTCCAATGCTGGCTGGGACACGGTAAAAAACCGGAGTGAGCTAACCGAATTAATACAGGAATTTAAAAAAGCATCCATCCGTGTTTCAGTTTTTGTAGATGCAGACGAAGAGATGGTAGAAGGTGCCAAAATCTGTGGTGCGGATCGTATTGAACTTTACACCGAACCTTATGCAGCCCAATATTTCGAGAACAGGCAAAAAGCCGTTATCCCGTTTGTTAAGGCAGCAGAAAAAGCCAGGGAAATTGGGCTTGGTATCAATGCCGGCCACGATCTGAGTCTGGATAATCTCCATTTTTTGAAACAATGCATTCCCTGGATGGATGAAGTTTCCATTGGCCATGCCTTGATTTCTGATGCGCTGTATCTGGGTTTGGAGAATACGATCCAGATGTATTTAAGGGAATTGGAATTATAATTTTATAAGATTTTTAAGGAGAAGTCAAGTCACCAAGACTTGACTTCTCTATTGTAAGACTTTCCAAGTCTTAGAGGCGGAGACACCTGGTTTTGGAAAGTCTAATTCTTTCACCAGCCGGTCCGGTACTCTCTTTTTACAAACTGGTTAGCCATATCAAAATTTGTAATTTTCATATTAGCTCCATCCCATAGCAACTTTTGTCTGCCGGGGAAATTAAATCCTTTTCCGTCTGCTTTACTTTCACGATAAAGAAATGATCTTACAGCCAGGTTTCCCATTAGGACTGTTTCAGTAAAAGGCCCGGATTCTTCAAATGCCGAACTTGTATAAGTTCCATGGCCTTTCTTGCAAGCCTGTACAAATTGCTGCTGATGCCCTTCGCTGCTTCCCTGTACCAATGGCCTGGTCGGAGCAGCGGGTTTTACATTCTGAAAGTTTTTTTCAGGCCATAATCTCGGGTTATTGCCAAACATTTCAGCACTTAAAATTCCCTTCGTTCCAATAAACAGCATTCCACCATCTGTCGGGTCAAATACAGTCTTATAATCACAGCCATCCGGTAATTTGGGACGGATACCGCCATCATACCACGAAAAACTAATTTCACCGCCATTTTTAGTTTTGGAAGGAAATTTTAAATGAATTGAAGTTGATGGCGGACAAACATCATCAAAAAAGGCTTCTTTAAAAAAATCAGAATATACAGAACCTACACTGCATTCGACAGACGTAGGATATCCAAGTTTCATAGCGCGGTAAGGCACATCCATCAAATGGCAGGCCATATCTCCCAGTGCGCCAGTCCCAAAATCCCAGTAACCTCTCCAGCGGAAAGGCATATAGGCTTCGTGATAATCACGTTTCGGAGCAGTTCCAAGCCAAAGATCCCAGTCGACACCGGCTGGAACCGGCTGAGACTCACCTTTGTCCTTAGGCGACTTTACACCCTGTGGCCAAACGGGCCGGTTTGTCCAGACTTCAATGGTATGGACATCCCCTAACACTCCGGACTGTACAATAGCTTCTGTTTGCCTGGTTCCGTCAGTACTGCTTCCCTGATTGCCCATTTGTGTTACTACCTTATATTTTTTGGCAGCTTCAGTCAGTTTTCTGGCTTCCCAAATATCTTTTGTTAACGGTTTTTCAAGATATACATGTTTTCCTAATTCCATGCAGGCAATAGCGATCGGGTAATGCATGTGATCTGGTGTTGTCACAATAACAGCATCAATGTTTTTCGCTTCCTTTTCAAGCATTTTCCGGTAATCCTTGTAATACGGCGCCTGAGGAAATTGCTTTCGATACTTTTCAGACTGCCGGTCATCCACATCACATAAGGCCACAAAATTGTCGGTACCATTATTATATGCCTGCCGGATATTATAATCTGCCTTACCTCCACACCCGACAGCAGCAATATTTAACTTATCACTCGGAGCAATAAATCCTTTGCCAAGAACATGTCGCGGCACAATCATAAAACTTCCGGCAGCCAATACACCGGCTTTCAGGAAATGCCTGCGTTTTATTTCAATTTTTGAATCAGTTTGTTGATTTTCCACCTTTTGATCATTTAAGTTTTAAAAACAAATTAATGTGATGTTCCCATGCAGCAGAATGCTCAAAGAGACAATAATCCGCTATATAAACAAAAAGAATCAATAGTTTCAATTACTACTATTCCCGGAAATAATATTAATAAAAAAATAGAAAAATTTGATGCAATTTCTGATTTGTATTATTGTCCCCCGAAAGTTTTAGCGATTTTCATGGCAACTCCCATATCTCCGTCGATTTTAAGTTTGCCCGACATATAGGCCATCATGGCGTTCAGGTCACCATCAATAAGTTTCAATGCATTTTTAGTAGAAACTTCAAATGTACAATCTGCATCGAGATCTTCGTTAGATACCGTGTTAGGAACGACTTTACTATTTATGAATACATTTCCTTCTTCGGTTTTGAATTTAACAGTAGCATCCAGTCCGCTGTCAGTTCCAAGCATGCTGGTCACGCGGTCAGTAAGTATTTGCAGGCTCATATTAATCAGGCTTTGGTTTGTTTTAAATTGCAATTTTTATTGTACTAATGTAACAAATGTATATTCCCTGAGAAGAATATTCAAATGCACTTGGTCTTTCGCTGTAAAACTACAACTTTTGCGCCCTGTTTTTAAAAACCACATTTTGTCCGGATACCATCAATGAGTGAACCAATTATACGTCCTGCATTTCTTACCTTTTTGTGCCTTCTCACATTTATGAGTTCAATATCCGGTTTGTGGAGCCAGTCCGAAAGTTTATGGAACCCGGGCATTACGGCCGAAAACAACTTAAAAAGGTATGAAGAAGCACATGCTGATATTGACAGGAAAGCCAACGTTGCAGAAAAGAAGATAATGAATGACTTTTTTGGATCACTGAAACAACAAACTACTCCTGATGCCATTGTAATCGGCTCTATCATTATGCTCATTTTTGAGACATTTTCCATATACGCGGCTTACCTGATGTGGAACCTGCAGAAAAAAGGATATTACCTGTATCTGGGTGGAATAGCGCTGGCTTTCCTTGCTCCACTGTTTTTAATTGGTGGCTGGCTTGGCTTGGTAACATCAGCAACCGGTATGTTTTTAAGTATTTTTATGGCCATCTTTTACGCTTTTAATCTGAAACATTTACACTGATATATGCAACTTTAAAAGTTAAAAGTTAAAAGCTCTGAATGAAGAAATATTTGAAATTCACGAAATGAATTCAGAATAGATTTCTAAGTCCTTGCATTCCACGCAGAAAAGATTTTATTTTGCGCACTAATTTGAAAAGAGAAAATGGCTTTAATTACAAAAATCAGAGAGAAATCCGGGGTGGCAGTTACGGTAATTGCTATCAGTCTAATACTCTTTATGGTAGGAGGAGACCTGATGGGTCCCAATTCCATGCTTGGAGGAGGCAACAATCAGGTTGTGGGCGAAATAGCCGGTAAAGAAATCAATATCAAAGACTTCCAAAGTCGGGTCGATGGTTTTAAACAAAATTATGAAGCTCAGTCCGGCCGCAGCCTGAACGAAAATGAACTCGCTTCTTTGCGTGATCAGGCCTGGAACCAGTTCGTTGTTGACATTGCTTACAAAAAACAATTTGATGACCTGGGCCTTACCGTTTCTGATGACGAACTGATAGACATGGTACAGGGTAACCATATCAGCCCTTCTATTTTACAGGCATTTTCTGATCCAACTACTGGCAAATTTGATAAAAATGCTGTTGTTAACTATTTAAAAAATCTTAAAACATTACCCATCGAACAACAAAAATCGTGGGAAAATTTTGAGAAAAGCCTTCGTGAAGAACGTACGAGAAGTAAATATGAAAATCTGCTAAAGTTTTCTACCTACACTCCAAAAGCACAGGCTGAAAAAGAATACATTGCCCAAACTGCAAAAGCCTCTTTACGTTATTTATATGTTCCCTACTTTTCTATTGTAGATACTACAATAAAAGTAACGGATTCTGAACTTGAAAAATATCTGAGCGCACACCGTCAGGAATACAAAGGAACTGACACGCGTTCAATTGAATACGTAACATTCCCGGTTCAGCCAGCAAAAGACGACAGTGCTGCACTCTACACTGAAATTAAAGAACTTGCACGCGGATTGGCCACTGCTACAAATGATTCTTCTTTTGCCAGCATGAATTCTGATATTCCGCTACCAATTAACATGTCTTATGCCAACATGTCTGACCAGTTGAAAGAAGCTGTTAAGACTTTTGTACCAGGTGGTGTTTATGGTCCGTACCGCGAAGGCAATACTTATTACATTTACAAATACGGTGGAACAAGAACAGATACAGTTGCATCAGCAAAAGCAAGCCATATTTTAATCCGTGCCGAAAACCAGTCGGATTCTGCCAAAGCAACTGCACGTGTAAAAGCAGAAGCAATACTGGCACAAATAAAAGCAGGTGCGAATTTCGAAGCTCTGGCTGCTACGTCGAGCGCGGATCCAGGTTCAGCACAACGTGGCGGAGACCTGGGTTATTTCCAGAACAATGGCGCCATGGTTAAACCTTTTGAAGAAGCGGTTTTCTCTGCGACAGCACCAGGCCTGATCCCAAGATTGGTAGAAAGCCAGTTTGGATTCCACATCATTAAGGTAACGGCTACGAAATCTAATACTTTATATCACATTGCTGCAATTGGAAAAACCATTGCTCCAAGCCAGACAACCCGTGATGAGGCTTATCGTAAAGCAGACGAATTCGCTAATTCTGTCAAAACAAAAGAACAGTTTGACGAAGCAGTGAAGAAAAACAAAGCTTTGGTTGTTGCTACCGCAAACCGTATCCCTGAAACGGCTACTAATATTAATGCGATTCAGAATGGCCGTGAAATTGTTCGCTGGGCATTTAAAGACGATACTAAAATTGACAATGTATCCCAGGTTTTTGAAACTGAGGAACAATATATCGTTGCCGCTTTAACGGGCAAATCTGATCAAGATGATGTAAAAGTGGAAGACTTCCGTGATGAGCTGACTACCAAAGTACGTAACCAGTTGAAATCGGAACAAATTACCGCTAAACTGAAAGGCGCAACGGGCGATCTGGAAACAATTGCTAAAAAATATGGTGCAGGTGCACTTGTGGAATCCGCTTCTGATATTTCTCTGGCAACAGGATTTTTAACAAGCGCTGGTTTTGATCCTATTGCACTTGGAAAAGCATTCGGACTGAAAGCCGGGCAGAAATCAGGTGTGTTCACCGGTGAAAATGGCGTGTTCATTATGGAACTGATCAATAAAACAGATGCTCCAAAAATTGCAGATTATACACAATACAAAACACAGCTTACCCAATCATTGGAAAGCCGTATGTCTTATCTTGTGAATGAAGCAATTCGCGAAAATGCCAAGATTGAAGATCGCCGCGCTAAATTCTTCTGATAGATTACCAGAAATAAAAAATATTTAAAAAGAGGAGCAGAATTCATTTCTGTTCCTCTTTTTAATTTAGGTTGCAATATTTTCAGAAAAAAGTACTAGTATTGCAGTATGAAATGTCAATAGTACACTTATTATTAAATCAGAAGTTAAAGGATTGAATATTTAAGCTATTAAGCACATCTGGTGAAGAACTGAAGTATTTACAAAACGATTAACAATAACAACAAATGAGCATACTACTTGGAGATCAGGAGTATTTTAAAGGCATCGGGAAAATCGCATACGAAGGCCCCGAATCAGACAATCCGTTAGCTTATCGCTGGTATGATGAAAATCGTATTATTGATGGCAAAACGATGAAGGAACATCTTCGTTTTGCTGTTGCATACTGGCATACATTCTGCGGAAACGGAGGAGATCCTTTTGGAGGTCAAACGTTATTTTATCCATGGGATAAAAAAGCAGATGCAGTTGATCGTGCTAAAGACAAAGCAGATGCTGCTTTTGAATTAATTACAAAACTTGGTGCTCCTTATTATTGCTTTCACGATCTTGACGTAGTTGATTACGAAAGTGACGTGCGCAGCAATGAAAAACGCATGCAGACACTAACTGAATATCTTGCCCAAAAACAAAAAGATTCAGGCGTGAAGCTGCTTTGGGGAACTGCTAATTTATTCGGCCACCACCGTTATATGAATGGTGCTTCAACCAATCCTGACTTTGACGTAGTGACCCACGCAGGTGCCCAGATTAAAATGGCGCTGGACGCAACAATTGCATTAGGAGGTGAAAATTACGTATTCTGGGGAGGTCGCGAAGGTTATATGACTTTGCTTAATACAGATATGAAACGGGAGCAGGATCATTTTGCTCAAATGCTGAAAATGGCTGTTTCCTATGCACGAGGAAAAGGATTTACCGGTAAATTCTTTATCGAACCGAAACCTTGCGAACCAACAAAACATCAGTATGACTATGATGCAGCTACGGTAATCGGTTTCCTTCGCCAGCATGATCTTTTAGAGGATTTTGCTTTGAACCTGGAAGTTAACCATGCAACACTGGCCGGACATACATTCGAACATGAGTTACAGGTTGCTGCTGATGCAGGCATTTTAGGATCAATTGATGCGAACCGCGGAGATTATCAAAATGGCTGGGATACAGATCAGTTCCCGAACGACATTGCAGAATGGACAAAAGCACTTCTGGTAATTTTACAGGCAGGCGGCTTAAAAGGTGGCGGTATCAATTTTGATGCTAAACGCCGTCGTAACTCTACTGACGTAGCTGATGTTTTCCATGCACATATTGGTGGTATGGATGTAGTAGCACGTGCGTTGGTAATTGCTGACAAAATCAGAAAAAACGGTGAGTATGACAAAATCAGAACAGATCGTTATGCAAGTTTTGATGGTGGAAAAGGATCGGAATTTGAAGGTGGAAAACTGAAACTTGAAGATCTTTTCGAACTGGCTGCTGCAAAAGGTGAACCAGCTACAATTTCAGGAAGACAGGAATATCTTGAAAATCTGATCAACAGGTTTATCTAAGCATACTTCAACTATATTGTAACGAAAAAGAAGCGCTGGAATCCCGGCGCTTCTTTTTTCGTTACTGACATCTTCCCTTTTACACGGCCTATTATTAAGCCTGGCCCTGGCTATCGAAACAACCGGTACGACATACTATTTACCAGAGAAATAAATCAATATCCCGGAGTAGGCACCAGGTTCGTATTGTTTCTCAGTTCGGCAGTCGGGATAGGGAATAAAAGCTCTCTTTCAGTTAAAACAGGGCCGTAAGAAAATTTATGCCCAACATAATTATCAAATGTCTTTGAAGTTACATTGAATGCCTTGCGAAGGCGAACCATATCAAACCAGGTAATATTTTCATAACACAATTCGTACCAGCGTTCCTTCCACACTGCTTCCCGGAACTGATCTTTTGACAAACCTGTCAGCTTTGGCAATTGTGCTCTGGTTCTTGTTGCATTGACCGCATCATAAGCATCAGCAGCCGGGCCGCTTACTTCGTTGGATGCTTCGGCATACATCAACAATACGTCGGCGTAACGAATCACAGGCCAGTTAAGATCACTATTCGCAGTGGTAGTCTGAGCGGTTACATCAAAATGTTTATAAATAAAATAACCTCCTAAATTCACTTCCAGATTTCTGTCCGACTGATTTGTGAATTTTGTAAAGAAAAACTGTTTTTCCTTTGCACGCAAATCCGCAGGATCAAACGATTTTACAAAGTCTGCATTAGCATAAAGCCCACCGGTTTCGTCAGAATATGCCGAAATATTTTTGTTGTAAGGGATGATAAACCCTTGCCAGCTACCAGGAAGAATTTGCGTCCGGAACTGGATCATGAAAATATTTTCTTCAATATTCTTCTTTGTTGGGTTGTGCAGGTCATCATATGTAGTAAAAAGCTTAAATTGCTTAGAGTCAATTACTTCTTTGGATTTTTTTGACGCAAGGTCATAGTATTCGGCACCTTTTTGTAAAGGGAAGCCAGCCATAGTAAGATATACTTTTGCCAGCAATGATTTTACAGCACCAGTACTCACCTTACCCGACGCATCAGCCCAGGGCAATCCGGCGGCCTCAGCCGTTTTCAAATCTTCCACAATCAGGTTGTACACATCATCAGGGTTAGCCTGAGTTGGTCTCAGCTGTTCCGATTCCAGTGTAATAGGTTCTGTAATTAATGGAATGCTGCCAAATAATCTTACAAGATTAAAATAATACCAGGCCCTAAGGAAATGAGCTTCTCCCAAAAGTTTGGTAGCTTCGGTAGCATCCATTGTAATGGTAGGAATCTTAGTAATAGAAAGATTGGCATTGGCAATACCTTTATAGTAGGATGCCCAATAATCACGGCTGTAAGCGTTGTCAGAAGTATTTCTAAGATCCTTTACAAAATAACTATTTACTGCCTGGCCTAAATCTGTTGAGGCTAATCCGGTAGCAAATTCCGTCATTGACCAGTCAGCCCCTCCAAAGCCACTATTCATAATGGGATCACGCATAGCGAGGTAAATGGCATTTACAGAACTCCTTGCATGTTCCGGTTTAGTAAAATAATTTTCAACAGTGAAACTACTTGGATCCGATTCATCAAGAAAATCTGAACAGCCTGCTAACCATAATGTGCCGGCAATCATCGCCAGCAGTCTATATTTTTTTGTTATTCCTTTCATTATTTCTCCTTTAAAAGTCTGAATTAAATTAAAATCCAATATTAAGTCCCAGCATAAATACCCTTGGTTTTGGGTAATCATATAATGTCAGCCCCTGATCGAAAGGAGCACTGGAGTTGGATACTTCGGGATCATATCCTTTGAATTTTGTCACAACAAAGAAGTTCTGAACAGAACCATATACTCTTAACCGATCCAGTTTCAGCTTAGAAGTAACTACCGATGAAAAAGAATAAGCCAATAACAGGTTACGTCCACGTATGAAAGATCCATCTGTTACTTTATGGCTGTCATTATTGGTTGTATAATAGGCGTTGATAGGACGAATTTGCGCAATTGGCGTATTCTGGTTGGTTTCTGTCCAGGCATTCAATACTGTTTTGTAACTATTGGCAATGCCTTGTCTGTCTTCCGCAGAGTGAATACTTCTGTCGAGTACATCGTTACCATACATGTATTGCAGATCCACCGTCAGAGATAATCCCTTGTACTGGAAAGTGTTCAGGAAGGTTCCGAATCCGTCAGGAATACCTTTTCCAATAATGGTCCGGTCGTTATCATTAATTGTACCGTCATTATTAAGATCCTGGTATTTCACATCACCAGGCAGCATATTGTATTTCTTTGCCTGCTCAGCTTCGTTGCTTCCCCAGGTACCCAGATGTACCCTTCCAAAGAAAGAACCAACCGGCTCGCCTACTCTTATTACCCCATTACCAGAAAATATATCACTGCCGCCAGACAAGGCCAGTACTTTATTTTTGTTCACCGAAATGTTGAAAGTCGTGTTCCATGAGAAATCACCCATTTTTAATACAGTAGCGTTCACTGCAAATTCAACCCCTTTATTTTCCATACTTCCAATGTTGGAAAAAATGCTTGAATATCCACTGCTCAATGGCAAAGGCGCATTCAGCAACATATCATTTACCTTTCTATGGTATAGATCCAGTTCAAAATTCAGCCTGTTCGAGAATAAACCCAGTTCTAATCCAAAATCGACCTGACGGGTTTTTTCCCATTGCAAATTAGGATTGGACATTCGTGCTATACCAATACCGATATTACGTGCGCCATCAAAAATCACATTATAGTTATCCATACCCGCAAGTGCCCGGTAAGCAGGAATTTCTGAATTACCTGTTGCTCCGTAACTGGTCCTAAGTTTCAGATTTGAAATGGCAGGCACATTCTTCATGAAGTTTTCTTCTGTAACCCGCCATGCGAGTGCAGCAGATGGAAAAAAGGCATACTGATTAGCTGCACCGAATTTAGAAGACCCATCTAAACGTCCTGTAAAAGTTACCAGGTACTTATTAAGCAAACCATAATTCAAACGCGCAAAATAGGAATTCAATCCATAAGCCTGTCCGTTGGAAGAAGGAGCCTGAGGGCTTGACCCGGCACCAAGATTATTAAACTGGAAATAAGTATCGCTGAAACCCTGTGTTCCCGCATAATTTTCAAAACGGTCCACGTGCTGCCAGGACAGACCAGCCATAGCATTTAAAGAATGTATTTTGGCAAATTCTTTATTGTAAGTCAGGTAATTCTCAAACTGCCATGAATTGTACCTGTTATTACGGACATAAGCATCGCCGTTGTCTGAAATATACTGCATTCCCTTCGCTGCGAAATAATCATTTCTCTGGTTGATCACATTGGTACCAACCGTTGATTTCAATTCAAGATCATCAGCGATATGAAAAGTAGCATACATGTTACCCAACATGGTTTGAGTACGCAGATAATACAATCTGTCGGCAGAAACCCGTAACGGATTATCTCCACCTTCCATACCTGGATAATCCCTGTTGCTGGCCCAGGATCCATCTGCATATTTTACAGGGATAATAGGCAATTCTTCCAAAACCTGGCGCATCATGGTAATACCGCCGCCGTCAAGCTGATCGACCTGCTTTTCATTCTGATCCGTGTAACCCAAAGTACCTCCTACTTTCAGCCAGCTTTTAATCTGGGTATCAAATACGAAACGGCCTGAAAATCTTTTCTGCCATGAGCCGCGTGCAATTCCGTCCTGATTACGATAATTTACAAAGGCACCATAGCTTCCTTTTTCATTACCGTTTGTAAGGCCCAGCTGATGGTTCTGCGAAAAAGCCTTTTGAAATGACTCATCCTGCCAATCTGTATCGTACAATGGATTTCCCTGTGAATCGAATAGTTTCGGATTGGTTCTCTTGGTTTTTGGATCGGTATATTTGGTACCTGTTGCCCAACCTACCGGATCGTACTTTGCAGCATTGGCGTAGGCAAGATCTTCTGTAGCCAGAAATTCTTTTGAATTAAGCAGTTTTAATTTTTTTGGAGCAACGCTAATACTGAAATCAGTATCATAAGTAACTTTTCCACCTCCTGTAGTTCCGCGTTTGGTCGTAACCAAAATTACACCATTTGCGCCGCGGGCACCATAGATTGCGGTTGAAGAAGCATCTTTGAGTACCTCGATAGAGGCAATATCATTGGGATTAATATAATCGATTGGTGTACTGCCATTTTGCAGATCAACTGCATTTAGAATTACTCCGTCTATTACATACAAAGGATTATTGGATACACTCAAAGAACTCGCACCACGAATACGGATATTAGCCCTTCCACCCGGGCGGCCCGAGTTTGAAGATACATTCACACCGGTTACCCGTCCCGAGAGCCCCTGGTTTAGCGAAGAAGCCGGACGTTCCTGCAAGGCTTCTGCTTTTACAGTACCAACGGCACCTGTTAAGTCTGATTTTTTTACCGCACCATAACCAACAACAACGATTTCATCCAGCGCATTTTCATCAGGAGCCATACTGACATTTATAGCAGTTTGATTTCCTAAATTAACTTCCTGTGATTTATATCCTACAAAACTAAAAACCAAAACGGATGGCCCGGAATCAGGAACGTCAATTTGAAAGCCACCGTCGGCTTCGGTAGATGTTCCTTTCTGCGTACCTTTTAAAACAACACTTACACCAGGTAATCCTGTACCTTTCTCGTCTGAAACTTTTCCTTTTATCGTTTTATCAACTATAGCCGGAGCAGCAATACTAGTAGCAAGGCTTAATTCTGTACTTATTTCCTGTGGAACTGATGCTGATTCCTTCTTTTCGTCTTTAGAAGAATCACTTGTTTTTTCTTTGTTTTCCGTAATGACAAAAGTGTTTTTCCTTGTCTTTTTATATTTTAATCCATTCTGTTTAAGAATTAAATCCAGGTTTTTTTCAATCGGCTGGCTTAGATCCAGTGAATTTGCAGCTACGTTAACCGAACCAACCAGTTTGTCTTCAAATACAATTTCAACACCATAGTGTTTCTGCAGTTCAAGCAATACATTTTTGAGCATCATTTCCTGTCTTATCGAAACAGGTTGCCTTACAGGCATGGAAGCAAAGGCAATTGTCTGAGAAACAGCAATCTGTTGCGACTGCGTCATCAGTACCAACCCAATTCCCACCCATTGCTTAGCGGATAATTTTAGTTGCATAATTAAAAGGTTTAGATGATTTAGTAATTAGATATAAAGACAGAATCGCCGGAAGTCCGGATGTTCAGATCCAGTACTTCCGACATTGTTTTCAAAAGCTCATCCGCAGTTTTTGTTTCGAAATTGCCAGTGATAGTCCGTGCCGCTATAGAGCGCTCGGCTATATGGACGTGTATCCCGAAATTTTCTTCTAACATGGATGATATCTCTCTGACAGATGTGGAATTAAAGACATAACGCTGATCTTTCCAGGCGGCAAAAGTTTTTGTGTCCTGGTGTTTTTCCAGCTGAACAGAACCATCATGATCCAGAATAGCCAGATCGCCCGGTTCCATCATTACTTCTTTTCTTTGCTCTTTATGGGCATAATCTATACGGACACTCCCATAACGCAATGCAACCTTGGTACTTCTCGGGCGGGCAAAAACAGAGAATTGGGTACCCAGTACTTCAACCTGAAATGAATCCGATGTTTTAACTACAAACCTTTTATTATCAATCGTATGACTGACCGTAAATTCACCCTCACCTTTCAGAAATACTTCCCGCACCTCACTGTTAAATCCGAAACGGGGTATTTTCAGGATTGAATTTGCATTCAAAGCAACGCGGCTGCCATCTTCCAGGTACAGATCCGTCGTTTGTCCATAGCCAGTCTGGTATGTCTTGTATTGAATCGGCTCACGAAACCACCATCCGCAGCCTCCAACCAATAAAATTGAAGCCGCAACCAGCAAAAATCTCTTAAAAGCATTGGATCCAAATTGATCCTGATTAATATCTGATCCTGTTTCATTGCTGTTATTATCCTGATCGATATCTGCATGAATTTTCTGGAAGCAAAAGTTCAATGGCATTGTCCTGATTTGGTATGAACTGCGGAGAGCGCGTTTCATATTCCAGCACCCATTGATAAAAAGTATCCGAGTTTTCTTCCCTTCTGATCCACTCCTCGGCCAACTGCCTTTCCAGTGGATTAGAACGCCCGGACAGGTATTCAAAAAGTACATATTTTGATATAGATGCTTTCATTTCAGTTGTGTTTCAATGATCAACACTGATTGGAAAAAAGGCTTTATTAAAGTGCAATGCAGAAAGAACTTAATAAAGTCAGGAGGCATGAAGTCATCCATTCACCATGCAAGGCAGAACGTAAATGTTTTAATGCTTTGGAGATATGTACTTCCACAGTTTTGGGTGAAATATGGAGTTCATTGGCTATTTCATGGTATTTTTTATTTTCAAACCTGCTCATGAGAAAGACCCGCTGGCATTGTGCAGGAAGTTTCCCTATCACTTCATTAACCTTCAGAAAAAGATTATTGTAGTGAATTTCAGCATCCGGCTGCTGATGGCTGGTAGAAATAGCATTCTCAGTATTTGTTTCAAGAGAATCAGTTTTACCGAACTCTCTGCGCATATACGTATAACATTCATTACGTACCGACCTGAAAAGATAACTGGTATAAGAGGTGTTAATATTTTCGTATGCCTTAGTACGATAAAATTGAAAAAAAACTTCACTGACCAGATCCTCGGCAATTTGTTTGGAATATACAAAACGCACTGCGTGGCTGCACAGCGGATTGTAAAATCTCCTAAAGAGTAATTCCAGCCCTTTTGCAGGATCCTGCTCAAATGTTGACTTCAAAAATACAGCAGAATCAACCTGTCCCGAACCTGTTTTTTCTTCGTGTATTATTGACACAAATGGATTCGCTGGCTTAGGTTCTTCGTTGAGCAAAGGATCGCGCATGTGAGTCTTTTGTTATGTAATAATGTAAAGACTTTTTTGCACTTAGTTTCCCTTAGTCTTAGCATAAAAAAATTAAATACTTTTTTTATGCAATAACAAAAGCAAAAAAAGAACCGCCATCGCTTCCGATGACGGTTCTTCTGTTGGAATATTTTAATTACAAATTCTTAGCCTTCATTTCTTTCACTGCATGATCAACTGCTCTTGCTGTAAATGCCATATAAGTTAATGAAGGGTTTTGGGTGGAAGTGGAAGTCATACTTGCACCATCTGTTACAAACACATTTTTTGCCGCATGTAACTGGTTCCATTTATTCAGCATGGAGGTTTTCGGATCCTTTCCCATACGTACACCACCCATTTCGTGGATGTCATTGCCAGGATTTCTGTGGCCGTCGTGCGATTTGATATTTTTGAAACCGGCATTGGTAAACATTTCAGTAACCTGCTCTAGATAATCCTTGATCATTTTCTCATCATTATCATCGTAACCGACATTAATTTTGAGCATCGGCATACCAAACGGATCTTTCAGGACTTTATCCAGAGCAACATAATTACTTTCTTTTGGAATCGTCTCGCCCATCATGTGTGAACCAACACTCCAGTTGCCATAGTTGGTTTTTAACAAATTCGCTTTCAAAGATTCTCCCATACCATTATGGTCTGAATAAGTCTCGCGGCCGGCACCAAATCCCGCCGCATAACCTCTGAGAAAATCTGTTTCCTGCTTGTAAACATTACGGAAGCGGGGAATATAACCGCTATTCGGAACTCGTCCGTCCGTGGTAGAATCCAGGAATCCTTCATATTCACCCGATATACTTGCGCGGTAATTGTGGAAAGCAATGTACTTACCCAACACACCGCTATCATTTCCCAGTCCATTTGGGAAACGTGATGAAGTGGAGTTCATCAGGATCAGGTTCGTATTTAAAGCAGCTGCATTTACAAAGATGATACTGGCATAAAATTCCATCATTTCCTTTGTGTTGGAATCGATCACGCGTACGCCGGTTACCTTCTGCAGTTTTTCATCATAAATAACAGAATGAACAACAGAATGCGGACGAAGCGTCATATTTCCTGTTTTCATTGCCCATGGAAGTGTCGATGCATTACTGCTGAAATACCCTCCAAAAGGACAACCGCGTTCACACATCGTGCGGTTCTGACATTGTGCACGGCCCTGATCAAGATGAATCTGCTTAGGTTCAGTAATATGGGCAGCACGGCCGATTATGATGTGACGGTCTTTATATTGTTTTGCAACCTGTTCTTTAAAATATTTTTCCACACAATTTAATTCGTGTGGTTTCAGGAACTCTCCATCCGGAAGTGTATCAAGTCCGTCTTTATTCCCTGTAATACCCGCAAATTTTTCCACATGGCTATACCATGGTGCAATATCGTCATAGCCAATCGGCCATTCCACGGCAAATTTGTCCCGCGCCGGACCTTCAAAATCGTATTTACTCCAACGTTGTGTTTGTCTGGCCCAAAGCAACGACTTCCCTCCTACCTGATAGCCGCGAATCCAGTCAAAAGGTTTTTCCTGTATGTAAGGATGTTCATTGTCCTTAGCAAAAAAGTGCGCGGACGACTCTTTGAAATTATAACACCTGCTTGCAATCGGATTAGCTTCGGTAACAGCAAGCGGCAAACGCTCACGGTGTTCGAATTCCCATGGCATCATGTTCGTAGTCGGATAATCCACAATATGCTTCACATCACGGCCGCGTTCCAGAACCAGTGTTTTCAAACCTCTTTCAGTCAGCTCTTTTGCCGACCACCCGCCACTGATTCCTGAGCCAATTACAATGGCATCGTAGGTACGGGCTTTTTTACTATCTATATTGAAATTTGCCATATATTATTAGGAGAATGGAGGAAAGGGTGGCCCGCATAGGGTGGCCCGCAAAGGGTGACCCGCATAGGGTGGCCCGCATAGGGGGATGGAGGATGCACATTCGCAAATCATTTCACCGCCTTTCCATATTAATTTAAGATTATGATTTAAATGGCTGAAAGAAATGGAGTCCGATTATGACTTTCTTCCTTTCCTTCCATCATCCATCATCCCTTGTTCACCGGCACACACCCATGATAACGCGCCGGAATCATTTCGTAATGCGTAATATTTGTCATTACATATTCTGAATTCATGTAACCCTGGATGGTCAGGTTTTTTACCATTCCTAAAAATGCCTTCTGATCCGCGTCACTGCTCTTTTCTATTTCCTGAAGAAGGTGCATTTTCTGATCTTTATTAGCAGCAGCAAACGATTTCCCGAAATTTTTCTGACTTTGAGATTCGAGATTACTAACTCCTTTTGCCAGATTATCCTGTGCTTTTTTATCGTAACAATCCTTCACCATTTTTTGCACAAACCCGCCTACGCCAAGTTC
The DNA here is from genome assembly GCF_019711195.1 of Dyadobacter sp. NIV53. Taxonomy (NCBI): domain Bacteria; kingdom Pseudomonadati; phylum Bacteroidota; class Cytophagia; order Cytophagales; family Spirosomataceae; genus Dyadobacter; species Dyadobacter sp. NIV53. The sequence goes on from NZ_CP081299.1 coordinate 2,793,396, forward strand.
TCCTGCTCCGGGTGTATCCGTTTTAGGAATAATAGTTTCTACCACACCTGTCAAAATTGCTGACTCATCGGCTGAAAGTAAAATATTCCCAGGTAAAGAACTTTTGCTCCACCCTGATGCCCAGGATGGCAAACCCGCCATTACGCCCACAGCCGCAGCCATATTTTTAAGCGCCACGCGTCTTTCCATTTCTTGTTTTATTTGAAAGGTGAATAATTGATAGTTTTGTACAAACACAGAACACGACCTGGATCATGCGTAATAGGTTTGTCTTATTCTTCCAGAAAATCCAAATCCCGTCCGTGCGTTTCAGGAATTGTCAGAATACAGTAAATACCAATAAAAAAGCATATTACCCCAACCAGCGCCCCTGAATTCAATACGGAAAAAGATTCTTTAAAAGATGCAAACAATGTAGTCATCAACACTACTGTACCTCTAACCATGTTTGGAACCGTCGTTGCTGCCGTTGCGCGTAGGTTAGTACCAAATTGCTCAGCTCCAATAGTTACAAACATTGCCCAATATCCAATTCCGAATCCTAAGAATCCTGCAACTGTGTATAAATGTGCCGCAGTGTTAACGCCTGCATATAAATAAACGCCACTGAATATTAACGTAAAAATCATTAGATAAAATACAGCTTTTTTCCTTGATTCGAGCCAATGGCTTAAAAATCCGCTCGACAGGTCACCAATTGAAAGCCCAACGTAACACCACATGATCGAAAGTCCAGGTTTTACGGGTTCTGCAATGCCAAGTGCTTTTCCAAATTCATTGCTGAAAGTGGCAAGAATCCCAATTACAAACCAGGTAGGCAAACCAATTCCGATGCATTTCAGATACCGGCTCAATCTGTCTTTATTATTGAACAATGAAAAGAAATTTCCTTTTTGTATGTGTTTCTGATTTTTAAGATCTTTGAAAATACCGGATTCAAAAACGCCGATCCTCAACAAAAGAAGTGAAATTCCAAGGCCTCCGCCGATAAAATATGCATATCGCCAGCTGAAATATTCGACGGTAAAGTAAGCAACAACTGCTCCCAGCAAGCCAATACCAGCAACAAGAGAAGTTCCGATTGCACGAAGATGTTTGGGCAATATCTCTGAAACCAGTGTAATACCAGCTCCAAGTTCTCCGGCTAGGCCTATACCTGCAACGAAGCGCAACAATTTATAAGTAGTCGGATCCTGCACAAAACCGCAGGCAATATTAGCAATTGAATAAGTGATGATAGAACCAAACAAAACCGATAACCGGCCTTTCTTATCTCCCAAAACACCCCATAAGATACCTCCGATCAATAATCCTGTCATTTGCCAGTTCAAGATACTGGCACCTACTTTCGAAATATCAGCTTCGGACAATCCCAGCGAAGCCAAACTTGGCAGGCGTACAATTCCGAAGAGGAGGAGATCATAAATATCAACGAAATAACCAAGGGCGGCTACAATAACCGGGGCACTGAATAAATGTGAAAAATTAGAACGTGGAGCTGCAATCGTCGTCATTAGTAATAATTAAGGGTTTTATCAGGACTACAATATTATAAAAATAGCCGGACATCTATCCGGCTATATTGCTCAAAATTTTATGTTTTTTAGATCGCACCTGAATTTTCATCTTTTCCGCTAACTATTACTACAAATTCAATCATATTTTGAGTGTTAACAATTGTTCTTTCAGCTAATTATGCATTCCTATATCATAATTTGAGCACTATCATTTCAGTGTAATCCGATAAGTAACAGATTGGGTTGATAATAAAACCTTTTATTCCGGTCAAAATGGCATTTAAATGCATTAATAATTGAAATTCCGGTCAAAATTTCCGGTTAATTATTCTGGTACATCCTTTTTGGTAAATATGTAAACCTTAATCACACATAATATTAACGCCATGAATTTTAACCAATATACCATCAAGGCGCAGGAAGTTATACAGCATGCTGCGCAAATGGCCCAGGGAAACCAACAACAGGCTATTGAAACGGGTCATGTATTAAAATCAATTTTAGAAGAAGATCCGAATACTTCTCTGTTCATTCTTAATCAGTTAAATATAAGTCCTGAGATACTGAATACGCGACTGCAGAAGATTTTGGAGAGTTATCCGCATGTAAGCGGTGGCCAGCCATATTTAGGCAATGATATGGCCGCAGCAAGCGGTAAAGCGCAGAATTATCTGAAGGAATTCGGTGATGAATTCATAAGCATTGAACTTCTTATATTGGGTATTCTGAGTGGAAAAGATTCCACCGCTACCATGATGAAAGAAGTAGGTTTTAAGGAAAAAGATTTGATTAACGCCATAAAAGAACTGAGAGGTAAAAATAATCCCGTGAAAGATCAAAATGCAGAAGCAAAGTATCGTTCTCTGGAACGGTACAGTAAAAATTTGAATGAACTGGCTAAATCCGGTAAGATTGACCCGGTAATTGGCCGTGATGAAGAAATACGTCGTGTATTACAAATTTTAAGTCGTCGCACCAAAAATAATCCGATCCTTATAGGTGAGCCGGGTGTTGGTAAAACAGCTATCGTCGAGGGCCTGGCGCAAAGAATTGTACAAGGTGATGTACCTGAAAACCTTAAATCCAAAATCGTTGTATCCCTGGATATGGGATTGCTGATCGCTGGTGCCAAATACAAAGGTGAATTCGAAGAACGGCTGAAAGCAGTTATTAAAGAAGTCACGGATTCCGAAGGTGAGATTGTACTTTTTATTGATGAAATCCACACATTGGTGGGTGCAGGTGGCGGCGGTGAAAGTGCGATGGATGCGGCTAATCTGCTGAAACCGGCATTAGCACGTGGTGAATTGCACGCAATTGGCGCTACTACGCTGAAAGAGTATCAGAAATACATGGAAAAGGATAAAGCACTGGAACGCCGTTTCCAGGTTGTGGTAGTGGATGAACCAAGTATTCCGGACGCTATAAGTATCCTGCGTGGTATTAAAGAAAAATATGAACTGCATCATGGTGTGCGAATTCAGGATGATGCGGTTATAGCGGCCGTTGAACTTTCAAGCCGTTATATCAGTGATCGTTTTTTACCGGATAAAGCCATTGATTTAATGGACGAAGCGGCTTCCAAATTGCGCCTGGAAATGGACAGCGTACCGGAAGAACTTGATGAGATGAACCGCCGGATCATGCAGCTGGAAATTGAACGCGAAGCTATCCGCCGTGAAAACAATAAGGATAAGGAAACGATTCTGAACAAAGAAATTGCTGATCTGAGTGAAACCCGGAATGCGTTGAAAGCACAGTGGGAAAACGAAAAAGGAAAAGTAAATGAAGTCCGTTCCCTTAAAGAACAATCTGAACAATTAAGACTGGAAGCTGAACAGGCTGAGCGTTCGGGTGATTTTGGCAAAGTAGCTGAAATACGTTACGGACGGATTCCGGAGGTGAACGCAAAACTGGCCGAATTACAGAAAGCAGAAAATACCGAAAGCCTGATGCAGGAGGAGATTACGCCTGAAAATATTGCTGAGGTAGTTGCCAAATGGACAGGAATCCCGGTTAGTAAAATGCTTCAGAGCGACAGAGAAAAATTGCTGCAGCTGGAAGCACATCTACATCAGCGCGTTGCCGGACAGGATGAAGCGATAGAAATGGTTTCAGATGCAGTAAGACGTAGCCGGGCCGGATTGCAGGATGCAAAAAAACCGATCGGAAGTTTCCTGTTTCTTGGGCCAACGGGTGTAGGTAAAACTGAACTGGCAAAAACACTGGCGGAATATCTGTTCAATGATGAGAATGCGATGGTACGTATCGACATGAGCGAATATCAGGAGAGGCACGCTGTAAGCCGTTTGGTGGGGGCTCCTCCGGGATATGTGGGTTATGACGAAGGCGGACAATTGACAGAGGCTGTACGCCGGAAACCATACAGCGTTATTCTTTTGGACGAGATCGAAAAAGCACATCCGGATGTCTGGAATATTTTATTGCAGGTTTTGGATGAAGGCCGGCTGACTGATAATAAAGGCCGCGTAGCCAATTTCAAAAATTCGATCATTATTATGACTTCTAATATCGGCAGTCATATTATTCAGGAAAAATACGCAGAAGACGAAGGCTGGAACCATACATTAATTGTTGAAGAAGCCAAACGGGCGGTGCTCGATCTTCTGAAAGCATCAGTCCGCCCTGAGTTTCTTAATCGTATCGATGAGATCGTCCTTTTTGAACCATTATCTATGAAGAACATTCGTAAGATTGTTGATATTCAGTTCAAAAGCATTCAAAGTATGCTGATGGAACAGGGAGTTACGCTGGATGCAACTGACGAAGCGCTTACAAAACTCAGTGAGGAAGGATTTGATCCTGCTTTCGGAGCGCGTCCTTTAAAACGTGTATTGCAACGTCAGATCCTGAATGAACTTTCAAAAGGTATATTAAGCGGACAGGTTGCCAAGGATTCTGTCATCATGATGGAGCTTAATTCAAAGGGTGATCTGATATTTGAAAATGTCGGTGGCGTAGAGATATAATCACCGAATAATTATATTGATAAAAGAGCGGCTCAAAAGGCCGCTCTTTTTATTTTGCAATATCTCACATTTTCGAGGTAACAGCCGCACATGTGGTTAATTTCTACAATACTTTCTAGCCATACTATTAAATAAATGTAAAATTACATTGGCATACTTTTTGTACAATTAATTAGCAAAATAATCTTACCCACCATTTCAACCCCTTAGCTATGGAACATTCATCAAATTCACTCAAAGTTGCGATATTGGTTGCGGACGGATTTGAGCAAGTCGAAATGACGTGCCCCAGAAAAGTCCTAAAAGATAACGGTGCTGTTGCTCATGTTATTTCACCCACTTAAAGATTTTGTGAAAGGCTGGAACAGGGTTGACTGGGGACAAACACATAAAGTAGATGTACCGTTGCAATTAGCGCGCTCAGAGTATTACGACGCGCTGGTATTACCAGGCGGGGTAATGAGTGTAGATTCATTAAGGCTGAATCTGACGGCAATAGAATTTGTACGTTCATTTTTCTTATCCAATAAACCGGTAGCTGCTATATGCCATGGCCCGCAATTATTGATCGACGCCGACGTCGTGAACGGAAGGACACTTACTTCTTTTGCTTCTATAAGGATTGATCTGGAAAATGCAGGCGCCACCTGGATAGACAGAAAAGTTATTACACACAATGGCCTGATCACAAGCCGTAATGCGGACGATATTACGGCATTTACTGATCAGATTTTGAAGGAATTTAATTTTGCAATGCATCATTGATCTGAAGATAGTAAAGAAGATATTTGTTTAAACAGAAAAAGCATCTCCAAAATGAGATGCTTTTTCTGTTTTAGATTACAGCCAAACTTCTAATCTTTGTAATTCTGTAATTTAATCCGGAACCCAACTTTTTTCCGGCTTCACTATCTGATCCGATTTTATACTGCATGACTGCCATTATCATTCAAGATGTTTCCGTTCGTAAATATGAGACCACAGTATTAACTAATATTTCCTGGAATATTGAGCCTGGTGAGAATTGGGCTATAACTGGCCCCAACGGAGCAGGCAAGACTATTTTGCTAGATATTATTGCAGGGAAATGGCCGGTTTGGAAGGGGAAAATAAAATACGCCTGGGATCAGCCTTTGCGCGAAATGATTGAATTGGTTTCCAATGATTATTCATTTAACCGGATCGTAAGTGCGGGTGCAGAATATTACCAGCAACGTTTTCATGCTTACGAGGCCGAACGCGCACCCACTTTGCGGGCTGTATTAACCGACCAGCTCAAACCGGTTGGTACGATCAATGAAAACTCAGTAAAGCTTCCACCTTCAAAAGTTGACCAGGACAATCTTGATAAAATCAGTAAATTGCTTTCCTTAACGCATTTACTGGATCATCCGTTTGTTACGCTTTCCAATGGTGAAACACGCCGCATGTTAATTGCCAAATCTTTACTAAAAAATCCACGTATACTATTGCTGGACAACGCATTCAGCGGGTTGGATGTACATTCCAGGGAAGTACTTCGTAATGCACTGGATACACTCTCGTTATCGGGTGTTACGATCATTATGGCTACAACTGCTACGGAAATTCCACCTTGTATTACTAATGTCCTGGAATTAAATGCAGGTCATATTGAAAGAATTTCAGCGGTCCGGGAGTTCAAAAAACAGGCTATCGGGTCACATCATTTGCCCAAACCTGATCCTGCTAAACTTTTGCATTTCGGTCAGCCTGTTTTTACAAATTTCGAAAACACACTTGATCTCCGCAACATTACTGTGCGTTATGGCAACGAGCAAATCCTAAACGGCATCAACTGGAAAATCCGTAAGGGAGAAAAATGGGCGCTATCCGGCGCAAATGGCTCCGGAAAATCAACATTGCTAAGTATCATCACTGCCGATAATCCGCAACGTTTTGCGAATGATTTTGATCTGTTCGATAAAAAACGAGGTGGGACAGGCGCTTCTATCTGGGATATCAAACAGCAGATCGGTCATGTTTCACCAGAACTGCATCTTTATTTTCCAAGAAATACAACTGTTTTCAAAACCATAGCATCAGGTTTTTTCGATGCAACCGGGGTCTTTTTCAAGAAACTCACTGACATCCAAACAGAACGGGTTCATGAAGTGGCAGAATTGCTTCATGTCCATGAGCTGATAGAAAAAGATTTTTCACAATTATCAAAAGGCCAGCAGCGATTGGTATTGCTGGCAAGGGCTTTGGTTAAAAATCCTCCGTTACTAATTCTGGATGAACCTTGTCAGGGACTGGATACGGAAGCGATCGAATATTTTAAATCAGTAGTTGATGCTATTTGTGAATCTCCGGAGAGAACGTTGATTTATGTTTCGCATTATCTGAATGAAATTCCAGGTTGTGTTACCAGGTTTATAAAGCTGGAAGCTGGAAAAGTAGTGGAAAAAATTGAGTAATAAGGTGTCTGTATTTACTGAAATGTCAGAGGTTGATAGAAAGGAAAAGATTCGCGCAAAGTAATTCTGTAAAGGATTTCTGTTTCACTGATAATAATTTTGCTAGAATAATATTAGGACAGGATTATAGGATTAACAGGATCGCCTGCCGCAGGATCGCCTGCCTCAGGATCGCCTGCCGTGGGATTGAGTTTATGTAATAAACAGCAATGTTCTACTCTAAATAATGCAAAGCCCAGGCATAAAACCTGAATTCATAAAACCCGTTTAGGTGCCACACGTTCCACCGAAAAGCCGTTTTTCAGGTTCATTACAATAGACAAAGAACTGCTTCCAAAACCCGGAGTGTATTGTGCACGGCCATAACTGACTTCAAATCTTTTGATCCGTAACCAGGCTCCAAATGAAAATCCGGTGAATGCGCCTTTGTCCGTCAGCTTCAGTTCCTGTCTCCGAAGGTGATCATAACCGAGCAATACACGAAAATGTGGGTGGATCAAAAGTTCGGTGCCGATGGACAAGTGCCTTCCCAATTTTTCGGCTACGCCAACTTTGCGAGGTGTTTTATTTCCGTTGGTATTGTAGGTGTAAAAGAGGTTCGGGTCATTATAAACCATATCAAATTTATTGAGATGATGAACCGTTGCCGAGAACCGTACAGGCATATATTCCGGCTTAAAAGTAATTCCTGCACGTATATCCAATGGTAAAACAGGATCAGAAATGCTGGTAAAATTTTGTTTCAGGAAGCCCAGATTCTTAACAACAAATCCAATTGTCATATCCTGTCCCGGATGTTTAAAAAGCCCGCTATAATCCATTGCAAGCCCCCAAACAGTATAGGATTCTATCGACGAAGCGACAAGCTTGGCCGTCGCACCCAATGTGAATGCCCCTATCGTATGCCCGTATCCGGCCGACAAGCCATAGTCCGCGGCCCTGAATTCCCCGATCACATTTCCAATATCATCCGTTTCCTGCATCGTACCATAGTTGAGATATTGCAACCCAACGGCCCAGGTTCCGCCTGATTTTTTCAGGCTTTTGCTGTAAGCCAGATTTACGAATTTTGTATCAGCCAGATAAGGCATCAGGTTTACAGAAACATTATCTGATTTGGTGGAGTCCAGAAGAGCAGGATTTTGTAAAAACAAAACGGGGTCGTTACCTGAAATGGTAAAATGATTGGTACCAAGTGCTGTGCTTTTTGCCTGGGTTGGCAATTGCAGAAAGTCAAGTTTATTTCTTCCGCCGGTTGGCTGAGCAATGGTGATTCCTGTAAGTATAAATAAGAATCCTGTTAAAAAATAAAAGCACCAGCCAATACGCCTCATAAGCACGCAATAATTTCCTGAATCAGTAAAAATGACACTATATTTATGATCTGTTCAATAACAAATGTAACCATATCGTCCGTATTACATGGAATCCAAATCTGCCTCAATTTCAAAAAAAGAGCTTTTAGATAAAAAAAACGCAGAAGCAAGTCTTGGCGGAGGCATTAAACGAATTGAAGCACAGCATGCAAAAGGAAAATTAACGGCCCGGGAGCGTATTTCAGTATTGGTAGACAGAGATTCGTTTGAAGAAATAGGCAAATTTGTAATGCACCGCAGCAAAGACTTTGGATTGGACAAGGAGCATTATCTGGGAGACGGAGTAGTAACCGGATATGGTAAAATAAACGGCCGCCTTACCTACATTTTCGCTCAGGATTTCACAGTATTTGGCGGTTCCTTATCAGAAACACACGCCGAAAAAATCTGCAAGATCATGGATATGGCTATGAAAAACGGCGCTCCTGTCGTTGGATTGAATGATTCAGGAGGTGCGCGAATTCAGGAAGGCGTACTTTCCCTGGCGGGATATGCTGATATTTTTTATAAAAATACCCTTGCTTCAGGTGTTGTTCCTCAAATTTCAGCAGTAATGGGGCCATGTGCTGGTGGAGCAGTGTATTCTCCTGCGATTACAGATTTCATTTTGATGGTAGAAAATACGAGTTACATGTTCGTAACCGGGCCTAATGTAGTCAAAACCGTTACCCATGAGGATGTTACATCGGAAGAACTGGGTGGCGCAATGACACACGCAACCAAATCAGGTGTAACACATTTTGTTGCTCCCAATGAGGTAGAATGTCTTTTGGCGATCAGAAAATTACTGAGCTACGTTCCCCAAAATTGTGAAGACGACGCTCCCCGCCTATCCTATCAGGAAAACAATGAATCCCGTCCGGTTTTGTCCGGTATCATTCCTGATCATCCAAACCAGCCTTATGATATGCGGGAAATAATTTTCGAGGTAGCCGATCATGAAAGTTTCTTTGAGGTGCATGCGCATTTTGCAGAGAACATTGTAGTAGGTTTTGCAAGAATTGCGGGCAGAAGTATTGGGATTGTTGCTAATCAGCCTGCTGTTCTGGCGGGCGTGCTGGATATTAATGCAAGCCAGAAAGCTGCACGGTTTGTAAGGTTCTGCGATTGTTTTAATATCCCGTTATTGGTACTGGAAGATGTACCTGGCTTTTTACCCGGAACAGATCAGGAATGGAACGGAATTATCACCAACGGGGCCAAATTGTTGTATGCATTTTGCGAAGCAACCGTACCGCGCATTACCGTCATTACACGCAAAGCATACGGCGGGGCTTACGATGTCATGAATTCAAAACATATTGGAGCAGATCTTAATTTTGCATGGCCAGGTGCAGAAATTGCGGTAATGGGCGCCAGTGGTGCAGCAGAAATTATCTTCAAAAGGGAAATTGCCGAAGCTGAAAACCCAGCTGAAAAACTGAAAGAAAAAGTAGATGAATACACCAGAAAATTCGCCAATCCATACCGTGCCGCACACCGGGGTTATATTGATGAAGTAATATATCCGGAACAAACGCGCGAAAAACTGATCCGTGGTTTTGCAATGCTTGAAAATAAAGTGGATGTCCTTCCCAAAAAGAAACACGGAAATATCCCTTTGTGAAACTTATCAGTTTTATAGGCATTGATAAGTTTTTCACCTGCATTAATTGGTGACTTAATAAGAAGAATAATTGTCCCATTATAAGTATTAGTGAAATAATACCTATAATGAGACTTGTCCCTTTGTTACATTCTAAATATTATCCTAATTTCATGCTTACTTATTAAAATTTTTAAAATTCCTAAATATCCCTTAACTAATGAAAGAAAAGAAAGGCACTTCTGCATCCAGGAGAAACTTTATTAAAGGTTCTCTGGCAACGCTGGCCACATTTTCAATTGTTCCCCGCCACGTATTGGGAAAAGGATTTATTGCTCCAAGTGACCAGTTAACCAAAGCCATTGTGGGAGTTGGTTCAATGGGCCGCGGGCATATCCCTTATGCCGGAACCAAAGTTGTAGCTCTTTGTGATGTTGATAAAAAACATTTGGAAACAGCAGCAGGAATGGTCGAGAAAGGTGTTAAAACGTTTTCTGATTACCGTGAACTAATCCAGCTTCCTGAAATTGACATTGTCCACGTTGCAACTCCTCCTCACTGGCACGGAATCATAGCTGCTGATGCAGCGCGCGCCGGAAAAGATGTCTGGTGTGAAAAACCTATGACCCGCACCATCGGTGAAGGAAAAAAACTAATAGAAGCAGTTCAGCAGCATGGAAGGATATTCCGGCTAAATACCTGGTTCCGCTTTGAGGATAATTTTTACGGTATGAAAACGACTGTAAAACCAATCAAAAAATTGGTACAAAGCGGCATGTTGGGATGGCCTTTGAAAGTGACCGTTAGCAAGCATACCGGTTTCGACTGGAAATTTTACTGGGTGGGCAAAACCAACAATGCACCTGAACCCGTACCGGCTGAACTGGACTATGAAATGTGGCTTGGACCAGCTCCTTACAAACCATATAGCGCCCACCGTGTTCACCAGACTTTCCGCGGATACTGGGATTATGATGGAGGTGGATTGGGTGATATGGGACAGCATTACATAGATCCGATCCAGTACTTTTTGGGAAAAGATGATACGAGTCCAGTGAGTGTGGAAATTGACGCACCACAGCAGCACACCGAAGCAGTAGGCACCTGGCGCCGGATCACTTATACCTATGCAGATGGTTGCCAGATCGTACTGGATGGTGAAGGTAAAGATGAAAATGTGCCATATATAGAAGGGCCAAAAGGAAAACTTTATCCTAATTTCCAATCCGACATTCAGGATATTGAAAAGAAACTGGCTGCCTTTCCTGATCCGGAACCACAAGTGACGGATTTTGTGGATGCTGTTAAAAACAGGAAAAAATTTGCATTGAATGAAGAAAACGGGCACCGTTCATGTACCATTGTAAATATGGGACTGATTGCACTTCGCCTCGGCCGTTCATTAAAATTTGATCCGGACAAACAGGAATTTATTGACGACGAAGGTGCAAACCGGCTTGTCAATCAGCCAATGCGCGGCCCGTGGACTATTTAATACCGTTTGTTTGGTATTAACTCATTTATAGTTATACAGATCTGTTTTTAAATTTAAAGAAAGATAATCACTGATGGCTTATCGCTGACAGCTAAAATTGATATGAAAAAACACGTATATATTTTATTAATACTTTGCCTGCTTGTTTTTCAGGCAATAGCACAGACGGACCAGAACCGGACTCTTACTACCAAAGTAGCCGATTTACTGGCTCAGGTGCCGGCTGAAAATGCAGCTGGCCTCAAAAAAAATATGGAAGAGCTGGCCGGACTCGGCAAATCAGGTCTCGTTCAGATCGCTTCCATGCTGACACCACCCGGCAAAGGGGATAATACAAAAATCCAGTATGCGTTGGGTGGATTTACCTACGCTGCTACTCAGTCGGGTAAGGAAGAATGGCGTAAAATGGCTGCCGAAGCATACGGTGAAGCACTATCGAAAGTGAATGATCCGGATAGCAAAAACTTTCTGATTTATCAGCTTCAAACAGTTGGAAAAGATGAATCCGTTGATATTCTCAAATCTTATTTAAGTGACGAAAGACTTGCCGGGCCGGCATCAAGAACTTTGGCCAGAATTGCCTCTTCTGCATCCGGTGCTGCTTTACTTCAGGCTCTTGGCACTGCAAAAGGAACCAGTCAGATTGCTATCATAGAAGCACTTGGAGAAAGCCGCTATAAAGAAGCTGCTTCCGCAATTGAAAAAACAGCAGTAAGTACTGATTTGAATTTACGTAAAGTAAGCTTGTTTGCACTGGCTGAAATGGGCGCTCCTTCATCCGAAAGCATCCTGATGGCAGCAGCGCAAAAGGTTTTATACCGTTATGACGAAGCTGATGCCACAGCTGTTTATATTAAATATTTAGCTAACCTTGCACGCAACGGAAGTACCGCGATTGCTGAAAAAGCAGCTTTGGAATTAATAAAAAATACTCCTGCACCTGAACAAACTGCTACCAGATCTTCGGCGTTGAAAGTTTATTCTGACAGCAAGAAACGTGAAAGTGTACCCGTTTTGGTAAAAGCAATGGAAAGTACAGATCCTCAATATCGTGCTTCTGCTTTAAAATTAGGTCAGAAATATACGATGGCAGATGGTACTACACCCTGGCTTAATGCAATGAAAAAAGCAAAGCCGGAAGTGCAGGCCGAAATTATAATGATGCTTGGAAGAGCTGAATCAAAAGATGCGTTGCCGGCGGTTATCAAGTCGTTGGGTTCAAAAGATGAAAATGTAAAACTGGCAGCAATATGGGCAGCCGGAAAAATTGGTCAGGAGAGCAGTATTGTAAGTTTAATACCAATATTGAAAAATGGTAATGCAGAAGAAATAAAAACAGTAAAAAGCACTTTACTAACTATGAAAGGTAACAATGTAGTCGACATGCTGGCGACTGCACTTCCTTCGTTGCCGGTAACTTCCCAACCTGCGGTAATTGATGTTTTGGCTGCCAGAGGTGCAAGTTCAAAGTTCAGTGTAATTACTGCTTTGCTTAAAAGTACAGATCCGGAAGTAAAAAAATCTGCTTTCAGCGCTTTGAAATCCGTAGCAGCTTCCAATGATCTGCCTCCTTTATTTGAGTTATTGAACACAATTTCTTCTACTGAGGAAATTTCAGCCGTTCAGAGTGCCATTAGTGCCGGCGTTAAAGGATCAGGAGATGCAGGCAAACAAAGCGATCTGATTTTAAAACAAATAGCAGCATCACCAGCTGGCAAACAGTCTAATTATCTGGCTGTTCTGGCAACAATAGGTGGTAAAAAAGCATTGTCGTCTGTGGTTACCGCTTTTAATTCAGGTGATGCAGCGACTAAAAAAGCAGCAATTGGTTCTTTGTCGACCTGGATAGATGCCAGTGCAGCAAATGAGTTGCTGGCTATTGCAAAAAAGACAACAGACGCCGAGGAACTGAATTCCGCTCTGAATGGATATGTTGCAGCTATTTCAAAATCTGCTAAAACGCCGGTCAACAAGGTAATTATGCTTCGTGAAGCTATGAGCCTTGCCAAAACGGATGATCAAAAGGAATTGATCCTGAAAGAACTGCCGAAATACAAGACTTTTAATGCCATGCTTTTTGCCGGTGAGTATCTGGATAATGCAGCAGTACAACAAGCAGCTGCACAGGCAGTAATGAGTATTGGTTTGGCTAATAAAAATTTCTATGGCGCCAAAACCCGTGAATTGCTTACTAAGACTTCATCTGTTTTGAAAGGACAGGACAGCGAATATCAGAAAGAATCTATCCGCAAGCATTTGGCAGAAATGCCAGCCGGAGATGGTTTTGTTGCTTTATTTAACGGAAAAGATCTGACAGGTTGGAAAGGATTGGTTGAAAATCCGATTGCAAGAGGTAAAATGAGTGCGGATACACTGGCTGCCAAACAGAAAAAAGCAGACGATGCTGCTAAAAAAGACTGGTATGCAAAAGATGGTGAACTTGTATTCTCCGGGCATGGAGATAATTTGGCCACTGTGAAGCAGTATGGTGATTTTGAAATGTATGTAGACTGGAAAATACAAAAAGACGGCGATGCAGGAATTTATTTACGTGGTACTCCGCAGGTACAGATCTGGGATACTTCGCGGGTGGATGTGGGTGCACAGGTTGGTTCAGGCGGATTATATAACAATACTAAAAATCAAAGCAAGCCTACCAAACTAGCTGATAATGCAATCGGGGACTGGAACACATTTCACATCACGATGATCGGTGACAGGGTTTCGGTTGATCTGAACGGAGAAAATGTGGTTGACAATGTAATCCTGGAAAATTACTGGGATCGTAACCTTCCTATTTTTGCCAAAGAACAAATTGAATTACAGGCACATGGCAACCAGATTAATTACCGTGATATTTATGTTCGTGAAATCACAAGACCAGAACCTTTTCAACTTTCCGATGTAGAAAAAAAGGAAGGCTTTAAAGTTTTGTTTGATGGCACCAACATGTTCGAATGGATGGGAAATACGACTGATTATTTTATTGAAAATGGTGAGTTGGTTGTTGATCCAAAACGAGGAGGAAAGGGAAATCTGTTTACCAAAGACGAATACAGCGATTTTGATTTCCGTTTCGAATTCCAGTTAACACCAGGTGCAAATAATGGTTTAGGGATTCGCACGCCGTTGGAAGGCGATGCAGCTTATGTCGGAACAGAAATCCAGATTCTGGATAATGATGCGGATATCTATAAAGATCTGAAAGAATACCAGTATCACGGATCAGCTTATGGAATTATTCCTGCAAAACGTGGATTCCTTAAACCGTTAGGCGAATGGAATTACGAAGAAGTAAGGGTTCAGGGATCAAAAATTAAAGTGACTTTAAACGGCACTGTAATTGTTGACGGAGATCTTGCAGAAGCCAGTAAAAATGGTACCGCTGATCATCGCGAACATCCGGGATTGAGCAGAACAAAAGGTTATTTAGGATTTCTAGGCCATGGTTCAGCGCTTAAATTCAAGAACATTCGTGTAAACGACCTGACTAAATCTCCACAGACCATAACTACTTCGAAGAAAAAATCTAAGAAAAGTAAATAGTATTTTTAACAAAATTGAATTCCGGCCCGAATAGATTACTATCTGTTCGGGTCTTTTCGTGTAAGAAACAAAATAGACAATTGAAAATTTTAAAATCAAGGCTCAAAAAAATTTGAACCGATAGTCCTCATTCCTGATAAAAACAGCAACTGAAAAATTTAAAACTACTTCAACGCTTCAGGTTGGACTATTTTTTATTTAGATTTGATACAACAAACTGGCATCTGGCTTAAACGCCATCAATAAATTCAAAAAAACTCAACGACCATGCAAACAAAGCGTACGATATTCACAGTAATAATTGTCTTCTTTTCAGTTCTTACAACACACGCACAGCATTCACTTACACGGATCTGGTCAACAGAAGCAACTCTTCCAATACCTGAGTCGGTATTATACAACGCTCAGGATAAACTTTTATATGTAGCCCAGATTGACGGGAAATCAGGCGAAAAAGACGGTAAAGGTGGTATCGCGAAAGTAGGACTGGATGGAAAAATTATTGCTCAGGATTGGATTACCGGCCTTAATGCTCCCAAAGGAATGGGAAAAATTGGTAATAAACTCTATGTGGCTGATGTTACCGATATCGTAGAGATTGATTCAAAAACTGGAAAAATCCTTAAAAAATACGAAGTGGAAGGAGCGAAATTTCTGAATGATTTGACGATAGATGCAAAGGGGAATATTTATGTTTCTGACTCTGATACAAAAAAAGTACATTTATTGAGCGATGGCAAGGTTTCAACGTACTTTGAAGATCTAACCCGTCCTAATGGATTGCTTTCTGTCGGCTCAGATCTCCTGATTGCAGATAATGGCGCATTAAAACGGCTTAGCGGAGATAAAAAAATAACAACCATTGCAGAAGGCATGGATAAAAGTACCGACGGAATTGAACAGGTGAAACCGGGAGAATATATTGTGTCGTGTTGGGCCGGAATGGTCTTTTATGTAAAGGAGGACGGAACTACTGAGAAGTTGCTGGATACCAGCGCTGACCAAGTTAATTCAGCTGATATTGGCTATGACAGCATCAAAAAAATTGTATATGTCCCAACTTTTATGAAAAATAGTGTTGTGGCATATCAGTTAAAATAAATTATATTTATAACTAAAATTTAATCAAAAAACAGGCATTTCTATGGACATTTTTGTTGGGAGTCTTTCCTTTAAGTTGAAGGAAAGCGAGTTGCGTGAGGCTTTTGAAAAATTTGGCGAAGTAAGCTCCGCAAAAATCATTATTGACAAAATTACTCGTCAAAGCAAGGGGTTTGGGTTTGTAGAAATGCCTGATGAAGAACAGGCTAAACTAGCCATAAAAGAGTTGAACGGAGTTGAAATGTATGGGCGCCCATTGGTTGTGAATGAATCACAGAAAAAAGAATCAGCAGGAAGAACAGGAGATAGCAGACCACGGAGTGATGCCCCGAAAAGCCAGGGATTTAGCAGAGAGAAACCAAGTGGAGGTTTTGGCGGAGGCGGATATAGTGGCGGCGGCGGATATAGCGGAGGTGGAGGTAACAGCGGAGGCGGGTATGGAAGCGGAGGTTACAGCAGTGGTAAACCAAAATCTGATTATGACCGCTCCGGCGGACGTGGAGGTGATTTCAAAAAAGGTGGCGGTGGTTCAAAAAGAGGCGATAGCAGGGACAGAGGGGATGATTGGTGAGAAAATCAGCTGCTGTTTATCAGCTTATTAGCAATTAATTCTTAGTTTTTTATAAAACAGAAAATGAGGCTGTCTCAAAAAGGCAGTCTTTTTTCATGTTTATTGAGTTGTTTATTTTTCTGAAATTGATTATCTTTAGGTATAAGCAAATCAGGAAAAATGGGACGCCGACAGCCTACTTTCAAACCTTATCATCAACATCAGTTGATGCTCTTACCCCCAAGTTTAGATGAGTTGATACCCAAAGATCATGCTTGTCGTGTGGTTAATGATATCGTAAACAGGATCAGTTTAGAGCCGTTGAATGCTGCTTATCATACAACAGGCTCATCCAGTTATCATCCCCAGATGCTATTGAAAGTCTTGGTTTACGGCTACGTGAGCAACATTTATTCGAGTAGGAAGTTAGAAGCAGCTTGCAAGGAGAGCATCTACTTTATGTACCTGAGCTCGATGAGCTATCCTGATCATAACACAATTAACCGGTTCCGGGGCGTACGTTTGAAAAATGCACTGCGTGCTGTTTTTGAGCAGGTGGTGGAGCTGCTTGCTCTGGAAGGATTTTTGAGTATTGAAGAAGTGTACACAGATGGCACGAAAATCGAGGCTAATGCCAATAAATATACTTTTGTGTGGAAGAAGGCGATTACGACCAATAAGGAAAAGATGAAAAAGCAGCTGGCCCATATCTGGGAATATGCTCAGAGTGTTGCTGCCAGTGAAGATAACCTACCAGATCCACCAGACCTGACTACGATCAATAAAGAAAAAGTCCAGCAGACTGTTGATAAACTCAATCAGGTGCTGGCTGGAAAAGACAATGTAGACAAGAAGATGAAGGCCAAACTGGGGTATGTTACCAAACATTATCCGGTCAATATCGAACGTTACGAAAAGCAGGAGGCTATTTTAGGCGAGCGGAATAGTTACAGTAAGACTGATATTGACGCCACATTTATGCGTCTGAAAGAAGATCACATGAAAAATGGTCAGCTTAAACCGGCCTACAATGTGCAAATATCAACTTCGAACCAGTTTATTGTCAATTACACGATCCATTCTAATACGACTGATACCAACACACTTGCAGAGCATCTTCAACAACATGAAAACAGTTTTGGTGCATCACCCAAATGTTTGACTGCCGATGCTGGCTACGGCTCGGAAGAAAATTATACTTTGCTGGAAGGGAAAAATGTAACTGCTTATGTAAAGTATAGCCTCTTTGATAAGCGTCAAAATCGCGCCTACAATAAAAAGCACCCATTCAGTGCTGATAAGCTTTTTTACAACGCTGCGGCAGATCATTATATCTGTCCAATGGGCCAGAAGATGCGCTACATTGGTAACAGCAAACGCAAAACAGTCACGGGTTTTGAGCAGACAGCCAAACTCTACAAGGCTATCAATTGTCAGGGATGTCCACTAAACGGTGTCTGTCACAAGTCGAAAAGTGAAAGGATTATTCAGGTCAATGTGAATTTGGAACGACAGAAAAAGAAAGCAGACGAACTTTTGAAAAGTGAAGAAGGTATTGAAAAACGAAAGAAGCGATGTTTTGATGTAGAACCTGTCTTTGGTAATATTAAAAATAACCACGGATTCCGCCGGTTTATGCTTCGTGGTAAGCACAAGGTCGAAATTGAGTGGGGATTGCTTGCAATAGCACAGAATATTAGAAAAAGGGCTGCATAAAGGTCCTATTTTCGTCATATTCTGTTATATAGCCTTGTTAGCTTTAACAATGCTACCAAACCACCAAATCCTAATACAAGAAAATCGAAACGAATGAGGGCACCTCAATTTGAATTTGAGACGCCCTCATTTTCTGTTATATCCTTTATAACTTTTTATTTCTTAAAAATAAAATACACAGCCAAGACTAAAAAGAGAAATCCAATAAAATGATTTATTCTGAAAGTCTCGGTTTTGAAAAACACCAGAGTAAATAAGGTAAAGATGACCAGTGTAATCACTTCCTGGATCACTTTGAGCTGAACAAGGGAAAAAGGGTCTCCATTTTCATTAAACCCAATACGATTGGCAGGTACCTGGAAACAGTATTCAAACAATGCAATTCCCCAACTGATCAGGATGATGGAAAAAAGGCCAAGTTTACTGAACCAGGCAAGCTCTTTGAATTTTAAATGACCGTACCAGGCCAATGTCATAAAAGCATTGGAAAGTATCAGGAGGCCGATTGTCCAGGCTGTTTTCATTCAGTTGCTCTGATTTTATTATCTTTAAAGAAGAATATAAATAATACAAGTACTACCGCAGCAATTCCCGCAGGTACCATCCAGATACTGGTCCAGTTTTTCACATCGTTTACGGTGTACATATCTGCCACGATTCCGGCCATCCAGGATCCAATTCCCATACCAATTCCATAGGTAGCAATCGCGATCAATCCCTGTGCTGAAGAGCGATATTTTTCACCTGCCTTGCTATCCGTATATATCTGTCCGGTTACAAAAAAGAAATCATAACAAACACCATGCAATAGAATCGCCAGGTACAAAAGCCATTCGCTCGAAGCATCTCCGTAGCCAAATCCGATAAAACGAACGATCCATGCAATAAGCCCCACGATCAGCATCCATTTTACACCTAACCGCCTAAAAGCTAATGGAATAAGCAACATAAAAACTACTTCCGAAACCTGCCCCAACGACATTTTATTTTCTACATTCGTCATGCCCGAATCCGTTAATGAAGGATTGGCCATTGCATAATAAAATGACAATGGGATACAGATCAGCAAAGAAGATATAAAGAAAATCGTGAATGAGCGGTCTTTGAAAAGCTTAAAGGCATCCAGACCCAATATTTCTGTAAATGAAGTACTGGTATTAGGTTTAGGAGGCGTATTGGGAAGAAAAAAAGAATAAACCCCTAAAAATGCAGCCGCAACCATTGAAAGTTTGAAGATCATTACGCTGTCACCAAATCCATAATAACCTATAATATTTGATACCACGATCCAGGCAACTGTGCCCATTACACGAATTGGCGGGAAATCTTTCTCGGTATTTTTCACCTGTTGCATCGCAATGGAGGTAGTGAGTGCCATCGTTGGTGCAAATGTGATGCAATAGGCCAGTATTACCCAAAAGAAAGTATCCGCATCAGTAATACCAGTCAGGACATACAACAGAACAGCTCCTGCTAGGCTTAGTACTCCAAGCACTTTTTGAGCTGCGAAATACCGGTCAGCAATCATGCCAACAAAAAAGGGTGATATTATCATCGCTATTGCAAAGGCAGCGTAAGCACCGCCTACCTGAGTCCCTGTTGCATGTAACGTTTTAAACATGTACTTGCTCATTTGCCCGTACCAGGATCCCCATATAAAATACAGGAGGAACATCATGGCCATCAATTGAAAACGTGTCGTATTCTTCATCTTAGGAGTAGAAATATAAAATTAAAATTTACTGTTAATTCACACAGAGCACTTCTTTAATTACCCATTACTTTTTCTTCACTATCTTCTGAAATTCATTCAGTTTCAAAAGTGCTTCTATCGGCGACAACGTATTAACGTCAAGCAAGGACAGTTTTTCTTTTAATTCTTCCAGTCGCGGATCAGCAGGTTCAAAAATACTCAGCTGAAAATTATTCTTAGGAATCTCTTTTACGCGTTTCTTGTGCGCTTCATTTACATGGTCTTTTTCAAGATGCTGCATAATTTCACTGGCTCGTAAAACAATAGCCTGCGGCATTCCGGCGATCTGGGCCACATGTATACCAAAACTGTGCGCACTTCCGCCGGGCTTCAATTTACGCAGGAATATTACTTTATTATCTACCTCCTTTACGGCAACATTGAAGTTTTTGATGCGTGGAAAATCTTCCGCCAGTTGATTTAACTCATGATAATGCGTTGCAAATAACGTTTTTGGCTTATAATCAGGCTGACTGTGAAGATATTCTGTTATGGCCCATGCAATGGAAACGCCATCATAGGTGCTCGTTCCGCGGCCAATTTCATCCATAAGAACCAGGCTCCGGTCACTCAAATTATTCAGGATACTCGCGGTTTCGGTCATTTCAACCATAAATGTACTTTCACCCCGGCTCAGGTTGTCGCTTGCTCCTACCCTTGTGAAAATCTTATCCACAATCCCGATGGACGCCGCTTTGGCTGGAACATAGCTACCCATCTGAGCCATCAATACAATTAAAGCAGTCTGCCGTAAAAGTGCAGACTTACCAGCCATATTCGGACCTGTAATGATGATGATCTGCTGCGTAAGATCGTCCAGGTACAAATCATTTGGAACATAACTTTCTCCCAATGGCAGTTGCTGTTCAATTACTGCATGCCGGCCGTCTTTAATATCCAGTTCTTTTCCCTCTGTAATAACCGGTTTAACATAGTTATTTTTCCGGGCAATGGTTGCAAAAGAACCCAATGCATCCAAAGTTGAAATTACAATAGCATTTTGCTGTATTGTACCCAGATATTCCGCTGCTGTCAGTACCAGTTCATTAAAAATCCGGAATTCAATGGCAGCTATTTTGTCTTCAGCATTCAGTATTTTCTCTTCGTATTCTTTAAGTTCAGGTGTAATATAACGTTCGGCATTTACCAATGTTTGCTTACGGATCCATTCGGCAGGCACCTTACTTTGCTGTGAATGTGTTACTTCCAGGTAATAACCAAAAACCCTGTTATAAGCAATTTTTAGCGACCCTATACCGGTACGCTCTATCTCCCGGTTTTGAAGCTTGATCAGATAATCCTTCCCTTCATATGAAATGGCATGCAGTTCATCCAGCTCAGGATCAACGCCACTTTTAACCATTCGCCCCTGATTGGAAAGAACCGGAGCGTCGTCTTTTATCTCAGTTTCAATTTTATCAATTAAAAAACTGCATGGATTAAGCTGGTCTGCATACTTACCTAAAATAGCATAAGCCGAGCCAGAAGTACTTTTGACTTTACCTGGATTCTCCTTTTTATCTTCTTCCACCAGTTTTGATAAAAGCTCTTTAATCGGGCCAATTTGTTTCAGGGATTTTTTGAGCTGAACCAGCTCCCGCGGGCTGATCCTTCTCACAGCCACTTTGGAGATCAGACGTTCCAGATCGCCTATATGTTTAAGATACTGTGTTACTGCATCATGAAAATCTTCATGGCTCAGGAAATGGTCAACTGTGTTCAGGCGCTCTTCAATAGGTAATTTTTCCTTCAAAGGAAGCACAACCCATTTACGCAGCAACCTGGCGCCCATAGGCGTAACAGTCTGATCCAGAATCTGAATAAGTGGAACACCACCTTCCTGCTGTGCGTTTACGAGTTCCAGATTACGAACTGTGAAACGATCCAGCCATACATATTTTTCTTCCTCCAACCGCGTAACACGATTGATGTGGCTAACTTCTTTGTGTTCAGTTTCACGCAGATAGTGGAGAATAACACCACCGGCAATGATGCCCATGGGAAGGTTCTCAATACCGAAACCCTTTAAAGTGGTTGTTTGAAAATGTGAGGTTAACTGCTCGTATCCATAATCATAGCCAAAACACCAGTCTTCCAGTTGAAAAGTATGGTACTTGCCTCCGAAAAGCTGATTAAATTCCTGCTTGTGTTTTTTACAGAACAGCACTTCCGCCGGTGAAAAGCCTTGCAGCATTTTGTCTATATAAGCTGCATTACCCTGGGAGGTCATGAATTCGCCCGTAGAAATATCCAGAAAAGCAACGCCATATAAATCATCAGAACCGACATGAACCGCTGCCAGATAATTATTTCTTCTGACATCCAGTACATTATCATTCAGTGATACACCAGGCGTAACCAGTTCTGTAACGCCACGTTTTACAATTCCTTTTGCAGTAGCAGGATCTTCCAGCTGATCACAAATAGCTACGCGCTCTCCTGCACGAACCAGTTTTGGAAGATAATTATCAAGAGAGTGATGTGGAAAGCCCGCCAGTTCTTCGTGCGAACCTCCGTTATTGCGGCGTGTAAGTACAATCCCCAGAATTTTAGAAGCGCGTATTGCATCTTCCCCAAATGTCTCATAGAAATCGCCGACTCTGAATAGCAGCAATGCTCCTGGATATTTGGCTTTTATCTGATTATATTGTTTGTTAAGCGGGGTTTCCTTACGTTCTTTTATCAAGTAGTTTTTTAAATTAAAGTTACGGTACAACAGCCATATATTAAAGCCGGCATACGGTTTAACAGAATCCTGTCTTCGTCCACTATTGCAAAACCCATTAGCGGGATACTACAAAATTAACCCTTCTATCCGGGTTTGACAAGGCAAAGGAATGGTTTAATCCGCCATACCCGCAATATTATTGGTACAAACGCTGAATTTCTTCGCCTTTCATTTCCCAGACAATTCCCTGTTTTTCATTGTTATTGTAGTCTGCAAGAGAAACACTACCAATTGCCCACCTGACTAATCTCAATGTAGGAAAATCAACAGCGGCTGTCATTTTCCTGACCTGGTGGTTTTTACCTTCATGCAAAGAAATGGAAACCCAGGAAGTAGGAATATTTTTGCGTACCCGAATAGGCCGGCTTCTTTCAGGAAGCAACGGTTCTGCAATTCGTAAGGCAAGTGCAGGAAGCGTCAGATATGATTTCCCATTAACAGAAATTTTTACTTCTTTTGATAATGTTATGCATGCTTCTTCTGTAATTTCTCCATCCACCTGCACATAATAAGTGCGTTTATGTTTGTTACGCGGTTCGAGAAGTTTAGTTTTCAACAAATTATCATTCGTCAGCAACAATAAACCTTCACTGTCGGCATCTAGCCGTCCAACCGGATAAACATCTTTTGGAAAATTAAAACCCAGATCAGCTAATGTAGCATGGTCGCCTTCGCGGGTAAACTGGGAAAGTACACCGAATGGCTTGTAAATGAGAAAGTAGCGAAACAATTTTTATGTGTTGATAAGAAGTAAACAATTACTGCCTGTAATGTACTATTTTATAACCAATCCTAAATCCAGGACAAAACCCGGAAGTACAGATTCGCCGGATAATTTCATATTTAAAGTATCATGAACAACGACTGGCTTGCCACCACTGTAAATGTAAACTTTACTCTCAAAACGATCAATCAGCCAACCCAGGCGTGTTCCGTTAATTATGTATTCTTCCATCTTATCCTGAAGGTATTTAAGCTCGTCAGATTTTGAGCGAATTTCAGCAACAAAATCAGGACAAATTGGCGCAAATATTTCCTGTTGTTCTTTATTAATTGAATCCCATCTCTCTTGTTTTATCCACGAGATATCAGGAGATCTGACAGCCCCATTTGACAAAGTAAAACCTGCTGAAGAATCAAACATTTCACCTAAGCAATTTTCTTTATTCCAGATTCCAAATTCCAATGAAATCCGAAAATTAAATCCACCTGTAAACGATCCAGTTGGAGACATAAGTATAATATTTCCTTTTGAGTCCCTCTCGAACTCTAGTGTGTCATTCATCTGGCAAAACTGAAAGAACTCATCTTCGCTCATCAGGTCTCCCATTTTTAAAGTTACGGGCATTTCAATATTCATAACTCGTCCTTTTATGTTCCGGCTTTATCAAAATTACAAAAAAGATCCTGCAATAATTATGGGAATAAATCTGCGATCAGCCAGGAACATAATTCTCTATTTCCAGCCAAACCGGACAATGATCTGAATGAACAGCATCATTGAATTGTTTACTTCCTTTAATTCTGCCTTTAATTGTATCAGCTACTGAAATATAGTCAATGCGCCAGCCTTTGTTATTTCCACGTGCTCCAGACCGGTATGTCCACCACGAATATTCTTTCAGATCCGGATTGATATGGCGAAACGCATCTGTATAACCATTATCAAACCATTTGGTCATCCATTCACGTTCTTCGGGTAAAAAGCCGGAGGATTTTTTATTTCCTTTTGGATCATGAATGTCATTTTCTGTGTGTGCAATGTTATAATCACCACAAATTATCAGGTTCGGGCGTTCCTTACGTAATTCATCAACCCAGTCATAAAAATCAGCCAGAAAATTCATCTTGACTCCCTGACGGATCTCACCGCTTGTGCCAGAAGGAAAGTAGCAGTTCAATAAGGTAATATCGCCAAAATCTGCACGCAATATTCTGCCTTCCATATCGTAAACCGGTAAATTGACGCCAATCGAGACCAGATCAGGCTGTATTTTAGAAAAAATAGCTACACCGCTGTATCCTTTTTTTCTGCTGCATGCCAGCCGATCAGTTCATAACCAAGTTTTTCAAAACCAGTTAAATCAACCACATCCGGCGTAGCTTTTACTTCCTGAAAACAAAGAATATCGAAAGATTTATCACTTAGCCAGTCCAGAAGACCATTTTTTAAAGCTGCCCGGATACCGTTTAAATTGTAAGTAAGAATTTGCATAATTACGTATAGAGAAAGATTTGTTCAATATGGTTAATAAAAATGAGGAAGCAAACCGTTGCTTCCTCAAATATAAAACTGCAATAACGAGAACCGGAATTATTTACCAATAATCATTTTGCTTGTAATGTCTTTCTCCAAAGTAATGTAACCAGGATAATTGATTTGTTTACCTGCAATATCAAGTGTTGGTTTCATTTTGACGGTAAAACGTGTAGGTTTTGCATCTGCTTTCCCGGTAAGGGCTACAATCATATTTATCAGCTCATCGCGTGTTTCGTTATTGTTCAGAAGCTGGTATACATTGGCATTCAGCTTGATAGGAACCCTTGTGCTTGCAGTTCCTGGCATTACTTCTATCAACTGGCTCAAATAACCACTGAATATTTCACTTTTAGTCAACAGTACTTTATATTCCAACTGATTAATAGCCGCACGTTTTTTGGTTGGATTGGTAATATCCAGATTTACCCGAAGATCAAGCGGAACATTTTTACGAAGCAAGGCAATGGCAATTCCCGGATATTTAGCCAGATCCAGATCGCTCAGACTTTTAACATTACGAAACTCACGGATATCCATGCCTGCAAGAAATACGCTGTCAACGGAAGCAATTTCGTATTTACATTCTCCAAAAGTTTTTGCCTCCGAAACTTGTTTTCCTACTCCACAGCTTATTAAAAATGCGCTGGTTGCTATTGTGGCAATCATTAAAACTGCAACTATCCAAATTTGTTTTTTCATTATCATCAATTATTTTTTTGCAAGTTAAACAGACGGTATCAGAACGCGAATAGCGCTCCATCATTATTATTATTGTATTTATTTTTCAACAGGATATTTTTAACCCAAAATCAGCTCACATTTAAATACAATATCTTGGACGGAAATAATACATGTCGTCACTAAATCCTGTCAGATGTACGTTCTGTCCTTGCACGGCTGTGGACTAGCAATTACCTTTGCAGCCTTTATTTTTAGGTCTATTAAAAAATCAAATTATCATGGCGAGCTGGTATTTAGGGAAAATTCGTTACCAAAAAGAAGACGAAGCGGGAAGTCTTAAAACAATTAATGAAGTATATCTTGTTGATGCCATTTCATATACAGAATCCGAAGCAAGGTTATACAAACAAATTTCCACCGGAGCCAGTGAATTCAGTGTTACAAGTATTTCACGCATGCGCCTGGCTGATCTTTTTTCTTATGAAGAAGGTGAAAAATGGTTTAAAGCCAAAGTTATTTACTTCTCTGTGGATGAAAAAAGCGGTAAAGAAAAGAAGGTCGTAAATTACATGCTTGTCAACGCGGATGGTATTGACCAGGCGCTGGAAAGAATTACAGAAAGCCTGCGCACGATGCTTATTCCTTACGAAACAACTGATATTAACCTAACTCCGATTCTGGACGTATTTCCATATTCCGCAGAAGAGGAAGAAGTTGAAATCCCAGCCAATATGCGCCCCTTAGCCGAAGTAATGGCAGAAAGAGCGGAAGCGTAAGGGAGTCTGGAGTTTAGAGTTTAGAGTCAAAAAAATAGTTGAAAATCTTTTTTTTAATAAATAACATTCAATTCCAGGCTTCTGCTGGTAACTTTTCATTCTAAACGCTAAACTTTTGACTCTAAACTTTTGACTTTTGAACTTTTGAACTTTGAACTCTAAACTCATTCAACTTTCACTTCCTGATAATTTCTCGTTATGGCTAAAAATGGGTCAGGGCCTAGGCTTTTTAATTTCAATATTACATCACCGGATACAGATTCAGTCAACAACTGATTGGGGCCTAATAAATACAGATAATCGAAAGAGACAGGTAAACTTGCTGCTACTTCTATCAGTTCAAAGCCATATAAAGGATATGTCCCGAACGGCATTGCAGTAATCCAGATTTTATCCCTATTCTCGGAAGTAGCGTAGGATAAGGTATATTCCACACTTTCAAAACCGAAATCCACTCTTTTGCTACCGGTTGCAGCGCAGTAGGTATCAAAATTTCCCTTTTGCTGGGCTTGTGTTTCTGCATCTGGCTTCACATCAACTACTTTCTCGGTTGTCCTTATTTTCTTACCGTTTTCGTCCATTCCGCAATGTATGTAACGGCCGTCCTGAAATGCCAGAATAAAATCAAATGCTTTTCCGGCTTCTCCAAAACTGCTTTCTTTTTTGAAACACATTGTCCCGGTTACAGGATCAAAATAAATTTTTATTTCTCCCTTGGTTTTTTCAGTCTTATCCTCATACTCCATCACGAGCGAATGGCTGAAATAATACTGGCCCTTTTCAGGTTTCCATTGTAAAACACGTTGCTTATCTGCCGGGATTTTTTTAACAGTTTGAGCCACTAAAAAATTTACCTTCGAAAATAAAAGAAGCGACAGAACACTAAAACAGAAGATCCTAAGCATAAAAAAATTGATTGAAACTGCAAGCTAAATAGAGACTTTTGAAAAACCATAACCCTATTATAATTCTTTCAAAGCGTTTCTCTGCTGCCATTTATCGGGAAGATTGTAAATTGCGAAGCATTTGTATACATCGCATGAATTTCAATTTCGAAAAAAGGTCTGTTTTATTACAAGAAGGGCGTCGCGCCTATTTTTCTTCTGATTACCATTTGGGTGTCCCAACATTTGAAAAAAGTCTTGAAAGAGAAAAGCGAATTATTAGCTGGCTGGAATCAATTGAGCATGATGCACAGGTTATATTTCTGGTCGGTGATATTTTTGACTTCTGGTTTGAGTATAAACACGCGGTTCCAAAAGGATTTGTAAGAATTCTAGGCAAACTGGCCCAGCTTTCCGACCGGGGCATTGAACTGCTTATTTTTACCGGAAACCATGATATGTGGATGTTTGGATACCTGAAAGAAGAATTAAATGCTAAAATTTTCAGGAATCCGGTTCACTTCGATTTTATTAACCACCGTGGTACTTCACAGCAAATACTGATAGGCCATGGTGACGGGCTTGGTCCGGGAGACAACACTTACAAGTTCTTGAAAAAGATTTTTGAGAATTCTTTTTTCAGCTCATTTTCCGTCTGGTACATCCGGATGTTGGAATCTGGATTGCCAAAAACTGGTCTCACAGCAGCAAGGTAAGTAACGCCATCAAAGGAGAACAACAGTTTTTAGGAGAAGAAAAGGAATGGCTGTTTCAATATTGCAGTGAAGTGGAGCAATCCCGGCATTTTGATTTTTATATATTCGGGCACAGACATCTGCCTCTTGATCTGAAAGTAAACGAGAGAAGCAGGTATATAAATCTGGGCGAATGGATTACACAGCAAACTTTTGCCGTATATGACGGGACTGATGTAGAACTGAAAAATTTGATTCATCAACAGATTAAGAGAGACAGGGTTATTTAGTTTTTCTTAATATCTTTTTCATCATCAGTTGGTGGAATAAAATCCTGCTTATTGATATTCTCACGAGGTGTTTCACCCAGATCTTTACGCCAGTCTTTTTGTTTTAAATCTCCGTTCTTAACGGATTTAACAAATTTGGCCCAAGCAAAAGGATTCAGGAACGGAAATGTGGTAGCAAAGTTTTTCCCGGCTGCCGATTCCCGTCCAAATAATTGCTGATCCATTGTATACCTGTAATTAGTCTGGCCATTATTTGGAACCTGTGCAGCCATTCTGTTAATATATTCTGCACTCGTGCTGCGGGCTAAAGCGTCCCTATCTGCCTGATCTGGTAATTGCAGTGCTAAAAATGCCTTTTTGAACTCTTCCTCCGTAGCATAAGGATAAATTTTCACCTCAGAGAGCAAAGTAACATCTTCCTGCATGGCCACAATTGCAGAGTAAGTATCGGAATTGAAATTTCTTGGAATGACGTGATGCTGTTTTTTATAACCCACATAGCTGTAAACAATACTGTCACCAGGAAATACAGGAATTGTAAAAGAGCCGTCTGAGTTTGCTAACTTTCCCGTTCCTGCTTTTGGAATAAAAATATAAGCCCCAGGCAAACGTTCGCTGGTTTTTCCGGCAACTACAATACCACTGAATATAATTGCCTTTTGCTCTCCCTGAGCAAAGACATCACGACTGCCAATTATTCCTGAAAGTATTAATATACTTATAAAAAAACACCTTTTCATTCGTTCCGGATTGTTAAGCTAAATCAGTAGTGAGACCGCCTAGGATTCTATTAAATGACAAAAAAATCGTTGAATTAACATTGGTACAACAATTTCAAAAAGTTTAAAAAATCATTCCTTTAGTAGAAACGACTTAATGCTGGATGGATTGTTCCCATTTCAACATCAGTTGGATTACTATGAAAATAACTTCAAAAACGTAATTATAAATGGAGCTGAAAGCAATAAGCCATCGAACCTGTCTAAAAAGCCTCCATGACCGGGAATACTACTCCCTGAGTCTTTAATGGCAATACTTCGCTTGAACAATGACTCAACCAAATCACCATATGTACCTACAACAACGATAATTGCGCCGATACAATACCACTTCCAGGGTTCGAATGTAAGGAAATATTGTCCTAATCCAAAAGCAATAATTGCCGCAAAAGCGGCTCCGCCCATTGCTCCTTCCCAGGATTTTTTAGGAGAAATACGCTCAAAGAGCTTTCGTTTTCCAAATTTGGTACCTGCAAAATAACCTCCGATGTCGGATGCCCACAGCAATAAAAGACTTCCTAAAACAATCTCGTAATTGTAGGATCCGCCTCGCATTGCCATTACTACAATCAAAGAAAAAGGCAGAGCTACATAGATAATACCCAAAAATGTAAATCCGATATTGGTAAAAGGTTTAAGATCATTCTTTTTATACAGTTTAATAAAAAAAACCATTGAAAGTAACGGACTGATTATAAAGTAATTCTCAAACGGAATTATCTCCATTTCTATCAGATACGCAAGTAACATCATAACTGTGCCACAGAACGTACCATAATATGTTAATGGCTGATTACCATCCAGTCCCAATAATTTGTAAAATTCAAGCTGAGTAAGCGAACTGATCGTACAAAAAAGCAATAAACAGGTCCAGTCACTATATAGTATACATCCTATAATAACAATTACGCCGGCCAGTGCTGTGATCGTTCGTTGTTGTAAGTTATTAAGATTGTTTAAACGCTTCTGCATTTTCTAAAATAGTTTGGGCTTGAGCAAGGTCACTTACAGGAACATGTACCTCGCACATGCCAAAAATCGGATAACTGCTATCCTGTTTATTTACAATAACGGCTGCTATGCCATTTTGGTCCAAAGTTTCCCGTGCCAGTTCCGCCTGTATCATTTGTCCGCTCTGAAATGCTTTTACCCAACTTTCTTCCATAATATCTCTATCCTTTGGTTATTTGTGAATGATTAAAAATTTATTTTTTTCCAGTACTCAGGCAATATGTGTGCCTTTCAAACTGGCTTTTTTAATTGTAATAAGAATAGCTGCTGAAAGCACAAGTGACGAAAGTACCAATTGTAACGGCATTGTTTTTGTCTCTTCAATATTAATATCCAAAACTTTGATGTTATACAGATATACCATAACAAGCACAAAGCCATTGTTTATGAAATGGGCCAGTATAGCAACCCACAGACTTCCACTCCAGTAATACAGATAACCAAACAGCGCACCCAGTAACATTCTTGGCAAAAAACCATAAAACTGAAAGTGTATGGCACTAAAAATTGCAGCGGAAACCCAGATTGCCAGGTGATAATTTTTCCAGTGCTGAGATAATTTCCTTTGAATAATTCCCCGGAATAAAGTTTCCTCTCCCAGAGCAGGTAAAAGTACAACAACAAACAGCGCGATTAAAAGCTGACTAATGGTGTCGTATGTGGTCATGAATTTGGTAAGAACGGTGAGCTTATCTTCTTTTTCACGCATCCATATTTCAAGGCCAGACCATGCATGGGGTAATTTCATTGCGGCATTCCACTCAATAAATTTACTGTTGACAGGAATAAAAACGAAAACCAGCAAAGCAGCAAGAAGCCAGATTTTCATTTCAGGTTTTTCCCGGAACTCAAAGTGGGGCAAGGTTTTCCGCTCAATAAAAAACCAGAAGAGAAGTGCCGGCAACAGATAGGAAAAGAAGTGCACAGTACCCTGCAGGATCATCATTGCATACCATCCATCAGCTACCTGATCGGGCTGGGTAATTAACTGATTGAGGATAGCCACGGCACTATCTGCATCTGCTGATAAGAAAAGTGCCAAGACTACAACTGCCAGAACATTGCCAACAGCCATGCCAATAAGCAGAAAACCAAGTAAAACCAATAAACTGCCTAAACTGCCCTGTACACGTGAATCAACCAAATTCAGATTACTTTTTTGCATAATTGGTGTAAATTTACAGTTTATTGTCAATTTAAAATAATGAGATAGTATTGAAATGGATAATGAGTAAATTAATCGTTTACAAAAACCATGAATATAATGTCTCAAACACAGCAAAAATGGTAAAAATCGGAAATATAGAACTTGGTGACTTTCCATTACTTCTTGCTCCTATGGAGGATGTAAGTGACCCGCCATTTCGTGCCGTATGTAAGGAAAATGGTGCAGATCTGATGTATACAGAATTCATATCATCCGAAGGACTGATCCGGGATGCAGCAAAAAGCGTACACAAACTTGATATTTTTGAATATGAAAGGCCGGTAGGTATCCAGCTTTTTGGAAGTGATATAGAAACGATGGGTTCGTGTTCTGAAATTGCATCCAGAGTTAATCCTGACCTGATTGATATTAATTATGGCTGCCCGGTAAAAAATGTTGCCTGTCGTGGAGCAGGAGCAGCATTATTGCAGGATGTCCCAAAAATGGTTCGTATGACGGAAGCCGTCGTGAAATCAACTCATTTGCCCGTGACAGTTAAAACCCGCCTGGGTTGGGATGAAAGCACCAAAAATGTAGAAGATGTCGCAGAACGCCTGCAAGACATTGGAATACAGGCACTTTCTGTACACGGACGTACCCGTGTGCAAATGTACAAAGGCTCCGCAGACTGGACATTGATTGCACGGATCAAAGACAACCCAAGAATTACCATTCCGATTTTTGGAAATGGAGATATTGACACCCCTGAAAAAGTTTTGGAATATAAAAACCAGTTCGGTGTAGATGGAATTATGATTGGCCGTGCTACAATAGGAAATCCGTGGATATTTAATGAAATAAAACATTATCTGAAAACAGGTGAAAAACTGGCCCCGCCTTCTCTGGCCGAACGCGTTGCAGTTTGCCGCAGGCATCTTGAATTTTCTATCCGCTGGAAAGGTCCCGTAGCCGGTGTATTTGAAATGCGCAGGCATTATACAAATTATTTCCGTGGACTGGAAAATTTCAAACCTTTTCGGATGCGCCTTGTGGAAGGAATGTCGTTTGAAGAACTGGATGGTATTCTAAATGAGGTCGTTCATGAATATAGCGAAGCAATATGCTAAAAGTAATTGTAGACGGCGACTATTCCGGTGAAGATCAACCGGATCAGAAAAACATCTTTGAACTGGTACAGGAAAAAGATAAATGGTTTATCAATCAAAAGTTATTCAGCGGAGATCTTGTACGGATACGCGAAAACCATTATCACGTCATTTGGAATAATCAGTCTTACAATATTGAAGTGATTGAATCCAGTCACTCGGAAAAAACATACCAGCTGCTGATCAATGGCCGGCATTTTACGACAACTGTAAAAGATCAGGTTGATCTGCTGCTGGAAGGAATGGGTATGCAGGCCAAACAGGCTCAAAAAATAAATCACGTAAAAGCACCGATGCCTGGTCTCATTCAATCTATTGCAGTTTCGGAAGGTGATCTGGTAAATAAAGGGGATACCTTGCTGGTGTTGGTAGCCATGAAAATGGAAAATGTAATCAAATCTGCAGGCGACGGAAAAGTAAAATCATTGAAGGTTAAAGCAGGAGAAACCGTTGAAAAAAATCAGGTAATGTTAGAGTTTCAATAAATAAATTGTTTATCTAATCCTCCAACACGTATTTTTACGATTAAAATCACCATATCACAGTCATGCCCCAACCAAAATACAAACGTATTCTTCTCAAACTCAGTGGAGAAGCACTCAACGGAGGAGATAAAGGACAGGTTATCGATTTTAACATTCTCGATAATTACGCCAAAGAAATTAAAAAAATTGCAGAAGTAGGTGTTCAGATCGCCATTGTGATTGGCGGTGGAAATATATTCAGAGGAGCTTCTGTTGAAAAATCAGGAATCGACAGAGTACAGGGCGACCACATGGGAATGCTTGCAACTGTAATCAACGGTATGGCAATCCAGAGTTCTTTGGAAAAGCACAATATGAATACCCGCCTGATGTCGGCAATTAAAATGGAGCAGGTTTGTGAGCCTTTGATTCGTCGCAGGGCGGTTCGTCACCTGGAAAAGGGCCGTGTCGTGATTTTTGGAGCCGGAACCGGTAATCCTTATTTCACAACTGATACTACGGCAGGTTTGCGTGCTATCGAATCGGAATCTGAAGTGGTATTAAAAGGTACGCGGGTTGACGGTGTTTACACTGCTGACCCTGAAAAAGACCCCCTTGCTACAAAATATAAAAGCCTGACTTTTGATGAAGCATTGTCCAAGAATTTAAAAATCATGGATTTAACTGCTTTCACACTTTGTAAAGAAAATAATGTCCCGATTATTGTGTTTGATATGAATAAACCTGGTAATCTATTTGACCTGGTAATGGGAGAAGAAGTAGGGACAATGATATCGAATTAATAGAAATAAAAATATCTTACATTAAATCATGGAAGAAATAGAATTATATCTGGAGGACGCCAAGGATACTATGGAAGGCGCAATTAAACACCTTATTATAGAATTGGGCAAAATTCGTGCTGGTAAAGCATCAGCTCAAATGCTTGAAGGTCTCCAGGTGGATTATTACGGCTCAATGACACCGATTCAAAACATCGCGACTATCAACACTCCTGATGCCAGGACAATTGCTATTAAGCCTTTTGAAAAAAATTATTAATAATATTGAGAAAGCGATCCGTAACGGGAACCTCGGATTTGCGCCATCCAATGATGGAGAAATGATCCGGATTTCGGTACCGCCACTCAATGAAGAACGTCGTCGCGAATTAGCAAAACGCGCAAAAAATGAAATTGAAACGGCTAAAATAAATATCCGTAATATTCGTCAGGATACGAATAACTCGCTAAGAAAGCTTACCAAAGAAGGTGTTGCAGAAGACCTGGTAAAAGTTAGCGAAGACCGTGTTCAGAAATTAACGGATGGTTTTGTTTCGAAAGTAGAGCAGATTTATAATGCCAAGGAAAAAGAAATTATGGAGGTTTAAAAGCCCTCATATACATTGCCTTCTTGTTTGCGTTTTTATTTAATAAAATTTTAGATATATGGAAACAACACTTCATTTGGAAACTACAGTTAGTATTAGTCATTTAGCTCAAATGATTAGAAAACAACTGCCAGCAAAAGATCGGTTGGCTTTGGCTACTATGCTTCAGGAAGACGATGATGAACTGACCAAGGAACAAATTCTGGATCAATTAAAGGAAGATTATATTGCTCTTCAGAAGGGAACATTAAAAACCAGGCCAGCATCTGATTTTTTAGCAGAGCTAAAGGATCAGGGTTATTTATGAGTAAAGTAATTAATTCCAATAACTTTGAAAAGGAAGCAAAGAAAATGATCAAAAAATATCATTCTTTGGCTTCTGAAATAGCAAGGCTAATTAAAACCTTTCAGAAAATCCAGTATTAGGAACTCCAATTGGAAAAGATTGCTACAAAATAAGATTAGCAATAAAAAGTAAGGGACGAGGAAAAAGTGGTGGTGCAAGAGTCATTACGTGTGTTGTAGCATTACAGGAATCTGTTATTTTACTATCAATTTATGACAAAGCTAATCAGGATAATATTACTGATAAAGAATTAGAACAACTGCTGATGATTAAGCCATCATAAAAAAGTCCCGCAAATGACGGGACTTTTTTATGATGGCTTAATACTATTTTATTTCCCGGTAACACTAAAATCTTCGAAGCCGCGATGGTTGGATTCTTCATATAATCTTTCTTCCGGCAAGCTGCGGAAATAGTCATATGTAATTTTCAATCCTTCTTCACGAGATACTTTCGGCTCCCAGCCTAATAGCTCTTTTGCCTTTGTAATGTCTGGCTGGCGTTGTTTCGGATCATCCTGGGGAAGATCTTTATATACAACTTTTTGATCCGTTCCGGTTAGTTTGATAATTTCCTCAGCAAAATCCTTGATCGTAATTTCAGATGGATTACCAATATTAACAGGCAATTCATAATCACTCAGTAGCAAACGGTAAATACCTTCAACCAGGTCATCCACATAACAGAATGCGCGTGTCTGAGAACCATCTCCGAAAATCGTAATATCCTCACCTCGTAATGCTTGTCCGATGAATGCAGGAAGTACCCGGCCATCATTGAGGCGCATTCTTGGCCCGTATGTATTAAAGATACGTACAATACGTGTTTCCAGGTTATGGTAACGATGGTATGCCATGGTGATTGCTTCCTGATACCGTTTTGCTTCGTCATAACAGCCGCGTGGGCCGATTGGATTGACATGTCCCCAGTAATCCTCCGTTTGTGGATGAACCAATGGGTCTCCATATACCTCGGATGTAGATGCTATTATGAAACGTGCATTTTTTACGAGTGCAAGCCCAAGTAAATTATGTGTTCCCATTGCTCCTACTTTAAGCGTCTGAATCGGGATTTTCAGATAATCGATTGGACTGGCGGGAGATGCAAAGTGAAGGATATAATCCAGTTCCCCCGGTAAATCTATAAATTTTGTAACATCGTGGTGAACAAACTCAAAATTTGGATTTGACAATAAATGGTCAATATTCCGCATATCACCGGTAATCAGATTATCCATCCCGATTACGTACATATTTTCTTTAAGGAATCGCTCACAAAGGTGCGACCCCAAAAAACCTGCTGCTCCGGTTATTAAAACACGTTTCATTAAAAATGAGATGATTAGGATAAAAAATATTTAATAATTGATCACGCAGGTACTACTCTTTCTCTCCCAATACTGAAATAAGTATAACCAATTTCACGCATCTGTTCAAGCTCATAAAGATTTCTACCGTCAAAAATCACTTTATTTTTGAGCAGTTTACTCATTTTTTCAAATTCTGGTGTACGGAATTGCGGCCACTCTGTAAATATCATTAACGCATCAGCATCATCCAAAGCGGCATAAGGTGTATGACAAAAAGTTATCTTATCACCCATGATCTTTTTAACGTTGTCCATTGCCTCAGGATCATAAACAGTAATGTTTGCACCTGCTTCAAGCAATGCTTCAATATTTTCCAGTGCCGGAGCCTCACGGATATCATCAGTATATGGTTTAAAAGCCAAACCCCATACTGCAATCGTTTTACCTTTCAGATCACCGCTGAAATAACTGTTCACCATTGGCAACAGTTTTTTCTTCTGGTCGTCATTTACTTCCATCACTGATTTCAAAATCCTGAAATCATAATTGAAATCTTTGGAAGTTTTGGCCAAAGCCTGCACATCCTTTGGAAAACAGCTTCCGCCATAGCCAATACCTGCGAAAAGAAACCGTTTACCAATTCTGCTGTCCGTACCAATACCGCGGCGAATGTCGTCCACATTAGCACCTACTTTTTCACATAGGTTTGCTATTTCATTCATAAAGGTAATTTTCATTGCCAGAAATGAATTAGCTGCATATTTGGTCATTTCAGCCGAACGTTCATCCATAAAAATAACCGGATTACCTTGCCGGACCAACGGTGCGTACAATTTCTCCATTACCTTTTTCGCCTTCTCAGAAGTAGTTCCAACCACAACGCGATCCGGTTTCATAAAATCTTCAACCGCAACACCTTCACGTAAAAATTCAGGATTAGAAACTACATCAAACTCAACTTTCGCATTTTTAGCAATAGCTGCTGTAACCCTTTCGGCAGTACCAACGGGAACAGTACTTTTATCAATTATCACCGCATAATGATCCAAAATTAACCCCAAATCATCCGCAACTTTTAATATGTATTTCAGATCCGCAGAACCATCTTCGCCCGGAGGTGTCGGAAGTGCCAGGAATATTACCTGTGCATCTTTGATACCTTCACTTAGGTCAGTCGTGAATTGCAAACGCCCTTCTGCTACGTTACGATCAAATAAAACATCGAGCCCCGGCTCGTAAATCGGTATCTCCCCTTTTTGAAGACGTTCAACTTTTTTAACATCAATATCAACACAAGTTACCTGGTTACCTGTTTCGGCAAAACAAGTTC
The DNA here is from genome assembly GCF_019711195.1 of Dyadobacter sp. NIV53. Taxonomy (NCBI): domain Bacteria; kingdom Pseudomonadati; phylum Bacteroidota; class Cytophagia; order Cytophagales; family Spirosomataceae; genus Dyadobacter; species Dyadobacter sp. NIV53. The sequence continues at coordinate 2,830,719 of NZ_CP081299.1, forward strand.
CTGTAACCAAGCCAACATATCCTGTACCTACAACGGCAATTTTCATAAAGTGTAATTATAATTGTATAGCTGCAATGAAATAATTTTAACAAGAATAAAATTGTACTAAACCAAGTAGCACAAACTAATTTATAGGCAAAAGTAATTTTTTTAAATGAATCATTCTGCCTCAATTTCACATTTGTTCGTTATGACTAAATGAAATCTACATATTTCTTCTTATTATTGAATAATTCTAACTTATCATCAACATATATGGAAACTAAAAGAAAAAAATATTACAGAGACTCAACGCAATGAAACATGCAATCTTATACGTGAAACCGTTCATAATTTTGCTGATATCCATATAAAGCCTTTTGTCAGAAAATGGGACGAGGAACAGTATTTCCCAACAGACATTTTCCATAAACTTGGCGAACTGGGTTTGATGGGAATGCTCGTTCCTGAAGAATATGGTGGTTCGGGCCTGGGTTACCGGGAATACGTAACCGCCATTATAGCATTATCTAAAACAGATCCTTCGATTGGCCTATCCATGGCAGCTCATAATTCACTGTGCACCAATCATATTGCAATGTTTGGAAATTCCGATCAGAAAAAAAATACCTACCTAAGCTTGCTGCCGGGGAATGGATAGGTGCGTGGGGATTAACAGAGCCTAATACCGGATCGGATGCGGGTAACATGCAAACTGTGGCGATCAAAGATGGTGACGCCTGGATTCTTAACGGATCGAAAAACTTTATAACAAACGGCAAAAGCGGAGATGTTACTGTTGTCATTACAAGAACAGGACAACCCGGCGACAAACATGGTGCAACGGCATTCATTGTAGAGCGGGGTACTGCCGGATTTACTTCCGGCAAAAAAGAAGATAAACTGGGTATGAGGGCATCAGAAACGGTAGAACTTGTATTCCAGGATTGTCGAATTTCCGACAGCCAGCGATTAGGAGAAATTGGAGATGGTTTTATCCAGTCTTTAAAAGTTCTGGACGGAGGAAGGATCTCGATTGCAGCGCTGGGAGTTGGTACTGCGCAAGGTGCTTATGAAGCCGCTTTGGCCTATTCCAAACAACGGAAGCAATTCGGAAAATCCATATCCGGATTTCAGGGAATACAGTTTAAGCTCGCAGATATGTACACAGATATCCAGGCATCTTCCTTACTTACTTTTCATGCCGCTGAATTAAAAGACCAGGGCAAAAAGGTCACTTTGCCAAGCGCAGTTGCCAAGTATCATTCGTCCGAAACAGCAGTGAGAGTTGCCAACGATGCAGTACAGATTTTTGGCGGATATGGATTTACAAAAGATTATCCGGTCGAAAAATTTTATCGTGACAGTAAACTTTGTACCATCGGAGAAGGCACCAGCGAGATCCAGAAGATGGTTATTTCTAAGGAAATTTTAGCAGATTAACACCTCCATTACCATTCATCACCATTATGTACCGATGGGCAATATTCCTGCTCGCTGGTACTACATGTATAGGAACTTAGTGAGCAGAAGGTTATTTTCGCATAACACCTAACCCTCACTGACCATGACTCCCTTAATCGTCCTGCTCGTTTTAGTGGTACTATCCATCCTGATGACTGTAAAAGTTGTACCCCAGCAAACGGGGTATATTTTAGAGAGACTGGGCAAGTTTTATACTGTACTACAGCCGGGGATAAATTTCATCATTCCTTTTTTTGACCGGATTGCCTATAAGTATACGCTGAAAGAAAAAGCTGTGGACATTCCTGAACAAATCTGTATCACACGTGATAATGTGCAGGTACGCATGGATGGTGTTATTTTCATTCAGGTGATTGACCCTAAAAAAGCAGCATACGGAATTACAGATTACACTTTTGCCGTGACCCAGCTTGCACAAACTACCATGCGTAGTGAAATAGGCAAACTGGACCTGGACAAAACATTTGAAGAACGTATGACAATCAATCGTGCTGTGGTTGAAAGTATTGACGAAGCTGCTATTGGCTGGGGAGTAAAAGTGCTTCGTTACGAGATCAAAAATATTACGCCTCCGCAAAGTGTTCTGAATGCAATGGAAAAACAAATGCAGGCCGAACGTGAAAGAAGGGCAGTAATTTTACAGTCAGACGGAGAAAAGCAGGCCGCAATAAATGTTGCTGAAGGTCAGAAACAAAAAGCGGTTCTGGAGTCAGAAGGTATTCGTTTGCGCCAGATCAATGAAGCAGAAGGTGAGGCAGCAGCATTAAAATCGGTGGCAGCAGCAACCGCAGAAAGTATAAAAATGGTAGCAGAAGCTATCCAGAATAATGGCGGTGTAGAAGCTGTACAACTGAAAGTGGCAGAACAATATATACAGCAGTTTGGAAAACTGGCCAAAGAAGGCAACACATTAATTCTTCCTGCAAATCTCGCTGATATGGGATCTTTAATCGCCTCCGCACTTACTGTTGTTAAATCCTCAGAAAAGAAATAACATGGATTTATCGCTTCCCCAAATATGGCTTATTGTTGGAATGATCATGCTCCTGGCAGAGCTCATAAGTGTGATGCTGGTATTCGTATTCTTTGCCATCGGGGCCTTATTTACGGCATTATTAGCAGGTCTTGGTATTCTGTCGAGCCCAGAAAACCAGTTAATTGCATTTTCCGTTATTTCTCTTTTATCAATGCTCTTCTTGAGAAAGCATGCAAAACAATTATTGGAAAAACGGGGCAAACAGCATGAATACAATGAGTTCGTAGGTGAAACAGCATTGGTAATCAGAGATATACCGGTAAATGGTGAAGGCAGGATATATTATCGCGGAGCAGAATGGAAAGCGGTTTCGTTTAGTAATATTTTCATTGCAGCGGGAAGTAAAGTGGTTATCATGAGAACCAACGGAATTGTTTTGGTAGTTGAGGAATCCTGATTTTCAGATGCATAAAGTTGTTTGTAGTAGCGTAATTGTTGTTGCATCCTTAAAGGATTTCCGTTCTTTTTTCAAGTCTGTCTACTACCTGTATTGCATCGCTACGCGATTGAAAAGAAAAAACCATATTCAACACTTGAATGCCTTTAGGCATGTAACAAAAAAATTGGCGCGCAAGAAATTCCCTGCACACCAATCTCATATTTCACTATAAACTTACTTCTTCAATGCATCTTCAACCGCATTCCCAATATTACCGCTTCCCGGCAAAATATGAAGTAATGCAGCAATAGTTGGCGCTATATCAGAAACAGACGTTCTTTTTAAAGTTTCTCCTTTATTAATTCCCCATCCAAACAAAACAAACGGAACCTGGGTATCATAGTTGTATGGCGTACCATGCGAAGTTCCGGTAGAAGTACCATAAAACCATCCTGGCTGGGTAATAATCTGAATATCCCCGCTACGTTTTGGGTTCACATTGTTTTTATAAAGTTCAAGCTGGTAGGTATTAAAGGGCGCCTTACCCATATCCGTAAGATTCAGAATATCAGCTACTCCGGGAATTTTTATTAATTCTCCACGAAGTACTTTTGTTACATCTTCAACGGTTATTTTTTTCTCTTTTAACAAAGAATGATTTAAATACAGCTGATTATTCTCTCCGCTAAGCACAAATAAACCTTTTCCAAATTCTTCGAAAAGAACATCTTTTACGGTAGCATTAACGACTTTTCTATCTACCAAACCAGATGGAAGTTTATGCTCTGCAGCAAATCCCGGCACGTCTACCACCCCATGATCGGCAGTCAGAAAAACGGTGTATTCTCCTTTACCAACCCAACCATCCAGGAAACCAAATAAATCTGCAAACTCACGGTCAAGACGTAAATAATCATCCTGCTGTTCCATTGAATTAGGCCCTGCCCTGTGTCCTATATAATCCGGTGAGGAAAAACTGATTGCTAAAAAATCCGTTTCCTTCCCTTTACCCAAATTTTCTCCTTTTACAGCTTCGATCGCTATTTCCTTTGTAATTGTATTACCCCAGGGCGTATTAGCAATTATTCCAAATGCGTCCCCAGCCAATCCTGCCAGCTCATAAGGAAATACAGGTTTGGCTGCACCCGGTAACTTTCCTTCCCAAGCTACATCGTCTGGCGAACTTTGCGTATACTGATTGGCAGGTAACAGCAATTGCCATCCTTTTTTCAGATACTCCGAAGGCATTTTTTTGGCATTATAATCTTTTGCCCATTGCGGCAGGTCGTTCATGTAATATGTACTTGTTACCCAGTTTCCTGTTTTAGAGTCAAACCAAAATGAACCGTTGGATGTGTGACCACCAGGTAAAACTGAACCTCTGTCTTTTATGGCAACAGCAATTGTTTTAGATCGGAAATTGGTTGCAATACGTAGTTGGTCTGTTACTGTGCTGGTGAGCAAATTCCGGGGTGACATTTTTCCAACACTTGTGTTATTACTTCCCACTGTTGCAACCGTGCTGTCTTCAACGCAATAAACACTTTGTTTGGCAATATTATCAAACCATTCATTTCCTACAATTCCATTAATTGCCGGAACTGAACCCGTGTAAACGGATGCATGTCCTGCTGCTGTTACTGTGAGGGCATAACTGTAATGATTATTGCGGCAATTAAATCCTTCGTTCATCATACGTTTAAAACCGCCCTCTGCATACTGATCGTAATACCGGTACAAATAATCATAACGCATTTGATCCACCACAATGCCGACCACAAGTTTTGGACGTGCTAATGATGCGGGTCTTAAAGTAGCTTTTTTGGGGGACTGGGCATTCGCTGAGCAGATTATAAAAATGCTCAATACAAAAAGAATTATTTTTTTCACGTTTAGGAATTTGATTTAAACAAAATAAACCGATGTGGTTTACAATCTATTTCTTCAAAGCTTCTTCAACCGGATTTCCAACATTACCGCTCGGAGGTAAAATGTGAAGTAGTGCGGAAATCGTTGGAGCTATATCTGCAATGGAAGTACGGCGTAAAGTTTCGCCTTTATTAACGCCCCAGCCATATAGTAAGAACGGCACATGTGTATCATAATTATAAGGAGTCCCATGATCTGTTCCTGTTCCGTAAGATGCTGCAAACCAACCTGGCTGAACAATGATCTGAAGGTCACCGCTGCGTTTGGCATTAATATTGTTTTTATATAATTCCAGCTGATAAGTATTCAGCGGTGCACGGCCAATATCTTTCAGGTTAAGTACATCTGCCACTCCATCCGTAGAAAGTAAAGCATCACGAAGTACCTGGCAGGCATTTGCCACAGTAATTTTCTTTTCTTTCAAAAGAGAGTCGTTCAGGTAAACCTGATAATTTTCAAATGCCTTCACATATTCCCCTTCTCCAAAAGCATCATTAAAAGATTTTACAACTTTTCTGGTCAAATCCGTTGAGCTCATCAATCCGGCAGGCAGCTTGTGTTCCTGCCAGAAAGCAGGTACGTCCATTGCACCATGGTCCGCAGTGAGAAAAACGGTATAATTACCTTTTCCCGTCCAGCTATCCAGGAAAGTAAACAGTTCAGCGAATTCCCTGTCCAGATTCAGGTAATTATCTTCCTGTTCAACCGAATTAGGCCCGAATGCATGTCCGATACGATCCGGAGTGGAAAAACTTACCGCAAGAAAATCAGTATCAGTTCCTTTTCCCATATTCTCTCCTTTAATCGCTGCAATTGCCATTTCTTTCGTCATGGTATTTCCCCACGGAGAAGTGGTGATTACACCATAAGCATCACCGGCAGTACCAATCAGTTCGTGTGGAAAAACAGGTTTTTTAGCTCCGGAAAGCGTTCCTTCCCACGGTTCGTCATCGGGCGTGCTTTGTGTATACTGGTCAATAGGCAGCAATGTATTCCAGCCTTTTCTCAAATATTCTGCTGGCATTTTTTTATTGTTGTAATCCTGCACCCAGGTTGGCAAGTCGTTTCTGTAATACGTACTGGTCACAAAATTTCCGGTTTTGGAATCGAACCAGTACGCGCCGTTTGCAGCATGTCCGGCTGGCAGAATAGACGCCCGGTCTTTAATTGCAACACCAATTGTCTTTGACCTGAAATTGGTTGCAATTTGCAACTGATCTGTAACCGTAGTGGTCAGTAAGTTTTTAGGTGACATTTTCCCAACCGTAACATTGGAGCTACCGACAGTAGCAACAGACTTGTCATCGGTACAGTAAACATTGGCATTAGTTATTTTATCAAACCAGTCATTCCCAACAATACCATTTATGGCAGGTAACGCACCGGTATACACTGCCGAATGGCCGGCAGCAGTTACAGTTAATGCATAATGATAATGATTGTTACGACAGTTAAAACCTTCATTCATAAGTCTTTTTAAACCACCTTCCTTGTATTTGTCATAATAGCGGTACAAGTAATCATACCGCATCTGATCCACCACAATGCCTACAACCAGTTTGGGACGTGCAAGTTTTGCAGTACCGGTTTGTGTTTTATTAGCGTTTTGGCTCCAAGCCAGTGAACTGAACAGTAAGCCTGCCGCAACGAGATGCAGCATAAACCGTGGTATTAATTTCATAATTAAAGAATGGTAAGAAAATATAAATATAACAGAGAAGATAAGCGACCTGGTAATCCGGCGGTAATTCTAATCCAATTATAACAATATGTTAATTTAAATACGCTGCAAATATAAAGATGTACTAGCGCTAATAACAGAAAGCCGGACTGCAAATATTGCGGCCCGGCTTTCCGTACTCTTTCTATCAACTATTTTTTCTCGCTTCCTCCCAATGATCCGGGAGCCGTGCTTGCAGGTGCACCTGCTTTTACTTTTGAGAAATCCCCTGCTTTAATAATGCTCAATTTTGAGTAATCAATATGTTTCTGCATAGCCGCTTTTACTTTTTCCGGCGTTAAAGCATCTATATTTTTTTCAAAATCAGCATCCCATTGCATTGTGCGGTTGAGATACAAATTATTGGTTAAGGTATTGGTCAAAGAAGCATCCTGTGCACGTCCAACCTGCCGGGATTGTAAATAACCTGATTTGGCTGCCTTAATTTCATCAGCAGTAAAACCTTCTTTCAGTGCTTTGTCAATTTCCTCTTTAAAAGCTGCTTCCAGTTTTTCTGCATTTTGAGGCGCATAAATTGCATAAGACATAAAAGAACCATTTTTATCCAACGAACTGGCAGAGAATTGTGAACCTACACCGTAACTCAATCCTTCTTTCTGACGGATACGTGTGGCGAGACGTGAATTGAGGAAACCGCCTCCCAACATATAATTAGCCAGTACCAAAGATGGATAATCCGGATCGGTATCCTGTAATGGCATGTTCATTCCGGCTACAAACATGGCATTTGCTTTATCGGGCGTTTCCAATGCTTTGTTTTCAGGTTTGATCGCCACGTATGGTGATGCAACACGGGTAAATGGTTTTGAACTTTTCCAGCTGCCAAACTCTTCATTCAGGATTTTCTGTATCTGTGCCTGATCAAAATCTCCTACAACGGTAGCAGATGCATTATTGGCACCATAAAAATCTTTATGGAATTGCTTTATTTCTTCAATCGTAGCTGCTTTTACACTGGCTACGTCTTCATCAAAAGTGCCAACATAACGAATGTCGCTTTTTGGATAAGGTGTTACGATACGGCGATACTGATTGACTGCAATGGCCTGCGGTTCGCTCCTTTGTGATTCTATCCCGGCCAGTTCTTCCTGTTTTAATTTTTCAAATTCACTTTCGTCAAATGCAGGGGTTTTCAGTACTTCTGCAACCAGTTTCAGCACGGCCGGAAGGTTTTCCTTGGTCGTTTCAATATTTGCACCTGCTGTATTGCTCGCACCAAAGAAACTTACTCTCGCTTTCAGTTTATCAAACTCGTCTTTTAATTGCTGGCGCGTTTTGGTTTTTGTTCCTTTATCCAGCATCGAACCTGTCAGATCAGAGATCGTTGCCTTGTTCATCAGACTTTTTTCATCTCCATAACGCAATGTTATTTTAGCCGAAACAACATTACCACGTGTTTTTTTGGTTAAAAGCGCTGTTTCAATTACGTTTGGTTTTTCAACACGCACGGTTCTTGTATCAATATTTGCCGGTGACGCATCAAAAGCTTCGCCTTCTGCAACCAAAGCTTGCCCCTTATAACCTTTAACCAGCTCCTCTACATTCGGCGCTACAGGAATTTCTGCTCGCACAGGGCTTGCTTCGGGTACAAATGTTCCGAGTGTACGGTTAGAGGGTTTGAAATAATACTGTGCAACACGAAAAACATCTTCAGCCGTTACCTTACGGACATTATCCCTGAAAAGAAATGCAAGCCGCCAGTCTCCGGTCGCAATGGCTTCACTCATACTTAAGCCGACTCTTTCAGCATTCAGAAATTCCAGGTCCCAGTTTTTCAAAATGGTTGTTTTTGCACGCTCTACATCTTCTGCCAATGGCTTTGAAAGCGCGGCAGAATCCAGTGTTGCAATAAGTGCTTTACGGGCTTCATCCAATGATTTCTCTTTTAATACCTCTGCACCAAATAATACCAGTCCCGGATCATGTGCCTGAATACTAAAACCAAATACGGAAGACGCTTTCTTGGTATTGACCAGATTTCTGTAAAGCTTACCATTAGGTTCCGTTGACAATAATTCGGTAAGAACTTCCATGGCTGGATAATCGGCATGTGAACCTGGCATAATGTGATAAGCCGCCATCAGCATCTGGACATCGCCGGTCCGTTTCAATTCTACAAAGCGCTCTCCATCCTGAGTGGGTTCTACTGTATAGGATTTGGGAAGAACGCGGGTTGGCTTAGGAATTTTGCTGAAGTATTCATTGATCAGGGCAATTACTTTTGGCTCATCAATTTTACCGGAAACGGTTAGTACTGCGTTATCGGGCTGATAAAACTTTTTATAGAAAGCCTGTAAATTTTCAATAGGCACATTCTCTATATCGGAACGGTTCCCAATAGTCGATTTCCCATAATTATGCCATAGATATGCTCCTGACACAACACGCTCCATTAATATTCGGAATGGGTTGTTTTCTCCTCTTTCAAACTCATTTCTCACTACGCTGAACTCACTTTCCAAATCTTTCTTGGCTATGTAAGAGTTAACCATACGGTCTGCCTCCAGGTCGAGTGCCCATTTCAAATTATCTTCCGTTGCCGAAAAAGTTTCAAAATAATTGGTACGGTCATCGCTTGTAGTTCCGTTTGGACGCGCACCGTGCGAGGTAAGTTCTGCCGGAATATTCGGATGGCCGGGAGTTCCCTTAAAGACCATGTGTTCCAGCAAATGCGCCATACCCGTTTCTCCGTAACCTTCATGCCGCGAGCCAACCAGATAGGTCATATTCACCGTTACAGTAGCCTTTGAAGGGTCAGGAAACATAAGCACTTTCAGGCCGTTTTCCAGATTGTATTCTGTTATACCTTCTACGGAAGTAGCTTTTTTAATACCCTTCGGCAAGTCCTGCGACATAGCCGGCCCTGCAATGACTGCTGATAATATCAGGCTGAGTACGGTTGTACTGCGAGTCCCTTTTGTTTTTTTAGACTTGATGATCATTCCAAATGATTAGTTTAGATAACATTTATAATTCCTGAAAATAAAAGAGATAACCTATGGAATCAACCACTTCATGATAAGCGGTAAAATTGTAAGGCTAAAATAATGTCATTCACAAAAAACCTACCTTTAATTGCAACAAACCTCACGTGTAAACCTGTATGTACAAAAGCTATAAATAAATTTCACTTTATTTTGCAGACTAATGGGAATACATCCACAAGATTCTCTTATTTTGCTAATAAGATTTAAGTAAAAACATGATCAAAAATAAAAGAATTAATCAGATTATCATTTTTCTATCTTTCAGTATTTTTTTAGGCTGCGCCAGCGGAATTCCAATTTCAACCAGTAAAAAATATCCGATTGAAGTATTATATGATGATAATCCTCTGGAAAGGCCTTATTCAGAAATAGGTATAGTTGAAATTACCAATGAAGACTCCCTGACAGCAAGGCAAACTCAGGATAAAAGGATGATGTTCCGTGGCAATGATGCCAAAACCAAAGAACTCCTTACTGCCAGATTGGTTCTTAAAGCGCAGAAAATAGGCGCGGATGCTATCATTCATGTCAGATACAAATATTATACATCTGTAAAAAGCGAAGGTTATATGCTAAGCGGCCTGGCTGTAAGGTACCGCGGAGAATAACAATTGCACCAATATTCTTCATCGTACCGGCAGGCGGCCCGGTCTTAACTACTCATTATCCATGCTATTTACAGCTGATTTGTCAAACATGCCTGTCGAGGCAGAATCAAGGGTTATTGTACGTTTTCAGGATTGTGATCCGCTAATGCATTTGAATAATTCAAAATATTTTGAATACTTTTTCAATGCGCGTGAAGACCAGGTTTCAAAGTTATACGGGTTCAGCTATGAGGCAATGTTCAGGGAACTGCGCACCAGCTGGGTGGTATATCAGCATCAGATCGCATACGTAAGGCCGGCTTTAATCAGTGAGTGGGTCAGGATAACTTCCAGGGTTATTTACTACAATGAAGATACAATGGTAACAGAATATTTCATGACCAATGATTTGCACACCGAACTGAAGACAATGCTATGGAGCACTTCAAAACACATTAGTATTACAACCGGGAAACGGACACCTCATCCCCAGGAAGTAATGGATTATTTAAAAGCAACCTGCGTACCTGATCTCGATTTCCCCAATCTTCAATTTAACGATCGGATCCATACGATCAAACATGCATTAAATGCAAAAGCTAACGCGTAGTTGAACCTTGTGTTGAAATCAGTTTTTTCTCCGTAGAATCCCTGGAAGTGGAATCCATCGGCAGATATGGAATTTTAAGTACCGGCTTGGGAATGGGAATAAATCGGTTAAAACTATGGGTAAACTGCATACTCACACCACCAGTCGTCACAGTATTATTTAAGTAAAAAGGGTTCTGAATATTGCGGTTGTAGGCCTTCACTCTCACCGATCCCTTTGGATTCAGCCAATACTCCAGCGTCCATTCTCCCAATAAAGTAGTAGCATCATATTGCGTAGTACTGCCTGTAACGCCCGAACTGATCCTTCCGTCGCGTGTTACACGGAAGCGGTCGTTGAGAAAACGGTATGAAAAGCGCAATTGAAGATTATTGAGTGCATTCTGATCCAAAGAAAGACCGGAAACGCCAACTTCCAGATTTTCGTTAATACCGGATGCCCACCTGCTGATCTGGTTAGAAACAAGCTCGCTGATACTATTCCCGAGAATTTGGCTGCTATTTGCCGTTGAATTGCTTTCAGGTAATAATTGATTGATTACGAGCAAGCTACTTACCTGCCGGCTTAGTTCCTGTTCATCCACTTTTAATTTGTTCTGGAATGCTTCGAGCTGTCCGCGCAAACTGTTTAGCGAAGGATTATCTACCACTTTCAGATCATATTTAATTGTAGGGGACATAAGCCGCTCCGACAACCCGATCGTAACTTCCACAGGATAGCGTCTCAACAAAGTATTATATTCAGAGCTGGTATTGGAAAGTGAACTGGTATTTGGCAGTACACCCATCAGGGAAACCATCTGTGTATACCCTGCTTTTACGTCCAGAATGGCTCCATACGGATCGCCCGACCAGACAATCCTGCTCCCGGGTTTTATGTTAAACTTCTTATTAATAACATTTTGTAAGGTAAAATTATAATCACCTTTATCAATTTCATACGTTCCGGCCATTGTGAAATCGCCTTTGGTATCAATGTTGAGGTTGAGCCTTCCGTTACCGTTCGCCCGGATAATATCACCGGTTTGCCTGTCGAAAATAATTTCACACAAAGCATCGGGTGTAAGGTTGAAATTAAAATCCATTTTTATTCCACCGGAAACCTGCTTTCTTGCTCTTTCAGTTGATTCAGACGTACTATCTTCTACCGGCATCTGACTTACAAACTGAATGTAATCCTGGGTTGCCACTTCGGTTGCATTATCCAGAGGAATATAAATTTTGGTTCCTTTGTTGCTGGTAACATTAGCCTCAATATTCAAATTATCAATAGCACCATAAACAGCCACCGGACCGGTAACATAGGCAGTTCCGTAAAAAGTATCGTTATCCTTTGCTGCGGTGTTCAGTATTTTAAAATTATGCAGATCAGCATTAAAACCTAAAGTAAAATACTTAAAGCCGTCATGAAACACACCACCGCGAAGTGTGGCCGTGTTTCCGTCTGTATCGGTAAGCAAAATGTTATTTGCACTGATCTCGCTCTCGCTGAAAGTAATTTTGTCATTAAACGTAAAAACCGATTGCAGGTAATCAAACTTCATCCGTCCTTTCTCAACTGCAAGCGAACCTTCCAGAACGGGTGCATTAATCGTACCTTTAACCGTAACCGTTCCCTGTGCCTTTCCGCTGATATCAGATACCAACCCCTCAGCAAATGGCTCAATTGCTTTAAAATCTATTTCATTAAAAACAGCTTTCAGGTTTAGCGTATTGGAAGTAAGTTTGGGCCGGTATGCTCCGGTTAAGTTTAAGACGTTTCTTGCATTTTTATGCAGCTGAGCATCAATATCCAATTGTCCGGCCCCAGGATCCCACTCTCCCGCACCCGAAAAATTACCAAATTCATAATCTGCGTAACCCAGGCTTTCAATATTAAAATTAGCACCAAGCACAACATTGTTATAAGCATCTTTCACTTTGGCAGAGCCGTCCATAATTCCGGCAAGCTGTGTATTAAAAACAGGGTTGAGAGTTCCTAACTTAAAATTCTTGATATCCAGAACAAGGCTTTTTTCGGCTTCGCTGGAAAGAGTCCCGTTTAACGTTAATCGCTGTTTTCCGCTTATCAGGCCAAGATTTGTAAACGAAACATCTTTTCCGACCACAGAAATCAAGCTTTCCGATGGAACATTCCATTCTTCATCCAGCAAATCCAGTTTGGAGTTTTTGAAGCCAATATCGAGTCCGTTAGGCAGGAACCGGATTTCACCACCCAAATTGGATTTGTTATTACTATTTAACTGCCGGATTCCTCCGTTAAAATCAATATGATCCACATCCCAGGCACCTTCAATTTCCATTTTCTCTGTTGGTACCAAAACACCCATCTTCTGTTGTTCAGAAGTAATGAGGGCCGATGCAAGAACCTCTGCGCTGTTCACAAATTTGGACGAAGTAATGTCAATCTGAGATGTTATAAACTGATTGGTCCCATATTTTGCAGTATCAGCCGTAGCAGTAAGGGTAAGAATAGAAGTATTATCCATTTTAAAAAAGCCTTCCGCTTTGGCGCCTTTGGATATATAAATATCCGGACTGATAAAGGCCAGGAAACGGGAAAGGTTACGCGTTTCTACTTCATAATCAATCTGGTATTTGGTCTGAACGGATTCAACAGGTTTGCCGGCATAATAAGCTTCCCTATTTGCTTTGTTATCTAAAAAGTACAGCTTGTATTCATCCAAAACCTTACTAACATCTTTTAAAGCTTGTGTTGGTAAAAAATCACCCTCGACTCTGGCTGTCAGAAACTCACTTTCCAATTGCAAAGTCCGTTTGTCAGATTGCTGTACAGAAGACAAAACCAACGTATCAATAACCAGATTGCGTTCATTTTTAGTAGTTACCAGATAGGTATTGAGCAATTTGGCATTCCCGGTCAGCTCGTCGATCGTGTTTCCTGTAACTTTTACATCCAGCTCTGTTCTCAAAGTGATGGAATCCTTAATATATCCAAGTGCCTGAAGATTTGCCTTTTTGATAATTCCGCGAAGATCAAAAGCGTTTTTTGGCTTGGACAGATCAAATTCTCCCTGTAAATCAGCAATTAGATTAGTATCTTTTGCACTCACATTGCCATTAAAATACTGATTCTGTAAATTTCCTTTTAAGCTGATATTACGGTAATCATAATTTCTGAAACCCACCCTGCTTACAAGTGCATCCATATTGGTTGAGGCAAATTTGAGCTCCAGACCTTTGCCTGCTATTTTTCCTGCAAAATCCAGTTTCTGCCAGGTTTCATCTTCGTCCAGCAATTTACCAAGCTCAAAATCTGAGGTGATTACTTCTCCCGAATAAGTTGTAGAAAGTGCGTCCGCAATATGAAAAACAAGGTCTCCCGATACTTTGCCAAGATTGGAAGTAGCCGAAGCGTTTACAGCAAAATCTTCAAGTGTACCTTTGAAAGTACCATTCAAAAGAGTTAATCCAAACTTTTGCAGGTCTTTGTGTTTATCCCACTCCGGATAATACTGGATCAGGTCGGCTGGCTCAACTCTGGATGTAAGCAGCTGGATATCCATCATACAGCCTTCAATTTCTGGTAATCCTTTAAAACCAAGATCCCCTACCAAACGACTGTTTTTACCAAAATATAAATCGGTATTGGAAAGAACAAAATCATCTACTTTACCATTAAAATCGCCGGAAATACGCCATGTTTCGTTCAGTTCATCCACATATTCTGAAAACAATCCAAGATCTCTTGAACTGACATGGCTACCGACCAGGTGACCTTTTATTAAAACTTTATGATTGAAATCACCCAGTTCACCGGATCGGTTATAATGAAAAGTGATTTCATCTTTGAGGTAAGAATCTCCGACATGTGCATCCAGCTCTTTCAATTCCATTTTTTTCTGGCAAAACAAGAACCTGGTGTCCATGTCTTTCATCTTTAAACCAGTCTGCTTATCAACCATATTTAAATTTTTTCCAAAAAAGGAAATGGTATCACCCTGCGCCAGAAAATCTTTTAAATCTCCGTTCAGGCCATTGAGCTCAAAATGTGAATAATCAAAAATGCGTGCACCTTTCCGGCGGGCATGCCGTGGATCGTCGTAGCGGAACGTACCATCTGTTATCCTGGATTTTCCAATTGTAAAAGGTGTATTATTTTCGGGAGCATTAGCTGGCCTGGGAGTTTTGGAAGAAGTAAGCTCAACAATCCTGTTGATAAAACCGTCGATATTTAAGTCACCCGATTGAGGAACTACACGCAAATGCACTCTTGGCTGATATACATTTACTTCATCCAGATGAATTTCCTTTGAAGCATTTTCAATAATATTACTAAGGTTCAGATTTACATCAATTCTTCCGACATCAATCATTTGCTGCCGGCTGGTATCTTTAACAGAAATTCCTTCCAGTGATACAACATCAAACCATTTGATATTAACACGCTCAATAGTAATGGGATAGCCCATCGCTTTTGAAATTTTTCCGGTTATGGCCTGAACGGCAAAAGTCTGAACGGAAGGTATCTGAAGAGCAATAGTAGTGATACCAAGCGCAAGTAACGCAAAGATCAGAATCACAGTAAAGCCATTGACAATTATCTTCAGGAATTTTAACATACGTAGGTTCTCAGCAAATACCCGGATTTTTCTTTGTAAAAATATCTGACGCCGCTTTTTTATTGTGTTTTCAAAGCACGCATTTTGCGCTGTCCGGCTAACGTCTGGAATTAGTAATTGTTAATTGCTTATTTTTGCCAATATTTTTCAAAATTATGAATATTCTTGCTATTGAATCGTCCTGTGACGAAACCTCAGCAGCTGTTTTATCTAACGGCAAAATTCGCTCTAATGTTGTTGCTACACAACTCATTCATACACAATATGGCGGTGTAGTTCCTGAATTAGCTTCGCGGGCCCATCAACAACATATATTACCCGTAGTTGAGAAGGCTTTGAATGATGCAAAAGTAACAAAAAATGACCTTGATGCCATCGCATTTACAAAAGGCCCGGGTTTATTAGGTGCTTTATTGGTAGGAACTTCATTTGCTAAATCCATGGCACTCGGCCTCGACATACCATTAATTGAGATTAACCACATGCAGGCGCATGTTCTTGCACATTTTATAGAAGATCCAAAACCACAATTTCCGTTTCTTTGCCTTACCGTAAGCGGCGGACATACGCAGATTATAAGAGTAACCAGTCCGCTGGAAATGGAAATATTGGGTGAAACCAAGGATGATGCCGTTGGTGAAGCATTTGATAAAACTGCCAAATTACTTGATCTGCCTTATCCGGGCGGGCCTTTAATTGATAAATACGCCAAAGAGGGGAATCCGGTTGCATACACTTTTCCCCTTCCCGAAATGCCGGGACTTGATTTTTCTTTTAGCGGTATAAAAACTTCATTTATGTATTTTCTGCAAAAGCAGGTCCGCCAGAATCCTGATTTTATAGCAGAAAACATCAAAGATATCTGCGCCAGCATTCAGCATACTTTGGTCAATATCCTTTTACTAAAATTAAAAAAAGCCTCAAAAGAAACCGGAATTAAAGAAATTGCTATTGCCGGTGGTGTATCAGCTAATTCAGGATTACGGAAATCATTAATTGAACTTGGAGAAAAGCTAGCTTGGAAGGTGTATATCCCTGAATTCGAATACTGTACCGACAATGCTGCAATGATTGCCATGGCAGCTGAATATAAATATCTTATCAATGATTTTTGCGATCAGACAGTGAGCCCTGCCGCAAGGATGGAGTTTTGAATTATTATAGTAATTGATATTTCAAAACTAAACTGTTGTTGGGACGACGAACATTTCGCTCACTTTGATTTGAAATTCAGGTAATACAGAAGCGGCAGAACATACATCGTCATCGGTGCAAATTTTAACATTTTTACGAGAAGTATAGACATAAACAATTTCGTGGTTTGGGACTATATTCCAAACCACTTTTACGCCTGCTTTAAAATATTCTGTTAGCTTATCTTCAATTTTATAAAGCTGATCTGTTTCAGAAATGATCTCAATTATGAATTCAGGTATCACATCCACACCATCACGTCCCTGATAAACCTGTTCTCTTGTAAAATAAGCAATATCCGGACGACGCATTTGGACTCCTGTTAACATTACGTCTGGCTCCACCATTATGGATCCATTCTTGTAGTATCCCTTTTCAATAAAGAGTAAATTCAACACATCATAAATATAATATTGCTTCTTTTTCATTCCTGTAAATTTAATGAGCTCGCCGTCATTCCACTCATATTTGAAGCCGTCATTAGGCTCCCATATCAGGAATTCTTCGAGTGTACGAGGTGATTGATTTACATTATGAGAAGCCTTAATCATAGTTATATGATGTTTCTTTTGCGTTGAAAATTAAGGTACTTTTATTCAAAGATAAAACAATTAACAAAATATTGGAAAACTCTTATTCATATACAATTTATGATTTGTTCCGGAGTAATTCGTCCAATAGAAAATTTGAAAAAGTAATTGAAAACTTTCTTAAGCTGTATATTTATTTTTCTTTAAACACTTACCTACATAATTACCACTACAAATGACCCTTTCAGAAATATGGATTTATCCTGTTAAATCTCTTTCCGGCATCCGTCTTACCCATGCAGAAGTTGAAGAAAAGGGTTTAAAATACGATCGCCGCTGGATGATTATTGACGAAAACGGCGTGTTTGTTACCCAGCGTAGTTTCCATAAAATGGCTCTGATTGATGTAGAACTCCTTTCCGATAGTCTTGTACTTTCCTACCGGCCGGAAAACAATAACCAGATTTCAGTTCCTTTTCAACCCATATCTGCCAATCCTTTAACCGTAACAATTTGGGACGACGAAACGGATGCTTTAACCGTAAGTGACGAAGCAGATAAATGGCTAAGTGATGTGTTAGAAAGAAATGTCAGACTGGTTATCATGCCTGAATCCGCTGAACGTAAGGCGGATCCAAGATATGCAAAAAATGAAGAAAACGTAAGTTTTGCGGATGGCTTTCCTTTTCTGATCATCTCTCAGGCATCTCTGGATCAATTGAACAGCCGTTTAGCGGAACCGATTGAAATGAAGCGTTTCCGACCCAATTTTGTTGTGACCGGTACTACTCCTCATGAAGAAGACGGGTGGAAGTCAGTCCAGATTGGAAATATACAATTTGACATTGTTAAACCATGTGCCCGTTGTGTACTTACAACTGTTGACCCGGAAACCGGTGGAAAAGGGCCTGAACCTTTAAAAACACTGGCTACGTATAGGAGAGTAAATAATAAAATACTTTTTGGGCAAAATGTTGTAGCCAGGGATTTTGGTAAAATAAATGAAGGAGACCGGCTAATACTTCTGTAAAAAACTGACTTGGTGCACATTAAAAAACCCACTTGGTATGAGCAGGTTTTTTAATAATATGTTGCAATATCCGAAATCCTTAAGGCTGCGCTTCAGACTCTCCTGTTCCGTTTGACTGAAATGGACTTTTCATAATTCCTCTTTCAGAATTACGTATGAAATTAATAATGACATCTCTTTCATTAGATGGCGGCAATTCCAGTTCGACCTTCTGTAAAGCCTCAGCATTATTGAGGCCACGCATGTAGATATAACGGTAAATATTCTGAATGTCCACGATCTTTTCATTGCTGTAACCACGTCTGCGCAATCCTACTGAGTTGATTCCCGCGTAGGAAATAGGCTCACGCGCTGCTTTGGTAAATGGAGGAACATCTTTACGAACCAGCGAAGCGCCGGAAACAAAAGCATGCGACCCTATTTTAACAAACTGATGAACAGCACTTAATGCACTGATAATAGCGTATTCTCCAACGTGAACGTGACCTGCCATTTGTACATTATTACCAATAATGCAGTTATTCCCAACCCGGCAATCATGTGCTACGTGTGCATAAGCCATAATCAGGCAATCGGCACCTACGACTGTTTTCCAGTGCTCTTCCGTTCCCCGGCTAATGGTTGCATATTCCCGGATCGTGGTATTATCACCAATAATTGTTAAGGTATACTCATTATTATATTTTAAATCCTGCGGTGTAGCTGAAATTACAGCACCAGGATAAATACGGCAGTTTTTACCAATACGGGCACCGGAATTGATAACGGCATGCGAGCCTATCCAGGTACCTTCACCTATTTCCACATCTTTGTGGATCATCGCAAAAGGTTCAATTTCTACATTCTGGCTAATCTTAGCATCAGAATGAATATATGCTAACGATTGTGTCATTTTTTCTTTACCAAGCTTGCGATCATGTCTGCTTCACATACTAGCTGCCCGGAAACATATCCACGGCCGCTCATCTTTACAATACCCCTTTTCATCGGAGAGGTAAATTCACATTTAAATATAACGGTATCACCCGGAAACACATTGCGACGGAAACGACATGCGTCAATTCCGATCAGGTAAGGCCAGTAATTATCAGGGTCTGGAACACTCGTCAATACCAGAATACCGCCAGTCTGAGCCATTGCTTCTAATTGCAAAACACCTGGCATTACGGGGTTGCCGGGAAAATGACCTAAAAAAAACTGCTCGTTAATCGTTACATTTTTTACACCAACAACACTGTTTTCATCCAAAGCAATGATTTTATCAATCATTTGAAACGGATAACGATGTGCTAATAACTGCCCGATCTGGTTAATATCAAATACCGGTTTTTTAGTCGGATCATATTGAGGAATATTGCCTTTGCCGGATTTAATCAGCTTTTTGATTTTTTTGGCCAGGGCAACATTAGCAGCATGTCCAGGCCTTGCTGCTAATATCTGTGCTTTAATAGGACGGCCGATAAGTGCAAGATCTCCAATCAGATCGAGAAGCTTATGCCTTGCCATTTCATTAGGATAATGCAGGTCTACATTGTTGAGTATTCCCTTTGATTTGTCAACACTCACCTTAGGTTTATTCAGCAATTGTGACAAATGATCCAGTTCTCCATCTTTTACGTCACGATCAACGATAACGATAGCATTGGTTACATCCCCTCCTTTTATCAGGTTTTGCTTATATAATGCTTCCAGTTCGTGTAAAAAAACAAAAGTTCTGCACTTTGCTATATCGTCCTTGAATAAAGTAATATCATTCAAAGATGCATGCTGACTACTTATTACGGTAGAATTGTAGTCAACCATTACAGTCAGGCGGTAATCAGAAAGAGGCAAAGCTACCAGTTCTGTTTCTGCATTTTTGTAATGAACGTATTCGGGTACTTCAAAATAATTACGGTATGCGTTCTGTTCTTCAATCCCTGCATCTGTCAAGGCATCTACAAATTTGATAGAACTCCCATCCATAATAGGCGGCTCAGGACCATCCAGCTGAATTAACACATTATCAATCTGCAAACCAACCAGGGCAGCCAGTGTATGTTCCACGGTATGAATCCGTGCACCATTCTGCTCAATTGTTGTACCACGCGACAGATCTACTACATTATCCACATCAGCATCTACAATGGGCTGATCAGGTAAATCGACACGCTGGAATTTGTATCCGTAATTGGCCGGTGCGGGCACGAATGTCATTGTTGCTACTACACCGGTATGTAAACCCACTCCCGTAACGGATACGGACTTTGAAATGGTTTGCTGTTTTTCGTTCATTATATTCTCCTTATGTACTTAAAGGCGACGGGTTTTTGCTTATGCAAGTTTTGAACTTTTACTTTGCCTTATTATAAATTACTTTAAACTAATTTCTTTCGTGAATTTCAGAAGCCTCTTTTTTGCGTTCCAGGCTTTTCAATCTTTCCTCCATATCAGGAAGTTTTCTCATTGAAGCCATTGAACGCAAATGTTCCGTAAGATCCCGAGCCGGTGAGCCGGAAAGTGACAGCCCTTCTTTTTTAATTGATTTACCTAAACCACTCTGGGCACCGATTTTGGTATGATTTGCTATTGAAAGGTGTCCGGAAATACCCACCTGCCCGGCAATCACACATTGCTCGCCGATCTGTGTGGATCCTGAAACACCCGATTGGGCTGCAATTACAGTATTTTTTCCAATCTCAACATTATGTGCTATCTGCACAAGATTATCCACTTTCGCCCCTTTTCTTATAATTGTGGAGCCCATCGTGGCGCAATCAATTGTGGTATTGGCACCAACGCTTACATTATCTTCCAAGATTACGTTACCTAACTGAGGAATTGTTTTATAAGTACCGTCCGGCTGCGGTGCAAATCCAAAACCATCACTCCCGATCACTGTATTTGCAAAAACCGTACAGTTTTTACCAATTACCGTATTATCGTAAATCCGCACTCCCGGATGAATGATACTGTTATCACCAACTAAAACATTGTCTCCCAAATAAGAATGGGGATATATGATAACATCATTTCCAATGATACAATTCTTACCAATGTAGGAAAAAGCTCCTCTGTATCCGCCTGTACCCATCTGACTGTTTTCGCCAAAAAAACTAGGCTGTTCTACTCCTGATTTTACTTTTGAAAGCCTTTTCTGGTATTCTTCCAGAAGAATGGTAAATGCAGAATATGCGTTATCGACATATATTAAAGTAGTATTTACCTCCTTTTTCGGGATAAAATCTTTGTTAACAATTACTGCAGAAGACTGTGTAGTGTAGACATAAGGTTCGTACTTATTATTGGCAAGAAAAGATATACAACCAGGCTGACCTTCTTCTATCTTAGCAGCCGAACTAATCGTAATTCCCTCATTTCCAACAATAACTCCATCAAGCATTTGTGCAATCTCGCTGACAGTAAATTTCATATTTTTCGGCTATTTCTGGTAACGTGTCTGGACGTAATTAACGCAATTTTTCAAATAGACTTATTTTTATTCAGAAAGAAATTTACATTCTGACTAACCACGCAAAGATACATTTTTACCCCAACATACATAATACTTACGCACAATCTTGGTTAATGCTTCAATGGTCGGAATGTCGGATGCATCTGCGATATCCAATAATTTACCATCTTTCATTTGGACTTGTATCGGATCCTGTTCTTTTTCATAAGCCCAATTGGTGGTCACACCGGTAACTAAAAAATAGGGCATTTGCTGTTCTGTAATCCCCGACTGTAAAAGTTTTTCACGTAACGGACTCAATATCACTTCATCCGGCGGTGTATCCATAAATGTAATTTTAAATAATTTCCTGTCCAGCAACATTTTACTTAATGTTGAAAGCACCGGATCATGATGTATTGTCCAACCTTTTACAGAAGCCCATACGTCATTATCATCCAATCCGTTGAAAGATTTGAGCAAATCCGGCTCTAATTCAAAATCGATCAGTGAGTAAGTATTTTTCAGGAATTTCGAGAAATCAGGGGTTGCAAATAAAACCTCTCCGTTTCTTGACAATTCCCGTGCCCGGTACAAAATCTGGGTAAGCATGGCTTGTGCACTCAACAATGTTTTATGCAAATATACCTGCCAGTACATAAGCCGTCTTGCGTGCAGAAAATTCTCAATACTTAATAATCCCTTTTCTTCTACTACCAGTTGATCCCCACTGATATCAAGCATTTTGATAAGCCGGTCGGCACCGATAGAGCCTTCAATTACACCTGTGTAAAAACTGTCGCGTTTCAGATAATCCATGCGATCCATATCCAGCTGACTGGAAATCATCTGATGAAAGAATTTTCGAGGGTACGTACCTTCAAACATTTGTATGGCCATATCCAGCTTGCCATTCATTTGTTTGTTCAGGTCTTTCATCAACACCAAAGTGACAGACTCGTGCTCAACGCCTGGCATCAGTACACTTTCCAGTACATGTGAAAAAGGCCCATGCCCCAAATCATGTAAAAGTATGGCAGCCTGTGCAGATTCCGATTCCGTATCCCAAATCTGATGGCCCTTTTCCTGCAAAGATTTTAAAGCCTGGCTCATCAGATGCATCGCACCCAATGCATGATGAAAACGGGTATGCAGAGCTCCCGGATAAACAACATCCGCTAATCCTAACTGTTTGATCCGCCTTAACCTCTGAAAGTAAGGATGTTCAACCAGATCAAACAGCAAATCGGAACATATGGTTATAAAGCCATAAACCGGGTCATTGATAATTTTTCGTTTGTTCAAAACAAGTTTTTTGACAAAAATAATAAACTACCAACGGAGAAAAGAAGTTATTCTTATGATAATCGTTTGGAGAATTAACGAGTTTTACTAATTTTGCACTCCAAACTCTGTTACAGAGACGGGCCTATAGCTCATTCGGTTAGAGCAACTGACTCATAATCAGTAGGTGCCTGGTTCGATTCCAGGTGGGCCCACTTGAAAATCAAGGACTTACGAGATAAAACTTGTGAGTCCTTTTTATTTGATACACAATTTGCCACTTTGATTTTCCTTATCCGGAATTAGGCCAAACTTGAAAAACACTTGCATAATTAGCCATATTTAAAAGCTTACAGGAAACGTATAATACAACACGTTGTATTGTTCAGATGTTACTCTGTTTTTTAATATCTAATAAAATCCCTGATTTGCTGCCTGATATTTTAAGGCTATTGACTTAACAAATTTTATATTATTCTTTATGCCGGGGGCAACAAGAAAAGTGTAGCTATTTGTTGCTAAATGAAACTAACACCGTTATTACTTCGCAGATAGTTGGCTCCTGACTCAATTTAAATATTCCAAAAAAAGGTCGAAACCCAAAAGTTAGCAGACGACTGCCAAAGACCTCAAGGCACATAAAGCCCGGTCTTAATTGCCAGCACTACGAGATCCGTGGTCCGGTTTACCTTCATCTTTTTCATCATTCGTTTAATAAATTCCTGGACGGTATTAATGCTCAGGCCCATTTGATTAGCAATTTCTTTTGGCGTATTTCCCGAACATATTTTTTTAGTACTTCTTCTTCCCTTGGCGAAAGGCGGTACTCTTCATTCTGGTCAGAAAAAATGTTATTGACTAGTTTGTCTTTCATCGAAAGGTTTATGTACTTCCCGCCTTTCATGACCGTTTCTATTGCCTCGAGCAGTTCTATATCAGCCGCATCTTTGGTAACGTATCCTGAAATTCCAATTCTAAATGCTTCTCTGATCATCGCGGTGTCAGACAGAGAAGTCAGGATAATAAATTTGGCCTCAGGCAAACGGGGCTGAACGACAGTGATCATCTCAATTGCATTCATACCTGGCATAAAAAAATCAACGATCACCAGGTCTGGTTTCCAATCCGTAAATGGCTCTTTAAGAAAAACATTTGCTTCTGAATAAACCCTGATGTCCGTTTTATCCAGGTTATTTTCAAGTAACAGTTTTAGCGTTTGTCCCAATAATTTGTGATCGTCAATAATGGCAATGGTCATGGGCAATGTACTTTTAAAAAGAATATGAAATTACCGGCTAGTTGTATGCGAAATGTCATCAGCCAGAATCGATAAATAGTATTAGTTTGCAAAATTATATATTTCAAATCCAATCTCTAGCCAAAAGTCCGCTTTTAGTACACCTGTAATAAATTTTAATGACAGGCCAAGTCATGAAAGATATGTTCGTAAATAAATGATTATCAGGATGGTAACTAATTTTAATTAACCTGATCTTTGTCGCGCTAAAAGGGTATAATCAATGAACCTTCAAGTGAAATGTTATTTCATTCCAAAGTTATCATTTCAAGTAAATAGCTCTGAAAAAATTAGCTGACATGCTCTTACCGGCAAACTGATGATACCCTACCGGCAATTCAAATAATTAATACCTAAAATCACACATTTTTATGACACACTTATACAAGAATGGCTCATCGGTCAGCGCCATATCGTTGTTCACATGCAGATCAAAGGATGATCCCGGACCGAAAGGTTTTGGTAACAAATACAGGACTTTAAAATGCTCTGTTATATGCTTTTTACTTTGGATTGTAGTTGCCACGGTTCTTCCTGCTAATTCATTTGCGACGGATATTTATCTGGCGCCAATAGCCAGTGGAAGTGCAAATGGAATTGGCGGCTGGGGTAATGCTGCGAATGCTACTACTTATCTCTCAGCATTATATGTAACGCCACCGGCTGCGGGTACCCACATTTACATCAAAACTGGGTCTTACAGCATGCCCAATAATCCTGGTGGGAACCTGACAATTTTACTGAATTTCGATGATATATTGATCCAGGGTGGCTTTCCACTATCTGCAACGGGGACTGATATTAGCGGATACAACCCTGTTACCAATACTACAACAATCACAGGAAGTTCGGGTTCATGGGTAAACGCATTGTTTTCATCCAACACAGCGACTGTTAAAAAGGTTACCATCAAAGGTTTAACGCTGCTTGCAGGAAATGTTACCAACAATATTTTTGGTCCTAATTCGCTGGCCAGCAACGGTGCGATTTTTGCGGGAGATTTCACTTTCACGGATATTACATCTTCCAATCAGGACAGACCGACAGGTTATGGTTTATTTTTTCTGTTCAGGTTCACCGCTGGAACCAGTAGCCTTACTTTGAACAACTGTTATTTTGCCAACAACTCTAACGGTACACAGGGAGGTTCTGTAATTCAGGATTCCGGCCATAGCGGCACCGGGCAAATTCCGGTTACCATTAATAATTGCAGTTTTGTCAATAATAACACGTTTGGATCGAACAATTCATGGGGAGGTGCCATTTCCATTGTGGCTAACAGTCTTTACAATATCAACGACAGTTACTTTTGTAGCAACACTGCAGCACTTGAAGGAGGGGCTATTGGAATAGGAAGCACCGCAGCAACAAATGCTGTATTGAATGTTACCCGAAGTACCTTTTACAACAACCATACAACTACGGTCAATGGTCACAATGGTGGAGCGATTTTCGCCCAGGTGGGAACACTTCATATTAAGAATAGTAATTTTTACCAGAATTATACTACTGGCGGTGGTACGGATCCATTCCAGCTAGGCGGTGCTGGCGGTGCCATCGCTCAGGCTACAAGCGCGGGGATCAGTACGATTGACGGCTGTGTGTTTTACAAAAATTATGTAAATTCTGCATCGGCAACAAGTGCTTCCTCTTCCATATCTGGCGGAGGCGCTGTGGCATTAGGGCGTCCTGTCACTGCGAGCGGTACATTTTCGGTGACAAATAATAAATTCGTCGGCAATTACTCTACTTACAACAATCCGGCTTTCGCTGACGCGCTGGGAGGAGCACTGGTTGCTCAGAAGTGTACAATCAATGATTTGTCAGGCAATGTATTTTATCAAAATTATATTCGGAACAATTCCTCGCTGACTAATATCAAGGGAAGTGATTTTGCCGCATTTGGAACGGGAGTCGCCATCCAGAATATTACCAATAATACGTTACAGCTTGCCGCAATTTCTGATTATACGCCTGTTGCACTGTACAGTTTTGTTGCTCCAAATACCTTTGGCAATCAGGCACCGGGCAATGATGGTGGCGTTGGCAACCCAACTCCTTCTTCCTGTCCAACCGGTATTTCTTTTACCGACGATTTTGTTACAATTCCTGACTTCAATGTTACTTACACCAATGTTCCCGTAAGTGGCGATGTGAGTACAAACGATATTAAGCCAACTGGGTTCTCCTATGGCACACCCGTAGCACAGGCAGGTAATCCGGCTGGGGCGGTGGTTACATTAACCATGAATGCTACAGGTGGTTACACTTTTGAAAGCAATACACCAGGAGTTTATCATTACGATGTTCCCTTTTGTTTTCCTTCCAGCCCATGCACCATTGAAACACTAACGATTACCGTTCTGGACAAAAACACGGCAAATCCACCGGTTGCAAATCCGGATTATGCCTATGGAATGGGTGCTGCGTCAGGCAGTGGACCGCCAATTACTTCGCATGTAATTACCAACGACGGCACTGGTAATCTCAACGGAGTCCTGGGCGCGCCTACTTTAACCAGTCCTGCACCGGCAGCAACAACCGGAACAATTGCCGTCTCGGGAAATGACGTCATATTTACACCTGCCGCAGGTTTTTACGGAGAGTACGTGGCTACGTACCAGGTTTGCGAAATGCCGGGTGGATTGTGCGCCACGACAACGGCCAGTTTTTACGTGAAGTCACCCGCTGAAACCAACAGTACTTTTGCTGATGACGACTACATCAGTACGCCGATGAACACGACCGTAAGTGGGAATGTAAAAACCAATGACAGCGATGTGGAAGGAAACGTCCAATCCGTGACACCCCAAAGTACCGGAGTAACAGGAAAAGGATCTCTCGTATTGGCAGCAGACGGCAGCTATACATTTACACCGTCATCCGGGTTTACAGGGCCCGTACACTTTACCTATGAAACCTGCGATAACGGGTCGCCTTCTAAATGTGCGATGGCAACGCTGTATGTGATGGTAATGGCGGTGCCGGATTTGACGCCTGCTATACTGAACGATGGAACTGCTCTTATACAAGGCACTTCCCGTGATAACGTAATTATTATCACCAATTTAGGATCAACTACGACGGGAGTAATTACTATAAATATTCCGAAGATGACACCCAATTTCACGGTTTCAAT
Organism: Dyadobacter sp. NIV53; assembly: GCF_019711195.1. Taxonomy (NCBI): domain Bacteria; kingdom Pseudomonadati; phylum Bacteroidota; class Cytophagia; order Cytophagales; family Spirosomataceae; genus Dyadobacter; species Dyadobacter sp. NIV53. Next base: position 2,857,941 of record NZ_CP081299.1, read on the forward strand.
ACCTGCTGGCTCGACGATGATGGATGTCTTTGGTGGAACTGCCGTCAATAATTCAAATTGGACTATAACGCAACAAGCAACCCGTTTTGTGCTGACTTCAAATACTGGTGTTACTATTCCGAATAATGGGTCTCTGGCGATCGGTGTAAAAGTTACGGCGATCGGGCTGCCAAATGCAAGTGGAAATCTTAGTGTCCGAATTGTGTTCGGATCCGGTGGCGGCGAAGCTCCTACTACTAACAATGACGACAACAATACCTACACAGTAAACTAACACTAATAAAACCGTTATCATGACTAGAACTTTTAAAAATACAGTGCTAAGCTTATTGATCTTTTTTGGGACATTGAGCAACACTTTTGCACAAAATGACGCCGATCCTGCAATAACGTCTTTTGGTTTTGGGGCGGCATCTGTACCGGTTGGAGGTACGACAACCCTTTCCTTGTTCTTTTTAAATAATGGAGATTTTCAAAGCCTCGTTCCCGGCTCAATCGCCATATTGGTTTCACTGACCAATGCCGGGGAATATACGGCTGAGCCTGAATCAGGCTTGGCGGTTGTTTCGGGGCTGCCAGCCAATTATTTTACCTGGACCTATAATCCTGCAACTAAGGCACTTCGAGGTGTACTCAATACTGCAATCACGCCCGGAGATGGAGGACAAATTGATATCGTTGTTAAAGGTGTTGCAGTCGGTTCGAATACCTCAACTGTGAATATCCAGAGGCTGCAGCCAGCGAATTTGACGGGTGACTTTGTTGGTAACAATACCTTACCTCCGGCATTGCTGGCAGTGACACCGTCACTGCCCGTAACCCTGATCTCCTTCAACGCCCAAAAAGAAAACAGCGGCGTAAACCTGACATGGGTCACAACGGAAGAAGTCAACAGTGATTACTTCGAAGTGCAGCACAGTGTGAACGGGAAATCATGGTCGGTGTTAGGTAAGGTTGAATCCCATAAGGACAGCAAAGTGACCAACAACTATACTTACTCCGATGCAAATCCCGGTGAAGGCATGAATTACTACCGGCTGAACATGGTGGACAGGGATGCTACACATGCTTATAGCCGCATTCGTAGCGTTGATCTGGAAGGAAAATCAGAAACCAATGCAGTTTTTCCTAATCCGGCTGCAACTTTTATAAGTATTGACGGACAGGAAGGCAAAGAGGTGAAAATCTTCGATGTGAACGGGGTTTTGAAAACATCTTCCAAAGTGCAGGATGGACAGATTAGTATAAACAACCTCCGGAATGGTTTGCATCTGATCCAAATGACCAACTCTGCAAATCAGGTTGTGACTAAAAAATTTGTTGTTCTTAAATAATAATTCACAAGTACCACACTATAATTTAATTAAAAAGAGCTCAAATGTGATGAAACACATTTGGGCTTTTTTACTTTCAAATGAAAAAAAGTAACACAAGCAGAATAAAACTATGTTTACCCTAAATTATTACTAAACAGTAACCGGATTTAATTGTGAACACCGTCGCTAATTTTGGTATAACTAAGCGGATATCATAAATAACGCATGAGAACGGCTAGTCTTCGCATTATGATGCCAGTTTTAGATTAGCGCTTTCTGTATTTCTACCATGACAAAATACTTTTTAATATTAGTTTTCTATTGCCTGTTTCAGATTTCTTATGGTCAGATTTCGGACGGATTATTCAAAGCTCTACCCGATACCTTGCAGCCGAAAAACATAAGAAACGTTACGGAGCAAGAAGCCATAAAAATCATTTTGAATGCCCCGATTTCTCTTGCGAATCAGCATCAGGATAATTTTCGACTTCTGGCTGTTAATCTGAAAAAGGCTATTGCAAAGGTTTCGAATCCCGCTACAAAAATCAGATTTGCCGAAGCAATTGCAGGCGTTTATATACTGTTTGGTGAATATGATTCGTCTTTTGTATGGTATGAAAAGTTGGTTTCGTTTGACAAAAGTCAAAAGGTTGAGCTGGATATTGTGTGTAATGCCTATATCAATATGTCGATGTATTATACCGAAATCAATCAACCACAAATGGCCATTGAGATGTTACACAAGGCTACTGACATTGCAAGAATAAACAATGATCCGGAAGATGCAAGGGGAATTAATCTGGCTTATTTTCAGATTTACAGCCAGCTAAGTTTATACCATCAGGCATTGCCTTATCTCAATAACTTTTTAGAAACCGAGCCACCACTGACCAGGTGGGACAACAACGACTATACCGACCGCTTTTTGACCAAGGCCAGAATTTATTCCTATTTATTTCGCGAGGAAGGAAAACCAGCGTATGCAGATTCGGTAAAGAAGTTGATTGGAGAGGTACTAATAGCGAAAAAGGCACAAAGTTCATTTTGGTATTTTCACTGCTACAAAACCCTGGGATTCTTAGAATATTACAAAAAAAATTATAAACAGGCTATTAATTTTTTTGACAAGTCACTTTCGGCTGAATATAAGAATTCGCGCCTGTACCGGCCATTTGCTCCTGAGCTCTACAAAAATGCATCGCTTCTTCTTATGGGAAACGCTGAGGGATTGGGAGCATTACTTGCGATAAATATTCCCGAAAAAGATTTTTATACGCACAAGGAACGTAATAATGTTTTATACCAATACTATAAAAAGAATGGTGATGATAAAAAGGCACTTGATTATTATGTCAAATTTCGGGCATGGACTGATTCAATAGATGTTATCGGCCAAAAAGGAAAAGTGTTCGAAGCGGAGCAAAAATATTCCGTAGCGCAAAAAGAAGCAGCTATCGCAACGCTTGAAACTGAGAAACTGCAGGCCAGCATTGCTCAAAAGAGAACAATGGTTATTGGCGGATTCATTGGATTGATATTGGTTATACTGGCACTGGTAATCTACCTCAGCAGCAAAAGACAAATAGCCAGGAAACAAACAGAAAGACTGGGATTGCTGGAAGAACTGTCGGATATGGAAAAGGAAATGGAGCTGGACAGGCTGCGGCACCAGACTGAAAAAGAACAGGAAATAATTGGCCAAAGGCAAAAAATCTCGAAAAACCTGCATGATGGTGTGAGCAGTGACCTGGTGGCTGTCCGGTATCTTATTTCCGATTTGAAAGCCAAAGCTGAAACAGAAGAAGCCCGATTGTTGCTGGCCGACGTTGAGGTAGAAGTCCAGACTGTCTATGATCGTTCCAGGGATTTTACCCATCAACTCAATGAAAGTAACGCCAAAGAAGAATACAATGCTTTGGAATTGGTTGAGAATCTGACACTACGTTTTGGAGTAGGTAGCAGTCTGAAAGTGCAGTCAGAAGTAGATCCTTTGCTGGATAAAATTATTACTTCCCAGCAAAATAGCGAACTATACAAGGTTGTAAAAGAAGCAGTAGCCAATTGCCTGAAACACTCAGGAGCAACGCAAATGGAAATTAAAGTGCTGAAACAAGATTGTGAAATTGTTTTTGAAATTAAAGACAATGGTCATGGAATGTCCTCTGAAAAGAAAGCTGGACTAGGTCTTGCATCTATGCGTGAACGTGTAAGGTTATTAGGTGGAGATATTAAAATAGAAACCAATACGTCCGGTTTCAGAATTTATGGCAGTTTTCCAAAAACTGCCTGATATCCATGCTCTTATCATGGCAATTCTATTTTTTGTAATTCATTTACCGTTTTAAAACAAGCAGCAAACCAAGCCCGGTATATATTTATTTGGGAGAATGGCCTTATCGAAATATAAATTATACTAATTGATGTATAAGTATCAACTTAAAGACAAGTTCTAAAACTTTTGTACCAAATTTACTTCGGAATCCAAAAGTTCAGTACTTTTAAATAAATCTGAGATTAATATGTGCACTTATTAAAATTTTATATGAAACTAAACCTTTTGTTTGGCCTTTGTTTTTGTTTACTGTCGAAGGCTTCATTTTCTAATTCAACTGCCAATATAAAGGAGACATCCCGGACAATTGAAAAATCGGGAACAAAAGCTCAATCAAAGGCCCTTCCCCGCATTGGCATTGTGGGTTTGGCAATAGAATCAAGCACATTTTCGCCGGCACGCACGCATGAAGAAGCTTTTCATGCGAAAATCGGTGCAGAAATTTTTACTTCTTATCCGTTTTTCTCAGCTGATTCAACAATTCCAAAACGTGCTGCATGGTTTCCGGCATTTATGGGGCGTTCATTGCCTGGGGGTACAGTTACAAGAGAAGCCTACGAATCCATGGTTAAACAATCCCTTGCATTACTTAAAAAGAACCTGCCTTACGATGGTATCTTTTTTGACATCCATGGCGCTATGAGCGTGGTAGGCCTGGACGATCCGGAAGGGGATTTTATTGTCAGGATCCGCGAGGTGATTGGTAAAAAACCCATTGTTTCCACGTCAATGGATTTACACGGAAATGTTTCGTGGCGCCTGGCTCAAAACTCGGATATAATTACCTGCTACCGTATGGCACCTCATGAAGATGCTATGCAAACAAAAAAAAGAGCCGTTGAAAACCTGCTGACAAGGCTTGAAAGCGGAAAGGGAAAGCCTGCTTACAAAGCATGGATCCCAATACCTATATTATTACCGGGAGAACAAACCAGCACCAGAATTGAACCTGGAAAAAGTTTATATGCTGAGGTTGCACCAGCTTCATTACAAAAAGGTGTTGTCGATGCCGCTATCTGGATCGGTTACGCCTGGGCTGATGAACCACGTAACCATGCCGTTGTGATGGTTACCGGCGATGACAAAGAAACCGTTGCCAAAACAGCTGAACAACTGGCTGCCAGCTTCTGGAAAGTCAGGAAAGATTTTGACTTTGTAGCGCCGACTGCCAACTTAAAAGATGCGTTGGATAAAGCAATTGCCAGTCAAAAACACCCGTTTTTTATTAGCGATTCAGGTGATAACCCAACTGCCGGAGGCGCTGGCGACGTAACCTGGACATTAACAGAAATTCTGGCACGCCCTGAATTCAAATCAGAAAACGGGCCTTCTCTTATTTATGCATCCATACCTGGCCCCGAATTTGTAAAAGCTGCCATTGCAGCTGGTGTTGGTGGAAAAGTAGATGCAACCGCTGGTGCAGCAGTTGATGCACGTTTTGCACCTCCTATTCGCCTTGCCGGTACAATAGAATCTATTGAATATGGTGATAAAAATGCAGAGGTGGAAGTGGTGGTAAAAGTAGGAAGTGTTCATGTGATTGTTACCAAACTTCGTAAACCTTACCACAAAGAAGCTGATTTCACCAGACTTGGCCTTAACCCGCGCAAATCTGATATTGTTGTGGTAAAAATTGGTTATCTGGAGCCCGAACTTTACAACATGCGGGCAGACTGGCTACTGGCATTGACACCAGGCGGAGTAGACCAAAATCTGGAAAGACTTGGTTACAAAAGGATTAAACATCCCATGTTCCCGTTAGACAAGGACATGAAAGATCCGGATCTTAAAGCACAATTCGTTCCCCTATCTGATAAATAAACAAGATATGTAATAGCTGATTTAAAGAGAACAGCGATGCAAAAAAGCACTTGGCAAATAAATGCCAAGTGCTTTTTTTATACTTTAATAATAACTTAAATCCTGCTAATCCTGCGGCAGACGATCCTGTAATGCTGTCTTTAACATTATACCTTCGAATTTATAAATCCCGGAACAAAACATGTATTGCGTTACTTGTATATGAATGTTAGAAGGCTGAATCGCAGATTGCCGCCCGGCAATTTATATTAAAAAAAATGCAGTCATTATAAGTGCCGTTCAAACCTTCATATCAGGCATATCCAGAGAAAAAATTGATAGTTTAGGTATTATTAAGAAAATCTTTTCAAATACAAAAGCCTGCGGTACGCTTATTGGGGAAAGTTATAAACCCCATTGATTATACATTAACTTATTACTTTAAAGTCAGGATATGAGCAAAAAAGTTGCAGATCAAATTGTTGAAATGCTGGTCGCCAATAACGTAAAAAGAATCTACGCCGTAACAGGCGACAGTTTAAATGAACTGAATGACGCGGTGAGAAGAAGCGGAAAAATAAAATGGATCCATGTCAGGCATGAAGAAGCTGGCGCTTATGCCGCTGCTGCCGAAGCGGAACTGGACGGACTGGCTTGTTGTGCCGGCAGTAGCGGGCCCGGACATGTTCACCTGATCAATGGATTGTATGATGCGCATCGTTCAGGTGTGCCTGTCATTGCCATTGCTTCCACCATGAACACAAACGATTTTGGCACCGATTATTTTCAGTCGACCAATACCATAAAGTTGTTTGACGATTGCAGTTGTTATAATGAAATTGCAACTACTGCCGCACAGGCCCCGCGTATGTTACAGTCTGCTATTCAGCATGCAATCCATCATAAAGGCGTTGCAGTTTTCGGATTGCCAGGCGACGTGTCCGGTTTACCTGCCGAAGAAAGTGCTACTGCCATGTACAATTACAGAAGCAATCCGGTAATGCGTCCTTCAGACGAAGAACTTGGAAGTGTAGCGGCACTACTGAACAGCAATGCAAAGGTTTCAATTTACTGCGGTATCGGAGCGAGGGAAGCGCATGATGAAATTATTGAACTGGCAGCTTTACTCAAAGCGCCTGTTGGTTATTCCTTCCGTGGTAAAATGGGTATCCAATACGACAATCCGTATGAAGTAGGAATGACTGGTCTGATCGGGCTTCCATCTGCGTATCATGCCATGCATGAGTCGGATGTGGTGCTGTTGCTGGGGACTGATTTCCCTTATGCGCCGTTCATGCCAACTAAAAATAAAATTATACAGATAGATGAAAAACCGGAAAGGCTTGGCCGCAGGGCAAAATTAGATCTGGGCCTTGCTGGAAAAATCAAGGACAGTGTCAAAGCTTTATTGCCTTTGATAAAAAACAAAACAGATGAAAGTTTCCTGAAAGCACAGCTGGATCTATATGATAAAGTAAAAGAAAACCTGCTGACCTATGTACACGACAAAGGAAGAGAAGACAATATTAGTCCGGAGTTTGTAGCATCAACAATCAATCAACTGGCTGCTAACGACGCTATTTTCACACTGGACACGGGTATGTGCTGTGTTTGGGGTGCGCGTTACATTCAGTCCACCGGAAAAAGACTGATGCTTGGATCTTTCAATCATGGTTCTATGGCTAATGCAATGCCGATGGCAATCGGCGCTTCACTGGCTTATCCCGACAGGCAAGTGATTGCCTTTTGCGGTGACGGTGGCTTATCGATGTTATTGGGTGATCTGGCAACTATCAAACAATATCGTTTACCGATCAAACTGGTAGTGTTTAATAACAGGTCATTGGGCATGGTAAAGCTCGAAATGGAAGTACAGGGCTTGCCAGATAATGAGACAGATATGGTAAATCCTGATTTTGCAATGGTTGCTCTGGCAATGGGGTTCAGGGGGATTACCGTGAACGAACCGGATGAAGTCCATAATGCCCTGAAAGACGCTTTTCTGGAAAACGGCCCGGTCTTGATTAATATCATGACCAATCCTGCTTCACTGGCAATGCCCCCAAAAGTGGAATGGGAACAGGTTAAAGGTTATGCTTTGTCGATGACAAAACTGGTACTTGGTGGCAGAATGGACGAAGCTCTGGATATTGCAAAATCCAATTACCGGCATTTAACGGAGTTGTTGTAAGCATTTACTCTGAGTCAGAGAAGTCAACTTTTGAAAAGTTGACTTCTCTAATATCCGGCCGGCTCCAATTCATCTGTATCTTACTCCACCAAATGGCCAACAAATTGTGCTGTATTATCTAAAATTTTTCCACCGCGCCTGAATCCCAGTGCACAGGGTTCTCCGGCATAAAATATACCAGCCTGATATGAAAACCCGGCAGAATCGATTGGAAACGCTATATATTCCTGATATATTTTTGCCTGATCTTCGTACTCACCTTCCACTTGCTGAGATACTTTTCCATCTTCTTCCAAAATAGCCACATTCGCACCTTCTCTGCCAAAAAGCACTTTACATACTGATTTTTTATGCGATAAAGCAGCCGGTTCCGTTTGTAAAAGCAACGGATGATAAGGATATAGATCCCACAAAACTTTCAGGATATATTTGGACTGGAATAACAAGGTGTAAGCAGGATTAAGAATTACAGCTTTACGGTTTCTGATGATCTCCGTCAGTATTTTAGCGAGTTCGGGTTCATCATTTCCAATGAATTCCCAGGGAACAAGTTTGAACCAGTAATCGAAACGGATAAAGCTGCCATCATCCGGATTTTGCTTAAAAATACCTTCTCCATTAGAAAATTCCACTTCTTCAATATAAGCGAAATCAACATCAAAACCGGCTTCCTTCGCTGCTTCGGTAAGGATAGCTACATTGGTATCATCTTCCGGATAACCGCGCATTGTTGAAAAAAGGATCGAGGCTGTCAGGTCACTATTGGCTCTTTTAATATAAAGAAACTGGGCAACAAGCGTTTCGTACAAGGTATTAAACTGCTTAGAGTCGTCCAGATTATTTATCCGTAAATGTGCCCATTGTACTACCGCGCTTTCAGGAATACAAGTTGCTGTGTCTGCATTAAATTCAATCAGTTTTACCGGCTCGCCGTCAATACCACCGGCCAGGTCAAACCGGCCGTATAAGTGTACCTGACGGTCATCTTCCCAGGAAAGTTTGATAATTTCTACCAGATTTTCAGGAATACCCATTTCCTGAAAAAGATTATTATCTACCACATGCTGTCCGGCTTCCACGAGCATATCGTACAATGTTTCGGCAGCATGATAATATTGGTCCGCAGTTTCTTCGCTTATAACAACAACATCACTGGTTACATATGGAGCTGTATCCGTGCCAAGCATCCAGTTCCATCCTACTTTTTGAAGTGCCTTTTCAGGATGTTCCGGAAGAGATTTTAAATGAATCATATTTTAGTAACAGGGAAGATTAAACCAAACCATTCGCATGGTAAAATAATCAATATGACAAAATAACTCATTAAGGAAATTAAGACTGTAATCTTAATGAAACTTAACTTCTTAATGGCGAATAGTCAACCCCCGCTTCTGCCAGCTGAACGTCCGAAGAAACCACTTCTACCACTGGAAGGACGGCTGTTTACGACGCGGGTTGAACGTGAAGAATTTACGGCCTGAACTGCACCCTGCGATTTGTTATATGCACTTGCGCTTCCATAATACCCGCTTGGATTATTATTTTGCTGACGGTAATTATTGATATAACCATTGCCTGAATTACGGCCCAGCATATAGCCCATTCCTCCATAAAGCAACATGGTTGATAAACCGCTATGATGACCCACATTATTCTGGTTGGTACGGATTTCGCTATCAATCAATGCTTTGGCGGCGGATGTACTCAGCGAATCGGTATGTCCGTCCAGATAGGAAACAATAGCAACAGATTTGTCTGCCGCCACATTTTCTTCATCCATGATTTTGAATTCGCCCGGTTTTACTTCCTTAATATGTGAACGGATTCCTTTTGAATAAGTCGTTTCTTCATAACTATAATCCGACTCATCATCCTTGGATGAACAACCCGGCATCATCATTCCTGAGGATAAAATAGTCAGAGCAAGTGCACTGCTGATACTTATGTCTTTTACCTTTTTTATAAAAGAACCTTTTCGTAACTGTGTCATTGTCAATTTGGTTTATTAGCAAGAAGATTACCTTAAAAGTAGTTATTTATAAAATCGAAGGGAAGTATTATTAGTTCAGGTGGTTATATTGTCTTATCAGAAATCCGAAAATGAGATGGATGGCGGTTGTCTTTAACTAAAAAGACATCTATGAAAAAGACTTTCCAAAACCAGACTTTCCATGTTTCTGAAACAGGGATGCCTGGTTTTGGAAAGTCTAACGCATTAACTTCAATTTATATCAGGCTTTCTTTGCAATTTGGCTCAAAGCATCTACAAACCTGTCCAGATCACTTATTTTGGTATACACATGGGGTGTAACGCGTACACAGTTCAAATATTCATAGTTAATCCCAACTGTATGGATCTTATAGTCTTTAAATAATTTACCATCAAGTTCTCCCGGTTTTAATCCATCAATACTAATTCCGGCAATAGCACAGGAATATTCAGGTTTAAGAGAAGTATGGATTTTTACGCCCGGAATTTGCAATGCTTTTTCAGCCCAGTATTTTTTCAGGAAATGGATACGTTCCTGCTTGCGTTTGGTTCCAATTCCTTCCTGAAAATTAATTGCCTCCCCAATAGCCTGTTCAATACAAAAACTTCTGGTCCCCAAAGTCTCGAACTTCCGGATGTCGGCACTGGTAGGTTCATGATTACAAACGAGCGGCCATATTTTGGCAATTTTATCCTTTTTAACCCACATCATTCCGCTTCCAACCGGCGCACTTAAAAATTTATGCAGACTGGTACCAAAATAATCACATTCCAGATCAGGAATTTTAAAATCCAGTAACCCGAATGAATGTGCTCCGTCCACAATCACTTCAATACCTTTCTTATGTGCCATCTGGCTGATCTTTTTCACGGGCATGATCTGTCCTACCCAGTTCACTACATGCGTAAGATGAATAATTTTTGTTTGAGGCGTTATGGCATTTTCGTATGCTTTTACGATTTGCTCATCATCTTCTATCGGAAACTGAAATGTTAATTGCTTATAAACTATTCCGTCACGGAGTTCCCGTTGTTTCCAGGCATTCATCATGTTTGGATAATCGAATTTCATACCGATTACCTCATCGCCTTTTTGCAGTGGTAAGCCAAAAATAACAGTATTAAGTGCCTCAGTTGCGTTGCGGTTGATCGCAATTTCTTCGGCATCACAACCGCCCAGTCCTGCCAAACGCTGGCGTAACGGTTCGCGGCCTTTGTCCATAATCCGCCACATGTAATAAGACGGCCCCTGTGCGGCTTGTCTGTTGTATTTTTCAAGAGATTCCTGAACAACCAGCGGGGATGGCGAAACTCCACCATTATTCAGAATAAGAATATCACTTTTACTCGCAGAATAAGCATCCTGAATAACTGACCAATAATCTTCATTATCGCCATTCACGTTCCACAATTTTTCAGCTTCCTGAAAATCAGCGGCATGCAATTCATTAAAAAGGCTATTGACTCCAAATGCTCCCAAACCAATGGCTGCACTTTTCCTGAAAAAGGATCGACGGTTGTTCATAAATAAAGTTTTTTATAGGAATAGTAATTGAGTGAATTTGACAGGATCATGTAAACCATTTAAGAAAATGGGCCATAAGCAACAAACAATGGTCAATATACAACTTTACCTGAATATTGACACATCAAAAATCGCGTATTGGAATTTTATTATATTGATTGATAAGCCTTTAATAAAAATCCCTGATTCAGCTCAAACCTGTTCCTTTTAAACTTTACTCCCTGATTGCTGCGTTTAGCATCCAGTCGTAAGTATCGTAAGGCTCGGGCAATGCATCACTGTTCAGTTTCAAAAACATCATATGCAAATGTGTCGGCGAACGTTTTTTGTAGGCATTAAAGCCTGTCCGGCCCATTTCAGAGATTTTATCACCGGCATTCACCCATTGGCCGGGCTGCACGTTTACAATATTATTATGAGCATAATAGAATAACCCATCCAGGCAGGGATCATAAATCCATATCCAGTTACCTCCGCGTAGCTCACTGTCCGATTTCCATTCTGTTTCTGTGGCAATCACTATTCCGGATGTGAAAGAAAGTACATCAATCGGGTGCCAGGTACGGTCATCAATACCATCCTGATTTTTGTCATATACAAACAGGTCGTGGGCTGGATGGCTCCCTTTTACATTCATGTCAAAAAGATCAAAACCTTCCGGCCGGAATCCCTCTCCTTTACCACCTATGGATTCTTTGGGTAGATAACAGCGTACCGGGTATACAAAATAAGACGAGTCGATAGCACGGCAGGAATCTTTATTAAACTCTGACCTGATATTGCGCATAACTGTCTGAAAAGCAATCCTTGCCGAATCAGGAGAAATGACACAATCCCTTATATCCAGCTGTATCTGGCGGAAAGTGCTGCAATATTCCAATGTCTTATCAGAGCGATTAGTCCCATTTGTCCAGCCAGCAATACTGAAAATCAATACGATACCGGCAATTCCTTTCACAGTCATTAGTACTACCCCTTTCTTCGTCAACACTGATCGTTTTTACTTTAATCCTGAATTATAAACAAAACCCTTGAAGCCCTGCTAAAATAATAAATTGCAACAAAAATAGGCGTATTACATTAAAAAGCTCCTATAAATTCCTTTAAACGAAAACACTAAACAATTTTACAATGCAATATCGCCGCTTTGGACGCACCGGATGGGAAGTAAGTGAGATCGGTTATGGGATGTGGGGACTTGCGGGATGGACTGGTTCCGACCGCAAAGAAACAGATGATTCACTCAATCTTGCCGTAGAATCCGGCGTTAATTTTTTTGATACTGCATGGGGTTATGCAGAAGGATTAAGTGAAAAAATACTGGGAGAACTGATCAAACGGTACCCTGATAAAAAGCTTTATGCAGCTACTAAAATCCCGCCCAAAAACCGTCAGTGGCCGTCAAGGCCTGAGTTTAAATTAAGCGAAGTTTTCCCGGCCGGCTACATTATTGAATACGCAGAAAAAAGCTTGAAAAACTTAGGGCTGGAACAAATTGACCTCCTTCAGTTCCACGTTTGGGAAGATAGCTGGGCACAGGAAGATGAATGGAAAGAAGCAATCCAGAAACTGACCAAAGAGGGAAAAGTCGAACGCTGGGGACTGAGCCTGAACCGCTGGGAACCGGACAATTCGCTGAAAACGCTGAAAACAGGTTTAATTGACGCGGTTCAGGTAATTTATAATATTTTCGATCAGGCACCGGAAGACAACCTTTTCCCATTATGCAAAAAGATGGATATTGGTGTAATTTCCAGGGTTCCGTTTGATGAAGGCACACTGACAGGAACTTTTACAAAGGAAACCACTTTCCCGGCCGACGACTGGCGTTCGACTTATTTCGTTCCTGAGAACCTGAATTCGAGTGTGGACCATGCCGAAGCCCTGAGAAAAGATATACCGGAAGGTATGACAATGCCTGAACTGGCTTTGAAGTTTATTCTCAACAATACCGATGTGCATACGACCATTCCGGGTATGAGAAAACTGCCTCATGTAAGATCGAATGTATCTGCCAGTGATGGTGAAAAATTAGCAATTGATCTGGCAGAAAAACTGAAACAGCATCGTTGGGACCGTGAGCCAACTCAGTGGTCTCAGTAGAAGCTCGCCCCGATTTGCAATCGGGAGCGGTTATGGTCTCGCGTTTGTAACGCGCTTAAACAATGTTTAATAAGCACGTTACAAACGTGCAACCATAGCCACCCCGATTACAAATCGGGGTGAGTTAAAGAGCTAAATCTATTTAAACAAAGCTTTATCAAAAGAAAACCTTCCGGGACCTGTTAAAAGCAGTGCGATATAAGGGATTATAAACAATATCGCATGTTCCTTTTTATCAAAAGGGTCGTTCGCGTGAACGATGAACAATACAACGAGCATCGTAAAAAGTAACGGTATAAGCACTGCACGGGAAGCCAATCCAATAATTAGTAGAATAGAACAAAAGAATTCTGCACCAATTGTCAGTATTAAAGACAATTCCTCTCCAATTCCAACCGGATCAGCAAAAGTATGATCTCCGCTCATAAAGTTGCTTAGCTTGGCATATCCATGGTTAATCATCAAAAGAGAGATTCCGACTCTCAAAATAAGTACAGCCCAATCGGCCGTATTTGGTAGTTTAACTGGCTTTAAAAAATCTTTCAACATAGATCAATGGGTTATTTGTAATGAGTACTAAGTTACTGTAACCAAAACGGCTTCGCAGATAGTTCAGAAAAAAAAATAATATACCCGCCAAGAATTCATATTTTATTTGTCAAATAATATTTTTAGATTTGTCTAAAATAATATTAAGATTGAAATAAATATAAAATTCGACGATATATGAAATTACTCATACTACTTATATTTTGTACATTGTCTTTGTCCGCTTTTGGGCAACCTCCGTTGGGGCAACATCCGTTGGGGCAACATGTACTATCAGGAAAAATCTCTTTGGAGGGACAAACAGAACCTGCATTTGGCGCAGCGGTCTATATCAACGAATTGAAAATTGGCACTACTGCTGACACATTGGGTAATTATTTGATCACTTCAATTCCAAAAGGCAATTATACGATCAGGATCAGTTATGTTTCTTTTCCGACAATTACAGAAAAAAATATAAGGATCGACAAAAACGTTACAAAAGACTTCACACTAAAATCGGGAGAAAATTCATTAGATGAAGTGGTGGTTACAGGAACGATGAAAGAAGTTTCCAAACTCGACAGTCCGGTTCCGGTGGACATTATTACCGCAAAATTTATATATAAAAACCCGGTACCAAGTATTTTTGAAGGATTAAGCTATGTAAACGGAGTCAGGCCACAGCTGAATTGTAATGTGTGCAGCACAGGAGATATCCATATCAACGGATTAGAAGGCCCCTATACGATGGTTCTGATCGACGGCATGCCGATGGTAAGCGGGCTTTCGACGGTTTATGGATTATCCGGAATCCCCAATAGCCTGATAGACAGGGTTGAAATTGTAAAAGGACCGGCGTCTACTTTATATGGTTCGGAAGCTGTTGGCGGATTGATTAATATTATCACTAAAAATCCATCCAAAGCCCCTACCTTTTCAGCAGATGTTTTCAGTACTTCCTGGCTGGATTATAATGTAGACCTCGGGCTAAAACTGACTCCCAGCCCAAAAGTAACTTCTTTGCTCGGCATCAGTTATTTCAATTACCAGAATCCGATTGATAATAATAAAGATGGCTTTACAGATCTGACTCTGCAAAACCGTATCTCTGTTTTTAACAAATGGTCATTTAATCTTCCGGACAATAAGATGGCCAATGTTGCAATCAGATATTATTATGAAGACCGCTGGGGCGGGCAGATGAACTGGAATAAATCTTATCGTGGTGGCAGTGAAGTATATGGCGAGAGTATTTATACCAAACGTTATGAGATATTGGGTAATTACCAGCTGCCAACCAAAGAAAAAATCACATTCCAGTATTCGTTCAGCTCTCATAATCAGAACTCGGTTTACGGCCATGTACTTTTTAATGCCGACCAGAAAATCTCATTTGCACAATTGTTATGGGATAAAGTAGCAGGGAAACACAACTTCTTATTCGGAGCACCGTTCCGCTATACTTTTTACAATGACAACACGCCCGCAACCAGGTATTCGGATGGAAGAGATCATGCGGACCAAACCTTCCTTCCGGGGGTTTTTGTACAGGATGAAATCAAGATGGGTTCTCATGCGTTGCTGCTAGGTGCGAGATATGATTACAATAGCCGTCACGGGAGTATTTTCACACCCAGACTGGCCTATAAAATAAAGTTAAACCAGACCGATGTAGTTCGTCTTAACATTGGACGTGGTTTCCGTATTGTTAATTTATTTACCGAGGATCACGCTGCGCTTACGGGTTCAAGGCAGGTTATTGTCAGAGAGAAACTGAATCCGGAACAGAGCTGGAATGCAAATATCAATTTTGTAAAAAAGATCGTTACCGGAAATTCCTTTGTTGGTTTCGATGCTTCTGTTTTTTATACTTACTTCACCAACCGCATTTTACCAGATTATGATACTGATCCGAATCTGATTATTTATGATAACCTGAATGGATATGCAGTTTCAAAAGGAATTAGCCTGAATCTGGACTTTAATTTCTCATTTCCCTTAAAAATTATTGCCGGAGGTACGTTTATGGATAATTTCCAGAGCGAGAACGGTATTAAATTCCGGCCTGTATTAACTGAAAAGTTTACCGGAATCTGGGCTGTTTCTTATGAAATTCAAAAAGCGGGTATATCGTTTGATTATACAGGGAATATTTATGGCCCGATGCGCCTGCCATTATTGAGTGAAAACGATCCGCGCGCTGCGATATCCCCAATATGGTCGCTGCAAAATATACAGGTAACGAAGAAATTCCCTAACGGGCTGGAATTCTATGGCGGAGTAAAAAACCTGCTTAATTTCACGCCTCCTGCGAACTCCATTGCAAGGTCTTTTGATCCGTTTGATAAAAACGTAACCTTTGATCCTCAGGGACAAGTAGTGTCAACGCCGGACAATCCAAACCGCTTAACTTTTGATCCATCCTATGTTTTTGCACCCAATCAGGGGATCAGAGGATTCGCAGGTTTCAGGTATACTTTCCACTAAAAATTACATTAAATTTTACGGAAAAATTCATTTTTCAAAATGGTTTATATAACTATTCGGGGATGAAAAACATTTATTATACTGATATTCATTGCATTGAATAATGATTGATTGTATATTTGTAGCGTCAATATAAAAAACACTACATAACTATGGCATTAACTAAGCAATTTGTAAAAAGTAAATCTGTTTACAAAGTTACATTTACAGTACCTGCAGAAGCAGCAGTTGAAACAAAAAAAGTAGCGCTTGTAGGTGAATTTAACGGATGGAATCCGGAGGAAGGCATCGCTTTGAAAAAACAAAAAGACGGTTCATTTAAAGGAACTCTTGAACTTGGTGCAGGAGAATACCAGTTCAAATATATCCTTGACGATGCAAAATGGGAAAACGACTGGGAAGCCGATAAATACGTTCCTGCCGGTGTAGATGCTACTGCTGAAAACTCGGTAGTTGTGTTGTAAAAACGGTTAAACGGTTAAACGGTTAAACGGTTAAACGGTTAAAGGAAAATGGCCTGGTATGGTTTATACTGGTCATTTTCCTTTTTTATTTTAAAGTAACCGAAAAGCTAACATTGCGACGGACCGAGCTAATTACATTGCAAAGTTATCGCTGTCAACGTAAGCTTTGATGAGAGCGGTTTCTCCCTCTTTTCCTTTTTGGGAAACGCCATGCTCCATTCCCATGATGAATGATTTATTTTCTTTTTTGCTACGGTCGTAGATATACTTAAATATATTTTTATAGTTGATTTCTCCCGTGGTCGGCTCATTGCGGCCTGGTTCGTCTCCTATCTGAAAATAATCAATTTCACTCCAGGTCATGTCAATATTGTGAATAAGACGGCCTTCGTTTTTTTGCATGTGGTAAATGTCGTACAGTATTTTACAAGATTTACTGTTTACGCCACGGCAAATTTCGTAAGTCTGATCGGAAGTACGTAAAAACAAATTAGGGGAATCACTCAGTGGTTCCAGAACCATTACCAGTCCGGCCGGTTCCAATATTTCTGCCCCACGGCGAAGTGCATCAATTACATGTCCGGTTTGTACTCCAATCGGCAGATTACGTTCGAAATCACCAGGTACAACTGTCATCCATTTGGCGTTGACGCGCTTGGCAACTTCCACAGCTTTCCGGCAGCCATTTAAAAAAATATCAATATTTTCTTTTTTACCTGCTGCCAGTGTATTGGCCCCATTTCCACCTTTATCTACTACAAAAACGCCCATTTCCATCTTCAAACGAAGCATTTCCTTAGCTATTTTCTCCTGCTCTTCTACGGGCCGGCCCATCATACCATTGTCTTCCAATGCCATGAATCCCTGGTCAGCCATGAATTTCAACTGATCAATTACATCTTTCCCTACACTATTCTGGAACATACCAAAATGTGAGGCATATTTAAGTTTAAATTTATTCGGAGCAAGTGTTCCAGTAGGATTGGCAAAAGTTTCACCTGCTGCAATTGCAGCGCCAGCCACCCCTAATGTAGATTTCACAAAATTTCTGCGGAGCATATCTTTCTTTACGTTATGGTTTTAGACATGTAAAGATGGTTTTTATTAAAATATACCCCAAAAACTAATTTCTTAAATGAATTACCTTGCTACAAATTATTTTGCCAGGAAGAAATGCCACGAATACACTAATTTTCACTAAGTGATAGTTTATGGCCCGTCATATCTTTATGCCTGTTAAGTGTTTCTTTTCTTTTTACGTTTTTCTTTTTTGGTTTTAATTTCAACCGGTGAGGCAATGACTTCTTCTACCGGCTGCGGGAAATAAGGAGCCAGTTCTTTTTTTATTTCTTCTCTGAAAGCATTTTTCACTCCTTCCAGCGCAGCTTCTTTCACTTCTCCGTCTATCTGATTTCCTTTTAATAATTTCACAACAGACTCTTCACCGGGCCAGCTTCCTCCCAAATATCGCGCAGCGCTTGAACGAACTGAAACCGGATCATTGGTATTTAATGCAGCAGATCTTAGCAGGTATACGGCCTCAGTACTTCCCACTGTCTGAATAGACGCCAGTAACGCCACTTTTTTCTTATCGTTTAAAGTTTCCAGCTTTTCAGAAACGTAAGACAGACCCGCCTGTTCAAGAAGTAATCCTCCTGCATCCCGGCCAATTACTTCATCAGATTTAGACAAAGCAAGGTCAAATAACCGGTCATTTTCCGAATCAGGCTGGTACCGGGTTACCAGTTCAATATAATCCCCGGTTCCGTAGGTTTCGTCCAGCAATTTATTCAGGGCTGTTAATCCCTGCTGAGAGTTACTAACAAAGGATTTATCCAAATGTAATAATGCCAGTTTGCTTACTTCAATACGATCCGACGACGGCACGGTCATTACATGAAGCAATGCCTGGGATTTTTCATAACCTGCATGAAAAAAATCAAATGCACGGAAATATTTTAACCTGCTCTTAAAATTCACTGCTGTATCGGATGCCAAAGTAGTCAGAAAAGGAATTGCCTTCCGGGTACGTGCCAGCCAGATAATGTCTTTCCCAGCTGGTGAGCGCTCAGGATTTGCACCGGTTTTTGCCAGCCAGGCAGGAAAAATCCGCTCCCATTGACCTATAGCACCGATACTCAGCGCTTCTACCGACCAACGATCATTCCCTTTATATTGCTGGGCTAATTGCAGCCAGACATCCAGGGCTTCATACGTATGGTTATGATTGATGGCCAGGGCACATTCACGACGAACCTGTGGGTTTGGGTCGGCTGTCAACCTTTTGATATATTCAGTCGGGTCACTGTTGCGCTGGCGAACAGCACGAAGAGCAACAATTCTCAGATTCGGATTAAGTTCTCTGAATCCAATATCCAGGTTCCGGTAATTAAATCCTTCAATATTATTCAAAACCCATAATGCACGAGCTCGCAAACGAGGATTTCCATCATATTGGCGAAACAGGTTTTCCAACTCTGTTTCAGCTTCCCAGCCCAATTTAACACAAGCATTCCACGCCATATAACGCATGGATAAATTAGGGCTTTGTAATGCTTTTACCGCTTCCGCAGGAGACGTCAAATCATATACGGGAATTCTATAGGGCACACCCGGAGGCGCAATCCGGTATAATCTGCCCCTGCTTTTATCCTTCATTTTATTTCCTCCTATTACCGGATCATACCAGTCTGACACAATCAAAGATCCGTCGGGCGCTACACAAACATCAGAAGGCCGGAACCATTTATCGCGCTTACCTTCCATAACCGGCAGAATACCAGTTGATTTGTATCCAGCACCGTCGTCTGCAACGGGAAATGAATTTAAAGCATTTTGGCCTGCATCAGCTAAGATAACCTGATCCCAAAAGCGGCGTGGCAGTAAATTTCCCTCGTAAACCGTCATGCCCATTGGGAAACCGGAACCTGTCTGTAACAGATTTGGTACTACGCCAGGATCGTTCTGGTGCCAGTGGCGTCTCGGAATTTCATCTTCCAGATTGGTCCTGTTAACACGCCAGCTGTTACCGTTCATCTCATCAATATATCCAAAATTCCCGTTCTCCATGACATAAGAAACCCTGTCACTGCCATTTCCCGGCTCTTCCTGATCCGACTGCCACATAGTTCCGTAACTGTCAACGGCCACTTCAAACCCATTCCGAAAGTTTTCTGCCAGAATTTCTACTTTTCTGAAATCCTGGTCACACCGGAAAACCACACCTTGTTTATATTGCCTGAAATTGATTGGCCTTTCATATTTATCCAGTAACGGCCGGTCCTGCCCGTCTACGAGCTGCCTGCCTGCATTGCCATAATTGAAATAGAACTTTCCATCCGGCCCAAATACGAACGCATGAATACCTGCATCGTTCTGAACTCCTCCAATTCCTTTAAACAGTACTTCTTTTTTATCCGCTTTATCATCTCCGTTTGTATCTGTAAAAAGCCATACATACGGACTTTGGGAAACGATCACTTTATTGCCCATCACCCATATTCCGGATGGAGCATTTATTTCAGATCCCTGGTAAAATACTTTAGTAATATCTGCTTTGCCATCTCCGTCTTTATCTTCAAGGATCAGGATACGATCACCCATACCTAACTCGGATTTACCGTTTACGGCAGGCCGGTAATTGTAACCTTCCAAAACCCAAACCCTGCCCCGGTGGTCTACATCAATATTTGTTGGATTGGTCAGGTTTGGTTCAGCTGCAAACAGCGTTGCTTCCAACCCTTCTGCAATGTCAAGTCCTGCAACCGCATTGATCGTAAATCTTTTTTCAGATTCCGAAAGATGTGCATAAATGCTGTCAGGATGAATTATTACCAGTGAATCAGGTGCTTGGCAAAAACCGCGGGTAAAAGAAGAGCAAATAATTACTGCAATTAAT
The DNA here is from genome assembly GCF_019711195.1 of Dyadobacter sp. NIV53. Lineage (NCBI taxonomy): Bacteria > Pseudomonadati > Bacteroidota > Cytophagia > Cytophagales > Spirosomataceae > Dyadobacter > Dyadobacter sp. NIV53. The sequence goes on from NZ_CP081299.1 coordinate 2,878,578, forward strand.
ACAGTAATTTTATTAAATTTAAATTGTTTCAAAACGTACTTGGATGATGCGGATATTATTCAAAAAAACATTTAAAATTACCTTATGTTTGTTGAATAAAGAAATGAAGTGATATAAAAACAGTGCTACAATATTTATAAGAACTAGTTTGACGGAACAAAATATCAGAAATAATGATTTCTGATTAAAGTTATAATAACAGGCTATAATGGAAGATTTAATCAAAAAAATGATGGAGGCCAATACGCTGTCCGAGCACGAAGCCGTAAGCAAAGCCTGTACAGATTACCTGGCTACTGCCACGGATGACGAACGTCGCGATATTAAAGAGGCAATAAAGAAAAAGGCGAACAGCATTATTTCAGACTCTTCCGAAACGCGTAAAAAAGCACTGGAATTCATTGCCAAAATAAAAATGAGGATATTCCCTTAGAAAATTATGGTCTGAAATATTGGAAAGCATTCATGTAAATAAATGCTTTCTATGTCTGTTACTTCTTCTTCAAACGGCTCATATACTCCACAAGGTTCACAAGTTCGTCAGTGGTCATGGCATCCTGACATATTCATTAAATTCAATCTTAAAATAATAAATAATTATTTCACAAACTTACCATTATTTTGTTATATAACAAAACAATAGTAAGTTTATGAAATCTTCATCTACAAAAGTGCTTTCCTAAACGTGAAAGAAAAAATTAAGCAGCTCATCGCTGAACATTTGATTAGAAAGGCAAGGCTAAAAACCACATTGCATAATTTGGATGCTATTGGTGCAATTAATAATAATATTTTAAATAATATTCTTGATGAAATAAGGGAAATCGATGAATCAATACAAAAACTTAAAGAAATACTTAAACTACTTTAGAAATTTCAGTTTAATACTTTGCCAAAACACTCACAATGGAAAATTTAATTAAGAAATTAAAAGACGCAATTACGATTAGTGACTATGATGCTGCAAGTAAAGCCTGCTTGGATTATTTTGCATTAGCGACCGAAGAAGAACGAAATGATATAAGGAAAGCAATAAGGCAAAAAGCAGATGAAATTATGCTGGAAGCCGTTCAAACACGTCAAAAGGCATCAGAGCTCATTGCCACATTTGAAAACCAGGATGTGTCAATTGAAATAGACGGACAAAAATATCCGTTAAGTGAGTGGGTTACAATGAAGGAATATTGCAGGCGTTTTGGGTTAAAAAATACGATGATAATAAACAACTGGATTAACAGGAAAATTATACCGAGAGAAAATATATTAAATATTGGTCAGCTTAATAATTTAAGACTGATTAAGGCAGTACCATATAAAGAGTGAAGATATATTACATTAAAGGGAGATCGGTTACACAAATCTCCCTTTAATAATCATATTACTTCTTCTTCAAACTGCTCATATACTCTACCAGGTTCACAAGTTCGTCAGTGGTCATGGCATCCTGAAGACCGGCCGGCATCATAGAATCTTTCATTTGCTTCATTGATTTCACTTGCGACATTTTATATTCCTGGGTAGATCCGCCAGGAAATTTCAGGATCAGATCCGTTTCAGTTTTGCTGGAAACAATGCCCGATACGGTCGAACCATCCTTGAAAGTAACTTCAAAACCTTCATAACCAAAACCAATACCTGCACTTGGTTCATAGATCGCTGCATACAATGCTTCCTTTGGTAATTTGCCGCCGATTTCCGAAAGCTTAGGTCCGAAATCCATTCCTGTTGTATTTACCTGATGACAAACCGAACAATACATGGCAAACACTTCTTTGCCTTTAACTGCATTTCCTTTCATACCAACAAGTTCTTTTAGCTCAGGATGCTTTTTCACAGCAGAAGCAGACCCTTCCAAATACTTTGTAGCTTCCATTTTTACGGATTTGCGCCACGCACCGCTTAATCCCTGAACTGCGGCAGTTTTCAGTTCACCAGCAATTTTACCCTCTTTCAATAAAACCAGAACCTCATCTTCACCATTCATTGTACCGCCCAGTGATTTCACGGCTTCACTTCTGAGATTGACAGGATATTTGCTGTCCAAAGCAACACTTTTCAGAATTCCCAATGACTCTTTACTTCCCACACCTTTGATCGATGCCAGCATTCCTTCTGCCTTTGCATCGTCTTTTCCCTTTATAGTATTCCAAACCAAAGTGGTTCCGCCTTGTTTCAGTAATTGCTGACCAGCCTGACGTCCGATATTGGTAGAAGACTGCGACAAAGCCAGTTGCAGCAAACGGTTGTTTTCCGAAATGAGCTCATAACGTGATACCAGTTCCATGTAAGTGGCTGTACCGTAAGATGCATCCAGTAATTTTTTCAGTGCAGCCTGTGCCTCCGGTGATTGTTTGACAAAAGCCGGATCCAAATGACGAAGCGCCAGTTCATTAATTTCATTCTGGTTAGCTGCTTTTCCTTTCATGATTTTTAATAATGCCGCCGATTTTTCCTTTCCACCGGGATTAAAATCAAATGCACGGAAATAACGCAGACGGCTTTTCAGGTCGACATCCGGGTTACTCGCCAGCGATGCCAGTAATGTAACTGATTCCTTACTTCTTGAACGCCACACGATATCTTTACCCGCCTGGCTTTCGATCGGGTTTGGACCGGCAACTGCTTCCCAGGCTTTGAAAAATGAATCCCATTGTCCTTCTGCGCCAATTCCCAGTGCTTCCAGATACCAGCGGTCTTTTCCGTCATACTGCTGCGCAAGCCTTACCCAAAGGCTTGAAATTCCCGGCAGTTTACTTCCATGAATAGCCAAAGCACATTCGCGCCGCACCTGCGGCTCAGGATCGTTGACCAGCAAGCTAACATATTTGACCAGATCCTGGCTTTTATTCTGCGTTACGATTCTTAATGCTGTTATGCGGATATCAGGATTTTTATCTCCAAATGCCTTTTCAAGATAAGCCGTGTTGTTTTTATCAATATTACATAATGTCCAAAGTGCGCGAGCCTGCATTCTCGGGTTTTTACTCTCATATAACTTTTCCAGCTCCGGTACGGCAGTTGTCCCCATTTTCACTAGTGCAGTCCAGGCCAGATAACGTACCGAAACATTCGGGCTTTGTAAAGCTTCTACTGCTCCTGCTACACTTGAAAAATCTGCTCTGGGAATTTTATAAGGCGTATTTGCAGGAGCAATCCTGAACAAACGCCCTTTATTCTGGTCTCCCGCCTGGTGGCCGCCTACACCTGGATCATACCAGTCGGAAACGATCAGCGAGCCATCTGGCGCTACGCAAACATCGGAAGGACGGAACCACTGATCACGTTTTCCATCGACGATATTCACAATCTTAGCTGTATAACCTGCACCTGATTTTTGAACCGGATATGAGCGAACCACATTATGGCCCGGCTCGCAATGGATCATTTGTCCCCAAAACGATTTTGGCAATAAACTGCCTTCGTATACGACCACGCCTGTCGGTGATCCCGAACCGGTCTGTAATAAATTTGGTACAACACCTGGATCATTCAAATGCCAGTGACGGAAAGGAATAGAATCCTCTACATTGGTACGGTTTGCACGCCATCCTGCCCCTGTCAGTTCATCCGTATAACCATAATTACCATACTGCATCACATAGTTAATCCGGACACCTTTGTTTCCATCATCATCATTGTCCGACTGCCACATGGTTCCGTAACTGTCCACAGCCACTTCATAATTGTTCCGGAAATTATTTCCTAATACTTCAATATTTTTAAAATCAGGGTCACAACGAAAAACCATTCCCTGTCTGAGTTTTTTAAAATCGATTGGCTGGCCGTTTTTACCCAAAACAGGATTACCTTTTCCGTCCAGCAGGTGCCCGCCTTCATTACCAAAATTGAAATACAGTTTTCCGTCCGGCCCGAATGTAAATGCATGCATGCCATGATCATGCTGTTCTCCGCCAACGCCCTCAAATATCACTTCCTTTTTATCGGCCTTGCCATCGCCATCAGCGTCTGTGAAAAGCCATACATACGGACTTTGAGAAACGATTACCTTATTGCCCATTACCCAAATCCCCAATGGCGAATTCAATTCTTTGCCCTGATAGAAAACTGTTGTTTTGTCCGACTTGCCATCACCGTTTGTATCTTCCATGATTAAAATACGGTCACCTTCGTTTTTAGTCGGATTACCATTGATGGCAGGACGGTAATTATAAGCTTCACAAACCCAAACCCGGCCCAGATGGTCTACGTCAATATTAGTCGGATTTGTAATAGTAGGTTCAGATGCAAAAAGGGTAGCTTCCAGTCCTTCTGTTACCGACAATCCGGCAACAGCATACTGTGACGATCTTTTTTGCTCATCGGTCAGGTCTTTGTACAGCGTATCCAGCGAGGTACCACTAAAAGTACTTGGATTGGTACGCTGGTAAAAAGCTGTCGTTAGGCCGATCAGCAAACCGGCTGTCAGAATCGGACCGAAGGATTTTTTTAAGTTCATGAGGTGATTAGGATGATTGTCACCAAACCCGAAAACCGGATTTGAGCAATACTTAAATAAAGATTACTAATTTTAGAGTATAAGAGACAATCCACCTGTCATTTACTATTATGAACAAGACTTTTTTTTACGCTATCGCCATTTTCACTTCTGCTCAGGCTTATGGGCAGTCAGTAATTCCACCAGCTGATATTCAAATAAAAACGGCTGTACTGGCGGCTCCTTCCGACAAACAGTCCTATGCAAAAGTGTATGGATATGCACCGGACGGCTCGTTTACTATTCTCAGAAAAGGCACCAATGATTTTGTATGTTTAGCCGACGACCCTAAAAAAGAAGATATCGGCGTATCCTGCTACCATGCTGCACTTGATTCTTTTATGGAGCGTGGCAGAGTGTTGAGCAAAGAAGGAAAAAGCCAGAAAGATATCTTTGATATTCGTGAAAAAGAAGTAAAAAGCGGCCAATTAAAAATGCCCGAACAGCCAACTACACTCTATGTGCTTTCGGGTACAAAGGATAATTATGATGCAGCAGCAGGAACTTTAAAAAATGGTTATTTACGCTACGTCGTTTACATTCCATACGCAACTGCTGAAAGCACCGGACTTCCACTTAAACCGGACGTGCCGGGAATGCCATGGATTATGGACGCAGGAACACACCGTGCACATATTATGATCAATCCTCCGAAACTGTAAATCCATTCATTACTGTATTTATTTTATTAAATCGGCCTCCCGGTTTAAACTAATTATCCTAAACCCTTTCGACTGAAAACGCCAGTGCTTTTTCTGTGAAGAGGGTTTTTGTTTGTTTCCATACTTTTCCAAAATATTCTGATTTCCGGTAATCATTCAATGCCTCTTCCGAGTCCCAGTGACTGTGCGTAACAAATACATTTTGTTCATGCAGGTCACGCCATAATTCCAGATACAAACATCCTTTCATCCCCAAAATCTCATTTTTGGATTGGTTAAAAATATCAAGAAACATCGTTGTTTTCTCAGGAGAAAAAGTCATTCTTACAATTCTGATGATCATGGATAAATCTGTTTGATGTGCTTTTAAAGATAATTAAACTATAAAGCTTTGATAAATCGTTAGAAAATAGTGAACATTTTTTTTCAGGGTAAATTGTAACTTGCAGTGTCTTTTTGAGGAAAAGAAAACCAATCAATGAAAAAAATATCAGCAATTCTTATCGCTTTGGGCCTGTCGGCTATTTCATTTCAATCCATGTCACAAACCGAAACCATCAATCTCTGGCCGGAAGGCAAAGTCCCAAATTTTAAAAGCAGTACCATTCATGAAAAATCTGAAACGGATGCAAGCGGGATTTTGAGGATCAGCGGTGTAACTGTTCCGACCATGACGGCATATATCGCTCCAAAAGAAAAGGCTACCGGAGCGGCTATTATGATTTGTCCGGGTGGCGGTTATGGAATTCTGGCTGCTTCACACGAAGGCAGTGATTTTGCCAAATGGTTTAATGATCACGGAATTTCGGCTTTTGTTTTGAAATACAGGTTGCCCAATGAAAAGGCAATGACACATCAGCACGAGGTTCCGTTAATGGATGCAATGCAGGCTATGAAACTGATCCGCCAGAGTGCAGGCAAATGGAATATTGATAAGGATAAAATTGGCGCAATGGGTTTTTCCGCCGGAGGGCATTTGGCTGCAACACTTTCTACACATTATAATATGGGCGAAAAAGCTTCGGAAGAAGCCAAACCGAATTTCTCCATTCTCTTGTATCCTGTTATTTCTTTCATGCCAAATATCTCGCACGGCGGCTCACGCGATAATTTATTAGGGCCCGAAAAGTCGGATGAGCTGATCAAATATTATTCAAATGAATTACAGGTGAGCGCTAAAACGCCACCCGCTTTTCTGGTACATGCAGAAGATGACGGAGCTGTACCAGTTGAAAATAGTATCGAATATTATCTGGCATTGAAAAAACTTAAAATTTCAGCAGAAATGCATCTTTACCCCCTTGGCGGTCACGGATATGGCTTTCGTACAGAAGGGAAAGGATCATTGGCCAACTGGCCGGCTGCGATGGAAGGCTGGCTGAAAGCAATGGGCTATACGAAATAATCAGATATGTTTTGAAAATTAAAATTATTTGCTAAATTTACTGTCAAATGACCTTAATACTACAATCATTTGACAGTATGAGAACACAGATAATTGATATTTTAGGCGGGCAAAAAGCTTTCAGCCAAAACGTTGACAGCTTTTTGTCGTTTATAGAAATTACTGAAAAAGGATTCCCGATCTCTATCGCACAAAGGGTTCAGAAACGGCTCAATTTATCAAATAAACAATTCAGCGAAATGCTTAATCTGTCGGAAAGCACGTTTCAGCGACGGATCAAAAACAAATCCATACTATCAGCAGGAGAAAGTGAAAAAGTAGTCGATTTCTCCAAAATTATTGCCAAAGGTGTAGATGTATTTGAAGATGAGCATGATTTTAAAACCTGGCTCGAAAGTCCCGTTCTTGCCCTTGGAAACAAAAAACCTCTGGATCTTCTTGGATCTTCAATTGGCCGTGAAGAAGTCCTGAATGTTTTGTTCAGGATCGAGCACGGGATTTTTTCTTAACTATGCAGTTATACCGGATCACAAATCCTACATATTCTAATGATATTCAGGGAACTGGCTGCTTGTATACAAGCGGGCGATGGCACTATAAAGGGACCAGAATACTTTATACTTCTGAATATATTTCGCTGGCAAAATTAGAGATACTGGCAAACACGCCGGTTATTCCTAAAAATCAGGTTCTGGTAACTATTGAAATTCCGGAAACGGCCCTGATTAAAGAAATTACTTCCAAAGAACTTCCTTCCGGCTGGTGGCAATTCCCGTATCCAAACATATTGTCTGATTTTACAGAATCCTGGATTAAAGAAGGTATTTACTGGATCATGAAAGTCCCTTCTGCCCAATCGCTGACAGAATATAATTATTTGCTAAATCCTTTACACGCACAGCATGCTTTGGCAAAAGTGATAAATACAGAGGCGATCCATTTTGACAAAAGACTAAAAAATTAAGCATGACGAGTCATTAGCCAGCGGTGAGAAATTTAGAATTCGATTGTTTGAAATAAAAAGCTGCAATTAAAAAAAACAGCATTACAGATTTTGTAAAATCTGTAATGCTGCCGCAATTAATTTATAGCTACCAGATTACGTGTTTCCGTTTCAGTAACTTCGTTTGTTGTCAGATTAATATTTTTAACGATTTTTTCGTTTTCGTCTGATATTTCTAATGTATAATTTCCATCCTGTACTTCTGAAAAATTCAGCTTCCGGCCGTATTTTTCAATAGCCTTTCCTACCATTTCTTCATGCATCACAATACCTTTATCATTAAGTAAACGAATAGCAACACGTTCTCCTTTTATTTTCTCTAACAGCAGGTTCATAGTGACCGTATTTTTGACCCGGTACATACCTACCCGGAAATTATTACAAGTGTTATTTTTGCATTCAGCCTTTGGTTTAACCATTGCTGCTGAAACATTGGCACTTAACAACAAAACTCCGCAAGCAGCGGCAATTACAGATTTCATTACGTTTTTCATGGCTATATGAAGGTTACTTTTTGTAAAAAATATTTAAAGATTTTACGAAAGAGTCCTTCCCGGCAAGCCATGTTGCATGGTTTATACGAACGGTAAAAAATAAAGGCTGAATGGTTTTACCCGCCAATTGCAATCATCCGGCGGTTTTGTTCATAATCGGATTTGGCCGCTTTTTCTGTGAAATTAACGTGGCCTCCGTATTTGAAGTGTTTCTTGTAGAAATGCGTATAAACAAGCTGACGAACATCTTCTCCTGCACGCAAAGGAGTAAGCAAATCGACCTCAGTAGTATCAAAAAGACAGTTTTTTAATTTTCCGTCTGCCGTGAGCCGGATACGGTTACACCCGGCACAGAACGGATGCGTAACTGTACCAATAATCCCGAAAGTCCCTGCTCCTCCTTTTACCTGAAAACGATTTGCGGTATCTTCCAATTCTCCCTGTAATGCTTCAAACTCAAATTCTTTACTGATTCCTGAGAGAAGATCGGCGTAGGATACAATTTTAGACATATCCCACTGATTACCATTAAATGGCATGAATTCTATAAAGCGAACGTGTAAATTTGGTTCATCAAGCGTAAGTCTCACGAAATCATTAATCTCTGAATCATTCACACCCTTCATAACGACGACATTAATCTTGACTACAAAACCTTCTGATAACAGCAGCCTGATATTGCCCAGCGTTTTGTCGAAATGATCGCGTTTTGTAATACTTTTAAACTGCTCTTCCTTTAAAGTATCCAGACTCACATTAAGTGATCCAACTCCGGCTTCTTTTAATACAGACAGATACTGATCAATAAAAACGGCATTGGTGGTGAGTGTTAATGAAGTCGGTAATTTCCCCAGACTTGAAATGATTTGCCCTGCATCCTTTCGTACCAATGGCTCTCCGCCGGTTAATCGGATTTTATTGACGCCCATTTCAACAAATATCTTTGCCAATGCCTCTATTTCATCTGTTTGCATCAGCCATTTGGCAGGCATAAACTGCATGTCTTCCTGCGGCATACAATAAGTACAGCGCAGGTTACACTTATCTGTCAGCGAGATACGCAGATAAGTATGCTTACGGCCAAATGTATCAACAATAGGTAATGACATGTATCTCAAATAATATTCAATAAGCAACTAATAACGCTCGATCAGCAGATACTTAAAACTCTAAAATTTTAACTGCATCGGCGGCCTGGTCCCGACTAATGCTTATTCCCTTCCATTACACTAAAAACATGCAACACCTGCGGAAAAAGGGCATCTATATATTCAGTAACGCCTCCGGTACTTCCGGGCATTGTAATTACCAGTGTATTCCCGATCAATCCGGCTGCTGACCTTGAAAGCATCGCGGTTGGTATGCGTTCCTGTCCATATTGCCTTGCCGTTTCTGCTATTCCCGGTATTTCACGATCAATCAGTTCAATGACAGCTTCCGGTGTAACATCACGATTGGACAAACCGGTTCCGCCGGTCACCAATATCATTTGGTAAGACAAGCTGGTAAGGCTTTGAATTTTTTCCTGAATAGTTTCTTTATCATCAGGAATAATACTGTAATCGTTTACAGCAATATTAAGCGTCTTTAATTTCTCAATAATTTTTCGCCCTGATTTATCTTCTCCCGCACCACTGGAAATGCTATCGGAACAAACAATAACCGCGGTTTTCAAATTCTCAGGAATTGCTTTTCTATCACTTTTACCTCCTTTTTTCTCTAATAATTTAATATTCCTGATTTCAACACCCTTGTCAATCGGTTTGAGCATATCATACATTGTGAGTGCCACAACAGACGCGCCATGCATTGCTTCCACTTCTACACCCGTTTTATATATTGTTTTGACAGTCAATTCAATGATGACGGACAAATCTTCAATCCTGTAATTTACGGCGGTGTATTCAATTGGAATCGGGTGACAATCCGGTAAAAGATCCGGTGTTTTTTTTACCGCAAGAAAACCGGCCGCTTTGGCCATTTCAAAAACATCCCCTTTCGGTACAGACCTGTTTTGAATCGCTTCTATTGTTTCAGGTTTACTCACCAGCACAGTTGCCTGCGCCGTTGCTATTCTTAATGTATTCGTTTTATGCGTTATATCAACCATCAGAGGTTTTGGTATCTAAATATAATTTAAAGAAAGAATCAGATCAAAAAGCCGAAAGCTGATTGCCGAAAGCCCTACAAATTTTCCTTCCACACAAACCCCTCATTTCCAATCAATTCTTTACCAAAAATAGGAACGTTGGCTTTAATCTCTTCTACAATGTATTCCGAAGCTTCAAAAGCGGCACGGCGATGCGGGGAAGACACAAATACAAACAAACTGATTTCGCCAACCGGTACTACACCCAGGCTATGATAAATATGCAAACAGGTCAGTTCAAACTTTGCAAAAGCAGTTTCACGAATTTCATGAAAAGCCAGTTCTGCCATCTCTTCGTATGCTGAATATTCAATACCGGTAACAATGCCATCGCCCTTCTGATCTGCCCGGATTTGGCCTAAAAAGATGGCATGCGCGCCTATATTGGTTTTAGACTGATGACTGGCGACAGATTCGCCAACAAAAACCGGACTGATTGGCCCTTGTACAAATACTTTTTTCGGTTTCCGAATTTTATCCATCAAAGTAACCCAGGAATATAATGTGTAAAAAAAATCAACCTCCTGCAAAAGGCGGTAGTAAAGCAATTTCTGCCTGTTCGGGAATGAACAGAAAATCGTTCGATATCTGTTTATTCACTGCAATTTTGAACTTTTTTCTCTCATTGCAGGATATTTCTCCCAAATCTGAGTACGGAATTCTCCTACTGTCAGGTTATCATTGATTAGCCAGGACTCGCTCGCCTGCCCCGTTATTTCTGCCAGCATTCCAAAATACATCACTTGAATGCTCATGGTATCGATTTTAAATAAAACTTTGTATTAAAAAGGCAACAGATGTACCTCGACTAAATCTCCTTGCTTAACCACATTTTGTGTAACAGGTAAATAAATAATAGCATTGGCAATCGCAAAAGAACGCAACGCAAATGATTCCTGGCCGTCCAGTGGAATTACCTCTTCGTTTGTAACCGATGCTTTTAAAAATTCATCCCGCTCACCATTAAAAGAATAGGCAATTTTAGAAGGCAAACGCAACGAACGTAAAAAACAATCAGTTCTGCCTGACATTTTTTTAATTGCCGGCAATACGTATTCATAATAACACACTAATGACGATGCCGGATTCCCTGGCAACGCAAAAAAAAGTTTTTCTTTTCTTTTTGCAAATAATAATGGTTTTCCAGGCTTCTGTTTAACCTTATAAAAAATCGTTACCGCCTGAATGGCTTCCAGCGCTTTTCCAACAAAATCATAATCACCCACTGAAACTCCGCCAGTTGCCAGGATCAGGTCATTTTGCCCGGCAAGCTCCTGTAATGCGTCAATAGTAGATTGCAAATCGTCTTTCGCATACCTGACTTCAATTTCAAATATGCCTTCCTGCTGTAATGCTGCAACAAGCATTGCAGAATTAGATTCGTAAATCTGCCCATGTGCAATCGGCTGGCCCGTTTTTACCAGCTCATCACCTGTAACCAGCAATCCCACTTTTGGTTTTTTATACACTTCTACATTTTCCACATTCAGACCCAACAGAAATCCAATACTGCCGGGAGAAAGGAAAGTATTTTCTGGCAAAGCTACCGCTCCCTTTTTTATCTGCTGACCGATATTACGAACATTAGTACCCGCATTGACCGGATATTCATGAATGACAACCCTGCCATTTTCCTTTAAAGTATGCTCCTGCATAATAACAGCGGTAGCCCCATCCGGAACCGGCGCGCCTGTAAATATCCTGATCGCCTCACCTTTGGCCAGTATTTGTTTTTCGGGTTCTCCGGCTTTGGATTCATTAATGATATTCAAAGAAACTCCTGCCTGAGTAATATCCGAGTGATCAATCGCGAACCCATCCATCGACGATTGCCGGAATGATGGTAACGACAAAGGTGCCAAAACATCTCCTGCCAGAACAAAATTTAATGCTGCCTGTGTACCTCTGATTTCAGTAGGCAACAGCTCAGTATTAGCCATGATTTCTTGTTTCGCTTCCTGAACAGTAACCATATATTTATCAGATTTTGATTGCAAGTTAACACATCAAAATAACCAAACCACATATTTGGACTTTACCGGATAAATACCAAAAACATAGAAATTTAAGCGATTTTATAAAAAAATCAATACTAAATAAACATAACACATTGATTATCAGTGTATAATTAATTTTCAAAATACTGAATTCAAGGAATAATCATATAAATGTTGAAATATAACTATTTTGCAATTATCCATTATTCCAGGTGTTTATTCCCTTACGTCATCAGAATCAAACAAAATGTATTGCATTTCTAAAAATTACCAAAATTTGCACATCTTAAATTAGTACAAATATCCAATCTTAGAAATGCCTGTAAATCAGATTTTTATACAAAAATGAAACATTATTTATTCTATACCGTTATCTTCGCACTATGGGAAGCCAAATCTGACGGCCAAACTGTGTGGAAAACGACTGTAATGGAAGACCACCTAAAAATATGTTTCACGAAATTATATATGCATGATTCGACTAATCTTTGTTACCTTCTCAATCGCCGTTATGGGGAAATTATCCATGCCCGAGGTGAAGGTGGAAAAGAAAGAACTGAAAGAAACTAAAACCATCAACTCAGATCTTCTTGCTATTGACTTCTGTGGCGAGGCCGTACCATTATCCGAGCTTCGCATTGCCCAGCGATACCAAAACATGATCAGGAATTACGATAATCCTACATTTCGTAAGCTGATGACAAAGACTAAACAAAGGATGCGGATTATAGAACCAATCCTTAAAAAGTACGGAGTACCAGCCGATTTCAAATATTTGCCTATTATTGAGAGTGCTATGGCCAATGAGTCCACATCTCATAAAGGAGCAGGAGGTTACTGGCAGTTTATGCCATCAACAGCCAAGTCACTCGGACTGGTAGTTAACGAAACCCAGGATGATAGAAATCATCTGACAAAATCTACTCATGCCGCCGGTAAATATCTCCGCCGGCTACATCGCCAGCTTGGTTCCTGGACACTTGTTGCAGCGGCCTATAATGCAGGCCCTCAGCGTATTCAGGATCGTATGGATTCTCAAAATAAAGATGACTACTTCAAGCTAAAACTTAACGCTGAAACTTCAAAATACATTTATAAACTTATTGCAGTAAAAGAGTGGTTTTCCAATCCTGAAAGAAGCCGTGAATGGGGCAGCGGACAGGTTGTAAATCGTTTGGCTGAAATCGATTTTGACAAAAAGAATCTTCCGATAGTGGAAGAAGAGCCAAAAGTATTGGCAAAACTTGATTCAGATTCGTAAATCAGATAAGTTTATTTTACGTTAGTAGTAAGGAAAGGCTTTATATGCTTTTCTTTGCATAAGTGTATCCATATATGCATGTATATGGATATTACTATTTATATTTTATCTCAAATTTGTTTTACTGACATGACAAAAGCAGAAATGATCACAGATAAAGGAACAATGCTGATCGAATTTTACGATCAGGATGCTCCTATCGCAGTGAAAAACTTTGTTGATCTTTCAAAAAAAGGTTTTTACGACGGACTGATTTTTCACCGTGTAATTCCTGATTTTATGGTTCAAGGCGGAGATCCAACCGGAACAGGTCGCGGAGGTCCGGGTTATACAATTAAATGTGAATTGAAAGGCGGAAATCAATATCACGACCGCGGAGTGCTTTCTATGGCTCACGCAGGGCGTGACACCGGTGGTTCCCAGTTCTTTATTTGCCACAGCCGTAACAACACAGCACATTTGGATGGCAACCATACATGCTTTGGCAAAGTGGTTGAAGGCGTAGATACAGTTGACCTGCTTCGTCAGGGAGACCATATTCAAAAGATTACTATTATTGAAGAAGAAGTTGCGTAAAAGCCTCTTTTATTTATAAACGGAAACGGCCCGGAAAATTTTCCTGGCCGTTTCCGTTTATAAATAACTCAAATAAATTTTACCAGAAATGACTGTATAAGAAAGCGATCATAGCAATAACGCCGGTTGCACCGATAATAAAAGCACGATGAGGAACAAACATAGACGAATCGATTTCCAAACCTTTCTTTTCGTCCGGAAGTACCAATCCAAGAACAATCATCACTGCCACACAAATCAGGAATACCAGTCCCATACGATCCAGGAACGGAACCTGTGTCCAGTCTGCGAAAGGCAGATAGTTATTGTGCATACCAAGCGCAATAATAAACCCGCCTACAATTGCAAATAATGCTCCGGCTGAGTTAGTCCGTTTCCAGAAAAAGCCCATAATAAACGAAGCAAAGATCCCCGGAGAAAGCAAACCTGTCATTTCCTGTATAAACTGAAAACCTCCTTTTTTATCGATTCCCATATAGGGCGACACAACAATAGCAAGAATCATAGCCACTACAACCACAATCCGGCCCGTTCTTACCAGCGATTTTTCATCCGCATTTTTACCCATATATTTTCTAAAAATATCCAGTGTAAAAATCGTTGAAATACTATTCGCTTTTCCTGCAAGTGAGGCAACAACAGCGGCTGTAAGTGCTGCAAACGACAAACCTTTTAATCCGGCAGGGAGTAAATTTAGTAATACCGGATATGCTTTATCAGGATTAATTGTTCCATCGGGTCCTAACATTTCCGACTGGAAAAGACCCTTACTATATAATGCGTAAGCTGCAATACCGGGAAGTACAACGATAACTGGCATTAAAAGTTTAAGAAGTGCAGCAAACAGGATACCGTTACGTGCAGTTTTCAGATCGGCTCCCAAAGCACGCTGCGTAATATATTGATTACAACCCCAATAGTTAAGGTTCACAATCCACATACCTCCAAGCAATACAGTTAAGCCAGGTAACTGCATATAAAATGGGCTGGTTTTGTGAAATATCATGTGAAAATGGTCATCATGATTGGAACGCATCATTTTAATTCCGGCCATTACCCCATCAATCCCCGATTCTCCTGAAACAAGATTAATAGCAAGGTAAGTTGTAGCCAATCCACCAATTACCAGGAAGAAAACCTGAATAACGTCTGTGAAGCCGATTACTTTCATACCTCCGATCGTAATGATAATAGCAAAAACCGCCAGTGCGATCATACAAAACTGGAAATCCAGCCCGGAAATACCTGACACTGCCAGTGCTCCAAGATAAAGGATAGAAGTAAGATTGACCAGAATATATAATGCAAGCCAGAAAACGGCCATAATTAAGCTAACCGTCGGATTATAACGCTGACTCAAAAACTGAGGCATCGTATAAATTTTATTTTTGAGGTAAATAGGCATAAAAAAAACTGCAACGATGATCAGTGTTGCAGCTGCCATCCACTCATAGGTGGAAATACCAAGCCCCATGGAAAAACCATTTCCTGACATACCGATAAATTGCTCGGCGGAGATATTGGAAGCGATTAACGATGCTCCGATCGCCCACCAGGTGAGTGACCCCTCGGCTAAAAAAAGTCTTTTGTAGATTCAGTAGTAGTTTTTTTCCGCTGGTAGATCCAGTAACCGTATCCTGAAACCAGAATAAAATAAAAGAAGAAAACGATGTAATCCAGAGTTTGTAATTGTTGCATTTCAAATCTTAGAATTGGATGATAGGATAAGCATTATCAGTTTAAGTCGAAAGGTACACTATTTTCGGAAAATAGTACAACCACTCTTATTTGGTTACATACGATATTTCAGATTATAACGAATATTTTATCTGTAAACTGGTATAGAAGTCTGCAATCAGGCTACTTTACTTATCTGTTTTATCAGAATCGGGAAGCCGCAGCGGATTTACCGGTAATCGTTTGGATCGTTTAAAATGACTTGTTTGCTCTGTTCTATGATACGATTCTGAAAAAGAACTGCCCTGGTTCATTTGATCTAAAAATATTTCAAATCCGTTATTTCCGGCGAAGATCAGCCAATAAGAAACTTCCAAACCAGATGTCATATATGCCAGCATCACATATTGCTGATTCCCGTTAAAAAATCCTTTTACTGACTGAATATTTTCCAGCTCCAGTATTTCCTGTCCGCCACGGGTGTAATAAAGCCATTCGTCCATGTAATCAATATATTTTCCTATACGATCCGGATTGCTGACAAATCTATTATCCAGCATCAATGCGATTCCTTCATTAAACCACTGCGGCACCTGCGTAGTGATTTTCCACCAGCCTAATCGTTTCAGAAGTTCAGTATGGCTCATTTCGTGACTGGTTACATTCACGTCCAGATCCTGTATGTTGAGAATAATGAAAGAACTTCCCCAGGGTGTTCCCAGGCTGCAACCTGCTCCTTCGGTACTGTTACAATATTTTTGATACTGCTCGGGATTACTGCAGATAATAATATCAGGTTTGGATTTTTTCCTGAATAAAAAGAATCTATCCGCATTTCTGCGCTTTGAACAACTCTTTTTATTTGCTTAAAATGTGCAGATTGAATATCCGGACTTACAAAAATATTTTCCTGTAATTTCCGGAATCCGGTAAAACGGATGGTCTCACAACTGAACAGCTGCGGGTAAAGGATAATAAAACTTATAGTAATTACTGACAATCCGATCAAAAGATGCTTAGCATATTTAATGACCGGATTGTTAGTTTTCAAGCGGAAGAGATTTTAGCCAGGAATTACTATGATAATTCGAGGCGGATTTTATAATAAGAATGGAGATGCCACGAATACACAAGTGTTCACGAATATATAGAAAAAAATTCGTGAACATTTGTGTATCCGTGGCAAAAACCCTCCCCAAAATTAATGTTTAAAGTGGCGGATTCCGGTAGTTACCATTGCAACACCGTTTGCATTACAGTATGCAATCGAATCTTTGTCACGTATTGATCCTCCTGGCTGAACAACAGCAGTGATCCCAGCCAAATGCGCTATTTCCACACAATCAGGGAAAGGGAAAAATGCATCGGAAGCCATTACTGAACCTTTCAGGTCAAATCCAAAAGCATTGGCTTTGTCAATAGCCTGACGCAACGCATCAACACGTGAAGTTTGCCCGGTTCCGCTTGCCAGCAGTTGATTTTCTTTGGCAAATACGATCGTATTGGATTTGGTATGTTTACAAACTTTCATCGCAAATTCCAGCGCTTTCAACTCATTCTCGGTTGGTGTTTTGTCCGTAACCGTTGTAAACTGCGCAGCTGTTTCCATAGCCAGATCTTTATCCTGCACTAAAACGCCGTTCAATATGGTTTTGAACATAATTTTAGGAAGATCAACCTCATTACGTTTTAACAGTATCCTGTTTTTCTTGGATTGCAGCAGAGCCAACGCAGCATCTTCGTATTCCGGAGCAATCAGGATTTCCATGAATAATTTATTCAATTCCTCTGCTGTTGCCAGATCTACTTTTGTATTCGTGATCACAACGCCGCCAAATGCAGAAACAGGATCGCAGGCAAGAGCATTATCATAGGCTTCTTTTGCAGTTGCTGCCGTCGCAATGCCACAGGCATTAGTATGTTTGATAATAGCAAAAGTCGGATTAGCCCCTTCGAACTCATCAATCAGGCTTACACAAGCATCCACATCAACTAAATTATTATAGGACAATTCTTTGCCATGCAGTTTTTCGAAAATACCTTCCAGATCACCGAAGTAAGTCGCACTTTGATGTGGGTTTTCACCATAACGTAACGTTTGAGAAGGAAGCTTTTGAAAATCATAAAGTGCCGCATCTGCTGCTGCTTCTTTTGATATAAAAAAGCTGTTAATCGCGCCATCATAATGAGATGAAACAGCGAAAGCTTCTCCGGCATATTTCCGGCGGTCTTCCAGATCTGTTGCTCCGCTTTTCGCTGACAATAAATCAACAATATCAGCATACTGGCTTCTTGAAGAAACAATCAGAGTATCTTTGAAATTTTTCGCAGTAGCTCTGATCAGGGAAATACCGCCAATATCTATTTTTTCAATAATATCTTCCTCAGAAGCACCCGAAGCCAAAGTTTCTTCAAAAGGGTATAAGTCAACGATTACCAGATCAATAGCAGGAATGTTATATTGCTCAGCCTGAGCTACATCACCGGCATCATCACGACGGTACAATATTCCTCCCATGATGGCAGGATGTAACGTTTTAACCCGGCCTCCGAAAATAGAAGGATAACCTGTAAGTTCTTCTGCCGCCGTTACCGGAATCTGAAGGTTTTCAATAAATGTTTGAGTACCTCCTGTTGAATAAAGTTTTACACCATTTTCGTGCAGGAGACGAACCAAAGGTTCAAGTCCATCCTTATAGTAAACAGATATAAGTGCGGATTGGATTTTTTAGACATTGTTCGATTATACGATTTTAGATAAGATCATGAAAATGTGGAATTTAAATTCAAAAATGACTTTATCCCAAATTTGAAAATCCCGTCTTCTTTCAAAAAATAAACCGCAAAGATAGATTAAAAAAGTACGAAGTGGGAAGCCTTTGAAGTAAACAGTTCAAAGTAAAAACAGTTTAAAGAAAGATAAAGAGCCGTGCGATGTGAAAAACAGGGAGGTATGAAGTTTGTAACGTACATTAAAATAAATACAATTCTGAAATTTAAAATATGAATCTGGATCTGACAGGAAAAACGGCTTTGGTATGCGGCAGTACACAAGGTATAGGAAAAGCTACGGCAATAGAATTGGCATTATTAGGAGCAAATGTTACGCTTGTAGCCAGAAATGAGGAAAAATTAAGAGAAACGGTGGAAGAGCTCGATCATTCATCCGGACAACTACACCGCTATGTAGTGGCCGATTTTTCAAATCATGAAAATGTAAAAGAGGCGATTGAAAATTATCTCCGTTTATGCCCGGATGTACATATTTTAGTTAATAACACCGGCGGCCCTTCCGGCGGTCCAATCATTGAAGCGGAAACCGAGCAATTTATCAGGACTTTTCAGATGCATGTGGTCAATAACCAGTTTCTGGCACAATCCGTAGTTCCATCTATGAAAAAAGCAGGCTTTGGCCGTATTGTTAATATTATCAGTACTTCTGTAAAACAACCGATTATTGGATTGGGTGTATCCAATACAATTCGTGGCGCGGTATCAAGCTGGTCTAAAACTTTGTCACTGGAACTGGGACAGTTTGGTATCACTTCCAATAATGTTCTGCCTGGTTTCACAAAAACTTCAAGGCTGGATGCTGTATTGGAAATGAGAAGCCTATCCTCAGGCAAATCGAAAGAAGAAACAGCCGAACAAATGCAGGCTTCCATCCCAATCCGCAGATTTAGCGAGGCGGAAGAAGTGGCAGCGGCAGTTGCTTTTTTATGCAGTCCGGCGGCGGCAAGTATCAGTGGAATTAATTTACCCGTTGATGGTGGAAAAACCGAAAGTATGTAATCCGGTTAGCGCCAACCAAGTGCGATTCCGGTTTTAAATATTTCACTTACGCGATATAAAACTCCTATATGCCCAATTTAATCATAATCAGACACGGTCAGTCTGAATGGAATCTGGAAAACCGCTTTACCGGCAGTACTGATATTGAACTTACACCTAACGGAGAAATAGAGGCACAGAATGCAGGCAGGCTAATTAAAAGATATCCATTGGACGAAGCATTCACTTCAGTATTAAAAAGAGCCATACATACCTTATCAATAGTGCTGAAAGAAATTGACAGGGTTTTGCTTCCTGTCACTAAAACTCCCGCTTTAAATGAACGAAGCTATGGTGACCTGCAAGGCCTGGATAAGCTTGAAATGATTAAAAAATACGGAGAAGCACAGGTTCTGTCCTGGCGAAGAAGTTATGACATTATTCCTCCGCATGGCGAAAGCCTTAAAGATACATACGACCGGGTTGTACCTTATTATCTGAAAGAAATTGAACCTAAATTGAAAGAAAACAAAAATATTCTTATTGTAGCTCACGGAAATAGTTTGCGCGCTCTGATGATGTATCTGGAAAAGATCAGTGAGCAAAATATTGCAGATGTAAATCTGGCAACCGGCGTTCCGAGATTGTACGAGTTTGACTCGGGGATGTTTCTTACAAGAGCTACTTATGTTCATTGAATTAATCAAAAACATGTTTACAAGACATCGTGAAATGAAAATACTATTTCTGCCAATACGAAATGCATTGTCAGAAATAGTATTTCAATGAATTGATCACATAACCGGTTTCTTAACTCCCAATGCTTTGATCATTGTAAGCGGCAAATTATTTCTTGCAATTACCCACACCTGATCAGCACCAACTTTTAACGATTTGATATCCCGTATTTCACCATTCAGTAAAAATCCTGTTTCAACCGGCGAAAGCGATTCAAAATTACCTTTCCCTTTGTTGATCAACACCAAACCGTAACTTGAATCATAGCGTCCCTGATAGGTGCTCACACCCAGATAATTCCCTCCTCCTAATAAATCAAGCTTACCGTCACCATTGATATCCGCTGCTGCCCATGTAAATATTTTTGAAACCTGGGCTTCATTTGGCAGATCATGTACAACAAAACCACCATCCTTATTTTCAAGATAAACAGATTCAAATTTATCTACCTCCACCAGTCTTGCATCTTTCAACTCTTCCGTTTTAAAAAGCTGGTCAATTGTTTTTCCTGCATACGATTTATAATCGGTAAACCTTTTATTGATAATTGAAGGAATACGTTTTCCCAATTCATCCTTAAATGCAACCGGGTACCAATTATCATCAACACTGTAAGCAAGCACCTGTTCAAGGCCCATATTATTGTCAAAATCCTTTACCCACATTTTAAGATGCGAGTTGGGTTGTTTCTTGAATTTGTTGTTAGCCCCCAGATTCCCTACTACCAGATCCATATCTCCATCCTGATCAAAATCTGCCGCAGTTACACATTGCCAGAAACCAGACGGAGCCTTGTATTTACCGGATTGCTCAGACTTCAAATTCCCCTTTTTGTTCAGGAAAACGGTTACCGGCATCCAGTCACCTACAACAATAAGATCTTTCTGTTTGTCTCCATCCATGTCGGCCCATACCGCATCCGTAACCATACCTATATTACGTAAACCGGGAGCCAGTTGAACGGTTTTATCAGTAAAATGACCTTTCCCGTCGTTGATCAGGATGTAAGAATTCGGGGCAATTCCATATTTAAAAGCCACTACTCTCCCGCCAATAAACAAATCCAGATCTCCGTCATTATCTATGTCAAATGGTTTTACACATGATTTATTATCAAACATCGGCGGTAGCGCACTCCTTTCTCTTTTAAAATTACCTTTCCCGTCATTCAGGTATAACCTGTCAAACTGCTCAGGCATTTTATCGTAAAACTCATTGCCTCCCGACACCACATAGAGGTCTTTAAATCCGTCCTTATTTGCGTCAAAGAATACAGCATCTACGTCTTCAAATGTGGAATCTGCGTTTATATCAGCTTGTGGGCTGACTACAAACTTTCCGTCTTTCCTTTGCAGAAATAGTGATCCTGCCTGCCATTTCGCACCACCTACATACATGTCTTCCAGCCCATCGCCATTCACATCTGCAACCGCTACTTTGGGACCTTCCGTTGACACTAAAAATGGGATCAGGCTTTCACGATACGAATCGTAATATTGGTTTTCCCGATGTTTATACGGAATTTTGAAACGCTCGGTAACATCTTCAAACAATTTCGGATCCGGTCTTTTGACAATCCATAATGCGGGTTGTACAGGTTTTAAATCAGCTGAATACTTGATTTTAAGCAGTTGATTAGCTTTTACCTGCGTCAAAACCTGCATATGCTGATTAGGCCAGACAATAATAAGACTATCTGTTATCCTTTCTTTTCCTACTCCAAAATGAATAACCGGCTCACTCGATGATTCGAAACCCCTCGTACTGGCCAATTGCTGCATCTGCATTCCGGCAGCGTTTTTGATAACAACTTTAGCGCCCAGAGCAAAGGTATTACCTGGATAACCTTCCAGCTTTACGCGCAAATATCCCGATTCAGGTTGTTGCTTGTTAGTTTGATTTTCATAAAAAACCGATGGCTCATTCAGATTATTTGTTACCAGGTCCAGGTCTCCGTCATTGTCAAAATCCGCGTAGGCGGCTCCATTTGAAATCCCTTCTTTTTCGAACCCCCAAACCAGCGATTTATTTTGAAACAATAATTCCTTAGTACCTTTAAAAACATAATTATGAACCTTTCCTTCCGGCATAATTGCCATTGCAGCGGCATCAAATGCTTCCAGCATTTGCAACTAAATTTTGTTCTGTTTCGTGGGCGATATATTTAGTATAATCAAGATTGTTAGGACGGTGGGCAATTCCGTTACTAATAAACAAATCTTTAATTCCGTCGTTATCATAATCCGCCAATAAAGGCGACCAGCTCCAGTCCGTTGCTGCAACTCCGGCCAATGCTGCGACATCCATGAATTTTTTACCCGATAAATTAATCTGCAAACTGTTCCGGCTTAACTGAGGCATATATCCAAATGATAATTTGAACAGATAAATATCAAGCGGGTCTTCTCCAATTGAGGATTTTTCAATTTTCTCCTCTTCCGGATACATATCCAGTGTCATAATATCCGGATAACCGTCATTATTAACATCGGCAATATCATTTCCCATGGAATAACGGCTTGTATACCTAAGCATTTCTTTACCTTTTTCATGAAATGTACCGTTCCCATTGTTGATATAACAATAATCATCTTCATGAAAATCATTGGAAACATAAATATCATCCCAGCCATCATTGTTCAGGTCGGCAACAGCAATACCCAGGCCATATCCCATGGCAGCGCCAAAAATTCCGGACTTTTCACTTACATCTATAAACTTAACTGGTTTTGAAGGATCTCCTTTTACATTACTGACCTGGCTTTCATACAAATAATCGCCCGATTCGTTGTTGCGAAGTGTACGCGTGGTCACCTTATCATAACTTAGAGAAGTATGAACAGCATGATTCAGCAAGTAACAATCCAGATCTCCGTCCTGATCATAGTCAAAAAAAGCAGCCTGTGTTGAGAATCCTGAAAAATCCAGTCCGTATTCAGCTGCTTTTTCGGTAAAAGTCCAATTTCCGTTATTAATGTAAAGCTCATTTTTGCCTTTCAAATCCCTGAATTTGCCCACCGCACAAACATAAATATCCAGCAATCCATCCCCATTTACATCAGCCATCGTCACACCGGTTTGCCAGTCTGCAATTCCTGAAACCCCGGCTTTTTCTGTAATATCTTCAAATTGAAAAGAGTTGGTTTCTCCTTTTCCTTTGTTTAAATACAGCTTATTTTTACCCTGATTGGATACAAAAAATACATCCGTCAAACCATCATTGTTAATATCGCCCGTTGCCACACCTCCTCCATTATAGAAATAGAGATAATCCATAATGTTAAGTTGTTTATCAGGTTTGAGCTGATTAACAAAGTTCACCCCGGTAGCAACAGAATCTTTTAGTTCAAAAAGTGGCGGGTCCTGCTTGGTTTGTTTAGAATGACAAGCCTGAAGTATAATAACAACAGCTAAAAATATGCTAAACTTAATCCCTTTCATTATGATTTTTCAGTTTGTTAAAAGAGGTTTCTAATTAAATATCAATTATTTATTCACAGGCTTAAATACCTGGATCGTACTGTTGTTTCTGCCAAGGATCAGTTGTCCCTGTTTCAGTCTTTTCAAAGTACGAATTTGTCCATCAGCCCAAAAACCCGTTTCGGATGGACCTTTAACTTTCAAAATGCCCTTATTATTTTTGAGTATCAATCCTTTTGAGGCATCATAACGGCTAATTTCAGGAAGTACATCAAAGAAATTACCTGCTAACATCAAATCCGTATTTCCATCAAAATCATAATCTAAAGGTACAATGCCATAAACCGGACTGAACTGCGCTTCTGATGGTAACGGCAAAAAAGTAAAAGCAGCACCTTTCGATTCATTACGTAAAATAGCAGACTCAGAGGTATATACTTTTTTAATTAAAGCGCCTTCCAAATCATCCTCATCAAATATTTCCTGAACAGTTTTGCCTGCGTACTCTTCATATTTTACAAATTTCTTTTTTAAGGAAGGCATTGCCCTAAGCAAGTCGGGTTTCATAATCATTGGAAAAAGAACTCCCGTTTCATCCGGACTATTTATGATTTGTTTTATTACGCCGTTTTTATCAAAATCCTTAACATACATTTCAACAGGCATACTTTGCGACGCTTTCAAACGGGAGTTTAATCCTAAATTTCCCAAAACGATGTCCATATCACCATCATTATCCATATCGGCGACTTCAACCGTGTTCCACCAGCCGTGTGTTTTATAAGTTTTGCCTCCAGTATCTTTAAATTTACTATCGGTTTCTAACTTTAAATGGCCTTTGTTGTTTTTAAAGATCATCACTGGCATCCAGTCTCCTACCAGAATTAATTCCGGGAAAAGATCTCCATCCAGATCTGCCCAGGTTGCATCGGTTATCATTCCTGCATGCTGCCCTTCAGTAATAAGTTCTTTTGTCTTGTTTTTGAAGTTCCCTTTACCATCATTCACAAGTAAATAGCTTTCAGGATTTAAACCATACTGGCCGGATATCAGCCTTGACCCGATAAACACATCCATATCTCCGTCCCTGTCAAAATCGGCAACAGAAATACAGGACGCATTGATCTTTATATCGGGAAAACCATTGCTTTTTGTAAAACCGCCTTTACCATCATTCAGGTAAAGTTTGGGCTGCAAATTAATATCGTCAGCCTTAAATTCGTTGCTTCCTGATACAACCAGCAAATCCAGGTTTGAATCATTATTTGCATCAAAGAACATGGCATCCGACGCTTCCGAAGTAATATCTTTAAGGAAAATTTCCGGGGTTTTGTCAGCAAAGTTCCCATCTTGCTTTTGAAGATATAATCTTCCACCCTGCCCGGTTGCACCTCCCGCATAAACATCATCCAATCCGTCCTTATTCACATCTCCAACCGCCAACGCCGGGCCAAACCGGGAATACATCTGTTTGATCAGAGGGTTTGTATTGTAATCAACATAATCGGCTTCTTTATGCACAAAATCAATTCCGCTTGAAGCAGTTACGTCCGCGAATGCCGTTTTAATTTTTTTATGAGAAGCAATCCAAAGAATTCCTGCACCCTTTTGTTTTAAAACATAAGACGAATCGGCATTAACATTATTCAATACCTGCTTTTTATCATCAGGCCAAATAACGGTTACTGAATCAATTACCGGATTACTGCCCAATCCAAAAACCAATTGCATATCAACAGATGACTGAAATCCACGGCTGGACGTTTGTTGTAACATCTGTGTCTTTTTGCTTTGATGGACATATACTTTTGTTCCAATACCGTATTTGTTGCCATTTTCTCCATCCAGTTTAAATTTCACATAATGAAATCCTTTTTTCTCATTGGACCGGTTCCTGTATACGAATGCTTCTTTATTTACATTACTAACAACCAGATCCAGATCGCCGTCATTGTCCAGATCACCATATGCAGAACCATTGGAAAATGAAGGATTAGACAGTCCCCATTCTTCGGATTTATTGGTAAAAGTCAGGTTCCCATTATTTCTGAATGCATAGTTGGCAATAGGCTCAGAAGGCATTTTATCAAGAAGCATTTTATAATCCAGTTTCTTTGTCCTGCTGATTTCTGCAAGGTTGGAAGGATTGGCAAAAAACTGAACGAAATCCTGATTTGTCAGATCCTTATTAATCCCGTTTGCCACAAAAATATCTTTTTCGCCATCCGCATCCAGATCCAGTATCAGCGGTCCCCAACTCCAGTCGGAAGCGTAGGTACCGGCAAAGCGGCCTATTTCACTAAACCAGGTTTTATGGTCTGCATCATCTGTTTGGTTAAGCTGGAAAGTATTTTGCATGTACTGATAATGAAAATCACGAGAAACCTTTAGTTCCATCAGATTATGCCCTTCAAACGTCGTAGTTAATTTTAATCTACGGTCGGCGGCAGGCAGCATATCCGTGACGAAAATGTCTAATTTCCCATCATTGTTCAAATCAGCAATATCTGCTCCCATTGCAGTCATACTAATATGCTGTGTAGCCTCTTTTATTGATTCCGTGAAAGTCCCGTTCCTGTTATTGATATACAAATAATCATGTTCGTAAAAGTCATTACAAACGTAGATATCGGGCCAGTTATCATTGTTTACATCCCCAACAACAATGCCAAGCCCAAAACCGATCAGGCTCCCGAAAATTCCGGCTTCCGCACTCACGTCCTTAAAAGTGTTTCCATCATTCCTGAACAATTTATCACCACCATCTGTGTCCCGCTGATTACGGATGTTAGCAAACCCCAATCGTCCTACCGGAATAAAACTATTGTTCAGAAGGAACATATCCAGATCGCCGTCATGATCGTAATCAAAAAAGGAAGCATGGGTTGAATATCCATGATCGTCTAACCCATAAACTGCAGCAGATTCTTCAAAAAGAAGATTTCCTTTATTAATAAACAATTCATTAGCGCGTCCTTTGCTTTCGAGACCTGAATTGCACACGTATAAATCCAGTAATCCATCGCTGTTTACATCTGCAAACGCAGCACCTGTACTCCATGAGCCTTTTCCCCCAACCTTTGCCTTTTCCGTAATATCTTCAAAGCGAAAGTTACCCTTGTTCAGATACAACTTATTTTCACCAATGTTAGCCGTAAAATAAATATCGGGTAGTCCATCATTATTAATATCCCCTATTGCCACACCGCCACCATTATAAAAGTTACGGTAATTGAATATGTTGAGATTTTCACTGCTGGTTATTTCATTGGCAAACTCAATTCCGGTATAGCCCGGCGACATTTCTTCAAAAAGAGCAGGCGCATCTTTTTCATCCGTGTTACAGCCCGTAACCAGTAACACCAGTAAAAAAATATACAATGAAGATATTGAATGCTTTATGCTGCCAATCATTTAAAGTACCATATTGGGTTATGCGTACCAAAGTTAATTAATGTAAAAGAAGCAAGCCTGAATAAGCTTGCTTCTTTTATAATATCAGAATATGATTAACTATTATTTAGTTGTAACCCGGATTTTGTTTAAGATTTGGATTCAAACCAATCTGAACTGCTGGAATCGGAAACAATGTTCTTGTAGCAGCAGTAACACTTTTGAAATCCCAGGCTTTAGTAAATTGTTTGAAACGGATCAGATCCTGACGACGGTGATATTCCCAAGCCATTTCACGGCCTCTTTCTGCCAAAAGAATATCGTCTGTTAATGTAGTAAAGTTAGGAACTCCAGCTCTTGTTCTAATCACATTAACATCTTCCAGGGCAGCAGCTGTTTTACCTAAACGGTAATTAGCTTCTGCACGCATCAGATATACATCACCTAAACGGAATACCACGAAATCGTTGTCCTGGCTTCCGGATGGATTGTTTTTCTGAATTTCATATTTCACACTTCTTACCCCTGCATTACGGGCAACAACACCTGCAGGCATTACTAATGCAGGTATATCAATTGTGTAAGCAAAAGGAACACCCTGATCATTAATAGGTTCTCCTGCAGCAGTATACTGCTGACCAACCAGCCACATATTTTTACGTAAATCACCATCAGCAAATGAACGATAAAACGATGCCGTTGTCGCAACACCATTATATGTAGATTGTGACAAACTGTAAGTCAGCTGATTAAGATAATTCAAAGTGTATCTCTGAATCTCAAATCCGGTTCTTTTGTCTTTATCAAAAGGTGTTGCAAGGATAATTTCAGGAGACTTCTGGTTTGTAATAGAAAATACACTAAAGAAGTCAGCTGCCAATGAATACTTTTTAGAAGCAATGATATGATCAGAGTATGTTATTGCTTTCTGCCATTGCGGTGTACCGGTATATATCTCAGCATTCAGGTACAATTTCGCAAGAATCATATCAACAACATATTTGTTCATACGTCCGTAATAAGCACCGCCCGCTGTTTCGCTCAAATTCGGATACACTGCAAGTAATTCACTCTCAATCCAAGTGTACATTTCTTTACTTGTTTTTTGAGTTGGAGTAGTTCCTCCAAGCTGATCTGCAATGATAACGTTACCAAAGTGATCCATTGCAATGTAGTGATAGAACGCACGTAATGCTTTCAGCTCTGCAATTAGCCCAGGATCTGTCTGAGCACCTAACTGACTGTTAATAGCAGTAATACTTTCATAGCACATCTTCCAGATATTATTGAAAAGATCTTCATTGGTTTCCCATTTGTGCTCGTGCATACGCACCCATTTACCACCGTCTCCCCAGTCACCACCTCTTGTTGGTATTACCGCTTCATCAGTAGAAACATCAATTTGCCAGTATTTGTCAAAATAACCGCCCAGGTTATTATAGATCGGCCCGATCAATGCAGCCTGTTGTCCTGCTGTTCCACCGAATTCGTCAGTAGGAACAACATCGTAGGTATTTTCAGTCAAATCCGTACACGACTGGCCAGCAACCGCAAACAGACATCCAAAAAGTAAGTATTTATATTTCACTTTCATATTTTCAATTATTTTATCAAGTCTTAAACAAATCTTTTTTCAAAAATTCATTCAATGGTTTGTTGGTAAATTAAAATGTAAGGTTTACTCCCAGCTGTACTGATCTGGTTTTAGGATAGATACCGGTTGCATCAATACCAAGTCGGTTAGGACGTTGATTTGTTCCGTTATCCTGAAGATCCCCTTTAACCTGTAATTCAGGATCAATACCTTTGTATTTAGTAATGATCAATAGATTATTACCTCCAACATAGAATCTTGCATTGGATATGTATTTATCCTTGATAGGCAGGTTGTAACCAATTTGCCAGTTATCAAGACGAACAAATGTTCCGCTTTCCATCCAGTAATCAGACATACGGCTTGCGCTGTAATTAGCTGGCAGATCACTGATACTGCTCAACATGTTAGTCTGAAGAATTGATCCTGGAAGAGACAAGTTCGCACGCATGTTATTCATGATTTTGTTACCGAAAGTACCTCTGAACTGGAAACTAAGATCAAAGTTTTTATATCTGAAATTGTTAATCCACGCACCGGTAAAGAATGGCTGAGGATTTCCTTTAAATCCAACCTGAGCAGAACCTGGTATACTTGTAGTATCTCCTGTCTCAGCAGATTTAAATAACATTTTACCATCTGTTCCGAATCTGACAAATTCAGGTACGTTGTTGAATGTTCCCAAAGGAAGTCCTTCTTCTAATACAGAAGCATATACATCTGATAACCCTCTTCCACCGAAATCATTAAAAAGAACGCGTCCTGAATTGAACTCCTCATTTTTCAATGAAACAATAGTATTCTTATTGTAAGCGCCTACTACACGGCTTGTCCATGTGAAGTTATCTTTACTTACGATATCACCACCAAACGAAAGTTCAAATCCTGAATTACGCATTTTACCAACATTTGCAATAATTCTATCCGTATAATACTTTACACCGTCAGCAGGTACAGAGTAAGGATACAACATGTCGCTCGTAGTTTTGTTGTAGTATTCAACAGTTCCGGAGAATCTTCCTCCTACCAATTGAAAATCAAGTCCTATGTTAGCTTGTGCAAGTTTTTCCCATTTCAGGTTAGGATTAGCATTTTGTGTTACAGCATATCCTGGCAAATAATTATCAATACTTCCGTCATAATAATTATCTTTTATACCATACAATTTAAGTGATTGATATGGTGCAATACCTTCTGAGTTACCAGTTTGCCCCCAACCAACACGCAATTTCAAATAATTGAAAGTATTGGATTTAGGAAAAAAGGATTCTTCTGAAATTGTCCAGCCAGCTGCAATAGAAGGGAAAAGTGCCCATTTATTATTTGCACCAAATTTAGAACTACCATCGTAGCGTAAAGTACCTGTTAAATTGTACTTTTCATTCAAATTCAAAGTAGCTCTTCCAAAGAAAGAAGCAAGTTTTGTTTGGTTTTTGTAAGAACCGGTATAAGTAGAATTAGGGCTTATCAAAGTACCTGCACCACTACCTAATTTGTCATATCCAAAAATATCAGTAACAAACTGGTTGTTATTAGCATTGAAACCATCGTTGGTTACATCCTGATAAGAATAACCTCCTAATAAAGAAAAATTACTGTTTTTCTCTCCAAAGCCTTTCAGATAATTGGCAGTTAATTCAACAAGTTTATCAGTAGTTTGATCCAATTTTTGCTCAGCTCTGCCATTTACTGATTCATATCCTCTTGCAGCCCTGTTTCTCGAACGCCCCTCGTTATAATCATCGCTTCTTAAAGCACCGTTTACACCTACTGTCAGACCATCCAGAATTTCATATTTCAGGTTAAGCCCACCAATAACCACACGGCGACTACCTTCAAATTTCTGATTCCTCAACATTGATACCGGATTGTACAAATCAAAACTTCCTGGTATTTCATAATATCCGTTAGTTGCAGGATTAATTACAGGAAGCGTAGGAAGATAAGTTGTAGCACGTACAATGATATCACCATCAGCAATCTTGCTATTGGTATTTGTAACTGACAAACTGTATTGAATGTTAAGACGGTTATTAAACGCTTTCTGATCCAAATTAATACGGCCAGTTAAACGGTCAAAACCTGTTTCTTTAATAATTCCCTGACGATTTAGGAAGTTAAGGGAACCGCGATAAGAAAATGTTGGAGAACCTCCTGATATAGCCAGATCATGGTTGTTAGTAATACCTGTTCTGGATATTTCGTCAATCCAGTCAGTACTGTAACCTTTTCCCTGTGCATCTACCGGGAATTTTTGCTTATCACTAAGTGAAGCATCACCTGCGATTCTGCTTACCTGAGCTCTGTAATCATCTCCGTTAAGTAAATCAAGACGGTTAGATATTGTTTCAACACCAACATAATTGTTGAAAGAAACCGTCGTACGGCCAGACTTTCCTCTTTTTGTTGTTACAATAATTACACCATTTGCAGCACGTGAACCATAAATAGCAGATGCAGATGCATCTTTAAGTACATCCATTGATTCAATATCGTCAGGCGAAATTGTGTTCATAGGAACACCGATAATACCATCAACAACATATAATGGATCACTGCCACCTGCAAGAGAAGTATATCCACGAAGACGAACAGTAGGATTTGAATTAGGATCACCAGAAGGCTGGGTAATTACCAGACCAGCTACTTTTCCCTGAATAGCCTGTAATGGATTTGGGTTTATACCTGCATTAAAATCTTTTGCGCTTACAGACTGAACCGAACCGGTTACATCCTTACGTTTCGCAGTACCATATCCAACAACAACGACTTCTTCAAGTGCTTTTACGTCATCGCTCATTTGTACATCGAGCTTCGACTGATTCCCTACAAGCACTTCTTTTGAAGAAAAACCAATAAAACTAAATACAAGTGTTTCAGTTGGAGAAGCAGAAACTGTGTAGTTTCCGTCCATGTCTGTGTTGGAACCTTTTGTAGTTCCCTTTACTGTAATAGATACGCCGGGTAATCCATCACCTTTCATATCTGTCACTTTCCCGGTAACTGTTACCTCCTGCGCAAATACGCTGGTTGTAATACTAAGCAATGCAAACAACAAGATTGCCAGGCCGGATTGGCGGGCACTCCAGGTTTCTTTTCCCTGTTTTCCTCTTGCGTTTAAATCATCATTCTGACGATGGCCCATTAAGGATAATTTCATCATAGGTTTGAAAAATATTTGGTATTTGTATGTGTAAAAAAACCGATTGACATCATTTTTAAATTTCCGGTTTCAAAGCAAAAAAAGTGCCTAATCGATGATGGATATACGCAATTTTTTATGAACTAATCAATGAAAAAATAAAATTTTTATACAAACGGTTCGACAAATTAATATAAATAGTCCGGATAATACAAATATGCTAAACACAAAATGGTGACAAATTTTAAGTATTTTTTATTTAGCTTATTTTGTCCGTTTATAATACAAAATTGACAATGGAGAAATACAAATAAGCCACTACACGCCTAAATAGCAATAAAAGTTTAAACTGCGCGGTTTATTTATCAGAAATGTTCTGATACAATTTACTTCAGATCATGCAGTGTTGTTCGTAACTTTGAGCCAGATTTAATTCCCCATTTCGCTATTTATGACATTGCTGTCTTCTGTTTCCAATACTGATTTAACCTTGCTTGCCAATCAACTCGAAGGTGACCTTTTTCATGACAATACAATTCGTACTTTGTATGCCACTGATGCTTCTGCCTACAGAGAAATGCCATTGGCAGTTGCTATCCCGAAAACAACTGCTGATATCAAACACCTGATTGAATTTGCAAGCCAGCATAAGGTTTCTCTTATCCCCCGTACGGCCGGAACTTCGCTCGCAGGACAGGTGGTTGGCAGTGGAATTGTAGTGGATGTGTCCAAGAACTTTACCAAAATTTTAGAGATCAATGCTGAGGAACATTGGGTACGCGTGCAGCCCGGCGTAGTCAGGGACGAATTAAATATGGCTTTGAAACCATATGGCCTGTATTTCGGGCCGGAAACTTCAACAGCGAACCGTGCCATGATTGGTGGAATGGTTGGGAATAACTCATGCGGATCTAACTCTATTATATATGGAAGTGCACGGGAGCATACGCTGGAAGTAAAAGCAATACTGGCTGATGGGACAGATGCTGAATTCAAAAGCCTTTCATCTAAAGATTACAAGGAATTAATAAGCGCCTCAGCACAGAAAAATGGCAGTGCACAACTGGTTGATAAAATATATTTGAAGACCAATGAAATACTTTCTTCGGCTGAAAACCAGGCTGAAATCAGGAAGAATTTCCCAAAACCAAGTATAGAAAGGAGGAATACGGGCTATGCGCTGGATATGCTCCTGAATACAGAACCTTTCCAGGTATTGGCTGCTGATGGTACTCAAAATCCTATCAGGCCATTTAACATGTGCAGCCTGATCGCAGGTTCAGAAGGAACGCTTTGTTTTCTGACCGAAATCAAACTTAACCTCGTACCACTGCCACCCAAAACACAAGGATTGGTTTGTGTGCATTGTAATTCGATTGATGAGGCATTGCGGGCTACGGTACTTACATTGAAATACCGTCCGCAGGCAGTTGAATTGATTGATGATTACGTTCTGGAATGCGCCACCATGAATGTAGAACAAAAGAAAAACGCATTTTTTGTAAAAAATAAGCCTGATGGTTCATTCCCGGCTATTTTAGTTGTGGATCTTTCAAGGGAGACCAAAGAAGAGGTTGAATCACTTGCACAAGAGATGACACTCGAATTGCAGAATGCCGGAATGGGATTTCATTATCCACTTCTTTTTGGCGATGATACCAAGAAGATCTGGACATTAAGAAAGGCTGGTTTAGGATTATTATCTAATATTCCGGGTGACGAAAAAGCGGTAGCAGTCATAGAAGATACTGCGGTAGATGTGTACGACCAGCCAGAATATATTCGTGATTTCAATGTTATTCTTAAAAAACATGGTATGTCTGCTGTTCATTATGCGCATGCAGGAACCGGCGAAATTCATTTGCGTCCTATTATTAACCTTAAAACCAGCGAAGGCCATCGTCAGTTTAGGATGATTGCGGAGGAAATTGCAACACTGGTCAAAAAATACGACGGCTCACTTTCCGGCGAGCATGGCGACGGGCGTCTTCGTGGTGAATTTATTCCTAAAATGGTTGGTGAACATAATTACCAGCTTTTTAAAGAAATAAAGAAGGCCTGGGATCCAAACAATATCTTCAATCCGGGAAAAATTGTGGACACAGCGCCCATGGATACTTTTCTGCGTTACGAAGCTGATCAGAAAACGCCGGAGTTTAAGACTTATTTTCGGTTTCATGACCAGGATATTTTACAGCACGCCGAGCAATGTAATGGTTCGGGTGACTGCCGGAAAACGGAAATGAGCGGTGGTACAATGTGCCCGAGTTTCATGGCAACCCGCAATGAAAAAGACACTACCCGAGCCCGCGCCAATATTTTGCGTGAAATGCTTACGCATTCGCCAAAGGAAAACCGGTTTGATAATCATGAAATAAAAGAAGTGTACGACTTGTGCCTTGCATGCAAAGGATGTAAGGGAGAATGTCCTTCCAATGTAGATGTAGCCAAACTGAAAATGGAATTTTTACAGCAATATCATGATGTACATGGTGTTCCGTTCCGTTCGTGGCTGGTTGGAAACTTTTCTGCCATGACAGGATTAGCAAGTTATGTGCCATGGGCTTATAATCTTATTTATAAAAATGCCCCATTACGTAAAATTGCGAACCGTATTGTTGGTTTCCACCCCGAAAGAACAATGCCGCTTTTACATCAAACTACGTTAAAAAATTGGTGGAATAAGGAAAGTAAAAGGAAAATTGGCAATGGCAGGGAAGGCATGAATGTAACCAGTTCTTCAATTGGCAACTCTCCAGGAAAAGTGTATCTTTTCTGTGATGAGTTTACCAATTATAATGATGTAGAAATTGGTAAGAAATCAATTCTGGCACTTGAAAAACTCGGTTATGAAGTTGTAATTCCGGAGCATGGGCCATCTGGTCGTCCTCAGCTTTCTAAGGGATTATTAAAAGACGCCAGGAAAATCGCAGAAGAAAATATCAGGCTTCTGAAGGATATTATTTCTTATGATACACCGTTGGTTGGTATTGAACCTTCCGCTATTCTGACTTTCCGTGACGAATATCCGGATCTGGTAAGTGACGAATTGGTTGAAGATGCAAAAAAACTGGCTCAGAATGCATTACAATTTGATGAGTTTATAGCACGTGAAATTGAATTAAAGCATATTTCAAAGGATGTTTTTACCAAAGAAAAAAGACTGATCAAATTGCACGGGCATTGTCAGCAAAAGGCAATTTCCAGTATGGTTCCCACTAAAAAAATGTTGTCACTGCCTGAAAACTATACGGTTCAGCTTATTCCATCGGGATGCTGTGGTATGGCAGGATCATTTGGCTATGAAAAAGAACACTATGATATTTCCATGCAGATTGGTGAACTGGTGTTATTTCCGGCCGTTCGTCAACAGCCCGAAGAGGTAATTATCGCCGCGCCAGGAACAAGCTGCCGCCACCAGATTCATGATGGAACAGGCCGGAAAGCATTACATCCGGCAGAAATATTATGGGATGCGTTGATTTAAGCAGTTGGATGGATTGTGGTTTTGTTGGTATTATTAATGTTATAATTGTTGTTGCATCCCTGCGGGATTGGAGGAACAGTAACTATTAATTTTTCTACCGCGCGACAGAACGCCAATATTGTATCGCTACGCGATTTTAGGAAGATATGACAATACTTTCGTGTATTAAATATTGACGTATCGTTAGATAAAATCAAATATTGAATTGCAAATATTCTTTAAAGCCTGAGCATACAGTACTGGTACCATCAAAAGATACTGGAACTCCCCCAAATGCCAGAGGCATGCTACAACAACATCAATATAATCCCAAAAACAACTTATACCTCAAAAAAACTAAACTTCTTCATAATCCAGTTCCTTCCCATACGTTTCTTCCATTTTCCAAAGTGAAAGCAGTGCCGGAACAAAACAAATTATACCAATAATAGTACCCCCCTGTAATACGCCCCATTCAGGTTTAAGGAATTGAAAAACAGGTAATGTGATCAGTACAGTTGCTCGCACATTATTGGCGACGGATGTGGTAACAGTTGCCCTCAGATTTGTACCAAATTGTTCGGCAGTCGTGGTCAGGAACATAGCAATATAACCAATTGAAAATCCCAGCCAGGCATAACAGATATAAAGTGTCGTGGTCGTCTGAATGCCTCCGTACATCAACCAGACTGCACCAATAAATGTCATGGTCAACATTAATAATATAGCTTTTCTTCTGGATTGAAGCCATTGACTTAAAATACCACTGAAAAAATCTCCGCTCACAACGCCCATATACGTATACAACACACAATTACCAGCCTGGACATCGCCCGGAATACCAAGCGCTTTTGCAAATTCATTACCAAAAGTGGCATAAATACCAATGACCATATAAGTAGGCAGACCAATTCCCATACATCGGATATATCGTATCAGCCGTGAGCGATCAGTAAAAATAGTCCACCATGGTACTGATTTGGCATTTCTCTTTTTGAGACTCAGATCGAAAATAATGGATTCCAAAACATTTACCCGTAAAGCCAGAAGAACCAAACCCATTCCGCCACCGATGAAATATGCTGTACGCCAGTCGGTAAGTTTTACAGCAAAAAAGGCTGCTATTGCTCCTGCCAAACCCACACTGGCAACTACCGAAGCACCATAACCTCTTAATTCTTTTGGGAGGATCTCTGCAATTAAAGTAATTCCTGCACCCAATTCTCCTGCAAGCCCGAAACCGGCAATGAACCTTAAAACAGAATAAACTTCAATGTTATTGGTAAAACCGCAAGCAATATTCGCAAGAGAATAAGTTAAAATAGAACCGAACAGTACAGAACGCCGCCCTAATCTGTCTCCCAATATCCCCCAAAGAAAACCTCCGATCAATAAACCAGCCTGCTGCCAGTTATAAATATGAGCTCCAATAGTTGAAATCTGATCTTCGGTCAGGCCCAAATCTTTCAAACTTGGCACCCGGACAATATTGAAAAGCAGCAGATCATAAACATCTACAAAATAACCCAGTGAGGCGACTATAACGGGAAGAGTAAGTACGGAACTGATGTTTACAGATTTATCTGTACTGATGGAATTCATATTCTATAAAGGAGTGATGTCCGTATTAATTTAAACCTTATTCTTCAAAAGGCTTTTTGCGTAAGGATTTAACTGTTGAATTACGCTGCTTAGTCTGAAGTCTTTCTGTTTTGGAAGCCAATGTCGGGCGTGTTGGCCTCCTTTTTTTCTGTACAGTAAAAGCTTTTCGGATGAGATCGTTGAATTTAACAATGATCTTTTCTTTGTTGGCTAATTGCGAACGTTCTGTTTGGTGATACAAAAGCAATATTTTTTCATTTGTCAGCTTATTGTTCAATTTTTCATAAAGTGTCTCTTTTTGTTCATCGGTTAATATTGCAGAATTTGGGATGTCAAATCTCAATTCCACTTTTGTCTCTACTTTATTCACATTCTGGCCACCGCTTCCCCCGCTTCGGGCTGTTTGAAAAACAAGTTCAGGGTGCAGGATTTCCGGGTTTATCATTATTCGATTTATAAATATTGTTAATGTGTTGTTAATATTCTTACCCCAATATAGGGGATTTACGCTTCAGGGATGTCGTAGCTCTGATTTAAACAACACATTTTACGATTTAAAGAAAATACAATTTTCTCTTTTACAGTTACTTATGTAAAAATGTTAGTCTCATTACAACCAATTAAAAAATAATCAGATCATTATACAAATTGCATCAGATACTGCACTCACATAAAGGTCGTTAAACCAACAACAAAAAGGATAGTCTTACAATCGAATTTAATTTCAGAACAAAACAATTAATCTATATAGCTATGAACACCATGCAAAAACTCCGGATATTCAGCTTATCGCTTCTTCTGCTTTCCGGTTTGTCGGCACAGGAAAAGGTAGAGGCACAACCCGGCGCTTCTATTTCATTCCAGACTTTTTACAATGAATTAGCTCCTTACGGGCGTTGGATCAATTCACCGCAATATGGTTCTGTCTGGACTCCATATGTTGATCCTGGTTTTCAGCCTTATTCTACCAATGGCTATTGGGAAGTAACAGAATTTGGAAACACCTGGGTTTCGGATTACAACTGGGGATGGGCAGCATTTCACTATGGCCGCTGGTCTTATGATGATTATAACGGCTGGTTCTGGATTCCTGGTTATGAATGGGGGCCAGCCTGGGTAAATTGGCGGACTGGCGGTGAGTATTATGGCTGGGCTCCATTGGGTCCTGGCATGAACATCAATATTTCAGTAAATATTCCTTCTTTCTGGTGGGTGTTTGTTCCGCAGCGTTACATTGCAAGCCGTAGCTGGTACAACTATTGTGCTCCACGTAATCGTGTCTCATATATTTATAATCAGACCACGATTATCAACAACTATTATCAGCACAACAACCGCAGCTACGCTTATGGACCGAGACGTGATGAAATTGAACGTGTAACCAGAAGAAACGTACCTGTTCGTCAGATAGATATGAATCAGAGAGGCCGTGTTATTACAGATCGTTCCAGCCGTGGAAATGGAGGATATGATGCTCCCGACCATAACGGACCTGTATATCAGCGCAATGGCAGACAGAGTACAAATGATTCAAGATATAATAACGGAGGAAGATCCAATGCAGATCGTTATGACAACGGAGTTCCTAATGGAAGAAATGGAAATAGCCCATCAGGGAATAATTCAGGTGGAAATTCCGGAAGAACGGGTTCATCCAATGGTGGTTACCAGTCTCCTGAACGTAATTCACCTTATAGCAGTCCTGCACAAAGAAACAGCCCTGCAACTTCGCCATCCAATAACGGAAGCAGCCGTGATTACGAACCTGCAAGACAAGGCAATTCGCCAAGTGTAGAACCTAACAGAGGAACAAGTAGCCCTTCTTACAATTCGGAAAGCAGCAGATCGGGCCGTTCATCTGACAGAGGCGGAAGTTCAAATTCCGGCAGAACGCAGGAAAGTGCTCCGGCTGTCCGTTCTGCACCAGCGGAAAGAAATTCGGGATCAAGAGAAGCGGCTCCACGTGGTGAGTCATCAAGATCTGACAATTCAGGAGGAAACTCTCGTTCTGAAAGAAGCGGAAGATCTCCCAGATAATTATTGATTGCATGTAGTTAAGCCCGTTAGGAAATATTCTTAACGGGTTTTTAATATAAAAAATGGGTAATTATTGGTTAATTCTGTCTCTTATCAATAGACTGCTATTTATCAAATCTCAAAAAAGATCATTAGCATGTTTCTAATCCTTTTTAGTAATAATGGAAATACAATTTGATATCGAGTTCAAGGAGAGTGCACCGAAATACATGCAGATTATCAAATCCCTTTTGCAGGCAATCAGCAAAGGGAAACTGAAAAGAGGTGACAAAATTCCATCAATTAACCAATTGAGCGAAGAATATCTTTTGTCAAGAGATACTGTTGAAAAAGCCTACAAACATTTGATCAAGGATGGTGTTTTAATTTCAGTTCGTGGAAAAGGTTATTTCATCAACCGTGTTGACATTGAAAACACAGTCAGGATCTTATTGGTTTTTAACAAAATAAGCAATTATAAAAAACAGATATACAACGCTTTTGTTGAAAATATGGGTCGTAATGTAAATGTCGATTTGCACATTCATCATTCCAATATAAATATTTTCAAAAACCTGATTAAGAATAGTTTAGGCGAATACGATCACTATGTAATTATGCCTCATTTCTATGAAAAAGCAGAAGAAGCAATAGAAGTGCTGAAATTAATCCCACCTGAAAAACTGATACTGCTGGACAAGGACGTTGAACTGAACAGTAAAAAGCATTCATCTGTTTTTCAGAATTTCGAGAAAGATATTGTAGCTGCACTGAATGAAGCCGTAGACTTACTTAAAGTCTACAAAAAGCTGATTCTCATATTTCCAACGATGATTCCCTATCCAAAAGAGATCATTAAAGGCTTTCGTATTTTTTGTATTCAGCATGAGTTCGAACACGAGATCATATACGATTTCCATGAAAACAGTGTTGTTTCAAAAAATGCAGCCTATGTGGTAATTGAAGAAAATGATCTGGTAAACCTGATTAAAAAGTGCCGTGAACAGCAGCTCGTTATTGGAAAAGACATCGGCATTATTTCCTATAATGAAACTCCTTTAAAGGAAATTTTACTGGATGGTATTACGACTATTTCCACGGATCATGAGCAAATGGGAAGGACAGCAGCTGAACTGATTAATGAAAATAAGAGGGCAATTATCAAAAATCCTTTTACACTGATTAAAAGAAAATCGCTTTAAAAAACTGTTGGTGTTGCTAAGAATTTGTCATGGTGAGCGAAGTCGTACCACAATCTAAAAAGTCTAAATTATTTGATATCAAAAACTTGAACTTCTTAATTTGGAGTTCGACTCCGCTCACTCTGACAACATCATATCAATTTTATTAAGCTTCTTAATTAAGACCAAGTAGCTCAAAAATCATTAAATTATAAACCCGTAGCTACTGTTATTCTTCCTCTCTCGTTCATCAGTTCCGAACGAACTTTCAGATTTCTGAACAAGCCGATCGGCTCCAAAGCACCACCGCTCAACCGCATTGATTCACGTACCAATGGCCGTACATCAGTCCTGAAAGCATTTTGTAAAATCTGTTGTGCGAGAACAACGTCATTTTGCATACGTGCCTGTTCGAGTTTGTTGCGGTCGACAAGCAAAGCCTGTGCATACGACAATAAAATTGCTTCGACTGACTGAAGTAAATCTTCTAACGGGTCTTTCACATTATGACTTGCATCAATCATCCATGCATACCCGTCACTTCCTTTTCCAGCACGTTTCATTCCTTCAACCAGCTCAACAAAGATCAGAAACAGCATGTAAGGACGAATACTTCCAACTGTCAGATCATCATCGCCATATTTGGAATCGTTGAAATGGAAACCTGCCAAACGGCCTTCCATCATTAAGGTAGCAACGATCTGTTCAATATTGGCATTCGGCAAATGATGGCCCAGATCAACCAGAACATCAGCCTTCGCTCCCAACTTCTGACAGAACAACAATGAACTACCCCAGTCCTGAATAACCGTAGAATAGAAATTCGGTTCGTATGCTTTGTATTCTACAAAAACTTTCCAATCATCCGGCAATGCGGCATAAATTTCCTGCAAAGATTCAAGCGTGTTCTGGAAAGATTTTACAAAATTAGATTGACCAGGAAAACATGAACCATCTGAAAGCCAGATTGATAATGCTTTTGAACCTAATTCCTTACCATATTTAATTACCTCAATATTATGTTCAACAGCTTGCTTCCGAACCTTCGGATCTACATGAGAAAGTGACCCGAACTTATAAGATAACTCCTGATCCTTCTGATCCTGAAATGTATTTGAATTTACAGCGTCAAATGTAAGATTATGTGACGTTGCCAAACTGATAATGGACGCCGCCTGTTCAGGAATATCCCAGGGAATGTGTAAAGAAATGGAACCGCTTGAACGGTTTAATGCGTGAAGCAAACCCACATCTTCGACTTTTTCTTCAAGAGAGCGTGGTTCGCCGCCACCTGAAAAACGGCCAAACCTGGTTCCTCCTGTTCCTAATGCCCAGCTTGGAATGGCAACCTGAAAAGCCTGCAATGCGTTTACGATCTCATTCGCATTGATCCCCTGTTCACCTAACTGTTCTTTTAAAAATATAAACTGATTGTTGTGCCTTGATAGTAAACTATCATTATGCTGATCAATCTGATATTGTTCAATTTTCATAAATTGTGTAGCTTTTTTGGCAGTTAGCAATTAGCTTTTAGCCTGTTCATTGTAGATTTTGACTGAACGCGGGGCTATTAGCAGATTTGAATGTTTTATATTCCTTTAAAAGGATTCTGAAGTCAAGATTTAATATTTCAAATGGCTATACTTATTACAGCCATTTGAAATATTAGACTTCAACTACCTTACAAAGGCAGCTGGTACACCACCATCAACATTGATTACATTTCCGGTACTTTTACTTAGCAGGCCGCCAACCAAAACAAAAACACCGTTTGCTATGTCTTCAGTATGGATTTCTGCACCCAAAACTGTACGTTTAGCATAGTATGCAGGAAGTTCTTCGATCTTGATTCCATATGCTTTTGCACGGCCAGCTGCCCAGCCACTTTCCCAGATTTTACTTCCGGAAATTACAGCATCAGGATTTACTACGTTTACACGGATTTTGTCAGGCCCTAATTCTGCAGCCAATAAGCGCGTCATATGTTGCTGAGCCGCTTTCGCAGTTCCATAAGCAACATTGTTTGGCCCGGAAACTAACCCATTCTTACTTGCAATATTTACAATATCTCCACCCAATCCCTGCTGACGCATTATGGCAACGGATTCCTGGGAAACCAGGAACTGGCCCTTTACTAATACATCCTGCAAAATATCCCAATCCTTGATCGTAGTTTCGGCCAGAGGTTTAGAAATAGAAAGGCCAGCGCAGTTTACTACAATATCAACTCCTCCGTATTTAAGCTTGGTTGTATGCAAAGCACTTTTAATCTGATTTTCATCAAGTACATTCGCAATAGTTGTTGCAGAGAAATCTTTACCGAATTTGCCATCAAATTCTGCTTTGGTTTCGGCAAGCGCGTTTTCATCAATATCTGAAATCACTACACATGCACCTTCCTGCAAAAATTTCTGGGCGATAGCTTTACCAATACCACCCGATCCGCCGGTAACAATAGCGACTTTACGGGAAAGGGCTTTTTCCTTTGGCATCCGTTGTAATTTCGCTTCTTCCAAAAGCCAGTATTCAATGTCAAATGCTTCCTGTTCAGGTAAAGAAACGTAAGAAGAAATCGCTTCTGCCCCTTTCATTACATTGATTGCATTGGTATAAAATTCAGCGGCTACACGTGCAGTCTGTTTGTCTTTCGCAAAAGAGAACATTCCCACACCAGGCAACAATATAATAACCGGATTCGGATCACGAACAGCCGGGCTGTTATCATGTTTGCAACGATCATAATATGCCTGATAATCTACACGGTATGCTTCAAATTGCGGACGGATCTGATCCAGGATTTCGGCGTCTGTTCCAGTTAGTTTATCAAATGGGAAATCCAATACCAACGGACGGATCTTTGTCCGAAGGAAGTGGTCAGGGCAACTTGTACCTAACGGAGCCAGTTTAGACAAATCCTCACTTCCAATGAATTCCAGAACACGTTCGTCATCCGTAAAATGACCGATCATTGCTTGTTTGTCCGAAGCCAGGCCTCTCAGATACGGAGCAAGTTTACCTGCAATTTCCTGACGTTTTTCTGCCGGTTCGTTTTCAACAATTTTCCCACCAAATACCGGACGGCTTTTGCCATAATTTTCAGCCAGATATTCCGATGCTTTTTCTATCGTATCAAGTGTATTAATATAGGATTCATATGCAGTATCTCCCCAAGTAAACAATCCGTGTCCACCCAGTACAATTCCACGGATACCCGGATTATCTGCCAAAGCCTTTTCCAGTTTTAATCCAAGATCAAAACCAGGACGTTGCCAGGGAACCCACGCAAGTTCTCCGCCGAATAATTCTTTTGTTATAGCCTCTCCTTCTTTGGATGCTGCAATGGCAATCAATGCATCCGGATGTAAGTGGTCTATGTGCTTGAATGGCAAAAGGCCATGCAGAGGCGTATCAATGGAAGGTGCTTTGGAATTCAGATCATAAATACAATGGTTGAAAAGCTCAACCATTTCATCTTCAAATTCCAGACCACGGTATATATTTTTCAAATTATGTAAACGGTCCTGATATAATCCGGCAAGTCCGCTTCTAGTTAAAGTACCAATATCACCACCGGAACCTTTGATCCACATTACCTCAACAGGATTTCCTGTTAAAGGATCTTTTTCTACTGTTTTACAGCTTGTATTTCCACCGGCATAATTTGTCAGGCGAAGATCGGCACCCAACAAATTGGAACGGTAAAGAAGAAGTGCAACCTGATCATCTCCAAGGGAAGCTGCTTTCTCCTCATCCCATAAATAGCTTACATACTTATACTCGACTGTTTTTGAAATGCTCATATGTTTTATTAGATTTAATTATCAATTTTTGAAGTATCTGACCATAATCCAGAAAGCACTAAATGAAACAAATACTACTCTGCTAACCGGACACAAGATTAGAAAACTTACCCATTGGTACCGTCCTGTGGTATCCTGCATGTTGAAATAATTGAAGAATAAATATGAGTTAATAAAGTATTTTATTAAATAAAATAGCCTGAACAGAAATTTCCATCCAGGCTTTATAATTGATTTTTTTACTCTTATTACATTATTTCTGAATGACGATTTTTTTTATTGCTCCCCCTACGGTAGTTGTATACATACCGTTAATTAAATTATTGCTATTTACAGACTGACCCGGAAATATATTCTGTTCCAGTACGACCTGACCGGTGTTATTGCGTATTACTGCTTTTTCTGTCTTCTCTAAATCTTTTACAAAAAACTGATTTCCCGCCGGATTAGGATAGATACTGATACCTGCATAATCATTCTTTACAGAAATAATTCTTGAATACTCAAACTTCCCATCATAATCCATTTGTTTGAGACGATAGTAGGTAGTTGTAAAAGGAGCCAAATCAGTAAAATGATATATTCTGTTTTCCCTGGAATCTCCACTGCCATCTACAAAACCTATTTTTTCAAAAGTTTTTGCATCAGCACTTTTTTCGATATCAAAACCGGAGTTGTTGGTTTCGGACGAGGTTTGCCAGGTGAGGATGTTTAACCCATTTTGGTTCCTGGCTAGGAAAGAGACAAGCCTTACAGGAAGGGAAGTAAAGTTATAGTTATTAGCAATTAACGTCAATCCCGTTGCTTGACTATTACTTACTCTTACTCCGTAAAGTCCAAAGCCAGTTGTAATAAATTTATTGTCACCATTGTTTATTGCCACTATCGAGCCATCTTTATACCAATAATATGTGTTGTTCCCAAGC
Organism: Dyadobacter sp. NIV53; assembly: GCF_019711195.1. NCBI lineage: Bacteria > Pseudomonadati > Bacteroidota > Cytophagia > Cytophagales > Spirosomataceae > Dyadobacter > Dyadobacter sp. NIV53. The sequence goes on from NZ_CP081299.1 coordinate 2,923,346, forward strand.
GTACCACCTGCATCTATAGAGAGAATTACATCTGCTGTCGATAATTCAGGAGTAAAAGAAGCAGATATATTAATGTTGGCCTGCCAATTATAAAAGCTTAAACGACTTACGTTATTCTCAATTCCATTAAAGGTAAATCTATTTGAACCTATACTTAAAGACCTATTGGGCAATCCGGTCAGATCGGGAATTGTACCACTTAGAAAATTAAAATTCAAATATCCGTATTTTAATTTCGTGAGATTACGTAATTCAATCGGGATACTTCCAATCAGCGAATTCGAGCCTAAACTTAACTCCTCCATATTTAACAATTTTCCCAACTCTATTGGAATATACCCACTAAGCTGATTTTGTTCTAAGTTTAGTTTGTTAAGATTTGTTAGGTTACCAATTTCCACTGGGATCGGTCCAGAGATTTGAGTATTTGATATGGCAAGAGACTTTAACTGATTTAAGTTGCCTAGTTGAGCAGGTAATTCCCTGTCAATGAGAAATTCCGGGTAAGATCCAACAATTCCAGATTAGCCAAATCTCCTATTTCCGTTGGTATATCTCCCGAAATTCCAGCAGCCTTCATGTTAAGTGTTTTTAACTTTTTTAAATTTCCTATCGAAGCTGGTATAGTAATTGATCCAGAGCCTGCAAAAGCATCACCATTACTGAAATCTAAATTTTCCAGATTTACTAAATTACCGATACTTGATGGAATATTCCAAAAAGGTGTTATACCCAAATACCTTAACTTTGTTAACGATCCGAGTAGTTCTACATTTGTTTCATTAAAAAAATGGCCCCATAAATTAAGATATTCAATCTTTGTTAATGAAAATAATTCTACAGGAAGACTTCCCGATAATCCTTGAGAAAATTCTGTCGTTCCATAACCCGAGAAATTAAGATAAGTTAACTCAGTTAGATTACCAATTTGAGCCGGAATAAATCCAATCATATCAACATCAGGTAAATTAACTTCCGTTATTCTTCCTCCCCTACATGTTATACCATACCATCCACAGGGATTGTCTCCCGGCGATCCCGGAATAATCCATCCAGTATTATTGTACCAGCCGCTACCCCCAGCAGAATTATATAATGCAACCAGTGCCAGCCGATCACCTTCCAACGAACCTTGTGCAAGAGTATTTAGTGAACAGAATAAAAATAATGTGAGTAAACAGTGTTTCATGGTTTTAGATTAGTTGTGATTTAGTTTTCAACCGATATAAAAGGCACAGAGAATGACCTGAACAAAGTTGCTCTTGCATGTCTTAAAAGGAAGAATTTGATAACGTTTGAGAAGCAATAATCACTGATGGGTGTTGGATTGCTTTATAAACAACCATCAGTGACTTTATAAGAATGGCAACAATATTATAATAATCAGGCTAAGAATCAAGAAATTTCAATAATTAAAAATCGAAATCACTTCCAAACCAAGCCCATATTTGAAAACAAAAAAGCATAGATATCTGCTTGGGTTTCGAGCGCTTTTTTGGTATTGCTTGCACCATGTCCTGAATTTGTATCAATCCGGATAAGCAACGGATTAGTAGAAGATGCGCCGGCTTTTGCCTGAAGTTCAGCTGCATATTTGAAAGAATGGGCTGGTACTACCCTGTCATCATGATCTGCGGTGGTAACCATGGTTGCAGGATACTTTCCACCATCCTTAATATTGTGCAATGGAGAATAACCCAGAAGCATTTTAAATTCGTCCGCATTATCACTGCTGCCATAATCTGCTATCCAGTTCCAGCCAATGGTAAATTTGTGAAAACGCAGCATATCCATCACACCAACTGCCGGAAGTGCCACTTTGAAAAGTTCGGGTCGCTGGTTCATTACAGTTCCTACAAGTAGTCCTCCGTTTGACCCTCCCTGAATCGCCAGCTTGTCTGTAGATGTATATTTTTCTTCGATCAGAAATTCAGCAGCGGCAATAAAGTCATCAAATACATTTTGCTTTTTCAGTTTCATTCCCTGCTCGTGCCATGTCTCGCCATATTCACTACCACCTCTAAGATTTGCTTGTACATAAATACCACCCTGATCCAAAAAAGGAATGCGTGTAGGACTAAACGCAGGAGTAAGGCTGATGTTGAATCCGCCATATCCGTATAGAATCGTTGGATTGGATCCATCGAGCTTCAAACCTATTTTATAGGTAATGAATGCCGGAATTTTTCTCCCGTCTTTGCTTGGATAAAAAACCTGCCTGGTTTCATAATCCTCTGGTTTGAAAGAAACTTCCGGCTCACGAAAAATATTACTTTGCTTGGTGGAAATGTCATACCTGAAAATGGTAGGTGGATAATTAAAAGAAGTGTAGGTATAAAAAACAAATTTATCCTCCTTTTCACCCCCAAATCCACCGGCGGTTCCCAGTCCGGGCAGCAATACTTCATTTTCCGGTTTGCCTTTTAAATCATAAACATAAACCCTGGTTGTAACGTCTTTTGAATAGGATACAAACAGTTTTCCACCAGCTGTTCCGACCCCCTGCAATGGTTCAGATTTTTCAGCAATTACAGAACTCCATTGTTTACTTTTTAAATCATAAAATAAAACCTTGCTATTCGGTGCGTTCTCATTGGTTTCTATCAGGAATCCATTATCAACGTTTTCAATAAGCGAATAACTAAAATCTGTAATCTCCTCTTTGACTGCGAGAAATTTTGATTCCCCCTTTTTTAAAACCCACAAACCGTTCCCATCTTTACCTTTACCCCGGTCACTTACATAGAGCGTTGCAAACTGCTCATCTTCTGTGGTACTTACCGTATGAAATCTTTGCGGGTTAGCCGGGTCTTCATAAACCAGCTTGTCGTCTTTCTGCGAAGTTCCTACTTTATGATAATATACCTGGTGATTCTCGTTTTTAGCGACCAATGCACTTCCCTCAGGTTTTGGATAACTGCTGTAATAAAATCCATCGTTCTGCCAGGCAGCACCGGAAACTTTAACCCATTCTACCTTATCCGACAACATTTCCAGTGTCCTCATATCCATTACCTGATATTCCTGCCAGTCGGAGCCGCCCTGGGAAAAACCGCAAACAGCGTGCATCCCGTCTTTGGAGAGACTAAATACGGTAAGCCTGGTAGTTCCATCAGTAGAAAGTTTGTTAGGATCAAGTACAACTTCCGGACTTCCGTCTAATCCTTTCTGACGGTATAGTACTGACTGATTCTGTAAACCATCATTTTTGTAAAAATAAAAATAATCTCCCTTTTTGCCTGGTGCAGAATATTTGGGATAGTTATATGCTTTTTCCAGATCAGTGAATATTTTCCCTTTAAAAGGAATTCTATTCAGATAATCAAAAGTAACTTCATTCTGAGCTTTCACCCAGGCTTCTGTTTCAGGCGACCTGTCGTCTTCCAGCCAGTGATACGGATCGCTTATTTTTGTGCCATGGTATTCATCAAGGTGTTCGATCTTATTAGTTACCGGGTAATGCAAATTTTGTGTAAATCCGTTGGTATCCGTCAGAGCGGCAATAATTGCTGTCATTCCTGCAAATTTAAAATTCATGTAAAATGTGAATCAAGGTATAGATTATTTGATACATGCGGCAATTCAATCATCAATTATAGCGAATTAATAATCTGACTTTTATGAAAGTAAAAAAGTATAGAATAATCTTTATATTAGAAATAGTACTTTTATATAACTAATGCTACAAAAATCCTTTATTTGTAAATTAAAACCAGATGATTTTATAAGACTTTCTGGCTTAAACTTATTTCAATCCTGATAAATGAATTGGAATCGACAATTCCTGATTTTGGTATTATTATGTACCTTTCAAATGACCGCTCCTTTGGCGTTTTGTCAGGAAAATAAATCGTCGTTATCATTGCCTGAGGCACGGCTGGGAGTTCTGGATTTGAGAAACACAAATTTTTATACCGCCGACATTCCGGTTAAAGGGCAATGGAAGTTTTTTTGGAATACCTTAAAGGAACCTTCTGAAAATATCGAATACTTTGAATATGCAGAATTACCACGACTTTGGAAGGATACAGTATGGAAAAACAAGAAAATTCCGTCGCAAGGCATTGCCAGTTATGAAGTAAAGATTCTGCTTCCTAAAGTAAAAGAACATTTGGCGCTTAAAATCCCGGACGCATACTCTTCATACAATTTGTATGTGAACAATAAACTTTTTGCCACAAACGGAAAGCCCGGCGAAACCAAAGAAACAACAATTCCATACTGGTCTACCCAGGTAATTCCACTTCTGGAAACCAGCGATACGCTAAATTTGCTTTTACAGATAGCTAATTTTCATCATTATAAAGGTGGGGTAAACAGAAATATAGAAATAGGCCTTTTTAGTAATCTTAAAAGGGAAAGTGATATCGATCATGCTTCGGATTATTTCCTGACGGGTTCTATTTTTATGGGCGGTCTTTTCTTTCTCGGATTGTACCTTTTTGGCAGGCACGACAAATCCATTTTGTATTTTGCGCTCTTTTGCTTGTGTTACAGTTACCGGATTGGAGGAGCGGGACAATATTCACTTCACGATGTCTTTCCTTATTTAAGCTGGAATTTCACTTTGCACTGCGAATATCTGTCATTGTACCTGGCTGTGGCCATGTTCGCTTTATATACCAGATCACTGTATCCGGAAGATGCGCCTCAAAAAATCATGAGTATTATGACAGGAATCTGTTTTGGGTTTATAACCATTACGATTATTTCCCCACCTGTTTTATTTACCAGGCTGATTAATTATTTTATTATAATCGTGCTGGTTTACGTTGTTTTTGCGACTTACATATACTGGATTGCCGTAAGAAACAAGAGAATTGGTTCCAAGTATGCATTGCTCAGTACAGCAGCAATTTTCATTATTATCATTTCCGATACGCTCGAATATTATCACATTACTACACCTGACAAAGAAATTTTATTTTTTGGTTACCTGGGTTTTTTCTTTTGTCAGTCCTTGATTCTATCATTCAAATTTGCAACGACCCTAAAAAAAGCCAAAGAGGAGGCTGAAATTGGGCTGAAGGTCAAAAGTGAATTTCTCAGTACAATGAGCCATGAAATTAGAACACCACTGAATTCGGTCATTGGCATGACGCACCTGATGATGAAAGAAACACCGCGGCCGGATCAGCGACAAAATCTGGACGTTATGCTGTTTTCAGCAAACAATTTGCTTACGATTGTCAACGATGTTTTAGATTTCAGCACCATTGAAGAAGGAAAGATTGTTTTCACAATCGGCCCAATGGATATATCGATGATCGCACGAAATATCCTTTTAGGTTACAAAGCAACAACTTCTAACCCGGGCATTAATTTTATACTAGATTTAGATAAAACCCTTCCTTCAAAATTATCAGGAGACAGTGCAAGAACCACCCAAATTATTGACAATCTTGTACATAATGCCTGCAAATTTACTGCATCCGGATTTATCAGATTAGCGATCAACGAGGAATCAAGAAATGAAAAAGAGATAACGTTAAAAATTTCAGTTGAAGATACGGGCATTGGAATCCCTGCCGATAAACAAAAAATGATTTTTGAGCGCTTTACCCAGGCTGATTCTTCCTTTTCACGTGGATTTAGCGGAACTGGCTTGGGCTTAGCTATCAGCAAACGGATCCTTGAAGTGCAGGGAATAGAGCTTTTACTAAAAAGTGAAGAAAATAAAGGCTCCGTTTTTTATTTTACTCAAACATTTCAAATTATCCAGGAAGAACTAAAATTACCCCAAACGTTAAATCTTCCTTTATCCGGAGTCCAAATTTTAATTGTTGAAGATAATCCAATGAATGTATTGGTTCTCAAAAAGTTTTTACGGCGATGGGGAGCCGAATCGGAAGTTGCGGAAAATGGAGAGGAGGCCGTTAATAAACTGGATCCATCCAAACACCAGATTATTTTAATGGACTTGCACATGCCTGTAATGGATGGTTATGAGGCTACCAAAGTATTAAGAAGCCGTGGCGAAACAGTACCAATTATTGCGCTTACAGCCAGTGTTGCGCTGGATGTTGAGAAGGATATTTATGGAATAGGTATCAATGCAATTATATTCAAACCTTTTATTCCTGATAACCTGCTTCAAACCATTTCCAATCACGTTTTCGCTGCACCGTCGGTACAATGAAGCATTAATGAGACAGTTTATTAACTCTGTACTCAACCCATTATTTTCTCTTATAATAATTTAATGTTACACTCGAAGCATTCCCCTTTTCGCTGATTGTATAAAACCCATGAAGTTGCCGGTCAAAACAAATCCCTTCACCCTGAGGTTCCAAGGCTACTGTTAGTTGTTTATTAGCACTTTTAGACAATGTTTGACTTACAGTTTCACCCTCTTTTCTGGTCCAGTAAAATACGCTGATATATGTACGGAGAACAACTTCTTTTCCATCAACAGCAATATTTCCGCTTGTGACAGTAACAATAGATGGAATGGTGCCCATTTTTTCAGCCGTAATAGTTTCAGAAGTAGACTGAGGATAAGCCAAACGATAAATCCCGGTTTGATCCGATTCTTTTGAAATGATAAATATGTCCCTGGTATCAGGATCCAATAATAAGGTTTCAGCGTCACGCGGACCATCAGGATATCGGTATGTTATCTTTTCGAGCCGGTCAGCTGTGAAAGAGCCGTTAATATCACCGATCTCAGGTATCCGGTAAATAACATTCGTTTCGGTCATAGGCGGATTGTTATTTCCAATTTCACCGATATATAAATAATTAACTCCCGAAGCAGGGCCAGGCCCGCTTGCAATATCTTCCCAGTCGTGGTTCCGGGAGCCGGGAATGTTAAATTCTTTTATATTCTTACCATCTTTACTTATCAGGTATAATGAATTTGGCTGGCCGGAATCCTGCATTGTCCATAAATAACCATTTAAATTGGCACTTTCTAATAATCCGGAAGCCTCATCTATTATGCCGGGTTGAATTGCAAATTTTTCCGGTGTAACCTCAAACTGATCTGATCTCCCGGAAGCAGGTTTCGGATCAGGGTCACTACAAGCCGATATAAAACAAGATATTAACAGGAACAGGGAAAATCTTACTTGTGCAATACCGGTTTTATTTATAATCATAAGAAACACTTCATGTTAGATTTGCTAAAATTACGTACTTTTGCGCCATTTATTATCAGGCAGTTTCTTTTTATCAGTATTAAAATAATTATATGTTACGTACACATACCTGTGGTGAGTTAAGCTTAGAGCATGTAAATCAGGACGTTGTATTGTGCGGATGGGTTCAGCGTATTCGTGACAAAGGTGGAATGATATGGTTGGATTTACGTGACCGTTACGGCTTAACCCAGCTTCTTTTTGAAGAAGGTAAAACTCCGGCAGATGTGTTGGCAATGGCACGCTCAATGGGTCGGGAATTTGTAATTTGTGCCAAGGGAGAAGTAATTGAACGACTTTCTAAAAATGATAAAATAGCAACTGGTTCTATTGAAATAAGGGTTTCCGAACTCTCCATTTTGAATCCGGCCAAGTTACCGCCATTCCTGATTGAAGACGAAACAGACGGAGGTGATGATATCCGCATGAAATACCGCTACCTGGATCTTCGCAGAAATGTAGTGCGCAAAAACTTACAATTACGTCATCAGGTTGCGCGTCACACACGTGCTTATCTGGACGAACTTGATTTTATAGAAGTAGAGACACCGGTTCTGATTAAATCCACTCCCGAAGGAGCACGCGATTTTGTGGTTCCCAGCCGTATGAATCCGGGTGAATTTTATGCTTTACCGCAATCTCCCCAAACATTCAAACAATTATTAATGGTAGCCGGATTTGACCGCTATTATCAAATTGTAAAATGTTTCCGGGATGAAGATTTGAGAGCAGACCGTCAGCCTGAATTTACACAAATAGATTGCGAAATGTCTTTTGTAACGCAGGAAGATATCCTAAACACATTTGAAGGGCTGATCCGCAATTTATTCAGTAAGGTTAAGGGTATAGAATTACCGGAAGTTCCGCGTATGACATATGCTGATGCTATGCGTTTATACGGTTCCGATAAGCCGGATATACGTTTCGAAATGAAATTTGCCGAACTTAAAGGAGAAAGCCAGGATTTCACCTCCGGAAAAGGGTTTGGTGTATTTGATGATGCGGAACTGGTCGTTGGTATTTGCGCACCAGGCTGTGCGGTTTATACACGCAAACAAATGGACGAGCTGACGGACTGGGTTAAACGTCCGCAGATTGGTGCAAAAGGACTAATTTATGTCCGTTATAACACAGATGGAACTATTAAATCGTCTGTTGATAAATTTTATTCCGAAGAAGACCTAAAAAAATGGGTCGAAATATTGGATGCTAAGCCGGGGGATTTGCTCCTTATTATGTCCGGTAATGCTGACAAAGCGCGTAAACAATTAAATGAAGTCCGCCTGGAAATGGGAACTCGTCTGGGTTTCCGCGATCCAGCTAATTACCGCGTGTTATGGGTTCTGGATTTCCCGCTATTGGAATACGGAGAAGCAGAGAACCGCTGGTTTGCCATGCATCATCCTTTTACAAGCCCAAAACCGGAAGATATTGAATTATTAGCCAGCGATTTAGGCAAAGTAAGGGCTAATGCATACGATATGGTTATCAATGGTGTTGAAGTTGGCGGAGGATCAGTACGTATTTTTGAACGTGACCTTCAGCAGCAAATGTTTGGGATATTAGGATTTTCTCCGGAAGAAGCTCAGGAACAGTTTGGCTTCCTGATGAACGCGTTCGAATTTGGAGCTCCCCCCACGCAGGAATTGCATTTGGATTTGACAGACTTTGCTCCTTATTTGGAGGTGTAGATTCGATCCGTGATTTCATTGCTTTCCCAAAAAACAATTCAGGACGTGACGTAATGATAGATTCCCCGTCTACAATTTCCGGTGTTCAGTTAAATGAGCTGTCGATTGCTGTGAAAATGAACGATTAAAAAAATTAACAATCTTAAAAAATGACAATTTTTTAAGATTGTTATCAAAGTTATTTTACATTTCGTAGTTTTGCAACTTGCTTATAATAAAGTGATTTGTTAAGAATAATTTTTCGATCCTTCCTGCTCTCATAAAATTGTAATTAATATACTACTAATACCTTACATGCATTATTTATCATATAGGAACTTGCCTGGCCTTAGAATAACATTCTTTTTTATCCTCCTGGTAAACACGATTGCTATTGGTCAGAACCAGATACCGTCTCTTCCCCAACAAACTCCCGGCCAATCTAGCCCTGCTTCAGGTTCTCAGGCTGTCGAATTTTATAATCAAGCTAAATCGGCTGGCATGTCAGACCTGGACATTGAGAAAGCCGCACTACAACGCGGATATACTCTTGATCAGATTTCTACCATGCGCAAGCGTATACAACCAGGGGAAAAAGAAGTTAAAGATCCTAATCGTGATGAATTGGATGAAACAAGAGATCAAGATGAATTAGACGAAGAAGCCAATAATCAGAGGGATTCAACCGGTTTGAGAAGAGCATATTTAAGAAGGTTAAATCGTACTTTCGGATCGGCCTTTTTCGCAACTTCAACCAACACTTTTGAGCCGAATTTAAGAATTGCAACTCCCAGAAATTATATATTGGGACCAGAAGATGAACTTGTTGTGGATATTTACGGAAATTCCGTGGATAACTTCAGAATGAAAATCAGCCCGGAAGGCACAAGTGAAAATGTTAAACCTTGCACCCGTTTATGTGAATGGTTTAACGATAGAACAAGCTTATAGAACGAATTGTTAACAGACTCAGACAGGCATATTCTACATTGAACCGTCCTGGTTCCGGAACTTATTCTTCCATCACTCTTGGCAATGTAAGAAGCATAAGGATTATGATTACCGGTGAAGCAATTAATCCTGGAACCTACACTGTTTCATCCCTGGCTACTGCTTTTAATGCGCTATCATTATCCGGCGGACCTAGCAGGAATGGTTCTTTCCGGAATATAGAAGTAATAAGGAATAACAAAATCATAAAAAAATCGATTTATATCGTTTTCTTGTTGATGCCGATTTAAATGACAATATAGCTTTACAGGATCAGGATATTATTTTGATACGCCCATATGAAACCAGGATTGAATTAAAAGGAGAAGTTAAAAGATCAGGAATTTTTGAGGCAAAATCAGGTGAAAAAATCCTGGATATTATAAGATACGCAGGAGGTTATACACCAGATGCGTATACATCCCTGATTACATATCAGCGTAATACCGGAACGAGCTATATGATCGGAAGTGCCGATTCAACACAATTAGCGACCTTAATACCTTTTAATGGTGATGTAATTACCGTTAAAAAAATAATGGATGTGGTTAGTAATCAGATTGAAGTAAGAGGAGCAGTAACTATACCTGGTGTTTATGCTCTTGAAGACAGATCAAATACAGTTTTAAAACTGATAACTATTGCCCAAGGATTAAGCCCAAGAGCATTTTTGAACAGAGCACTTCTTGAAAGATCAAGTGGAGATACTCAAACTGGAATTGTATCTATTGATCTGAGAAAATTAGTAAATGGAGAAATTGGAGATATTCCATTACTTCCAGGAGACATTTTAACAATTAAGTCTATTGAAGAATTAAAAGAATTTACTTTTTTGTCAATTACAGGTTCCGTAATTAATCCAGGAAATTATTACTACTATAAAGATATAACAATAGCAGATTTAATATTTCAGTCAGGCGGGTACACCGAAGGAGGTATTCCTTATAGGATAGAGGTTTCCCGTAGAATAAAAAACGATACGTTAGATTTACCTAGTGCGCAGAATGTTCGGGTTTTCACAATTGATGTGTCTGATAATTTGGTTATTAACCCAACAGATCAAAAATTTAAACTTTCTCCTTACGATATAATAATTGTCAGAAAGTCACCACGCTATGAAGTTCAGAAAACAGTGACAATTCTTGGCGAAATTAAATATCCGGGTAATTATACTATTAATTCAAACTTTGAACGTATATCAGATCTTTTCCCAAAATCTGGTGGTATTAAGCCTGGCGCTTACATTAAAGGTGCTCGCTTTTATCGGGATCAGGAATTAATAGCTCTAGACCTGAATGCGATTCTCGAAACGCCTTCATTGGCTTCTAATATTTTACTTGCAGATGGAGACACCCTTTATATTCCGAAAGAATCTGAAACTGTTCGTATACAAGGTGGTGTACAAAACCCATCAATAATGAATTATGATGATCAGTTCTCTTACAAGGACTATATTTCCCAGGCCGGGGGATATACTGAACTAGGCTGGAAAAGCAGAGTTTACGTTTCTTATCCAAACGGAAGGACACACAGATCAAAGAAATTTTTATTTTTTCGGTCCTATCCCAAAGTTGAGCCTGGTTCAATAGTAACTGTTCCTATTAAAGCAATGCGCCAGGATCGTGAAAGAACTCCCGGCGAACGTATAGCTTTATTTTCTTTCCTTGCCTCCATAGCAAGCACGCTAACTATTGCAGTTATTAGTATAAGTAACAAAAATTAGTAGTGCTACCAATGAATTATACAGAAAACAATATGTCTGATCGTCAAGTTGAAATACCTTCAAAGTCAAGCTCGGTTCTTGATCTTCGCTTTGAAGATATAGTATCTTTTTTCTAAAACATTTATTCTCACTAATTGTTATTGCCTTTATTTGCGGAATTTTTGGATTTGCATATAGTTATACTTTAACCAAAAGGTATGAATCCAGTATAACTTTGTTACCTGAGTATGGAGGAGCAAAAAAAGTTCTTATTCTTTACTCTCAATGGGGATAAACTCAGAAGGAGCTGAAAAATTACTTCCTGATCTTTACCCGGTAATATTGCAAAGTTCGAATTTTGGGATATTTTTGTTAGAGCAGCCGGTTATTGATCAGGATAATCATTCTTACAAATCGCTTAAACTATTTTTACAGCGGGATACGACTCAAAGTTTTTTTTCTAAATTGTTTTCAAGGAGGAAATCAAAAAAGACAGGTAAACCCGTAAAGCTCTCTAATCCGGAAATTCTATCACTTTCAGCAACAGAAACGGGGAATATTAAGGGAGCAATAGGATTGATAAATTCAACAATAGATCAGAAAATTGGGGTTGTAACTATATCCGCAGATACCGAAGATCCTTTTGTATCATCCATTTTAGTTGAAGCCGCTAAAAATTACCTTGTAAATTATGTTGAAGAGTATAGAACAGCTAAAGCTTTACAGCAAGTTGTCTTGCTCAAAGATCAGGTTTCGGCCGCCAAAGCGCGGTTAAAAAAATCAGAGTACTCGTTACAAAGCTTATAGAGATAGAAATCGTAATCCTTTTCTTAATGTAGCCCGAATAGAAGAACAACGCTTACAATCTGATTATCTTCTCGCAGAGTCACTGCATGATGATCTGATTCGTCGTTATGAGCAGGCGTTAATTAAAGTAAAAGAAGAAAAACCAGTTTTTAAGGTTCTCGAGCCTGCTAAGGTCCCTCTTGTTAAAAGTAGTCCTAAACGCTTTCGTTTCTTTTTTATCTGTGCATTCTTAGGAGGAGTTACTTGTTTAGCTTATATTCTCTTATTCAAGAAAAACATAACAAGGCCTATTTTTTCTATTCCTTTTGGAATTAAGCTTGGCAGAAAAGTTTATTCAAAGTAAGCTGGAATTAAAAATTCTGCAGTATTGGGTAATTTTAAACGATTAGTATTTGTAATATACAGTTATACTTAAGTTTAGCATTAAAACGTATATTCATACTTGAATCTTTCTGAAATTCAAGTTCGATTATTCAAATACGTTAATTAATTTGTCTTTAAAGAAGTGATAATAACAACCAAATTCAAAGAAATAAAATCTAAATTGGCCACGCCAGTGGTTTCAAACATTTTGTGGTTGTCATTAGACAAGGTACTTAAGCTTGTTATAGGACTAATAGTAGGAATCTGGGTTGCCAGATATTTAGGGCCGTCTCAATGGGGCGAATTAAACTATGTATTAGCGTTTATTACGATTGCAGGAACGGTAGGCAAGCTGGGAATGGATGGCTTTTTGATAAAGGAAATCTTAGAACATCCATCGAAGAAAAATGAAATATTGGGTACTTCGTTTTTCATGAGGTTACTTATCATCCCATTTGTGCTGGGAGCTATACTCATTTATTTTTACTTACTTAATCTGAATGCAGATTATTACTGGTTGCTGGCATTCTTATCACTTAATGTTTTTATCACTCCTCTGGATCTTATTGATTTAGACTTTCAGTCAAAACTCCAGTCCAAGCTTACTGTTGTTTCTAAAAATACAGCATATGTACTGGGAGCATTTTTGAGAGTATATTTATTAGTCAGTAATAAACCATTGGTATGGTTCGCGGCCGGAATGGGCTTTGAGGCGCTTTTATCCTACATTTTTTTAACAATTCTTTATCAAAAAAATAATAATATATTTCAGTGGACAGTAAGTATTTCACTTGCTAAAAAGTTACTTCGAGCAGGCTGGCCTTTTACTTTGTCAAGTTTGGCAGTAATACTTTATATGCGGATAGACCAGGTTATGCTCGGATCTATGGTTAATGAAAAGGAGCTTGGTCTGTTTAGCTCTGCAATAAAGATTTCCGATATTTTTATTTTTTTACCAATGGCTGTATCAAGCAGCTACCTGCCTTCATTGGTCCATGCAAAAAAAACAAGTCAGGAGCTGTTTATTAGAAAAAATCAGTTCTTTATTAATTGGATGGCACGTATCTCCATAGTATTAGCGATCCTGGTAACTCTGTTTTCAGATCAAATAATTCAAGTTTTATATGGAGCAGACTACATGCAGGCCTCCGGAATTCTGGTTATTCATATCTGGTCACTGGTTCCTATGTTTTTAGGAGTAGCAACAAGCCAATATTTGATAATTGAAAACTTACAAAAATTCAGCTTATACAGAACGGTATTGGGATTAATTTTTAATGTATTGCTAAATTTATACCTTATTCCAAGATATGGAGCTTTTGGAGCCGCATTTGCCACTACTATTTCTCAATTTGTAGCCGCGGTATTTAGTATGGCACTATTTCAACAAACAAGAATATTATTTAAAATGCAGCTAAGGAGTCTTACAATGTTTTTTAATTTTAGTTTATAATTCATTTCAGATTACTTACTACGCAAATAGATTCTATACTTTTTTGGTATTTGAACTTATATATGAATTTAAAACCGGTTAATATTTAAAAGTTGTACTAAAACCTCACACAATGTTAAAGATTATCAAAAATATAGTTATAGGCCAGGCAAGAAGTTATGGAGTGCTGGAAGAGATCAGAAAAAAAAACGGACGAAACAAACTGGAGTATCATTTTCAATTCTGCTATCAGCGGTTCTACCTGGTTCAAAAAACAATCTCTTTATCCAGGCAGATGGGCAGCAGGTTATCCATTTCTATACATACTTTTTCGTGTTTATAATGACATCAAACCCAGGAATATCTTAGAATTTGGTCTTGGTGAAACCTCTAAGTTATCCTATCAGTACCATGAGGCATCTGTTGGGTCTAAGCTTACCATAATTGAACAGGATCAAAACTGGTTAAATTTTTTCTCGAATACGATTCACAACGTGGTTCCCAACACTATCCTACTTAACTTGGAATACAAAAGCATAGAGGGGTTTGAAACAAAGGTTTATGAGGGACTTCTTCAAAAACTAAATAGTGAAAAGTTTGATTTTATATTGGTCGACGGCCCTGGGGAAGTGATCATTTTTCAAGATCCCAAATTGTTGATTTAGTTGAGAATAATAATTTAGCCGACGAATTTATAATTATAATGGATGATTATGAAAGAACCGGCGAACAGGAAACCGTAAAAAAATTAAAGGAAGTATTTAAAAATAAGGGTATTTCTTTCGTAGAAGAAACATATCATGGTGCAAAAAGCACTTTATTGATATGCTCAGAAAACTACAAATTTCTTACCAGCCTATAAAGTAGCGCAACGCTTGAAAACTTGGTAACGTATACACGTATTGAAACCTGTATAATTACTCAATTTACAATCTAACCTTATGAACAATGAATTAGCTCCTATACTTCTATTTGTATTTAACCGCCCAGCGCATACCAGGCAAACCTTAGAAGCATTAGCAGAAAATACTTTAGCAAGCGAGTCTATCCTTTATATTTTTGCAGATGGAGCAAAGGATGAAGGGAACAAAGAAGATTTGCTTAATATAAAAGAAGTTAGAGAAATAATAAAGAAAACACAATGGTGTAAGGAAGTTCATATTATTGAGTCTGAAACTAATAAGGGCCTGGCAAATTCGATTATAGATGGGGTAACAGAGAAAGTAAATCAACATGGAAAGGTAATCGTTCTGGAAGATGATCTCATTACGTCAAAAGGTTTCCTGGAATATATGAATCAAGCTTTAAACAAATTTATTTCAAATGAAAAAGTAATGCATGTTTCAGGTTACCAATTCCCAATTGATTCAACACAGACAGGTAGTTCATATTTTATTCCGCTGATTTCTTCCTGGGGTTGGGGTACATGGAAAAGAGCCTGGAACCAATTTGACCCATTATCCACAGGATATCAAAGATTAAAAACAGATAAAGAGTTAATAAGAAAATTCGATTTTAACAATTCATACCCCTATTCAACAATGTTGCTTAATCAAATGGAAGGTAACAATAATGTTAATTCCTGGGCAATACGTTGGTGGTGGGCCGTATTTAACCATAATGGAGTGTCACTTTTTCCAGACAGCAGTTTAGTTAAAAATATAGGTTTTGATAAGAGTGCTACCCATACAAAAGGATCTAACCCTTATGAAATTAATGTTTTTGACAAAGATTATTTTATAACGTCATATCCAACAAGAATTTCAATTAATGAACCTGCTATAATACAACTCCAAAAATTGTACCGCAAAACCAATCCTGCATATCAAGGATTATTTGATAAGTTATGGAGAAAAGTTATTAATAAAATACAGTTTGTAATTAGCTAATTAAAAAAACTATCTCTTAGTTTGAACATAGGAAACTATTCAATAATGCTCCGTGAAAAAAAAGTTAGTTTACTCATATTTGCTTCAGAGCCACATTCAGTTGCATATAATAGGATGCAGATTATAATCTGTTTCAACTTGAAAAACCAACATTCTCACAACGTATTAAAGATAAACTCGTGTAGACTATAAATCCATTTGCAGTATTCTTATTATTAATAAGTTTAACTCTATACTAAAAAGCATTGTTTAAATACAAAAGAAATTATAATATTCATAACTATCTAAATATTAAATCTGGACTAGCTAATTGATATTATTTTAATGTCACTAATGTAAGTATACCATTATCAACATAAAACATTTTGACTTTGAACATTAAAGCATACATAGGTAAAATAATAAATTATGCTATTTCTTCAAAAAGAAAAAATGAACACTTGATGCTTATTGGTAAAGGTTCAACTATTAAGGGAGCAAATATTGAAATCAGGAATGGCAGCAATAACAACATCCGCTTTACAGTTGGTGATAATTCTATAGTAAATGGTAATTATATTTTTGAGAAAGAAACGGGTAAAATTACAATTGGAAGCAGAGTATTTATAGGAGGAGGAATGTTTATTTGTATTGAGAACATTGAAATTGGTAATGATGTAATGTTCTCTTGGGGATGTACAGTTGCAGATAATAACTCACATTCTCTTATATCATCTGAACGGAAAGATGATGTAAAGGATTGGAAAAAAGGAATTGATGAGAATAAGATTGGTTACTACAAAAATTGGGATAATGTTAAACATGGTCCGGTAATCATTAAGGATATGGCATGGATAGGTTTTAATTCTATTATTTTAAAAGGAGTTACTATTGGCAAAGGAGCGGTAGTTGCAGCCGGAAGCGTAGTTACTAAAGACGTTCCTGACTTTGCAGTTGTTGCTGGCAATCCCGCGAAAATTATAAAATTTACAACATGAACTGGCACGAGACAATAATTTCAATAAGGCAAAATCCGGAATACGATGATTTGGTAAGATTGGCTTACTTTGACGAAGATCTGATTCTAAATTCTGAGCGTTTTAGTAGCAGTGAAGAATTTGAGGAAACATTAAAGTTACTAAAAAAATATGCGCCTAATGGTCAATCCATTCTAGATATTGGTGCTGGGAATGGCATCAGTTCTATAAATTTTGCGAAAAAAGGATACGAAGTAACAGCAGTTGAACCAGACCCTAGTGATACTGTTGGTGCTAATGCAATCAGAATATTAAAAAAACATTATGAACTTAATAATTTAAGCATTCATGAGAAGTATGCAGAAGAAATAGGTTTTGAAAATGGAAGCTTTGATATCGTTTATGTACGACAGGCAATGCACCATGCTTATCAATTGCCAAAATTTATTTCTGAATGTGCTCGCGTACTAAAACCGGGTGGAATCTTATTTACCGCACGTGACCATGTTATTTATAACGATGCAGATAAGAAATGGTTTTTAAAAATGCATCCTTTGCATAAATTTTACGGTGGTGAAAATGCATTTACAGCTGAGGAATATAAAACTGCAATGACGGATGCCGGATTACAGATAAGGCATGAGATGAAATTTTATGACTCGCCAATTAATTACTTTCCAATTACAACGGAGAGTATATCAAAATTTAAAGAAAACAGGCTTTCTTACTTCAAATCCATATTATCAAACAGAATAGGATTTATTGCAAATATACCAGGGATCGCCTTTCTATATGGATTAAAAGTTGGCGATTCTATATTTGATGAAAAAAATGTGCCGGGCAGGATGTATAGTTACATTTCCCAAAAAATATAGCTAAATAGTCTTTAATGCATTGCTAAACACCGACTGGTTACTATTAATTTGCAATTGGTTACTATAATTCCTTTAGAATTATTACATGTTTAGATTCCTCAATATTCAGAACTTTCTACCAATCCAAATTAATAATACCTTCTAAGTTCAAAGTCTTACAAATGCACGAAATGCCCATTTCAAATAATTTGATCCAATCAACAATGGATATGAAAAAAGGAAAAATGAAAATATTAGTAATTGGTTCAAATGGTTTTATTGGAAGGAACGTAGCTCAATATATTTATAATTCAGGTTTATATGAATTATATGAATGTGATGTTGTAGTAGATTATGTAAAGCCTAATTATCATCTTATTGACGCTACTAATGCAGATTATCATACTATATTTCAAAAAACAAAATTTGAGGTGTGTATAAATTGCTCGGGTGCCGCCAGTGTACCTGACTCACTAATTAATCCTTTAAGAGACTTCACTCTGAATACTTATAATGTCTTTAAACTATTAGATGCAATACGCCAATATCAACCTGATTGCAGGTTTATCAATATTTCAAGCGCAGCTGTATATGGGAATCCTCAAACATTACCTATTTATGAGCAATCCGATTTGAATCCAATTTCACCTTACGGAATTCATAAAGCGCAAGCTGAACAAATTTGCAAAATGTTTCATGATTATTACAAAATACCTACTTGTTCGTTAAGAGTGTTCTCGGCATATGGACCGGAATTGAAGAAGCAATTATACTGGGATTTATTTCAAAAAGCAAAAAATACCGATTCTATAACTATGTTTGGAACTGGTACTGAAACAAGAGATTTCATTTATATAGATGATGTCGTTCAAGCTATCTTTTGCTGCCTGAGAAACACTTTGTACCAAGGTGAATCTATAAATGTAGCCAATGGTGAAGAAATAACGATTAACAATGCTGTTAGTACCTTTTGAAATTTCTTTCCAGTTAAAAAATTGCTTCAATTTAATGGATTGGTAAAAAGCAGGAGATCCTGTACATTGGAAAGCGGATATTAGTTTGTTAACTAAAATGGGTTACAAGGCATCGTTTAATTTAGAGTTAGGTTTAAAAAATTACTATTCATGGATAACTCAAATATAAATAGAAAAAATATTGGGCTTCTTTTTTATCTGACTATACAACTTGGTCAGGAGGTATAATTTATATACTAAATATTATAAGTGCATTAAATACATTAGAAGATAAATTAAAGCCAGAATTAACAATACTTCATGGCGTAAATTCGCCTATTAATGACATTTTAGCTATCAATTATCCATATGTTAAATTTGTTCCAATTAATATAAATCTTACGCTCCCAGAAAGAATTAAAAATAAAATCACAAGAGTATTAACTAACAAATCTGTATATTTTAAGAATCTTCCTGACATTGTATATCCTTATCAGAAGGGTATTTGCCTGGGTAAATTTCCTTTCTTTTGGATTCCAGATTTTCAGGAGTGGTACCTGCCTCATATGTTTTCTGATACCGAGATAAAATTTCGAAAGAACGAACAGTTAATTATTTCTCGGAGTAAAGGAGTAATCATTTTTAGTAGCAAAAATGCAATGAATGATTTCCAAAAATTTTATCCTGATCATAATTGCAATTTAAGGCTATTACGTTTCGCTACTTCATTACCAACATACAAGCATCTTGATATTATAGTAGTAAAAGAGAAATATGGAATTTTAGGAACTTATTTTATGTCCCCAAATCAATTCTGGAAACATAAAAACCATATAGTTATTTTAGAGGCAATATCTGCTTTAAAAGAATACAACCTGAATTTCCAGGTTGTATTCACTGGAAGTGAAAACGATCACAGAAACAAAGATTATTTTCAGACACTGAAGGATTACGTTGAACTAAACGGTATTCAAAAATGGACAAAATTTCTTGGTTTTATAAGCAGAGCTGATCAATTGAGCTTAATGGATAATGCAGCTGCTATAATTCAACCATCTTTATTTGAAGGATGGAGTACAGTAGTAGAAGATACAAAGGCACTAAGCCAATTTATTATTTTAAGTGATATCGAGGTGCATCGTGAGCAGATTGATAAAAATTGTATATTTTTCTCTACTAATTCAAGTAATGAACTTACTTCAATAATGAAAACTGTCCTCGAAAATGGAGTGAGTCGGCAGTCAATTGACTATTCCAATAATGTTACCAGTTTCGGGAAGTCTATCTTAGAAGTTTTAAACTAGCATGCATCGTGAAAACCTTTTATAGTATTAATACCAATTTACAAATGGGTCATCTAAATAATTAATAAAAGTGTTATTAGTTATTTGAAATTATAAGTCAATTTCAAATTATTTATTCTATGAATTCTAATCCACTTCCCTTAATTTCAATTGTAACTGTTGTTTACAACGCCATTTCAACTCTAGAGCATACATTACAGAGTGTTATCAATCAAACTTATAAAAATATTGAATATATTATAATTGATGGTGGATCGAACGATGGAACAATTGAGCTGATCAATAAATACAGAGTTCATATTAGTCAGTTTGTTAGTGAACATGATGATGGTATTTTCGATGCCATGAATAAAAGTCTCAATTTAGCAAATGGAAGCTGGCTGATTTTTTTAGGAGCAGATGATTTACTGTTATCACCGACGATAATAGAAGAAGTAGTACCTTATTTTGAGAAACACGACGGAATATATTATGGAAATGCCTACATAAAAACAATAAACCGTTTATATAACGGTAAGTTAAACAAATGGTCAATGGCGCTTGGAAGCGTGTCCCATCAAGCCATTTTCTACCCAAAATCTGTATATAAGCATAAATCTTACGATCAGTCATTCAGGATCTTCGCAGACCATATCTATAACATAGAACTTTTCAACTCCCATACTTCACAATTTGTATATATCCCGAAGTTGATTTCAATTTACGATGGTAATGGTGTCAGTTCACATGGAAAAGACGAAAAATATCACAAAAACTTAATAAAAGTTATAATAAGTAACTATGGTTATCTTTGTGGATATTATGTTTGGATAAGAAAAAAATTGTATAGCCTGCAAGAAAAAATATAAAAAATGAATCATGCACAATTAGCATTAACTGTTTTAGATGATCTAAGTTTTTATGTAACTATCTATGTAATTTTAGTTGCCTTATACATGGTGCTTTACCGAAAAATGTATTGGGGCTTATTTGATCCGTTAGTTTGGACTGTTACAAGCATGGCTGGGGGGGCATTTTGCGTGTTTTTCCTAAGTCACCAAATGCAGCTTGATCCTCTTTATAAATGGTCATTCTTAACAACAGAAGTAGCATTATTCACCGGTTTAGTAGTGGCGAGATACATACCACCAATTCGACTAGATTTTGTTTCCCAACCAGAAGTAGTACCTGGTGAAGAAAATATAATTACAGAATTTGATATTTTCACCTGGGTAATTGGCACTATGTACATTGGCTGTGAGATAGTCAGTTTTATGGTTGTTGGAATTGTGCTTTTTGACGAGGGAGCGAATCACCTATCTGCATTTGCTGAACATGGTATTCTTATGGCATTTATAACTTCCTACAGAATGCTATGTCCCTTAGTTTTGTTTTATAAGATGCTTATTTTAAAACAAAAATTTAATTTATTTGATATTATTTGTTGGTTTTTCGCAGCATTTGGAATATTAACAACAGGCTCGAAAGGTGCCATACTTATTTTTATCTTTCAATATTTTATGATGCAGTTTCCACTTATCTATCAAGGAAAAATAAAACCTCTTAAAATTTCCGGAATCTTTATCTTAGTTTTGGCTTGCTTTCCTGTACTTGTACTTTCGATTACTTCTGGAGCCGATGCCATGGGTGCAGTTCAGGGAGTTTTTATCCGTTTGTTATCTAGCGGAGATATTTTCCTCCTCGGCTATAATGACGCAGTAATGGCGTCTATAACTGAAAAATCATTTCTAAATTACGCATTTTACCCAGGATGGGGAACTGTACTAAAAAACTTAGGATTTGACTTTACTCCTCCACAAGCAATAGGAGCTGATATTTTGAACTATCATTATGGCCGAACTGATGGTGGCCCTACTAGTAGATATAATTATGTTGCACTTCATTTTTTAGGCTTTTGGGGTGCAATTATATATTCAGGCTTTATCGGTACTTTCATTGGTGTAATTAGAAATTCATTTAAAACTCTTGACCCTACACGAATTAGTTATTTCGGTTACATCTTAGTTACATTAATTGTTTATGTATCAAATATCTTGATTGATGATATTAATATTTTCATGAACTATGTCTTTTGGAGAACATCCTTCTTAACCCTTTCTTATCTAGCAAGCAAAATCATATTTCTGATCATAAAAAACAGAGCTTCCTCGCTTTCGGTATCACAAAACATACAAAATTTACAGTGAAATTCGTTTCTTTGGCTGAAAATCATAATGAGAACGCTATGAACTTAACTGTAAACCAGATATTTATTTGTATTTTTTTCTTTTTTGAGCCATGCTGCACTGGCTCAAAATGGCTTAGTTAAAATTATATCCACCTCTACAAGTGAGTATGCACAGAAGCAATCAACTTCAATATATCCTGCCTTTGTAGATAGAATGCCATATCAATCCTGGACAGAATCTGGAAGTAAACCCTACTTTCAGTTAGCTGCAGATGCGGGGCAAAAACCATATCAATGGGCAATTGTTACAGGAAAGTTGCCTGATGGCCTTACCTTAACTAAGGATGGAAAAATACAAGGAACTCCTACAAAAGAAGGCAAGTTTCCATTTGTAGTAAAAGTTACTGATTCTCAGGGAAAAACTGATCAAAAATCTTTAGATTTCATTGCGGAACCTTACCGTTCCAAGTGGTTGACAGATGCTAAATTTGGTGTATGGTTTCCACTTAGTCCAGCCGTAAAACCTGCATTGTCTTCAAAAGAAGAGATAAAAATATTTGAAGAGCGAATAAAGAATTTCAATGCTGACAAATGGGTCCAAGCCGTAGTAGATATTGGCGGAAAAGTACTTAACTGCTCCGTAAAAGGAGGAGATGGAATCAGATTATGGCCATCTACAACTCCCAGTAAGTATGAAATGAAAACATCCAGGAATATTGTTAAAGAACTGATCGAAGCATGTCACAAAAAAAACATCAAATTTGTCGGATATTTTGCTCCAGATCATACATGGAACAAAAAAGTGAATGATACAGGAATTGATGGAACTTGGGGAACATTAAATAAAGGGTTAATCAGGGAATTAGTTGACATGGGTGTGGATGGATTTTGGATTGATATGGGAGGTACCCCAGAATTATTTAAAAACGAAGTAGATCCACGTTGGTTTCCATGGGATGAAATATTGCCAGTCGTTCGTACTAGAAATCCTCATGTGATATTTTCTAATAATCCAGGATGGGGTAATGGTGGAACAGTACTAAGATATCCAGATACTGATGTTCTAGTTTACGAAGGTTATACAGGAAATGCAGAAAATAACCTAATTGTAGCAAAACCATCTATAATTAAGAAAAAAGTGGCAATAGAAGTCGATAATTTATTAGATAGTACATGGTCTTGGATACCTGTTAAAGAACATAGAACCCCTAAATCTGCGGAGAGAATAATAGAAAATATCAAATCAAACTGGGCAGTAGGTGCTACTTACATGCTCGATGTCCCGATTCCACCTGATGGCGAAGTTATTAATGAAGATTACACTCCATTGTTAGCAAAGATTGGTGAATTTGTTAAAAAAATCAAAATATTACTTCCCCGCCAAAGTCATCTTTAAATAAAAATAGTGTCTACGATTCAACCCAAATATTGTATTTTGACACAGAGGATAATGCAAAAGTATATTATACAACGGATGGAACAGAGCCTTCTGCAAAAAGTAAATTATACAAGACCCCGGTTAAAATCTCAAAAAGCACCAGAATAAAGGCTATATCAATAGTACCAGGGAAACGTGCAAGTAAAATACTTGACGAGCATTATATTTTCAGTACTAATTTAAAATCTTCAGGATTAAGAATACAAAGTAAAGTATTGCCTCTTGACAAAGGAAAGCCAATAATCGATGATAAAGAGTATTATCGAGGCATGAGAATAATTGTAGAATCAGATCCAATTATCATTTATGGAATTGGGCGGCAATTCATAGCAGGTAATAAGAATACTCACAACATTGTTATCAAAAAATTTGTAAATGACTATCCGGTATTTTCTACTGATTTAAATACGAATAATTTAAAAGTAGATGCCGACGGATATCAATATGTTGCGATTCCTCCGCTAACCTTAAATGCAGGTGAATCTTATATAGTTGCGTCAAAAGAAGATTCAACTGATAAATTCATGCCTAATAATCTCAAAGAAAAAGCAGAAGTTACAAACGGATATCGAATAGCAGGCAATTTTATGTTGAGCCCAACTGGTGACCGCAAACCTGTCGTAAATGACCAAATCGGCTCAATTCTAAATTTTAAATACGAGATCGGCAAAAGTAAAGAACCAAAAAATCTCGCATTAGGCGCTGTTACTTATTTACTAAATAATAGCGGTAAGCCCTTACTTGCGTGGCAAGGAAGATTTTACGCCGAAAATGCAGTAGATGGTAATATGAGTACTCGTGCGCATGCAGGTGGCGAATATGCATGGACATTAAAAATCGATTTGGGTAAAGTAAATGATAAAATAAAACAAACAATAATTGATTTTGGAACAGGTACTTTTCCTACTGAATTTCAACTATTATCCTCTATAGACGGCAGCACTTGGACCAAATTAGCAGAAAAAAGTAACAATTCATCACTTCATATTGTATTTAACTTTCCACCCACCCGGGCTCGTTATTTTGAAGTAAAAGCACTAAAACCAGATGGGCCTGGCCAAAAAGGTGGAGCAATGGGTGTATTAGAGTTCCGAGCTTTCAAATAACTAACACTAGTTGATAGTATTAATAAATTATAAAAAAATAGGTTTGGAATAGGATAATTTAAATTTTATATGAAAACAAAAGTCCTTTTTTTCCTTACATCTTTAAAGTACGGCGGTACCGAAAAAACCACTATTTCTTACTTAAACGAGTTGTCACAAAGTAATAAATATGAAATTACGTTATGCGTAATGTTTGATGTTAATTGTGTAGAAACACTCGAAAAAAGTATTCATGAGTCTGTGAAGATTATTTATCTAACCAGTTCAGAAGTTGGCGACCTCTTTCATAAAGTTCAAACTTCTTATGCAAAAGGATACATATACAAAATAAAATATGTTTTGTTTCGATTAAAATACAATATAATTTTAGAAAAAAAAATTTGACGAAATAATTTCGCAAAATCAACCTACAACATTAGTACAGGCAGATAGTGTTATGCCAGATTATTTCTTTAAATATAAGAATTTAACAAAAATAATATTTGTACACTTTTCCTTAGACCATCTTTTTAGTGGATTATTGAAATCATATAGAATTGATAGATGGGCTAAAAAATTAAAACAGTATGATTTTATACTAGCAATTTCTAAGCGTGGGTATTCTCAATTAAAGCCTTTTTGTAATACTGATCAATTACGTCTCATTTATAATCCTACTTTTGAGAAAGAAATAATACCCTTGTCCTTGCAAGAATATCAACTACCGGATGGAGTAATTAATGGTGAATACATTATATCAGTCGGAAGACTTGATGAGAACCAGAAAGATTTCACTAGTTTAATTAAAGCTATAAAAATAGCAAATGCCAATTATAATCAAAGTTATAAGTTACTTATTGTGGGAGCGGGCCGTGATAAAGAATATTTAGAGAAACTAGTCATTGATAATAGTTTACAGAAATTTGTTTTTTTTATAGGAAATCAACGAAATCCATATCCGTATATAGCCAACAGTTCTTTACTAGTATTAAGTACCAAATTTGAAGGTTTTGGAAATGTGTTATTAGAAGCTATAATTCTAGGAAAATTGGCAATTTCATCTGATTGTTTAACAGGTCCCTCCGAAATTTTAAATCATGAAAAATTGTTAGTCCCTGTTGGAAATAGTAGACTGCTTGCTGGAAGCGATCCATGTTTTACTCTCAACTAAACAATTAAGAGATGACATTTATATTCATCTTGGCAAACAAAAACAACTTTTTGACCCAAAACATTCTGTAGAAGCATTAGAGGAATTATTGAATTGATTAGTAGTATCCAAACTTACTTAACATATACCTTATCGTTAAAAACTAGCATTACTGGCTAATTTTAGTCATTCTAAATTTTATTGTCTTATAAAATATATAAAAGGTATTTATGAGTAGTCTAAAAAAAATTATTCAACAGAATTCCTTTATTGGATTAATTCGATTAGGGAAAAATTTGATTTTAACTAAGTTATTTTTTCCAAGTGCCCGAATAATACGATTTCCAATTTTTATAAAGGGTAGAAATGGAATCCATATTGGTAAAAATTTTACTGCTGGCATTGGCTTGCGTTTAGATTGTGAAAAATTTGATTTGGCATCAAATCCCAGATTATTTATTGGAAATAATGTTGAAATAAACGATTATGTTACACATTGGATGTACGCATGCTGTTACAATAGAGGATAATGTACTAATTGCAAGCAAAGTATTTATTACTGATCATAATCATGGGGTTTATTCAGGTGACAATCAACATAGTTCTCCAGATGAACCTCCAAAATTACGAATTGTTACAGGTCAACCGGTATATATTGAACAAAATGTATGGATTGGAGAAATGGTTACTATATTACCTGGAGTTCGGATTGGCAGAGGTAGTATCATTGGAGCAAATTCAGTGGTAAGTAAAACTATTCCTGCCTTTTCTATTGCAGTTGGCACTCCCGCAAAAGTAGTTAAGCAATTTAATTTTGAATCGAAGAAATGGGAAATTTGAATAAACCATTGCCTATAATTGTAGTTTCTGCAATAAATATTTTTGAAGGTGGTCCACTTACCATATTAAATGAGTGCCTCAATTCTTTAAATTCTATTTTCTATAAAAATTATCAAATAATAGCTCTGGTTCATCGAACAGATTTTATTTCTCGATCTCAATCTTAAAAATGTAACTTTTCGGGAATATCCTAAATCAAGAAAAAAGTTGGTTATACAGGATATATTACGAATATTTTTATTTTAAAACTATTTCTAAGAGCTTAAAACCCTATTTGTGGTTGTCTCTTCACGATACTTCCCCTCGATTATTAAATACACAAAAACAATGCGTTTATTGCCATAACCCTTCTATCTTTTATAAAACAAATTGGTCAGAATTTAGATATGACAAGACCCATGTATTGTTTTCCTTACTTTATAAATTTTTATACAGGATTAATCAAAACAGCAACAGATACATTATTGTTCAGCAGGAATGGATCAGGAAAAAATTTAATCAGCAATTTGATTTTCCGTTATCTAATATTATAGTTGCTTATCCAAATACAAAAAATAATCAAGAAAATCGGATATTTTTTGAAGAAAGAAATACAGAACATACTGTAACCTTCATTTATGCTGCGTTTCCCAGAATATTTAAAAATTACGAGGTAATTGTAGAAGCTGTAAAAATTCTCCTCAGCAGAAATATTTATAATTTCCAAGTTAAATTTACTTTAAATGGTGAGGAAAATAGATATGCTGGAAAAATAAAAAAAATCAGTGATGGAGTAGAGCAAATTAAATTTTTGGGTTTAATGCCCAGAGATGAAGTAATGCTTCATTACTTACAATCAGATGTACTTATTTTTCCATCAAAGCTTGAGACTTGGGGATTGCCAATAACAGAATTTAAAAATATTCATAAACCAATTCTGGCAGCTGAATTAGAATATGCTCATGAAACTGTTGGATCTTATGACAAGATATCCTTTTTTGAACCAACAGACTCTACTATTCTTGCTGAGAAAATGGCTGCCATCATTCGAAATGATACATCGATCTGGCAAAAAGTTATTAAAACAGATCCTGAATTTCCTTTTACTTCGTCTTGGGACGAAATGCTTGAATTTATTTTAAAAAATTAATACTATGCAAATTACTGCCACAATAGTAACTTATAAAAATAATCCAGTAATTCTAAAAGAAGCAATTGATAGCTTTTTAAATACTAAACTAGATGTTCTGCTTTATCTCATTGACAATTCTCCGGTTGATGATTTACGGGAAATATGTAAAGACAGACGCGTAGAATATATTTTTAACAACGCTAATCTAGGATTTGGAAGAGCTCACAATATTGGAATAAATCTTTCTCAAAATTAGATGCTGAATATCATCTTGTACTTAATCCTGATATTTCTTTCCAACCAGGTACTTTGGAAAGTATATATTCATTCCTATCTGTTAATCATAAATTTGGCTTACTTATGCCAAAAGTAGTTTATCCGGATGGTACAACACAATATTTATGTAAGCTTCCCCCAAGTCTTTCTGTATTGCTCCTAAGAAGATTTATGCCTGCTTTTATACAAAATATGTTTAGAAAAAATTAGATAGATTTGAATATAAAGATCATAATTACGACAATATAATAACAGACGTCCCGTATCTGTCCGGGTGTTTTTATGTTTTTTAGAAATTCTGTTTTAAAGAAAGTAGGATTATTTGATGAGCGTATATTCATGTATATGGAAGATGCTGATATAACCATTAGAACACTTGAGTTTGCGAGTACAGTATATTACCCGGAAGCTTTAGTAATCTCATCATTTCATGAAGGGCTCCTATAAAAACATGAAGTTAATGTACTACAATATTGAAGGAGCGATTATATACTTTCAAAAATGGGGATGGAATTTCTAGAATGCACATGATTCTAAGTTCGCCAGCCAACGGCTTTAATCTTATTCACTGATAAAATTGCCTTTTCTTCTTAATTAATAGGATCAAATGCTTCATTAACTGTTGCTATGTAGGTGCTTTTGACCAATATTTTCACTTTTAACAGTTTTTTAGCAGCTAATAGTGCTACACTTATTGGGGCAGTAATATTTACTCTAATACAGTGTAAATACATTCAATGATTAAAATTAGAACTATTTAGAGTATCTCATTTCAAATAGATATCCAAACTGATTATCTTTTTCACTTTTCAAGGAAGATTACTGATACATTTGATAACAGTTATTACCCTCGAATTCCACATTATCATATACGTAATTACTTCTCCTATTCACTTCCTATCATTAAATGAATAGGAAATGAACGGATTATCTTTTATCAATATTCTAATTTCATTTTACCAAGTATTTTAGTTCCCCGGAAAACTAGCCAGCAAACTTAATATTGAATAAAAAAGCTCTTATGAACCCAATAATGCTTCGTTCAAATAGTTAAATAAGTCGATTTAAATTCTACACATATTCTATCATTAACAAGGATCATAGAATTAATATCTAATAATTCTTTTGTTTTAATCCAAATTAATCTACATTTGATTAGAATGATTTTATTATTATGAGCTGGAAACTACAAGTATCGCCGTATATCATTTTGATAAATGCTCTATTTTTTCTAAAAAAGAAGAGAAAAATAGCTATATCTATAATACTTTGTCCTATTATAAGGCACTTCTGTTCATTTTATTCATACTATTCAAATCAACACTGTGTTACTCACAGGATGCAAATGTTATAACTACTTCCAGAAGTAACGGAATGGGGATCATTAGTTATGCCGCACAGGTAACGTCTACCGGAATTTCATCAGGAAGTTATATTGATGGATATGTTAAGAAGCTAGGTACTAACTTTTTTATTTATCCAGTTGGTGACGGTGGATTTTACCGTCCATTTGCAGCAGAAGCAAATAGCATTACAGGAGCATATTACCTTGAAAATCCTACCGTAACAAGTAGTGAGATTATTGGCGGCCCTTTCCCTACTTCTTCTAAGGATCAGGATGTTGGGTCGATCAGTGAAAATGAATTTTGGGATATTAATGGTACATTTTCTACTAAAATTACTCTGACATGGAACGCTAACAGTAACATCAGCTCCCTTATAGGCAGTAATGATTTATCCAGGTTATTACTTGTTGGATGGGATGGTTCAAAATGGGTAAAAATTGAATCAACTGTGGATCCTGTTTCAATACTTGGAGAATCCAGCACAGCGACTACGGGATCGATTACTACGAATGAATCTGTCGTTCCTGATAACTACAAAATTTATTCATTAGGAGCTGCTCCAGGTGGAGCTTTACCTGTTACTCTGGTAAATTTTGATGTAACAGCAACAGAAACATCCATACAACTGAACTGGAATACGTCGGCAGAAATAAACAGTGATTACTTCGATATAGAAAGAAGCTTAACCGGTAAGTCCTGGGCTAAGATAGGCAGTATAAGTATAGAAGAAAGGCTCATTGCATCTGCTCACAATACTACACTTAAACAGTATAATTATACTGATAATGAGCCATTTAATGGAGAAAATCTTTACCGATTAAAAATGGTTGATAAGGATGGGACGTTTTCTTTCAGTACAATCCGCTCAGCAACATTTGATACTAAGAACGGAATGTCAATCTATCCTAATCCAGTCTCTGACAAGTTGTTTATTACTTCTAATAAAAACAATAAAATAGCAGAAGTCACCTTTCTGAATTTGCGCGGAGAAACTCTACTTACTCAAAAGGCTGTTTCACGGGATGGAATTAACACTGGATCACTAGCTTCTGGTGTCTACATTTTAACCATTAAATATAACGATGGCCTTATTAGTTCACATAAGGTAATAGTTAACCGATAGAATTTTAAAAGGAGTACTGGAATTTAATTGAGACTGGCAATCAACATTCTTAAAATTATTGCAATGCCATACTTAGACACTTACACAACACCATTAACTGCAAAGACCGCTGCTCATCTTTTGCGACGGGCAACGTTTGGTCCTACACAACAAGAAATTACAAATTTTACTGGTCTTTCTGCAACAGATGCTGTTCAGCAATTGATCAATAACGTAAATAAAACAATTGATGCTCCGCCACCTGTCGATCTTGATCCCGGCCCTACTTATGGACAGCCTTTTTTAAAACTGCCATATATGTCCAATAGAGAATTTCAAATGGGCTATTTTGTACGTTATTGGTGGGTAGGCCTTATGTGCGAGCAAAATGGTTATCCATCAGTCCTGGAAAAACTGGCAGCATTCTGGCAAAATCATTTTGTGGTTGCTCATAGTATAATTGGTGAGTACCGATTTTTGTATATGTATCTGGATATACTCAGAAAAGGATGCCTGGGAAGCTTTAAAGACTTAACCATTGAAATTTCCAAGTGTGCCGGGATGCTTACCTATCAAAATGGCAATGAGAATGAAAAAAACCATCCTAATGAAAATTATGCACGTGAACTGCAGGAGTTGTTTACGGTTGGTCAAAAGGACTTTGCCGGAAATGCCAATTACACAGAAAATGATGTAAAAGCTGCCTCCAAAGTATTAACCGGGTGGCAGCGTATCGCAAAATGGGATGGTGTGACACCTCCAACAGCTGTCGTTTTTACACCAAGCAGGCACGATACAACGAATAAAACGTTTTCAGCAAAGTATAATAATGTTACCATTCAGGGGCGTACTGGCGACACAGGTGGTGAGATAGAATTGAGAGAATTAACTGATATGCTCCTTGCACATCCTGAATCACCTAAATTTATATGCAGAAAGCTTTACCGCTGGTATGTAAATTCCAATGTTACTCAGGAAATAGAAAATAACGTAATTATTCCACTTGCCAATTTTTTTGCAAGTCCGCAAAATAACTTTCAAATACAGCCTGTTTTAATCAAACTGCTGACCAGCCAAATATTTTTCGATATCAAGAACATAGGATCCATGATCAAGGCTCCTTCTGAATATCTGATCGGCGCATTAAGATTTTTCAATCAGCCGCTACCTGATGTCACGACTCAACCAGCCGGTTATAGAAAATATACCGATTTTGTGCACTGGGGTATGGTTGGAATGCAGCTGAGCTTTCTGGATCAGCCTGCTGTTTTTGGATCAGTTCCGTATTACCAAATAGGCTACTCAAAAAACTGGATTAATGGAGTAACATTAATGAATCGAGGTGCTCATATGGATGAGTTGATATATCCAAACAGAGTGATCCATCCGGGCTATATTCTTGGCATTGACCTTATGGCCTGGGTAAAATCACTCCAGCCTAATTTTGCAGATGTTGAAGGGTCTCCTGCCATAGATTGTGAAGTAGTATATGAGTCGTTTGTGAAAAATTTATTTGCAGTTGAACTAGGACAAGCTCAAAAAGACTATTTGATCGATACTATTATGATGGAAGGCATGAATAGGAGTTACTGGAAAGGCTACTGGAACGCATATCGAAAAAATCAAAAAGACCTTGGCGCCTTATATATCTGTACCCGACTGATGAGATATCTTACGCGTATGTCTGAGTATCATATTTTTTGACTTACTTTCTTATGAAAAGAAGAGATTTTTTTAGCAGCATCCAGTGTGGTTTTACCAATCGCTGTAAATGGTTTTGGCGTAAAAACATTTACAAAAGACTCTGCTTTGGTTAAATCACTAATCAAAACAAATGCATTAGATACTGACAAAATATTAGTTATCATATATTTAAATGGTGGAAATGATGGGCTAAACACCGTTATTCCATTAGACAATTATCCCGCATATCGTTCTTTACGAAGCAGTATAGCAATTCCGGAAAATAAAGTATTGAGCCTGGCTGGAAATCCTAAAACAGGTCTTCATCCTTCCATGACTGGTATGCAAAATTTATACAATGAAGGCAAACTGGCAATAATTCATTCTGTCTCTTATCCTAATCCGAACCAGTCACATGTACGTTCTTCGGATATCTGGATGACAGCTGTAAATTCAAATCAGTATACTGATACTGGCTGGGCAGGAAGATATCTTAAATCTCGTTATCCTAATTATCCTGCTGACTATCCCAACGGAGAAATGGAAGATCCTCTGGCGGTACAAATAGGAAATATGAACTCTCCGGCATTATCCGGTGGTCCTTTAGGAATGGGTGTTACGTTTGAAAATCCAAGTACTTTTTATCAGGTACTGGGAAGTAATTCTTATGTATCTTCTAATCAACTTCCTTGCTGTGACGCTGGAGAGCTGATTAATTATTGCAGACAACAACAAGTGTTGAATTCTTCATTTGCCTTAGAAGTTAAGAGAGCTGCAAGTGCTGGTGTTAATAAAGCTACTTATCCAACTCCAGTCGGTATAACCGATCTGTCTGAGCAATTAAAAATAGTAGCAAGAATGATTCATGGAGGTCTGAAAACTAAAATCTACTTTGTGGAAATGTCTGGCTTTGACACACATGCCAATCAGGTGAGTTCAACAAATCCAGCTGAAGGATTGCATGCAACCTTACTTAAAAGATTGTCCGATAGTATTGCTGCTTTTCAGAATGATTTAAAGTTACAGGGTACAGAAGATAAGGTTATTGGAATGACGTTTTCAGATTTTGGGCGGCGTGCATCTTCTAATGGTTCGTTTGGCACGGACCATGGGATTGCAGCTCCTATGTTTGTTTTTGGTTCTGGTATTAAAAGGCAGTCTGTTGGCACTAATCCCGACTTGGCAAATGATTTGGAGCCTCCAACTATTAATTCAACTCCGCCTCCAAATCAGGATATTAAAATGCAGATTGATTTTAGAAGGATATATTCTGATATTTTAAAAGACTGGTTTGGTACAGATGCTACAACTACCAATTCACTTCTTTTTAATAACTTCAAAAGTACATCTTTGTTCTCAAATGTAATAGAAACAGTTTCATCTGGTGCATGGCCGGACCGGAATATCTGGTCAGCAGGCTGTATGCCAGGGCCAAAAGATTACGTAAAAATTAATACCGGACACACTGTACAAGTGGGACAGAATATAACTGTACGAAATATTCAGGTTGAAGGCGGAGCAGAATTAAGTTTCCTAGGTAACTATAGAATTGAAACTACTGGTTAATAATATGTATTCCTTTTTCTTAATGATTATACCACAAAACATCTGTACAATTAAAGGATAAAATATCAATAATATTATATTTTGACAAATTATAAAACCGTCTAAGAATTTTAAATTATTGACCCTTTAAGTCAAAGAATACTAAACCTGTTATGAATTCATGAACTATTATTTATAAACAAGCTCTGCAAGAATGAATACTTTAATATTCTCAGTGATGTAAGTATCTTTATCCTGACAATAATTCCATACATTGAAAAGACAAAATTCAGAAATCTTTTTACAATGGATTCAAGGCCTTTTCACCTGGTTTTATTAGATAGAAATTTAAGATAAAACTTGTCATTTTATACCTTAAAAATTATGCTGTTAAACAAGAAAGCCATAATTATCAGGTTAATTATCTAATCAATTAAGTGAGGTAAATGAATATTCTATTAACTGGTGAATTTTTATAAAAACTCGCTATACATTCGCTCCAATAAACTCAACAATAGTTACAACCGACGACACAGGCCATTAAATACAATTTAAACTAATTTCTGCTTCTACTGCGATTCAAGCCACTTTTAATGTCAGAAAAATATACTGCCACCCGTATGACCAGCGCATAGCAATTTATTATGTCATACGATTATTTAAACAATACAACTCTGAAAGTAAGGTCTTTACGGATATACTAATGCTTAAATTCCAGCTAAAAATGTTGATTTTTACTTAAAGTATCAGTTACATTATAATAAACCTTATATAGAATAATAACTTCATCATTGACGAACCAACAATCCGAATTTTTCAGAAGTTATTTTTTCAATTCCACGTGATTATTTGCAAATATTTGCTTTTAGTTTTTACTATCAGATACAAATCATTCTATACTGAACTAACCACGGTCACTAATTATTCAGAAGTAAATGGCTACATTTTCAAATTCAAAAGCTCTGTATTTAAATTAGATTTATACTTAGCCATATACTTGTCAACATAATTAAACATTCCATCCATACTAAATAGATCCCCCTTGCTTGTCACCCAATAAATTAATTTTATTTTAAAGTCTAAATAGAAATTCTATGCAGATAAAATTAGTATTATCTCCAATTCACATAATTTTTAATGTCTTCTACGTATAATTTAATCCTGATTAGTTCAACATCTCAAAAAATTATATTATCGAGCTACCCTACTCAGAAAATTTCCTATTTTAAAGTTTTTTTTATAAACTTGCAAAGGAGTACACAACTATAATCGCACACATGAACAAAAAATTAATCTCTAACCGGCCGTATGTCCATCGGCTGTTGAGCAAAACTGCTACAACAGACGAAGTCTTAATCATTACGAGCTACGATTATTTCCTTCAAAAGAACGATCTGCATCTTCTGAGGAAGATATATAAAGAGATTATTCTTGTTCCGCATTCCACTGATGATGATTACCTGCTTAATAATACTGTAAGTCCGCTACTTGATAAATACGAAAAGATACATTTGGTAACTAATCCACAGTTTGACAGTCGTTACCATGTTATTTATGAATTAGTAATAAGAAGAAATAAATCAATACGAATTACGACTGTATACGATTTTTGTGAGAATCATCTTAAGAAAGTATACATACCCGAGGACATTACCCAAAGTAATCCCAACATTCATACCCTGCCCGCATTTGGTAAAAGAGTACGTTATCCAAAAAAAATAATAGATGTAACTGTTTCTACAATCATTTTTCTTTTAAGCCTGCCTGTCTGGATTATCAGTTTTATAATTATCAAAATACAATCTCCCGGCGCTGCTTTCTTTTTGCAGGAAAGAGTTGGTATGGATAATAAATTGTTCAATTGTATTAAGTTTCGCTCAATGGGTCTGGACGCAGAGGCAAATGGTGCTATTTTCTCAAAGAAAAAGGATTCACGTGTATTCAAATACGGTGGGTTTATGCGCCTTTCCAGAATCGATGAATTGCCACAAATTTATAATATATTTAGAAGGGATCTTTCTTTGATCGGCCCACGTCCCGAAAGGCCTGTTTTCTGCGAGAGCTTTGAAGAAGTAATTCCCTATTATAATTTGCGGCACAATGTAAAGCCGGGAATAACTGGATACGCTCAGGTAATGTATTCTTATGGAGCCGGAGTTGCCGATGCACGCCACAAATTGATGTATGACCTTTATTACATTAAGAACTGGAACCTGCAATTAGAATTGAAAATTATCCTGTTAACTATCATTGTAATTTTTGGAAGAAAAGGGCGCTGAAATTCTTCGCTGTCTGAAATTCTGAAATTTATGTGATTAACATGAAGAAATTCTTCTTTATTTTTATTTGTGCTGCTTTACCATACGAGCAAGTACATTCCCAAGATTCTACACTAGTTTATCAGGTAAATCTTCGGGGAGCCTTAGCAGGCTCTTCAACTCCATTTTGGATGCATTCTAATACCAACGGAGTTATTCCGGTTAATGGATCTTTTTTGTCCGGCCAGTTAGCATTGTACAAGAAGTACAACACCAGTATAAAACGCTTTGCCCAATGGTCTGCTGGTTTGGAATTGATCACGAATACGGGTAATTCCAATAATATTTTTTTTACTGATCTGTATTTAGCCGGCAAACTAGGACCGGTAGAACTAAGTCTTGGTCAAAAAAAGGAATATATGGGTTTAGCCGACAGCACTTTATCTTCCGGAGGAGTTGCTATGGGTAATAATTACCGGCCATATCCCAAAATTCAAATTTCTGCACCTAAGTATTTTAATGTTATTCCCGGCAGTGATATCCTTGCATTTAAATTCTCTTATTCAGATGGTATATTAGGCCCGGCACAGGTTCAGTATGGAAATGTATCTGAAGTCTCCCGGATTTACCTTCACCAGAAATCAGTTTACCTCCGGTTAGGCAGAAAAGACTTTATTTTTAATTTATATGCTGGTTTTAATCATCAGGTTATTTGGGGAGGAGAAGATAAAATTTTTAGCGGCGGGCTTAGCAGAGGTGCCGCGTATAAGTATGTTGTTTTTGGCAAGCCATGGTCCGGCAGCCGCGTAGGAAACCACTTCGGTACAATAGATCTGGCATTGGAGGCAAAAACAAATATGGGAGTCTTTTTCTTATACAGGCAAAGTATATACGAAGATGGTTCGCTAATAAAATTCTCTAATATTGCTGATGGTTTAAACGGGCTGCGTTTTAAAAGAACTAATATCGATAAATCAGATCGGACCTTTAAAATCAATACAGCGTTGATAGAATTTGTGTACACAAAAAATCAGGGAGGTGCAGTATTTAATTACAACGCGGGTATTTTCGGAAATGATAATTATTTCAATCATTATATTTATACACAAGGCTGGTCATACCGCGGCAGATCCCTGGGAACACCATTGATTTCTCCACAATCTCTTATCAAAAATAATCTACCTCATAATAGTCGCGATTTTACGATTAATAATCGTATATCTGCTTTTCATACTGGCTTTTATGCAACCTGGATGGATTACCAATTGATGTTTAAAGGAACATATTCTAAAAATTATGGAAATTATAATTTACCCTTAAAACCCTCATTGAATCAAACTTCTTTTATAATATCATTAGAAAAATCAATACCAATTTGGAAAAAGAGCATTGTAAGTGTAAGTTTAGCTACTGACATTGGCCAGCTTTATCCTAATACTGCTGCCGCCAGCGTTGGATGGAAAAAAATTGGTTTCATCAGATGATGATTGATTCATCAATTTGTTCCAGCATTCAGTGAAACATTAATTTTGTGCTTGTAATCACGATCCGTACTTATCTTATTATCTTTTTATCTTTTGTGGCATCCAAAATTTTTGCACAGGATTCCACACTAAAGTATAATGCATCAATCATGCTGTCTGGTGCAAGTGCTGCAACGCCATTTTGGATTCAGGCTAATCAAAACGGTACCATTCCAAATTCAGGAAACTTTGGAACCGGACAATTTGGAGTTTATAAAATTTACAACCCAAATAATCCACGTATTCTACAATGGTCAGCAGGTGCCGAATTAATTGCCAGTTACGGAACTTCAACAAAGCTTTTTGCTTCTGATTTATATGTAGCCAGTAAAATAGGACATTTTGAGATACTGGCCGGACAAAAAAAACACATGACTGGTCTTGCAGATACTCTTTTAACGTCTGGTTCTTTATCCGTTTCAGGAAACTCCAGGCCTATTCCACGTCTGCAAATTGCAATGCCTGAATTTTATCCTCTTTTTTTTACAAACGATTTTATATCTATTAAAGCCTCTTATTCAGATGGGCTTTCTCATGGCACAAATATTAATTACGGCAGTACAAGACATATACCTCAGACCTACTTTCATCAAAAAACTCTTTATTTCAGGATTGGTAACGATCACCAAAAATTAGTGGGATTCGCCGGAATTAACCATCAGGCTATTTGGGGAGGTGAAGGAAAAATTGCACCGTTATACGAAATGAAGCCAATACAAGCTTATTGGTATACTATTACCGGTAAAACTTTTAACTATACAAAAATTGGAAACCATTTTGGTACTATTGATCTCGGTCTTCAATGGAAACGTAAAGAATGGTCTTATTTTATTTATCGTCAAAATATTTATGAAAGCGGGTCATTATTCAAAGTCATAAATTTTACTGACGGGCTTAACGGCTTAAGCATCAAACGTAACAAATCCAGGTTGGCAGGTACCACTTATTTCCAAATCCGCTCGATATTGCTTGAAGTTGTTGGCACCAAGGACCAGACAAATAGTAATCCGTTTTCCGGAATAAGCCTTTTTGAAAAAGGAAATTACTATAATAACTATATATACCAGAATGGATGGTCATTTTATGGAAGGAATATGGGTACGCCATTGGCTGGAAATAAAAATGACACAAAACCTGATACCTATTCCAGCGTATCGGAATTTACCAATAATAATAGATTTTGGGCCTTTCATATTGGTGCAACGGCATCGTGGTTAAATGCTGAAATTCTTTTTAAAGCAACGTATTCGCGTAACTTTGGTACATATATTAACCCCTTTGATGTTCGTAAGGATCAAATTTCTATTTTGCTTAATGTAGAAAAAAATTACCTATAAAATCAGGACTCATTCTTTTTACAAGCCTGGCATCTGATATTGGTGATCTTTACCCGGCTTCAAACGGTTTTCTATTAGGAATTAAAAAAAGAGGCTTTCTCAACTAATGATTATTGACCTTACCTCATTCAGGAATATGTTTATTGAATAGCCAAAAGTTTATATTATTTTTATCGTCAATATCTACTGTTAACACACCTTTATGTATAAGTTTGACAAAAACATTTTAACAATTTTCTGCGTTTTGTTATGCTTATTGATTGTCATAAGACCTGTTAAATCATTTTCTCAAGATACATTCGCAACTTCTTACAAAGACTCAACAGTTAATTACATAGAATTACAAGGATTTGGAAGTTCAACATCACGCACTCCATTTTGGATTCAGGCCAACCAATATGGTGTAGTTCCCAAATCATCACCGGTAGGAAGTGTAAGAGGCGGACTAGAAAAATTCTATAATCTGGATGAAAATAACTTATGGCGGGTCGGCGGAGGACTTGAAGCAGTTGGAAATTTCACCCGGCAAGGATCTAAAATATTGCTTCCCCAAGCCTATGGATCATTAAGATTCCGAAACTGGGAATTATATATA
This sequence comes from Dyadobacter sp. NIV53, assembly GCF_019711195.1. Lineage (NCBI taxonomy): Bacteria > Pseudomonadati > Bacteroidota > Cytophagia > Cytophagales > Spirosomataceae > Dyadobacter > Dyadobacter sp. NIV53. The sequence continues at coordinate 2,962,861 of NZ_CP081299.1, forward strand.
GGCCGTAAAAAACAATCAATTGGATTAGCTGATTCGACACTGGGAACAGGTTCTTACGCCTGGTCTAACAATGCTATGCCTATACCCCGCATTTTTGTTGGCACAAGAGGTTTCGTAAATATTCCGTACACAAAAGGGTGGTTATCTTTCAATGCCTTTTATTCAGAAGGTTTATTTGAAAGCGGAAGACCTGTAACCAGCCATCTCAAATTGCATCAAAAGATGTTCTATGCAAGATTAGGAAAGGCAACTTCCAGAGTTAAATTTTATGGTGGTTTTAATCATCAGGTACAATGGGGAGGCTATTCTCCTTATAATACAGTAGATGGTAAAATGCCGACCGGTTTTGCAAATTATATAAACGTTATTTTGGGAAAAGCCCATAGCAAGAATAACGGAATTAATGACGAAACAGGTAGGGTTGGAAATCATTTGGGAAGTATTGATCTCGCGCTGGAAATAGAAACTTATGCAGCAAGTATTTTTCTTTATCGTCAGAATATTTACGAGGATGGATCTCTTATCTGGCTAAGTAATATTAAGGACGGATTGAACGGAATAAGAATTCAACGTAAAAATTCTTATGGAGCCAATTTTGAAATAACAGCAGCTGTATTCGAATTCCTTTATACAAAAAATCAGGGAGGAGATACGGCGGATTGGAACAAGCCTAGTTACGCAAGAGGCAAGGACGACTACTTCAACAATGGCCAGGTTCATGATGGCTGGTCTTACTATGACCGGGCAATTGGAACTCCCTTTATTCCGCCAACCTCAGATACTTATCCGAACTGGCCCAAGTATAGCGATTTTTTCACGAGTAATAACCGTGTTTCTGTTTTTCACATTGGTCTTAGAGGAACATTATACCAAAAAGTTAACTGGACAAGTAAATTTTCTTACTCCAACAATTCAGGAACATACGATGTTCCCTTCAACGGATCTCCAACCCAGTTTTCCGGCCTTATTGCTCTTCAAACTAAAGTAAATTTATTGGGAGGTACTCTTCTGAAAGGTTCATTGGCTGCAGATATTGGGGATTTGTATCCAAAAAACTATGGATTTACACTTGGCCTTCGTAAAGAATTTTCATTTTAAGCCCTTTTAGTTCATTACATGTTATACCTGATCATAGCGGCCAGCTCTGCCAGTTCTTCTTGTGACATTTTTACCTTTGTTCCAAAATCGGCATCAGCCATGCTGTTCAACGGCAACAAGTGAATGTGGGCATGAGGTACTTCAAGGCCAATCACACTTACACCAATACGTATACAAGGGACGGTTTTTTCCAGCGCAGGTACGATGGACTTAGCGAAAAGGAATAAATTGGCATACATAGTCTCATCCAGATCAAATATGTAATCAATTTCTTTTTTTGGGATTACTAATGTATGTCCTTTTGCTATGGGAAAAGCATCTAAAAACGCCAGAAAATCTTCATTTTCCGCAATTTTATGACAAGGAATTTCTCCGCTTACAATCTTTGAAAATATAGATGCCATTTTATTTAATGTTATAATTATTATTAAAAGTCAGTCTCAGTTCAGTTTGTTAAACGTATCAACTTTAATCAAATATTAAGTAGTTCAGAGCATAAAAGTACTTAATATTGTGATTGAAACTTTTAACAAAATGAATATGAATTTCACAAAATGGCAGGCATTCGGTAAAGCTTCTTTAATTGCTGTATGTGCATTATCATTCAGTACTAATGATGCCCAGGCTCAAAAAGGCAAATGGGTGAGCTTGTTTGATGGCAAAACCACGAATGGATGGCATAGCTGGCAGTCTGACAAAGTTTTGCCTCAATGGAAAATTGAAGATGGCGCAATTGTATTAGCCGAAAAAGGAGGGAAAGATCTGGTAACAGATAAAGAATATGGGGACTTTGAACTGGAACTGGAATGGAAAATAGCGGAAGGAGCCAATAGCGGAATTATTTATCATGTTATTGAGGATAAAAAATATTGCTGCCCCTATTCCACCGGACCTGAAATCCAGATTCTGGATGACGAAAGACATGCTGATGCAAAAGCTGGTAAAATGGGAAATCACAAAGCAGGTTCTTTATATGACATGCTTCCGGCAACAGATTTTAGTGTTGTAAAACCTGCCGGACAATGGAACAAAGCCAAAATTGTGATTAAAAGCGGTAAAGGAGAAAGCTGGTTAAATGGCAAAAAAGTGGTTGACTTCCCAACTCAGGGTGCTGATTGGGATAAACTGGTTGCTGACAGTAAATTCAAAACCTGGGAAGGATTTGGTGCATCACCCAAAGGTAAAATTGCTTTACAGGATCATGGCGACAAAGTTTCTTTCCGTAATATCAGGATTAAGGAACTTTAAGAAAACTCATAAATTCATAGTCTTGGTCCAGTATTCGCGACTGTAAATCCGGCTGAAAGGCCAATGTTTTTGTTTAAGAAGAAGAGGCAAATAAGCGTGTGGTTCCTTTGACGATTTGGAACGATGGTATAAATCATCATCCGTCAATACCAAACCTTTATATGTCTCTTTTTCTTTTACCGTAATATCGCTGAATGGAAGGTCTTTGCTATATTTCTCGTTTAATTTGAGCAACCGGTCTTTCAAAAGCCAATCTGTCCGGAAACTATCAGTAGATAAAGGTTTGGATTGAAACCTGCCTTCTGAAACATCCAGTGCGTACTGTAAATAAGCTTTTAATAGCTTTGGACCTGTATTGGCAGCAAGTTCTGTGTTCAGCTCAGAAGGCCACAAGCTTGTTACAAAATAAATCCGCTTGCGGGCACGGGTAACTGCAACATTTAATCTGTTTTCACCTCCTTGTGCATTCAGGCTACCAAATTGCATACTTAATTTACCTTTTTCGTCAGGTGCATATCCCATCGAAAAAATAATAATGTCACGCTCATCTCCCTGGACATTTTCAATATTTTTCACAAACAGATCCTTAGCAACAATTTTTTCTCTTTCAACTACTTCCTGAATTGCCTGCTGCTGAAAAAAATTGAACGTTACCACTCCTACGCTATAATTTTCAGCACTCAGTTCCCTTAATAATTTCACTACATTTTCTACCTCTACCAGATTGGCGTTCTGCTTCCAGATGCCCTCTACTTTTATATATTTTATACCAGGCTCTTCTTCATTAATACTTTGGAAATCGGGCAACAGGCGTAATGTATTTTTGTAAAAATGCTGGTTAGAAAAATCGATCAGATCCAGTGATAAACTCCTGTAATGACCCGAAAGCTGATATTGATCCAGTGACTGAGCAGCCAGATCAAGTAAGGATTCTATTTCCAAAGCAGCCGAATAATCTTCTTCATTTGTTTTTTCCTCGTATCTTATTTTGTACAGATCACTGGGAGAAAGTTGCCTGCTGTCTCCGGTAACAACAACCTGTTTTCCCCGAAAAGCAGCTGGTAACCCATACTCAGCATAACATTGGGAGGCTTCATCAAAAATAACCAGGTCGAACAATCCAGCTTCCATAGGAAAAATAGCGGAAACTGCTTCGGGAGAGGCCATCCAGCACGGCACGAGTGAAAATACTTCTTCTGTATAATTTTCAAGCAATTTACGGATTGGCCAGATCTTCCTTTTCTTGGTAACCTGATGATTCAGCTCCCGGTACGTAACCCGATTTCCAAACCTGTTATTTTCAATATCCTGATAAGTCGATTCCCGAAGTTTAATTCCGGTAATATCACTGCTTAACTGCTGCTTGGTTATAATACTGCCTTGTATTTGTTCTTCCCACTGTTGCATTTTCAGGGAAGTGACGGCTCTGAGTTGTGGGAATTTATTTTCAATATGTTCAATCCAACCCAGTCGGATGCTATTTTCAAAAAGATTTACGATTTGATTTGAATCAGAAAACCCATTTTCATAAGAATACTTTACAATCACTTTGGTTACTGATTGCTCAGCAATGTTCATATCTTCCCAAAGCCTGTCCATGTCTACTATCGAATCGAAATCTTTTCTTAGTGCTGTCAGTAATAGCTCACTATAATTCCCCGAACCAGTCTGTAACTTTTCTATCTGTTGGGCCAGAAGGAACTCGCTCATTACAGATTCCATACGATCCCAAATCTGAATCCAACCAATTAGCTGATTTATCTTATATTTGAAACCCTCGGAATCCTCAGTCTCCAATGCCAGTTTTTTCAGAATGGTCACCCATGGTTTCAATTCTATTCTCACTGAAGCATCCGCCGCAAATTCCGCCTGTTGAAAGAATTCTGCGTATTGCTTTTCCTGGTCCAGAGAAATATTAAGATATTTTTGGTCAAAAAATAAATTAGGATTTTGCAACCAGCTTTCCAGTTCTATCCGGTTTCTGACTTTTAACTCAAGTTTCACCAAATGTTCAATTGAAGTATTCAATCCATTTTCTGCCGAAACCTGACTCACAATTTTTTTATCAGAACCAAACAAATCCCACCAAACGGAGCTAACCGCTGAATTCCTAGCATCAATGGCCTTTTTAAGCTGTACCCTGAAAGTGAGCAGCTGCGATTTTTCCAGTGAAAATTCCACTCCATCTTCCACCAAAATACCTTCCAGAGAATCGGTTACCTGTCGTATAAAGGCCAATCTTTCATAACTGCTAAAATCGGAGATAATGTATTTCCTGAAAAGCTTAAAAGTAGTTTCGTCCCGAACGGATACTGTAACGTCCTGTAAACGTTCCAGTATTTCCTTTCGGTTGGAAGTCAATCCATCTGCAAATGGCTGTCCGGTTATTGCTTTGAATTTTTCAATTTGCTGTTCATATGCGTCCGGCCAGTCAGAAAGCATTTTCTCCATACTTCGCAGATCGCCCAGCCCAAATGCCTCAAAGCTTTTGCGCTGATTCCAGATATGACTGGAATTGATAATAAGGGAATATTTTGCAAATGTGTTAAGCCGTCTTTTATAATCGTCCCACTGATCAATCCTGAAAGATTTGTAATCCGGAAGATTAATGTGCGGCATAGTTTGGTCACTCGTCAGATATAATTCCTTGATAGAAACGCCACACTCTTTCTCATCGAACAACGCGATCCGAAAGGCATCCAATTCCTCCACTGTCCGGTCGATATGCCTGCTTTCCTGTGTAAATTGCCTTTCCAGAAAAACGGCGTCCAAGCTATAATTTTGCTGTTTGTAAGCTTCAACTTTTTCTATTTGTATAGCAAATTGCCTGTACAATTCCGACCGGTCATTTTTAAAGTCATGAATGAGAGCAACAAACGGGTCCATACCAATTGTTTTTAAACGTTGATAAACCACATCTAAAGCAGCTCTTTTTTGACATACTAAAAGCACCCGCTTTCCTCTGGCAGAAAAATCGGCCATCAAATTACAGATCAATTGGGATTTGCCACTTCCGGGAGGTCCCTGCACCACAACCGACTTTCCTGATTTTACAGAAAGAATAATACTTTCCTGGGACTCGTCAATTGCAAAAGGCGTCAATACCTCCTCTTCTTTTATTTTTTTAGCTACCTGAATATGTACTGATAAATCATTTTCGGAAATGTCATTTTCATCTTCCAGTAACAACATTTTGAAAGGATTTTCCTCATATTGTTCCAAAAGCCTATTATAATCAGGAACCAGGTACGAGCCAGCTTGTGGAAAAATGCCAAGCACTGCTTCTGGGAATAGTTTTAATTCCCCGTTCTTTTCCGTCAGTTCCAGCTCAGAACTCTTTTTTGCCTCAAATGGAATAAGTTTATCTTCAAAAAGCTGCTGATTAAAGTTGATCCGGAAAGGAGTTTCTTTGAGCCACTCATAAAGCTGCGTACGGAATTCCAACAAATCTTTCGAAAAATCTTCATATGACTTTTCAAGTATTTCGTCTGATACTACTGTTTCATTAAAATGGGCATAAGCCAAAGCAAAACTCCTGTTCAGACTTATTTCCGCCTCATCTCTGTGAAACAGGCACCATTGCTCCTTATCCGGCTTTAATGTTACCGGGAAGAAAAGCAAAGGTGCATGAATGGGAGTTCCGTCGGAAAGTTTACCACGTATAAAAGGATAACCCACATATAAATCCTGAGAACCTCGTTCCTCCTGAATAAAAGATTCAGTTCTGGCTATTTTCCTAAGCTTTTTACTGATTTCATTGACGCGCTCAAAACGCGGGTCCTGCATATCGCAAAGCGGAATACGGGCTTTCTTTTGTACTAATTGCTCAATAAACTCAAAGGAAGATTTTCCCAAAAGAAAATCTGTATCACATATATCCAAAAACTGCTCTGCTGGCAAACCTGATAGCAGCAGAGATTTATTACGCGTACTAAGATTTGTGAGTCTTTTTAAATAAGCTTTAAGGATTCGGTTCATAAGCACTAAAACGATCCTTGCGTTTAACTATTTGATAAAACTTCTGCTTCCGACTCTTTCTTTTCCGGAAAAACAACCGACGCAAGTATACTCACAGCCAGAATTCCTAAAATGACATATAAAGAGTAAACAGTTTCGAAACCAATGGATTGCAGGTAGGTATGTGCCAGCATTTTACCCCCGATAAATACCAGAAGAACACCCAATCCATATTTAAGGAACCTGAAAAGGCCCATAATATTACTGAGAAAAAAGAACATTGAACGCAGTCCCATAATAGCAAAAATATTCGAAAAGAAAACGATATATGGATCTTTTGTAACTGAAAATACAGCAGGAACGGAATCTACTGCAAAAATTAAATCAGTAAATTCAACAATCAACACCACGACAAACAGTGGCGTTAACATCCATTTTCCCTTTTTTAAGACAAAAAAATGTTCTCTGACGTATCTTGGGAATACAGGAAAATATTTTGATGTAAATTTCACAACCGGATGCTTGGAAGGATCAATTTTTTCATCACTGTTCCCTTCAAAAAATATTTTTCCACCCTGATAAACAAGCAGCAAACCAAAAATATAAATGATCCATTCAAAGCGCTGCATCAATGCTGATCCCAGGAAAATAAACAGGAAACGCATGATAATAGCGCCTAACACACCCCAGAAAAGGACTTTTTTATAATATTTGGCTCTCACACCAAAAGAAGAAAAGATCAGAATAATCACAAAAATATTATCTACTGAAAGCGCATATTCCAGAAGATAACCAGTTATAAATTCAAGGGACATATTCTTCCGGTAAATCGTCAGACTTTCTTCAAAATTCCCTGGTATAAGCTGAATATGTGATGCATATTTGCTTTGTATGGCTTCCAGCTCCGCATAATTGCTGACTCCATGAATAAGATCTCCATGGGTATTGATTATTACATAAAAGACTAACGCAAGCACAATCCATGCGACAGTCCATGCCGCCGCTTCACCAAATTTTACGACATGATCTTTTTTATTAAAAACCCCCAAATCCAAGAGGAGCATAATACTGATTACCAAAACAAAACCTCCGAAAAACACAACTTCGTTGGAAAACATAAAAAAATGATATTTTAATTTAACAAAAACGCTCAGTACTCAATAAAATTAAAATAAATCGGCTATCCGTATTATAATATTACTATTTAAGCCAACGAAGCAAAGGTAATGAAAATTCAAAATTTGAATCTGAAATAGGACAAACGGTGATAGGTATAATTTTGTCGGTAGGTTTTGAGAGTTGAAAGAACCAGAAAAATTATTTAGCTGCTGAAATAACAGATCGAAATAGCTGAATACGGCTCTTATTGCATATTTGATTTAATTTAGAATAACAAGATGAAATAATAATGTAAGCTAACCCCAATGATTTACAATTTGTTAATAAAAAGTTTAATTTTTTTTTCTAATATTTTACTAAAAAACTTGCGTGAAATATATGACATACCTACATTTGCACCACGATAATCAAAAACGGTTATGCGAAAGTAGCTCAGCTGGTAGAGCGCGACCTTGCCAAGGTCGAGGTCGCGGGTTCGAACCCCGTCTTTCGCTCAGAGAATACAAGCACCGGAATCGGTGCTTTTTTTCTCTCAAACGCCAAAACATCCGTAATGGCTAATGCCGGGGTGGTGGAACTGGTAGACACGCAGGACTTAAAATCCTGTGAGCCGAAACGCTCGTACGGGTTCGATTCCCGTCCCCGGTACCACTTAGGCCAAAGACTTCCTTTTCCGGGAAGTCTTTTTTTTGCTCTCATTTTATTATATATTTGATATTTTGCCAAGCTTGGTGTTGGTATATTTTTAGCTAAAGCAAGCATTTTACTCTCTACATTAGGCTGATTGACAACGTTAATATTATGAAAGTATCGCCTCTCGAACCCTTCAAGATCGTATATTCTATTCTTGCCCATGAATATCTTGGATATATCTTCGAATCTTTTGTAGTTCAGTTAAATGCACAGGGCGATTTTTCTTATCAGATTCAAAGCATTTCTTCCAAAAATATTCAGGAATTCAGCAATGGCCTTGATGTGACGGATTTTGAACTGGTCCAATTGATTGATGACATTCAGCAGGATACTATTGTAAAAAAATTCAATACCAGAAAATTAAATGCAGTTGATTTTTTTCTGAAAATTTATGATTCTCAAAAGGGAGATAAGGCCGTACAGGAAGTAATTACCATATACCTTGAAAAAATCAAGGCCAGTATTCTGGAAAAGCTTGAAGGAAAGGATTTGTTTATTATGGGAAGTGATGGGAATCCGCTTTGGAAACCCATTATCCGGGAAGAAGAAAAAGCGACTATCCGCTTTCATTTTGTAAGAAACGAAGACAATACCCATTATTTCCCCACGATTAAGCACAAATACGAAAAACTTGATTTCCAGTATAAAAATGCCATTCTGATCTGTGATGAACCTGCATGGCTGGAAGTAGACGGACATCTTTACCATTTTGCCGGCCACGTGGATGGAAAGAAAATTAAACCGTTTCTGGCAAAAAAATTCATTGCTATTCCTGCAAATGTTGAGGAACAATATTATCGAAAGTTTGTAGCTCCGCTTATTGCATCCTATGATGTTGTAGCCCGTGGTTTTGAAATAAGAAATATAGCTTCTGCACCAAAAACGATATTAACAATTTCCGACCATATCGTTAATACCAGAAAAGAAGAACTTTTACTTTTTGCCAATTCACATGAAAAGGAAACTATAGTTGAAGAAGAAGATGATAACGATGTAACATTGGATTTGTCGTTTCAATACGGAAACTTCTTTTTCCATTTTGATAGCCTCGCCAGCCAGTCGAGTGTTTCAATAGAAAAAAAAGGGCCGGATTATTTCTTTCACAAAGTAAAGCGAGATATTATCACTGAACGCCACAATGTAGCCCATTTGAAAGATTGGGGGTTGAACATTCGTAACGGAACGATTAAGATGCCAAAATCCCAGGCATTTGGATGGTTACAAGGTAATGCAAATCTCCTTACTGAAAATGGCATAATTGTCAGGCAAAATACTACTGACGCCAAACGTTACTTTTTGGGTTATTCTTCTTTGGATATTTCCATTCAGGAAGGCAGGGATTGGTTTGATATTAATGCAAAAGTGCAATTCGGTGAATTTGAAATTCCTTTTATCCAGTTAAAAAACTATATTCTCAATCAGAAAAAGGAATTCGTACTGCCAAATGGAGAAATAGCTGTTATACCTGAATGGTGGTTTACAAAGTATTCAGAATTGTTTTCATTTACTGAACATGACCACGAAAGCGATCATTTGCGCTTAAAAATGCATCATCTTGCATTGGTTCAGGAATTAAGAGAAGAAAATCTTGCGACTGCTGTTATTAGTAGAAAACTCGAAAATTTGAGGGATTTTAATCATATTGAATCCAGTGTGCCTCCTTTAAATTTTAACGGGACATTACGTCCATATCAAAAATCGGGCTACGATTGGCTGCATTTTTTACACCAATATCATTTTGGCGGTTGTCTGGCGGATGATATGGGATTAGGAAAAACAGTGCAGACACTTGCATTTTTGCAATCACAAAAAGAAGCCGGAATCGTGGAACCATCTTTGCTGGTGATGCCTACATCCCTGTTATATAACTGGGTATTGGAAGCAAAACGATTTACTCCGGGTCTGAAGGTGATGCTTTATACCGGAACATATCGTGAAAAAGATCCTGCTCAATTTACCGGCTACGACCTCATTCTGACCTCATATGGTATTGTCAGGCTGGATATTGATTTGATCAAATCTTACCGTTTCAACTATGTTATTCTGGATGAATCCCAAGCCATAAAAAATCCTTCGTCTAATATTACAAAAGCAGTCAGAAAGTTAAATTCAGCGAATCGACTAATACTTACCGGCACACCGATTGAAAATAGTACGCTTGATCTTTGGTCGCAGATGTCTTTCGTAAATCCGGGATTACTGGGTAGCCAGCCTTTTTTTCGGGATGAATTTCAGATTCCAATTGAAAAAAAGAATGATGAGGAGAAAAGTAAACGGCTTTATAATTTAATAAAACCGTTTATTTTACGGCGTCTTAAATCTCAGGTTGCAACGGATCTTCCCGAAAAAGTGGAAAGTATCCAGTATTGTGAAATGTCAGAAGAACAGGAAAAAGCATACGAAGAAGCGAAGACTTATTACCGCAATATCATCTTACAAAGTATAGACTCGGATGGCATTTCCAAGTCTCAAATGGTTGTTTTACAAGGTTTGACAAAATTAAGGCAATTGGCAAATCATCCTAAAATGATTGATCCGGCTTACGAAGACAGCTCTGGAAAATTTGAAGATGTGCTGCATAAGATTCAGACTGTAATCAGTGAGAACCATAAAATATTGATTTTCAGTCAATACATCAAGCACCTGGATCTGTTCAGGAATTTTCTGGAAGGCAAAAAAATCTCGTATTCTTATTTGGATGGCTCAACGAAGGATCGTCAGACGCAGGTTGAAAATTTTCAGACAGATGATGATATCAAAGTTTTCCTGATCTCGTTAAAAGCAGGAGGTCTGGGACTGAATCTTACAGCAGCAGACTATGTATTTATCCTTGATCCATGGTGGAATCCTGCCATTGAAGCACAAGCGGTAGACAGAGCACACCGGATTGGACAAGACCGCACCGTATTTACCTATAAATTTATTACCAAAAACTCTGTTGAGGAAAAGATCCTTTCTTTACAAAGAACAAAAAAACAGCTGGCTGACGATTTAATATCCAGTGAGGACGGATTTGTCAAATCACTTACGAGGGAAGATGTATTGAGCTTACTAACTTAAAAGTATAAATAACAGAAATAAAAAAAGACCGCTAAGCAATGAGCTTAGCGGTCTTTTTGCGAAATTATAGTTAAGTCAATTCAGTTGTACGGAAGTTTCACGGCTAATTAAAGCCTCTCTGTCCGGACCGGTTGAAATGAATGTAATTGGCAAATTAAGTTCTCCTTCCAAAAATTTAACATAGGCAAGAAGTTCAGCAGGAATGGCTTCAAAATCATGAATACCATCCAATGATTGCTGCCACCCGGCGAAATCTTTGTATATCGGTTCTACTGTCTCGTCACACAGATCGTAAGGAAGCTGATCTGTAATTGTACTATCAGATAAACGATAATCCGTACAAATGCGAATGTTATCAAAAATTGTCAGCACATCCACCTTCATCATAATCAACTGTGTAACACCATTGATCATAATTGCATATTTCAACGCAGGAAGATCCAACCAGCCACAACGCCGGGGACGGCCCGTGGTAGCGCCAAATTCACGTCCTTCCTGACGCATTTTTTCGCCGGTTTCTTCCAGAAGTTCAGTTGGAAACGGGCCGCTGCCCACTCTCGTACAATATGCTTTAAAAATACCAAAAACCTCTCCTACCTGATTAGGAGCTATTCCTAAACCGGTACAGGCTCCTGCTGCCATAGTAGTAGAACTGGTTACAAAAGGATAAGACCCAAAATCAATGTCGAGTAATGATCCCTGTGCCCCTTCTGCCAAAACAGACTTACCGGCTGTCAATGCATCGTTTACCACATATTCACTATCTACCAGTGTAAATTGTTTCATGAATTCAATGGCTGCAAAAAAGTTTTCTTCAGCCTGAGGTAGTGTAGCAGAATAATCGAAAGCGTAAAAATCCAGAATTACTTTATGTGCATCAACCAGTTTTTTATACTTCGCTGCAAAATTCGGAGATAAAACATCCCCTACCCTTAATCCAAGACGCGCGATTTTGTCCTGGTAAGTCGGGCCGATACCGCGCAAGGTCGATCCGATTTTAGAATCTCCTTTTGAGCGCTCGTAAGCAGCATCCAACAGTGAATGTGTAGGAAGAATCAGTGATGCTTTTTTGGAAACAAACAGGTTACTGATTAAATCAAGGTTGTATTTGGCCAGATTATCAATTTCTCTTTTGAAAACGATCGGATCCAATACTATTCCGTTACCGATAATATTTTGAATATCACGGCGAAATATCCCTGATGGAATCTGGTGCAGAACGTGTTTAATACCATCAAATTCAAGTGTATGACCCGCATTAGGGCCTCCCTGAAAACGAGCTACAACATTATACCGTGGCGCCAGAACGTCCACAATTTTTCCCTTACCCTCATCTCCCCATTGGAGACCAAGCAATACATCAACTTTCATTCAATAATTGATTACTAAAAAATAAAATTTCTTGTAAGATTGATGGCTCATGTACTGAGCCAACTAACGAAAATACTATTAATCCCTTTCGTGAGCGACTGACACTTCCTGACCGATCTCATTTCGGTTCTGGCAATTTTCTTTGGTACAGTTACCATAGAAAATAAGTGAATGGTGCAGTACACTAAAATTCAACATTTCCCCAACCATATTCTGAATGGACTGGATACGCGGATCACAAAACTCCATTACCTTATGGCAATCCGTACAGATCAGGTGATCGTGCTGTTTATTACCATAGGATTTTTCAAATTGTGCCAGGTTTTTACCAAACTGATGCTTGGTAACCAGATCACAGTCAACAAGCACATCAAGCGTGTTATAAACAGTAGCACGACTTACCCGATAGCGCTTATTTTTCATGCTGATGTACAATTCATCAACATCAAAGTGATCTTCGCGGGTATAAATTTCTTCCAAAATCGCAAAACGTTCGGGTGTTTTACGAAGTCCTTTATTTTCTAAGTAGGCCGTTAAGATCTTCTTGGCGGCTTCAAAATTTGGTTTGCTGGCTTGTGGCATATCTTTTGAAATCTTGCGCAAATTACGCTTTTTTACTTAAAACACCGTAGGTTACGTGGCAGTTATCATCAAATCCAACGCTGCCTGATCAAAATTAATTCGATCACATATCCCTTCCCTTACAACTATTTTCCGTTCAAATTGGTGTCAAAACGCTGAACTTTGTACACTCCTTCTACCTGTTCAAGCTTATTGATCAATATATCCAAATGGCTGGTATCTTGTACATAAAGCCGAATATCTCCATTGAAAACACCATCTTTTGTATCAATGGTAAGCCCTCTCATATTAATATGCAGCTCGTTGGAAATGATCCGGGTCACATCGTTAATTAACCCTACACGGTCCGTTCCCGAAATATACAAACCAGCCAGAAAAGCCTCTTCTCTTGTCGATTCCCACTTTGCTTTTATTATACGGTTGCCATGTTTAGACATTAATTCCGCAGCATTGGGGCACGTAGTACGGTGAATTTTAATGCCTTCATTAATAGTCACAAACCCAAAAACGTCATCGCCTGCTATTGGATTGCAGCAAGGCGCAAGTTTGTAATCTATTTTATCCATGTCGTCACCGATTAGCAATGTATCGCTGTCGGCACGATCGCCGTGGATATTTTTTAAAAGTTTTGTGAACGATTTACCATCACCAGTCGCAACAGCAGGCGTTGTTGCCGTAATTTCAGAAGCTTTCCTTTCCTTAGCGTCTCTATCCTTTTTAAATCGTTTTAATTCATCCAGCTGAATATATGCCTTTCCAATTCTGTAAAAAAATCAGCAGACGTTTTACATTCAAAAAAGGCACGCAGCTGGTTGGTTACTTCTGCATTCAACTCAATACCAAGCACTTTCAGTTTTTTCTCAACAAGCTGACGTCCATCCGTTTCATATCGGCGGTTATCCTCTTTCAGGAAATCCTTAATTCTTGCCCTTGCTTTCGATGTAATTACAATCCGTAACCAATCCTCATTCGGTTTTTGCTTACTGGAAGTAATAATTTCAATCTGATCTCCATTATTCAGAACATAACTGATAGGAACGAGTATACCACCTACTTTGGCAGCCATACAATGGGCGCCAACTTCGGAGTGGATATCGAAAGCGAAATCCAGTGCAGTAGATCCGCTTTGTAATACTTTCAGTTCTCCTTTTGGTGTAAAAACAAAAACTTCTTCATTGAAAAAATTACTCCTGAATTCATCCAGAAACTCAATAGCGGCAGTTTTATCACCAAAACCATTTTCCAATGTTTCCCTTACCTGGGTGATCCATTGTTCGATATTTCCACGGACTTTGGTATCATTTCCTTTGTATTTCCAATGCGCTGCGTAACCTTTTTCAGCAATTTCGTCCATGCGTGAAGTCCGAATCTGCACCTCCACCCATTGTCCGCTTTTACTCATTACAGTTGAATGCAGTGACTGATAACCATTGGCGCGAGGTGTACTCAGAAAATCTTTTAACCGGTCTGGATTGGGCTTATAATGATCCGTTACAATGGAATACGCCTGCCAGCAGATTGCTTTTTCCCGGTCGCCTTCCACGGACGATTCCAAAACAATTCTTACTGCAAACAAATCATAAATTTCCTCAAAAGGCTTGTTCTGCTTACGCATTTTGTTCCAGATCGAATAAATCGACTTGGGCCTTCCTTTCAAAATGAAGTTTAAACCAGCAGCTTCCAGGTCCTGGGCGATCGGTTCCATAAACTTGGATATAAAACGATCACGGATACCTTTGGTTTCTCTCAGCTTTCTTGCAATTGCCCTGTATTCCTGTGGCTCTGTATATTTTAAATATAATTCTTCCAGCTCTGACTTAATGCTATATAACCCTAAACGGTGAGCCAGAGGTGCATAGATAAAAATAGTTTCTGACGCTATTTTTAACTGTTTGTCTCTGGGCATACTGTCCAGCGTACGCATATTATGGAGCCGGTCTGCCAGTTTTACCAATATCACACGAACGTCATCAGACAGTGTGAGAAGCATTTTTCTGAAATTTTCAGCCTGCTGTGATGTACCGTATTCAAACCTGCCCGATATTTTGGTAAGCCCGTCGATGATTTTCGCTACTTTTTTACCGAAAAGGCGTTCGATATCCTCGATACGCATATCCGTATCCTCGACAACGTCGTGCAACAACGCAGCAACGATGCCTGTTGTACCTAATCCAATTTCCTCTACTACGATCTGTGCAACAGCCAGCGGATGGTATATATATGGCTCTCCCGACCTGCGACGCATATCTTTATGTGCCTCTACCGATGTGTAAAAGGCCTTTTTGATAAGTTTTGCGTCATTATCCTTTAAAAAAGGTTTAGCCGTCCGTAAAAGCCTTCTGTATTTTTTGAGAATATCCTTACGCTCCTGCTCCAGGTCAATGGTGAGGGATTCAACGAGTTGCTCCACTGCTTAATAGTCTTTAGTATGCTTCACCAAAATAACAAATTTTAACGACATTATTCAATATCATTTTACCTAAAGATAAAATTTTTAAAAAAGTTTGCATGTATTAAAAAAATAAGCATACCTTTGCACTCCCAATTCAACAATCGCGTTGGAACGGAAACAAAAAAATAAAAGCGGGCGTGGCGGAACTGGTAGACGTGCTAGACTTAGGATCTAGTGCCGCAAGGCGTGGGGGTTCGATTCCCTCCGCCCGTACGAACAACAAGGGACTGACGGGGCGTCGTATTTCCTACTTTAATTTAGAAAATAAATGGCTCCGTAGTTAACCCGTCAAATGCCCTCAGGACACTGTTTTGAGGGCATTTTTCTTTTTCATTTTATCTAAAAAAGGTATTTACCAATACATAAGGAACGCATGGAAGTTTTGTTAGAGAAGAATTCGCCGACATTAGCCTCGCTTAAAGTGAAGCTAACAAAAGATGATTATCAGCCAAAAGTTGATAAAACTGTTAAGGATTATTCAAAACGTGTGAATTTAAAGGGATTTCGCCCTGGCAAAGTACCATCTCATGTAATACAGCGCATGTATGGTAAAAGCATTTTAGTTGATGAGGTAAACAGTATTCTGAGCAATGCTGTCAGCACTTATATCCGTGATAATAAAGTACAGGTAGTAGGTGATCCTATTCCAAACCGTGAAAAAGCGGAGGAAGCAAACTGGGACAAACCAGGTGACTTTGAATTTAGCTATGACTTAGGTGTTGCTACTGATTTTGATGTCAATCTTTCGGAGCTTCCTGCCGTGAAACGTTATAGTATCAATGTAGACGATAACGAACTGAACAAAACTTTGGACAGCCTTCGTGAGCGGTTTGCAGACAATATCCATCCGGAAGTAAGCGAATTGGGTGATATGGTTTTTGGTGAACTGAAACAGGAATCCACTGAATTCACAACCAATACCGCTATTCCAACCAAACAATTGAATGAAGATAGTTTATCTAAGTTCATTGGTGCAAAAAAAGGTGATGTAATCACTTTCGATATTCAGAATACTTTTACCGAAGAATCTGCTATTGCGCATGTTACGGGTAAAAAGAAAGAAGACGTTAGCGAACTTTCCGGAGAATATACTTTAACTGTTGAGGACGTAACACGTACTGCTTCTGCTGAACTGACTCAGGAATTTTTTGACAAAGTTCTTGGACCAGGACAAGTTGAAAGTGAAGAGCAGTTTAAGGAAAAAGTTCTTGAAATTATCAAAGGCAATTACGAACGTGAAACAGAAGCTCTTCTGCGCCGTGACATCGAAACTGCTCTGCTTGATAATATTGCAATTGACGTACCGGCAGATTTTCTTAAAGACTGGCTGGAAAAAACAAACGAAGGCAAATTCACGCGTGAGCAGATTGAAGAGCAATTCGAGGATTTTCAGAAATCATTGAAACTGAGCCTGATCAAAAATAAAATCGCTGATGTTGCCGCCATCAAAGTAGAATATCCTGAAATCCTTAATTTCACACGTGAAATGATGAAAGGACAATTCGGAATTTATGGTGACGACGAAAGTATGAGAGAAACCATTGACCGTGTTGCACAAGGTTATCTGGCCGATAAAGAGCGCGATAATTATACAAGCATTTTCAATCAGGTTTTTGATAATAAAGTATTGGAGATCATTCGTAACCAGGTTACTACTGACGAGCAGACAATTGAAGTAAGCGAGTTCGAAACTCTGGCAAAAGGAGAAATCCAGGAATAGTTTAAGTTTAGACCGGGCCGCCGGTGCGGTAAAGAGTTCCAAAGTTTAGAGTAAGCTAGCTTTTATATCTAAGTAACTTTTGGTAATTCAATAAAAAGAGTTCAAAGCTTGCAGTGATCTGCAAATTTTGAACTCTTTTGTATTTACAACTAGTCACATACAATAATCTTTAACCGTTTATCTTTTACGGTTTTCCCGTTAACCCTTCACCTTTTAACCCTTTTCTCTTTCTTCTTTAAAACCCAATCCTTTCCCTTCCCTCCCCTATCTGGCGGATTATTCCTTCTCCAAACCACAGCTTAAATTTTGCTTTCCATTGCTCCAATTCGTTTTGCAAACGGCTGTTAACTGCCATAAGTCTGGTATTTTCCTGTCGCAGCCATTCCGTTTCAGAAAGTGCCGTGGATTCAAAACCCAATAATTCTGGTAACGGCATATCCAGCAGTTTTGAAATATTTTCAAGTCGCGAAAATGAAAGCTCTGTTCTTCCACGTTCCAGATCACCATATGCCGTTGTGGACAAACCAAGCATATCTGCCATATTTTCCTGAGAAAGACCCTTACGAAGCCTGATCTGACGTATTTTTTCTGATAAATTCGATGCAATACTCATAGTGCCGGTATTAATTATTAACCATTGACAAGTTATTATGCAATATAATGATTCGCTAAAAAGATAGTTCTCGCAATTTTCGATAATTTATCACACAAATAGATGAGGATTATACAATGAAATACCCAAATTTGCAATCGGGTTAGAAACCAGTAAGCAATCTTTTATCAGAAACTAAGATAATGCGCTTTTTGTTCTTTTGAAGATGTACCCTTTAAATTACATATCATTTAAAATTTAGATTTTTTCATGGATCACGGAAATGAATTTAGAAAATATGCCGTTCATCATTTAGGAATGAGCGGCCTTAAGGTTGATGGCTACATGAACCATACAGTTGAAAATATGACCCGTTCTGTTATTGAAGAACGCCCTATGAATTTCAGGGAAGTGGATGTTTTTTCAAGATTAATGGCCGACCGTATTATATTTATGGGAACTGGGGTTGATGATAATATAGCTAACATTATTGTTGCCCAGCTTTTGTTCCTGGAATCTGCCGATGCAAAAAAAGATATTCTGATGTATATCAATAGCCCTGGCGGATCAGTTTACGCCGGATTGGGAATTTATGATACCATGCAGTATGTACGTCCGGATGTTGCAACCGTATGTACCAGCCTTGCGGCTTCAATGGGAGCAGTTCTTTTGGCTGGCGGAGCAGCAGGAAAGCGTTCTGCGTTGCCACACGCAAGAGTTATGATCCATCAGCCTTCCGGTGGAGCACAGGGAACTTCAATAGATATTGAAATTACGACGCGTGAAATCGTTAAGCTTCGTCATGAATTGTATGAAATCCTTGCAAATCATACCGGACAAACTCCTGAACAAATAGCTTTGGATTCTGATCGTGACAAATGGCTGCGGGCCTATGAGGCAAAAGAATATGGCCTTATCGATGAAATATTGACCAGAGACAAATAAAGTAATCTGGTTGTTAAGCTAGTAAAACGGGCGGGACATAATTATGTTCAGCCCGTTTTTATTTTTTGGCAAGACTTCTGTTTGGTAACACGCCTAAAAAACCGGAACTTTACATCATATTTCAAACTCTGCCTTTCGATGCAATAAAGCATCTATATAAGAAGTGTTACATTCAGCGTTTTTAAAACATTCGTTTTAGCAAAAAAATATTGAATTGTGAAGTGTATAAGATGGTTTGAAACAATATGTTTATTCATTTTGTTAATTCCACTTTCAGGCTAGAAATACCGCACAGGTATTTCTACGAAATTTAATCCAGTGCATCGTACCATAACTGTATATCATATTCAATGGCACAAGTAAATTGTTCGTTTTGCGGACGCAAAAAAAATGAAGTTGATTTATTACTTTCCGGAATTGACGCCCACATCTGCAATCATTGCATTGCACAAGGATATCAGGTAATTACAGAAGAACTTAATTCAAAAGAAGAGAAGAAAGAAAAAAACCAAAGCTGCCTAAGCTTAAATCAATTCCTCCAACAGAGATCAAACGGTTTTTAGAACAGTATGTAATTGGCCAGGATGAAGCAAAACGCTCACTTGCTGTTGCAGTTTATAATCACTACAAACGCCTCAACCAGCCGGTTGGTGATGATGATGTGGTAATTGAAAAGTCTAATATTATCATGGTAGGTGAAACCGGAACAGGTAAAACTTATCTTGCCAAATCTATTGCACGTATTTTACAGGTTCCTTTTTGTATCGCAGATGCAACTGTGGTAACCGAAGCTGGCTATGTGGGTGAGGACGTAGAAACGATTTTAACACGTCTTTTGCAGGCCGCGGATTATAATGTTGAAGCAGCAGAACGCGGAATTGTTTACATTGATGAAATAGATAAGATTGCGCGTAAATCTGATAATCCTTCAATTACCCGTGATGTAAGCGGTGAAGGAGTACAGCAGGCACTTCTTAAATTACTGGAAGGGTCTTCGGTGAATGTTCCCCCGCAAGGCGGCCGTAAACATCCGGATCAAAAGATGATCACGATTAATACAGAAAATATCCTTTTCATATGCGGAGGTGCTTTTGATGGCATTGAGCGTCATATTGGGAAACGTATCAATACACGTCCCATTGGATTCTCTGGTGATAACCGAATCATTGAAATATTTGATAAAGGCAATCTGATGCGTTATGTAACTGCGATGGACCTTAAATCCTTCGGTTTGATACCGGAATTGATTGGCCGTTTGCCGGTTTTGACCCATCTTGATCCTCTGGACAAAGAAACATTACGACGGATTTTAACAGAACCTAAAAATGCTTTGGTAAAACAATATGCCAAACTTTTTGAAATGGAAGGAATTAAATTACATTTTCAGGAAGAGGTTCTGGATTTCATTGTAGATCAGGCAATGACATATAAATTGGGCGCTCGTGGTTTACGTGCAATTTGCGAATCCATTATGACGGATGCTATGTTTGACCTGCCATCCCAGAAAAATGTAAAAGAATTTACGTTGTCTCTGGACTACGCTTTGGAACAATTTGAGAAATCATCCATGTCTTTGTTGCGGTCAGTTGCATAAAATTATATTGATGTAAAACCATAAAAAGCTCTGCGGGTTTATTGCCCTGGCAGAGCTTTTTATTTTACAGGCGAACAATTAAATGAATATTACAAAGCATATTTTTGAATTTATTCACGTAATTGCGTTTGTGTAGTTTTCTTTTGAAACTTGCATTATTATCACAACGACTATTATTTCCATGGCTACCGGACCGATTGTAACACTTACTATTAACCCTGCACTCGACAAAAGTTCTAACGTTGCACGTATTGTCCCGGACAATAAGCTGCGTTGCGAAACACCCAATTTTGAAGCTGGTGGCGGAGGAATCAATGTAGCTAAGGCAATTCACCGTTTAGGAGGTAACCCTGTTGCCATATTTACTGTTGGCGGACCAACGGGTCAACGGTTGCATAAATTAGTTAAAAGTGAAGGGGTAGAAACTATTGTTATTGAAACCAAACAATGGACACGTGAAAACTTCCATGTACTGGAAACCAGCACCGGATTTCAATATCGCTTTGGTATGCCGGGCACGGAGATGATGCCAACTGAAATAAGGTCTGTCCTGGAAACTATGGAAGAATTTGACCCGAAACCTTCTTATATTATTGCCAGCGGTAGCCTGCCTCCCGGAGCTCCAATTGATTTTTATGGGCAAATAGCTAAAATAGCACATAAACAAGGAGCAAAGTTTATTGCTGATGCGTCAGGCGATGCATTGCGCTATGCGACCGAAGCAGGTGTATATTTATTAAAACCCAATATTCAGGAACTCAGCCATCTGGTTGGAGTTGATAAACTTGAAATGGATGATGTGGATGATGCTGCACGTGCACTTATTATCCGTGGCCAATGTGAGGTTGTGATTGTTTCCATGGGTGCTATGGGGGCTATGCTGGTTACAGAAGATCAGGTGGAACATATTCCTGCACCCCCGGTTCAGCCTAAAAGTACAGTCGGTGCTGGGGATAGCATGGTTGCAGGCATCGTCTGGACATTATCCCAAGGCAAATCGTTACGGGAAGCCGTTAGAATGGGTGTGGCTTGCGGTTCAGCGGCAACAATGAATTCAGGAAGCGAATTATTCAAGATGCAGGATGTGAACCGGCTTATGGATTGGCTGAACAGATACGGCCAAAGATATTCTGCTTCATAATATAGTCATAGATAAGAGAATTATAAAACCGCATAGGCCGTATTGCGCGGTGATATTAGTTGCGTACCGATGGTATGCTGTGAATTAACAATAGTTGCAATTGCTACAAACAGGTATTCACTATGCGGCATTAAATAATGCAGTCGCCAATGTGATAAAGATCAAACATTTTGAATTACATTATCTGATAGCTGATAGTAAGAAATCCTGTCGTTTGTCTTTTTAATAAAAAAGAAAAGTCATGTCAGAAAAAATCCCCCGCCGTGAGTTTACAAAAATTACGGCTGTTGCAGCGGCAGCTGTTACCACAGCGGTATTAACTTTTAAGCCATTTTATATTCTTCATGCCAAGCCCAAAGCAGACGAAGAAATTATAGGACATGGGTCACACCGCTACAAAGTACATCAGACCTGGGGAAATCTGGATTCTTCCAAATTTCCGATCAACAACTGCCATGAAATGGTGCAGGATAGCAAAGGGCGGCTGATCATGGTGGGCGATGAAGTAAAAAACAATATTCTTATTTATGACCGTTCGGGAAAACTGACCGAGAGCTGGGGCCACGAATTCCCAGGCGGGCATGGGCTTACACTTTGGAATGCAAATGGAGAAGAATTCCTTTTCATTTGTGATCCCAATATTGGAAAAGTATTTAAAACAGACCTGAAAGGGAAAATTCTGCTGACGATTGAACATCCTTCAAAAGTAGGTGCCTACAAAGAAGCCGACGCTTTCAAACCCACTGAAACAGCAATAGGGCCCGACGGAACTATATATATTGCTGATGGATATGGCTCACAGTGGATTTTAAGATATACTCCAAAAGGAGAATTCATAGATAAATTCGGTGGACCTGGTGATGGTGATGAACAATTTTCTACCGCTCATGGTATTGCCATCGACACCCGTAATAAAGCAAATCCTACTCTTCTAATTACTTCCAGGGTCCACAATGCGTTTAAGAGATTTACCTTAGATGGTAAATATATCAGCACCATATTCCTTCCCGGCGCTTTTGTTTGCCGTCCGGTTTTTGATGATGATACCCTTTATGCAGGTGTTTGCTGGTCGCGACTGCGTTACCTGAACCAGACCCCTAATTCTGGGTTCGTTACTATTCTGGATAAAAACAACAAAGTAATTTCTAATCCTGGCGGCACCAAGCCGGAATACCGAAATGGAGAATTACAGATTATGGTGCAGGATAAACCCATTTTTATGCATTGCCACGATGTGTGTATTGATGAGGATAAAAATATTTATGTCTGTCAGTGGAATGCTAAAAAGACTTATCCTGTCAAATTAGAGAGAGTATCTTAAATATGAGTCGTTAACCGGGACACCGGTTGCGGTTTTAAGTTTACAGTTGCTATCGAAAAACAGATTTAACGGATCATTTTGACTGTAATCCCATTTATAATCATTACTCCGATAGTAATGCAGGCATAGGCCCATCCTATTGTCATGATTGGTAACAGCCAATAAACGCCAATTAAAAAAGCAACAAAACCATATCCTGCCAAAAGCAGTCCGTATAAAATCCGGGCTGCCGCAGCAGATCCTTGTTGGGAATGTGTAAAAACAGCTAACGTGGAAGTCATAATAGGAAATGGCGTGAGAATTCCGCTCCATGTAGGGCCAAGAAAATCGGCGGCTTGTGTTAAAATAACTACAAAAATGGTAGCTACGAACATTCTTAATGGAATATCATATGACGGCTGTTTTTTGTAATCTGTTTTCGCCTCTGGTTTAGGAAAGATATATAGTACAGCTGTTAACACGATCAGGTTTAGTGCAATTGCTGCCTGAAATGAAATATCCCTGCCTAAGGAAGCCAACGCTACAACAAAAAAAGCAAGATAGCTCAACAGAACAGAAGGAAGCCATGAAAGCCTGGATGAAGCAATTGCATAAACCAATGCAAAAAATGTAGTCCCGATTGAGCCTAATAATGCTGACGGTATTGTTGATATCCCAAAATTAGCACCGTGTTCAAATGCTATAAAAAAAGAAATCGGTCCGGCTACCCAGGGAAATCCTCCTACCCAACCTCCAATACCTTCACCCCATTTTCTTACAGCCAATGTAACGCCTGCAATCAGCGGAGGCATTAAAATTATTTTGGTAATTAATAAATAAGACACTTTTTAAATCAACAGATGGATAACTGCAAATTTACTCCCGTTGATTCAATACAACGTATAAAGCATAAAATTCTTCGCAAATAATTTTGCAACGCAGTTGCATTAAACTTATATTTGCAACATTGTAGCAATGTATATTATCCATTCATCTGTAACGATATACAATAGTAGTAAGCGGTTACATTTTGATAAAAGTCACTCCGGATATCTTAAAGGTTTAAAATATTGACTCAATGATAAGAATAATTTTAAGCCTTTTATTTTTAGCTTCTTCTTTGGTCTCTTTTGGACAAAATCCAGCTTGTACGTGTTTTGTAAAAGGTGTTGTTCTTGACCAGCACACCAACCTGCCTATTGTTGGGGCCACCATATTAATTGTAGGACAGAACAATGGTGTTTTTACAGACGATCAGGGACGATACCAAATCAGCAATTTATGTCCCGGAGCTTATGAACTGGAGTGCAGGATTGTTGGGTACAATTCATTTAAGCAAAAACTGGATTTAACAGCCGGACATGAGGAAAACTTCAATCTTCAGGAAAACGAAGTACATCTCAAAGATGTGGAAATAACAGCACACCGTACGGACGCACCTTCTTCCCAGCCATTAACTGTTCTTTCAGGAAACGATTTATTCCAAACGCGTGGGCAAAGCCTGGCTGAAAGCCTCAAAGGATTATCGGGTGTTACAACACTGCAAACCGGGTCTTCTATTTCCAAGCCTGTTATTCATGGGATGCATAGTAACCGGGTACTGATCATGAATAATGGCGTTCGGCAGGAAGGCCAGCAATGGGGTTCTGAACATGCACCCGAAATTGATCCTTTCCTAGCCACCCAGATATCCGTTGTGAAAGGCGCAGCTGGCGTACGGTACGGTTCCGATGCAATTGGTGGTGTAATATTGGTTGAGCCCGAAGAATTACCATTTAATAAACCTTTAAGCGGAGAGCTGAATCTGGTAGGACTTTCAAATGGCCGGCAAGGTGTAACTTCTGGAACGGTAGAAGGCGGTATCAGGAATTTTGAAGGATTTGGATGGCGTGCCCAGGGAACCATCAAACGTTCGGGTAATATCAGAACACCAAATTATTTTCTGGACAACACAGGAATAAGTGAGAAAAACTTTTCGCTTGCAGCAGGTTATCGAAAAAAAGGATTTGGTATCGATGTTTTTTACAGTCTTTTTGACACTAATATTGGAATTTTTTCAGGCTCACATATTGGCAGCGTTACTGATCTTTTAAATGTCATTAAAAACGGTGAACCTTTTGTCAAATCAGGTTTCAGTTATGCTATTGGCAGGCCATATCAGGATGTTACCCATCAATTATTTAAAGCTGAGGCACATTATCATTTAAAAGACGGGAACCGGTTTCAATGGACATTGGCACGTCAGATCAATGATCGTGCGGAATTTGACCTTCACCGCCCACGGAATGATTCCATAGCTGCTCTTAATCATCCGGAACTTTCCTTCAAACTTACAACGCTTACCAATGATGTAATTTGGGATCACAAAGCGATTGCTAAAAAAGTGGCTGGCCAGGTTGGTCTGAGTACACTTTATCAGTATAATCTAATGAGTGGCCGGCCGTTAATACCCAATTTTAACCAGTTTAATATTGGACTTTTCTGGATAGAAAGATATGTTACAAGTAAATGGGAGCTGGAAGCAGGGATAAGATACGATTACCGGACACTTAAAACACACCGTATTGTTAGTCAGGAAAAGGTTTCAAATAATTTTACATTTTCTAATTTTTCAGGTACACTTGGTGCGACCCGAACTTTTTCTTCGCATTTTTCTGCCAGGTTAAATATTGGAACTGCATGGAGAGCGCCAAATGTCAGCGAATTATACAGCGACGGTGTACACCATGGTGCAGCAGCTTACGAAAAAGGCGATGCAACACTTCAGCCCGAAAAAGCTACCAATACGATTGGAAGCATTAAATATTCCAATACAAAATTGTCCGTAGAACTCGGAGGTTACTACAATTACATATCTGATTACATTTATCTGAAACCTCAGCCGGAACCCATTTTAACAATCAGAGGTGCTTTCCCTTATTTTAAATATACCCAGACAGATGCCGTATTTAAGGGAATTGACCTGAATGTTTTGTGGGAATTTGCAAGGAATTTAACATGGACGAGCAAACTAAGTTATTTGAGAGTTTATGATACCAGAAATGACAATTATCTGGTGATGATTCCACCTAACCGCTGGGATAATCAATTGAAATATGAACTCCCGGAACTGGGAAAATGGAAAAAGGTCTATTTTTCGGCAGGAAATCTTTCAGTAGCAAGACAAAAACGCGTACCGGATAACAGCGATTTTCTGCCACCACCTGCGGCTTATTCTTTGTGGAATTTACAGGCAGGCGGGACAATCAAAATCTCAGAAAAAAATCAGCTGGAAGTGGGCGTTTCCGTTCAAAATCTATTCAATACAGTTTACAGGGATTATATGAACCGATTCCGTTACTATTCTGACGATATGGGGCGGCAGGCTTCGCTGCGATTGAGATGGAAGTTTGGAGCATGAAAATTTTCACTTTTATAAATAAATACATTTCACATGAAAATGAACCGTAAATTAATCTGGATACTGCTCTTCAGTGTAGCTGCTTTATTTACACAATGCAAAGACTCAGGAGATGAAGTCCAGATTGATGATGAAAATGAACTAATTACATCAGTAACATTGAAATTCACGGAGCAGGGAACAAATAACCAAAGTACATTTTCATATAAGGATGCAGACGGTGAAGGTGGAAACCTGCCAACCCAGTTCGATACAATAACTTTAAAGCCAAATACGACCTATACGCTTGCAATTGAATTGCTTGATGAAAGCAAAACTCCGGTTGTTGATATTTCTACTGAGGTTAGCCAGGAAGCTTATGAACATTTGTTTATTTATACAGCCACACCAGCTACTCTGCTAAAATATACTTATGGAGATAAGGATGCAAATAGTTATCCAGTTGGGTTAACAGGAACGGCAGTATCGGGAGCAACCGGAACGGGATTGCTGAAAGTACAGCTTCGTCACCAGCCAGGCTCAAAAGATGGAACTACAACACCAGGCAGCGACGATGTCAATCTTGATTTTACATTAGAAGTTCAGTAGAATAAATATGCAAAGTGAGTTGACGCAACATCCGTTGTATCAACTCACTTTTTTATTTGCATTTAGGGCAGGTTCCCTGAATCAGCAGATTAAAAACTTCGGGTTGATAACCCAGTGGCAACTGCACGGCCGGGATATGCAAATTTTCCAGACAATTGGTTTCCCCGCAGGCACTGCATTTAAAATGGATGTGATCGTGATGATGCTTTTCCTCAGAACAATTATTTGAGCACAAAGCGTAACGTAATCCCTCATCGTCCAGGACTTTATGAATAATTCCTTTTTCAAGAAAGGTTTTTAAAGTACGGTATATTGTCACACGGTCATAATTCTCTCCCAATGCCCCTTCCAGGTCTCCATGTGAAAGCGCATTCTTTTTATTTATAAACGTCGAAAGTACATCTTCCCTGCAAGTGGTGGTTCTGAGATGATGTCCTTTAAGCGTTTCTCTTAATTGTTCCATTATTTCCAACAATTTAATTATTCGTCAGGCTTGGTTATGATTAAAACCTTTCCTGTCAAAGTTAAGTTCTAAGTTTGGCAAAATCTCAATTACAGGATAATTCGTTTGCGAATTGTAAAATAATTGAACAAAAAATATTGCAACACCGTTGCAAGTAAGCAGATATAGTTTTACTTTTGCAACGTTATAACATTTAGCATGAAAGCAACACACTCACACGGCAAAGCCGATTATATAGGAATACTTGGTTCCGTACTTTGTATTATACATTGCCTGCTGGTTCCGGCACTGGCATTTGGGTCAACTGTTTATAACAAACATACGCATGCTGGTCTTCTCTCACTTGATTATTTCTTTATTCTTGTAAACGGAATCGCAGTTTATTATGCCACCCGTGACCATAAATCTTTGCCAATACGCTTACTTCTCTGGGGAGCACTAATGATTTTCTCAGTGTCACTTGTTTTTGAGGGCCGCAACCAGATTTTTACCTGGATGGGTTATATTGGTTCCGCTTTACTGATCATCGGGCATCTGCTTAATATTTACATTTGTCAGATTGCACCACGGACGAAGTACAAAATTTCCTGATTTCACTTGTCGTATTGCACTTCAAACCTTTCCAGATCCGGTCGGTTCAGCCGTTTTCTGCTTAACTCGTATTCAAAAATAGTTTTCCCTAAATTGGCCAGAAATGGCAATCCTATTGTTTCGTAGTCGTATTTGTTATCGTTAAATATCTGATCCTCGTTGGCGTAAATTACCGCAGTCAGCATAAATTCAATTCCCTTTTCAAAATCTGCTATATATGCATTATCCAAAAGATAGCCATATGCGTCCCCTGATTTATTAAACAAACGGATATGCCGGGGCAAGCGCGTTTTAGTTGCACCAAAAATCAAAAACTTTAAATATCCGTCATAATAATCATCCGTGTAATTGGCAGGAAAACTGGTTTCTACGGGAAACTGAGACATGTACTGATATAAAAAAGTATAGTCTTCTTTTGTCAGATTAAATCGTTGCTGCTCCGGAACCTGCTCAGGAAAAAATATTGCTTTCAGAAGTTTATGCTGTTCTTCTAATGCAAAGAAATTCTTTTGGGTAAAATCCAAAGGTTCATTTACCAATTCGCCGTTTTTTAAAAACCCCTTTCCCTGAAGAATGGCTGTTGGGGAAAAATAAGTTTTTGCCGAATATTTCTCCGGCTGCTCATAAACTGTTTTTCCATCCTTAACAAATCTGACAGGATTGGTATAACGATTACTCTCAGCACTTAGAGGAGATTCCAGGCGATGTGTGATCCGTACATTTTGATAACCTTTGGCATGTAAAGTTTCGTTGAATTCTTCCTGTCCAATAAATTCATACAACCTGTTAAACGCATCGTTGTCACTAGCCAATAGTATTTTTTTGGCATAATGTGCTATAGATGGTAAGCCATTTTCGGCAGTAGTATCCCTGCGGACTGATGATTGTTCAGGACGGGCCGAATCTGTGAGCATGACCGTATATTTATCAATACTCAGCCTGTTGAGCTTTTCCAGTGCCAATACAATTGCTGGTAATTTGACTGTACTCGCCGGATAAAAATAGTCAGCATTATTGACCTGATAACCGTGCGTTGTAAAATGAGGTTCGTTCTTTTTATTCCGGTCTATTTTGGTATACAAAATTTGAACATGATATTTTTCTGGCGTTTTCAGGATTTCTGAAAACCTTTCAGGATGTTTTTTAAGTAGTTTCTCTATAAAAGAATCCGACTGAAACTGAGCGAAAGCAGGTAATGAAAACAATCCAAAAAGCAGGTAAAAAGGAAGCTTATTCACTCTAAATAAAATCATGGATATCAGGAGCACGTATAAAACGAAGATACAATAATTTAATTTAAAGGGTAAGATGAATTATATTTTACTGATGACTGCCTTTACTAATTGAATGTAAACAATGGCGAATAATGGAAGAAAATAATTTACGCAGCCGAGGCTGGTTTGGTAAATCGGGTAAAGATGGATTTATATACAGAGCCTGGATGAAAAATCAGGGCTATCCTGCAGATGAATTTGAAGGACGGCCTGTTATCGGCATTTGTAATACATTTTCAGAATTGACGCCTTGTAACGGGCATTTTAGAGAACTGGCAGAATCGGTAAAGCGTGGTGTTTGGGAAGCAGGAGGATTCCCTCTGGAATTTCCTGTGATGTCTCTGGGAGAAACACTGATCAAACCAACGGCCATGCTTTACAGGAACCTGGCAAGTATGGATGTTGAAGAGTCAATCCGTGCCAATCCGATTGATGGAGTTGTGCTTCTTTGCGGCTGTGATAAAACAACTCCCTCACTTGTGATGGGTGCTGCCAGTGTAAATATCCCTACAATAGTAGTGTCAGGAGGCCCTATGCTGACAGGCAGGTACCGGGGAAAAACAATAGGAACCAGTGACGTATGGCGATTCAGTGAGCTTTACCGGAAAGGCGAAATTTCACAGGAAGAATTAACAACAGCAGAAGCATGTATGTGCCGGAGTGATGGCCATTGTGCTGTGATGGGAACGGCTTCTACAATGGCCTGTATGGTAGAATCGCTTGGATTAACCTTACCTGAAAATGCAGCAATTCCTGCCGCTGACTCACGAAGAAAAGTTTTAGCACATATGTCCGGACGCCGTATTGTGCAAATGGTAAAAGAAGACCTCCGTCTTTCACAAATACTGACTAAAGAAGCTTTCGAAAATGCGATTATGCTTAATGCAGCTATTGGTGGGTCTACTAATTTCGTGATTCATTTACTGGCTATCGCAGGAAGAATTGGCGTCGATCTATCGCTGGATCATTTCAATGACTTATGTGCCAAAATTCCTCTTTTGCTTAATTTGCAGCCATCCGGAGGATACTTCATGGAAGATTTCTATTACGCTGGCGGCCTACCGGTGGTTATCAAAGAAATGCTTGGTTTATTGCATGAAAATGTAATAACAGCCAATGGAAAAACTATGGCTGAAAACTGTGCCACAGCGGAATGTTTTGATGCGGATGTAATAGGAACACTGGAAGAACCCGTAAAAAATCTGACTGGACTGGCTGTGGTACGTGGCAATTTATGCGCGAACGGAGCAGTTATCAAACCATCGGCTTCCTTAAAACCTGAGCTCATGCAGCACCGTGGAAAGGCAGTTGTGTTTGAAGATATTGATGATTATAAAGCTCGCCTGGATGACCCGGAGCTTGATGTAGATGAAAATAGTGTACTGGTCCTAAAAAATGTAGGTCCAAAAGGATATCCTGGTATGCCGGAAGTAGGCAATATGTCTCTGCCGAAAAAATTACTTGCGCAAGGTGTGATTGATATGATTCGTATATCGGATGGGCGTATGAGCGGAACAGGTTTTGGCACTGTCGTTTTGCATATTTCTCCGGAAGCAGCGGTCGGCGGTGTTTTAGCTTTGGTAAGAGACGGCGATATGATTGAACTGGATGTTGAAAACAGGAAGCTGAATCTGGAAGTATCTGACGAAGAACTTGAAATTCGCCGTGCAACATGGAAACCTCTCGAATTGGGATATAACAGAGGATATGTAAATCTCCACATAAAGCACGTAATGCAAGCTCATGAAGGAGCCGATCTTGATTTTCTGGTAGGAGGCTCGGGTGATAAAGTGGCGAGGGATTCTCATTAATAAACGAACTATTTGTATCTTTATTAACCGTCCGACAGTATAAAGTACTATCGGACGGTTAACTATTTCTAAGTAAACTTACAGCAAAATGAATACCCAATTATTTAATAATCAGGTTGCTATTGTAACCGGAGCAGGACAGGGAATTGGTTTTGAAATAGCAAAACAGCTATCTGTACAGGGAGCAGGAGTTATTTTAAATGATTTCGACGATGCTCTTGCCATCAAGGCTGCAACTGAAATCCGCAATAAAGGCGGAGAATGTATTGCCTTTTCAGGAGACGCATCCCAACCGGATATTATTGACGGGATGGTGGAAGAAGCAATCCGCTGTTTTGGAAAACTAACTATAACCGTTGCAAATGCAGGAATTACACTTTTTGGGGATTTCTTTGAGTATCCGCTGGAAAGCCTCAGAAAGGTTTTAGACTTGAACCTGATTGGCTCGTTCATGCTTACCCAGGCAGCGGCAAAACAAATGAGAGCACAAAAATCCGGTGGAAGAATTTTATTAATGTCATCGGTGGTAGGTCATCAGGCACATCAGTTTTTAGGTGCGTATGCTATGACAAAAGCCGGATTAGAAATGCTGGCAAAAAACCTTGTTCTGGAATTATCTCCGTATGGAATTACCATTAATACCGTAGCACCCGGCGCCACGCTTACCGAAAGAACTTTAACAGAAGATCCATCTTACCCTAAAACCTGGTCAGCGATCACACCAATGGGCAGGCCGGCAATTTGTGAAGACATTGCTAACGCAGCTTTATTCCTCCTTTCGCCACATTCAGGGCATATAACTGGTCAGAGCCTTGTTGTAGACGGCGGCTGGACATCTGTAAGTCCTTTACCCGACCTTAGCAATATGAATGTAAGCTGATTTTTGAAATGACAAATTGTAGTTTCAAACACTAATCTTCCAAACCCTCTGCAAACAGCTGAGCTTCCAGATCATCAAAATTGCTGTCCTTAGAAATAAAAAGCTCTTTTGGCTTGGAAGAAGATGCAGGAACTACTGTCATAAAATTCCAATATTGATCCTTGTTAATAATACATAACTGTAATGCTCTTTTCAGAACTACTGAAAAAGGCACTCTGAAAAAGTTCGCAATATCGGAAGCCAGAAATTCCGGGATCTTTGAAATATCATTTCTAAAAAAACTCTCCACATCTGCATAAGGCAGTAATGCTTCAAATATTAAATGTTCAGATCGGGCAGCGAGAGAAGTTTTATTGGTATAAGAACCGCTTAATCCCAGAGAAACTGTTAATAAATGGATATAGTAATTGCGTTCGTTTATTTCCAGTGATGCATTTACAAAAACCCATCCTTTTTGCCGGTAAATAGCAGAAAATCCTTTAAAAGCCTCATCAACATCATGCAGCTGTGCAATCTTAATTCCTTCCGGGTATGGCAATTTGTGTCCTATCTGATGTACAATATCCTGGGCATAGGAGATGTCTGCGGCTTCACCTGCTGGTTCAATCATCCATTCTCCTTCGACCAATCCTTCGAAAAGTGCATTAGACAACTTCTGGCTTTCAATTTGTCCTAAATGCAAAACAATCCTGTTACCACGAACTGAAAAGTCAAGTGGAAGCTGATTCTTTGGTTGCCTTTTTGACATAGTAGTGAAGACTTTGTGATACGAACTTCAAAGATACATCCTTCCGGTTTGCACCGCAATATCTTTCAGTTTTTTATCTCCATTGCAGTGTGTTAAGCAATTGAAGCATGTCAGCCTGGACGTAGTCTATAACAGGTGCCAGGGAATCATTTTTTGTGGCTATGGGGAAATATATGGCCCCTCTTAAAAAATGTTTTGTACTATCTGTCGTGTAAAACTGGTAGGGGCTTGGTACATCTCCCTCAATCTTGAATATTGTTACTGTACGCCCGCTTTTAGTAAGAATACGCCTTTCCTGAATAGAAGAAGCCCGTATCTGATGTTTCCCCGCCAGTTTGAAAGAATCATTAATATAATCTCTTAATTTATTCTGATCCTTGTTTAAAGGCTTGTATGTTAACTGGATATTGGCCTCAAACTGTGGATACTGAATAAACAACCAATCTTTTTGAGCCGTCGAAAAAGTATCAGGGAGCACCCGCGCTGATTTAGAATATTCAAAAGTATATGGATGTACTTCTGTTAATTTCTGATAAGCATGCTGTGGAAGATTAATACGGTTATATCCTTTTGGTCTGGGAACATAATTCTGTTCTTTTTTTCCACACGAAAAAAGTATCAGGATCAAAAGAGGACAGAGAATATGAATTGTATAAAACCGGAAGGAATTCGTTGGCATAACTTAAAAATTAAGTAACATTTTTAGTGCAAAGCTAACGAATTGAAGTAAATTTTATTTTCGAAAAAAACAATCTATTGCGATGCATAAAAGCGGACCAATCGAACTGATGCTCCGCTTTTATACTTATCCGATATTTACTATCTATTCAACTGTAACAGATTTGGCAAGATTTCTTGGCTGATCAACATTTCTTCCGCGCATTACAGCAATATAATAGGATAGTAACTGCAATGGAATTACAGAAAGTAAAGGAGTCAGCATTTCATGCGTTTTCGGAACTTCTATTACAAAATCCACCATGGCAGGAATGAGTGTATCTCCTTCGGTAACAATTGCAATAACCCGCCCTTTTCTCGCTTTTACTTCCTGAATATTTGAAATGATTTTTTCATAAGAACCATCCTTAGTTGCCAAAAATACAACTGGCATATCCTCGTCGATTAAAGCAATCGGCCCGTGTTTCATTTCAGCAGCGGGATAGCCTTCTGCGTGGATGTATGAAATTTCTTTCAGTTTAAGAGCACCTTCCAGTGCTACCGGAAAATTCAGGCCTCTGCCCAGATAAAGGAAATTTCTGGCGTATGTAAAAATATATGCTATTTCTTTAATCGTGGATGCATTTTC
Organism: Dyadobacter sp. NIV53; assembly: GCF_019711195.1. Lineage (NCBI taxonomy): Bacteria > Pseudomonadati > Bacteroidota > Cytophagia > Cytophagales > Spirosomataceae > Dyadobacter > Dyadobacter sp. NIV53. Next base: position 2,996,794 of record NZ_CP081299.1, read on the forward strand.
AAGGACACGTTCTACCTTAGCTGGAATATTTTCCAGTTCTACTAACAGCTGACGGTACATTTCCTCCGAAATCGTTCCTTTTCTTTTGGCAACTGCTATGGCAATTTGTGTAAGTACTGTAACCTGTGCCGTAAATGCCTTCGTACTTGCCACTCCTATTTCCGGTCCGGCATGTGTATATGCTCCCGCATGAGTAGCCCTTGCAATCGACGAACCAACCACATTACAAACCCCAAATATCGTTGCTCCTTTGGCCTTGGCCAGCTCTATTGCTGCCAGTGTATCTGCTGTCTCGCCGGATTGTGAAATAGCAATAACAATATCCTTTTCCTTAATTATTGGATTTCTGTAACGAAATTCAGAAGCATATTCAACTTCTACATTAATTCTTGCCAATTCTTCAAAAAGATATTCTGCAACCAGACCGGCGTGCCATGAAGTTCCGCAGCCAATAATTACAATTCGTTTGGCTTCGGCCAGTTTATCAAGGTAATTACTTAGTCCACCCAAATGCAGATGTGCATCGTCCGCCTTAACCCGACCACGCATACTATCGCCAATAGAACGTGGCTGTTCAAAAATTTCCTTAAGCATGAAGTGCTCATAACCACCTTTTTCAATGGTTTCCAGCTCCATTTCAAGTTTTTGGATATATGGGATCGTTTGTGTGTTATCCAGATTCTGGATCGTTAACTTACCGTCACGTATCATAGCTACTTCATAATCATCCAGATACACCACATCTTTTGTATATTCAATGATGGGTGTAGCATCAGAAGCAAAAAAGAATTCGTTCTCTCCCACTCCAATAACGAGAGGGCTTCCTTTGCGTGCGGCTATTAATTGTCCGGGATGATCTACCGACATGACTACAATGGCATATGCACCTACCACTTCGCGCAATGCAAGTTTTACAGCGTCTTCAAGTGAATTTCCTGTTTCCTGCTGGATATCTTCTATAAAATGTACCAGGACTTCCGTATCCGTATCACTCAGAAACACATGCCCTTTTTTTATCAGGTTTTGCTTGATAGTAGCGTAGTTCTCAATAATCCCGTTGTGAATAATGGCAAGCTTACGGTTATTGGAATAATGTGGATGTGCGTTTACGTCATTGGGCTCTCCATGTGTCGCCCATCTTGTATGCCCTATCCCGATAGTCGATTTACGGTCTTTCCCGGTATGCTGATCTTCCAGTTCCGAAACCTTCCCTTTTTTCTTGTATATTTTTAATTGCGATTCTTCCAATAATGCAATACCGGAGCTATCATATCCCCTGTATTCCAAACGTTTCAGGCCTTTGATAATCAAAGGAAATGCGTCCCGGTTTCCAACGTAAGCAACAATTCCGCACATATTTGTATTAATTATTAAGTGTATGTGAATGTAAAACGTACAAATAAATATCAATCAAAGCGGTATAGCAAACCATTTTTTTACAAATTATTCAAATGTCGTATAGTGCTCGAACACATGATGGTTTAGAATAAAATATGAAAAATAAGATTTGCATTTTTACATGAATAATTAAATTATTTTAATAACAGGGCATAAAAAAAAGGCGACATTTCTGCCGCCTTCCTCAATTTTTTATTCAGCTAGTTCATCAAATCTGTATACAGATTGTAATACGACTCTGAGAATTTTTCATCTTCTTCATCAAGTTCAACACGTTTAGGTGCATCATTGAAAATCTGATTTAAGCTATCACTGCAATGATCATCCGCTTTTACAACAGCATCTGCGTAAGCACATCCTATTTTAATAAAGCCCTCAAAATCAGCAGAACGCAAATGAGCCAATGCTTCATCACTCACATCCAAAGCTTTTGCTTTATTGTGCAAATCTGCATCAAACTTATAATCAAAAGCGTTGTTATGAACTGTAAATACACTTTTCGTATCCTTAAACATAGGATCGTTCCTATAGGTAGTCTTAAGATACAAAGGAATCAAAGCTGTCATCCAGTCGTTACAGTGAACAACATCAGGAGCCCATCCCAATTTTTTAACCGTTTCTAAAACACCTTTGCAGAAGAAAATTGCGCGTTCATCATTATCATCGTAAAAGTTATTTTCTTTATCAACGAATACTGATTTACGGTGAAAATAATCATCATTATCTATAAAATAGACCTGAAGCTTCGCATTTGGAATGGAAGCAACTTTAATGATAAGAGGCTTTTCTTCATCTCCTACGGTAATATTTATTCCTGACAGTCGAACTACTTCATGAAGCCTGTTTTTGCGCTCATTAATAAGACCAAAACGAGGTACCAGAATTCTAATTTCTGCGCCGCGCTCTTGCATTGCCTGAGGAAGTCTTCTTACGTAATCGGCAACATCTGTGGTTTGAAGGAAGGGGTTTATTTCACTGGCTACATATAAAATTCGTAGTTTCTCCATACATCTTAGCAGTTTGTGAAAAAAAGTTTTGCAAAAATATACAAAAAAAATCGAAAAATCAATAGATATTCCAAACTAATTGTAATATTGCGCTCAATTTGGGAATATCTATCCCGGATATTTCAAAAACTGCAAACCGGAAATAATTTTACCTGCTGACTTTGAATTCAGCTTTTTGATAAAAACCGGAAACTCCTATATTTAGTACTCGATTCATGGAAGTATTTACTTCGATTCAAAGTCTCCGGAATTTCTTGCACCAACAACGTACCGCAAATAAGACAATCGGATTAATTCCTACTATGGGTGCTTTGCATGATGGGCATATTTCTCTCCTGAATTCTTCTGTGGTGCAAAACGACATTTCAGTCTATGGCATTTTTGTCAATCCAGTGCAATTTACCAATCAGGAAGATCTGGTCAAATATCCGCGAACTTTGGAAGCTGACTGCGCTTTGCTTGAAAAAGCAGGTTGTTCTGCGGTGTTTGCACCGGCAGTATTAGAAATGTATCCTGCACCTCCCGTACTGACCATGAATTTTGGCACACTGGAAACAGTGATGGAAGGAGCTTCAAGGCCGGGTCATTTTAACGGTGTAGGAATTGTGGTAGCACGTTTATTTAATCTTGTCCAACCAGACAGGGCGTATTTTGGTCAAAAAGATTTACAGCAGGTTGCAGTAATACGACAATTAATAAGCGACCTGGCATTTCCTCTGGAACTTGTTGTTTGTCCCACTATCCGGGAAACGAACGGACTGGCAATGTCATCCAGAAATCAGCGTCTGAATGACGTAGAAAAAGCGTCAGCCGCTCTTATTTATAAAATAATGACAATTGCCAAAAACCAATTGTCGGATGGATTGGAAGTAAATGAGGTGAAAAGATCCGCACAAGAGCAATTTGCAGCTTTACCCGAATTCACTCTGGACTATTTTGAAGTAGTTAATATAAATACGCTTCGGCCAATTTTGAAACCGGAATCACCTGGTTCAATGGCTATTTGCGTTGCTGCTTTTCTTGGTCCGGTAAGATTAATTGATAATATCATTTTTTAGTAAAATGGTGTAACCTGAATCCAGGTTACACCATTTTATTTTTTATGACAATTTCCAGTCTCCGCGGTATGTCCGTTTTACAAATTGGTTCGCTTCATCGAAATTGGTTATTTTCATACTCTTACCATCCCATAACAATTTCTTACGTCCCGGATAATCGAATCCTTTACCATCTGCTTTTGCTTTACGCAAATTATAACTGCGAATACCCAGATTACCCATAATTACTGTTTCTGTTAATGGCCCTGAATAATCAAACGATGAAGTAAGTGCCTTGTGCTCTTTACTTTCAAAACCAGCTTTAATTGCATCAGTCCATGAAACATGGTGCCCGTATTCCGGCATCACCGTGTATTTATTTCCAAAATCATCTTTTTTGTATTCCAGCTTGGTTCCATCTTTCAGGTATACTTTTGGATCAATTCCGTATGTTCCGCAAGTCATTACTCCTTTTTCTCCAATTAAAAGAACACCATTACTGCTGTCCGGCTCGCCAAGAGGATCATTTGCAGGAATCAGGTCCGGGTGGAAGGGACGCAAACCGCCATCATGCCAGGTTAAGGTTACTTCCGATTTGTTGACCTTATTAGCCGGGAATTTTAATTGCACACGTGAAGATGGCGGACAACCCTCCGGAATATACTCAGGTGTCCAGTCCTTCATGAAAACAGAACCTGCGCTGCATTCCAGTTCTGTTGGATAGCCAAGACCTAATGTACGGAATGCAGGATCGATCAGGTGGCATCCCATATCGCCCAATGCACCTGTTCCAAAGTTCCACCAGCCGCGCCATTTGAACGGATGCCAAGCAGGATTATAATCAACCCACTCAGCAGAACCTACCCAAAGTTCCCAGTCTATATCAGCTGGAACATCAAATTTGCCAGTCGGAACAGGAATTCCCTGTGGCCATACCGGGCGGTTTGTCCAGACGTGTGCTTCATGTACATTTCCAATCAGCCCTTTATTAAACCACTCCTTCATTTGGGTCTGGGCAGGATTGGAAGCGCCCTGATTTCCCATTTGAGTAACTACTTTATATTTATGAGCCGCTTCTGTCAGCATTCTTGCTTCATAAATATCGTGTGTCAATGGTTTTTGAACATAAACGTGTTTACCTCTTTGCATAGCAGCCATCGCAATAATAGCATGCATATGATCCGGAGTGGAAATAGTAACAGCGTCAATATCTTTCCCCATTTCATCAAACATCTTTCTGAAATCCTTATATTTTTTTGCAGTCGGGTGAAGCTCAAAGTTCTTTTTGGCTTGTCCCCAGTCTACATCGCACAGCGCAACCAGATTTTCAGCTCCCTTATTCCACGCATTATTTGTATCAGAAAATCCTTTACCTCCTACTCCGATTCCGGCAATATTCAGCTTATCACTAGGGGCAATAAATCCTTTCCCTAAAACATGACGTGGAACAATGAAAAAACTTCCAACAGCCGCTGCCGTGGTTTTTTGTAAAAAGTCACGGCGGGTTACATCTTTTGGTTTATTTTCTGTACTCATTGGGTTTTGGTATTAAATAAGAAAGATTAGTAATATTCAGACTAAAGCATTTAACTATGAATTATTACTTAATAGTATTAATTCAGCCTTAAATATAATGATGTTCGGATTTAAAGCGATTGTTTACTTTTAAATTAATTTAGGATAAAGTAGTGATATTTTCATTTAGCGGGTGCTGTATTTCCGGCAAAAAAAGTATGGGAACCGTATCTGACAGCGGGTTGTTTTGAAGGCATTGTATTATTCCTGTAACTTTGCAGGAGTAACGTACATGTAAATAATATTTAACTCATATTACCGGGTAATGCAAATAACACTCATGAAATCGAAGATTCACCGTGTGAAGGTGACTCAGGCGGAACTGAATTATGTGGGAAGTATCACTATTGATGAAGATTTAATGGATGCTGCCGGCTTAATTGAGAATGAGCAGGTGCATATAGTTAACAATAATAATGGAGAGCGTTTTGTAACCTATGTCATTAAAGGCGAACGCAGTTCCGGCATGATCTGCCTGAATGGAGCTGCTGCCAGAAAAGTTCAGATCGGCGACATTGTTATCATAATTGCTTATGGCAGTATGTCTCAGGAAGAAGCCAAATCCTTCAAACCAATGGTGGTCTTTCCGGACCACAATAATAGGTTAGTGTGAAAAAATTTCACAATGATCATCTTCAGTAAATCTAACGGCCTCTTACTATACACTCAATGAAAAGTGCATTACGTTATATTATATCGCTTGGATTAGCCGGTGGACTGATCTGGTTTGTCTTCAAGGATATTGATCTTGCTGACATGCTGGAAAGATTCGAACGCTCTGACTGGCGATGGATCGCAATTTCCTGTGTTTTTCTGATCATGGCGCATGTGATCCGTGCCTGGCGCTGGTCTATGCTGATGGAACCGCTGGGATATAAGCCTGGCTTATTTAATAGTGCGATATCTGTTTTAACGGGCTATTTTGCCAATTATATTGTTCCCCGTATGGGAGAAGTTACCAGATGCGGGACTTTATACCGTTTAGAAAAAGTACCTGTTAATCTTAGTTTTGGAACTGTTGTAGCTGAAAGAATTTTCGATGTGCTAATTCTGCTTGTGTTGATCGGATTGAATTTTATTTTAGAATTTGACCGGCTAAGTACATTTTTTACAGATTTTTTTCAAAGTAAATTAGCAGGTGGCCAAAGCAGCGGAACAGGCAGCGGGATATTGCTTGTAATTTTATTAGCCGGTATTCTTTCAATTGCTTTTGCAGGAATATATATATTTAAAAATCAGGCACTAAAAGATAAACTCAGCCAGAATGCACTCATTCAAAAAATAGTAACATTTGCTCAGGGAATGCTGGAAGGACTATTAAGTATCCGTAAATTAAAAAGTCCTGGTTTATTTATTTTTAGTACAATCGCAATCTGGGTACTTTATTATCTGGTATCATATGTACTTTTTTTCTGTATTCCGGAAACATCAGGATTAGGTCCGTTGGCTGGCCTTACATTGTTAGTAGTAGGTGCGATTGGCATGACTGCACCAACTCAGGGCGGTATTGGAGCTTATCATTTGCTGGTTGGCAATGTAATGATCCTGTATGGTTTATCCCAAAAAGATGGAATTACACTTGCTACCTTTATTCATGGTACACAAATGCTGTTTATGCTTATTATAGGCGCATTGGCATTTCTTTATGTGTTGCTTCAAAAAGATAAAGATGTTAGTGAACCAAGCAAAATAACGGTAAGCCAGTAATGATAATAACATTCGGGTATCGTTTTCAATTTTCTTCATAACCAGAATTCTTTTTTCTACCAATGAACGCAACTGAGAATAAAATTTTACGTCTGGAAGAAGCAACTGCACAAATTGCTGACTGGCAGCGTGCAGGCCAAAAAGTTGTTTTCACTAATGGGTGTTTTGATATCGTACATTTAGGCCACATTGATTACCTTGAAAAAGCACACGCGCTTGGCGATCGTCTGATACTTGGCCTTAATACCGACGCTTCCGTTAGCAGGCTCAAAGGACCGTTGCGTCCCGTTGTGAACGAATATGCAAGAGGGCGGCTAATGGCGGCACTTTCATTTATAGATGCTGTCATTTTGTTCGACGAACCTACTCCCACTGAGCTTATTGAAGCATTAAAACCTGACATTTTGGTAAAAGGTGACGATTATACAGTTGAAACCATCGCTGGCGCAGATTTTGTTCTTGCTAATGGAGGTGAGGTAAAAACAATAGCTCTTGTAAAAGGTTATTCTACAACTGCGCTGATAGAAAAAATAAAACAGGGCTATTGAAATTGATAACATTGGAAAATTACCGGCGTTATATTTTAATCTTGTTTTAGTTTGAAAAGTTAATAACAACTAACAATTAAAAAGACACATGGGTGGTTCATATTTGATTATTATCCTTGTCATGGGCATAAGCTTTTATGTTCAGTGGCGATTAAAAAGTAAGTTTGAGGAGTATTCTCAGGTTGGCCTGAGTAACGGAATGAGCGGTAAAGAGATTGCCGAAACCATGCTGAGAGAAAGCGGAATCTATGATGTAAGAGTTCTTTCAGTAGAAGGAAGGCTTACGGATCATTATAATCCTCAGGATAAAACAGTTAACCTAAGTCCTGATGTATATCATGGCAGGAGTGTAGCCGCGGCGGCCATTGCTTCTCACGAATGCGGTCACGCAGTTCAGCATGCTACGGCATACAAATGGCTGCAGTTCCGTTCACAAATGGTTCCTTTTCTGAGCATTTCGTCGCAGTATATGCAATGGATTATCCTGGGTGGAGTCCTTTTGATAAACACTACTGCCATACCCTTGACGATTGGCGTTGCATTATTCGCACTGACTACATTGTTTAGCTTTATTACGCTTCCTGTAGAATACGATGCAAGTAACAGGGCATTGGCATGGATCAAAAGCAACAGAATTGTGAATGAAAGAGAGTATGTAATGTCAGCCGATGCATTAAAATGGGCTGCACGTACTTATCTTGTAGCTGCCATTGGTTCTCTTGCAACGCTTCTTTATTACGTCAGTATTTTGATGGGCCGGAGAAACTAATATTAGATATTTTTAAGTTTAAACAAAAAAGGAGCGAAGAATTTGTCTTTGCTCCTTTTTGTTTACTTTCGTGTTAATAAATTACAGATTCATCTTCATCTAACACACATTATGAATTCTATTTTAGAAGCTCGCCGCTACATAGAAAATGCGAAAATCATTTTGAGTGATAAAGCAAGAAAAGACGAAGGATATTATCAGGATAAAAAGTATATCAAAATGGCCGGGCATACCGCTTATGCAGGTGTCTTAGTTGCTTTGGATGCCTTACTTTCCGATAAAAAGAAAAAAACCAGAAAAAGTGTAGAGTGGTATCAAAAAGAGTTATCAAATCTTGACAAAAAAATCACAAGATCATTTTCTGATGTTTATGAAATACTTCATTTATCAATGAGCTATGACGGTATTCAAAATGCCAAAGTTATTGCCATTGGAATGCAGGAAGCAGAAAAAATTATAAATTGGTCTGAACAGCGATTGGAGAAAGTCCCCTGAATTAATTTTTGCGTTGATTCCAGTAAACAACAACATTGTGTGTTGCCCTTCCGGAAGCAATAACGTCCAGATCCCCGTCTCCATCCAGATCCGCAGCTGTCAAATCTTCGGTAGCAATTTTAATTTTTTCGTCCAAGGTAAATTCCTGCCATTTTTTACCCTCTCCGTCTGAACCGACAAATATTCTGACCCCAGTCTCTCCTGTAACATCAGGATTTCGCCAACCCATTACGATCTGATCGCGTCCCTGTCCGAAAAAATCTGCACAAACCAGTGCATGCCCTTCTTTCATTTTTTCAGTAAGAACAGTACGGCCATCTTTTGAATAAACGACAAGTGAATTCCCATGCATAGGCTCAATAGTGGCAGTAAATAATTGATTGTTGCCAAGACTTCCTGTCCTGATTTCCCCAATGCCATTATTTGCAACCATCCAGTTTCCCGATGGAGCCCAGCCATCGACACCATTGAGAAATACCTGTACACCTTCCTTCCCACCAACAGCCAGACCAAGAAATCTTCCGGAAACTTCCATTGGCTGAAAATTATGCGTCATGTGCATACCGGTTTCGAGTAATTCATATCCCCAAAGCCCCTTGCGATTTTCAGGTATGTCAAAAGCAATAAGCTTAACACCTGCGCCTTCCCCACTGGAATTACCTTCCCCATGTAATGGCAACACAATTAATTGATAGGCCCCTTCTGTTTTTTTCACCCATTGCATCCTGTGGATTGTTACTTCATGATGTAACCTGGTAGGTTCCCAGAGTTGTGTCCGGTCGGAAGGTGCATTCAGGTAAAACACTGCTCCTGATTGTTTTGTACTTTTTGTTTCTGATGGGTTCCATTGCGCTCCCGCCGCCACCTCTACTTTTCCGTCTCCATCAATATCCCTAACAGCAATACATACATTGTCATGTTCTGTCAAATCTTTCGCTATCACATATCTGATCCAGGATTTTCCTTTTTCTCCCGGATTTTTATACCAGACAATTTCCTTTTTATCCGCCAGTACAATATCAGGCTTACCGTCTCCATCCACATCACCCGCAGCGACTCCATATCCAATACTAATTTTGTCATCTATCACCTCCCCTTTAAAAGTTGCAGTCTGGCAAAATGCGTATTGATGGAAGATAATAATTATAAATATTGGTAAATAAGGTTTCATAAATTGCAATTTTCGATTTCGTATAACAGGACAAAAATTTATGCCTATTTTTTCCCAATATACTTCAAAAACTTTTATCAGAGTATTTGAAAACACAGTTTTTTGTGTGGCTTTGATGCGCTTTACCTACTTTTGCAAATCAAAGAAAATCAATTAACTATTCATGAAGACGATTCCACTTCACCAGATACATATAGATTTAGGTGCCAAAATAGTACCGTTTGCAGGTTTTAATATGCCTGTGCGCTATTCCTCAGACCTGGAAGAACACCATACAGTAAGAAATAATGTAGGTGTTTTTGATGTATCGCACATGGGTGAATTTAGTGTAAAAGGCCCGAAAGCACTGGATCTGATACAAAAAGTAACTGCAAATGATGCTTCTGCTTTATATGATGGTAAAGTCCAATACAGCTATCTGCCTAATGCTGAAGGCGGTGTAGTGGACGATCTTTTGGTTTACAGAATTGCCGAAGACGACTATATGCTCGTTGTAAATGCTTCTAATATTGAGAAAGACTGGAACTGGATTCAGAATCACAATACAGAAGGTGTTGAAATGAGTAATTTATCAGATGATCTTTGCCTGCTTGCTGTACAGGGGCCAAATGCAACCGCTACATTACAAAAACTGACAGAAGTTGATCTGGCAGCAATGGAATATTATACTTTTAAAATCGGGCAAATGGCCGGTATAAATGAGGTAATCATTTCTGCCACCGGTTATACCGGTTCAGGAGGTTTTGAAATTTATATTAAAAATGAAGATGCCGGAAAAATGTGGAATGCTATTTTCGAGGCTGGTAAAGAATTCGATATCAAACCGGTAGGATTAGGAGCGCGGGATACATTGCGGTTGGAAAAAGGATTTTGTTTATATGGAAATGATATAGATGATGCTACTTCTCCACTTGAAGCCGGATTGGGCTGGGTTACCAAATTCTCAAAAAGCTTTATCAATTCTGAAAATTTAAAACTGCAGAAAGAAACGGGTCTGCAAAACAAACTGATCGGTTTTGAAATGATTGACCGTGGAATTCCGCGTGGCCATTATGAATTATACGATGCAGATGGGAACAAACTGGGAGATGTCACTTCCGGAACCCAATCTCCTACACTACAAAAAGGTGTCGGGCTTGGGTATGTACCAACAGCTTACAGCAAACCGGAAACGGAAATATTTGTGAAAGTCCGCGACCGTATGCTGAAAGCCAAAGTTGTGAAACTTCCTTTTGTAAAAAACTAAGCTTCTTGCCTGATTCTGCATTCAAATTTAACTACCATTTTAATTACGCATTGCTTCTTTTATGAAACAACTTGATGTTTGTTTGACTCCCGATCTACTTCATTTACACAGACTTGATAATTCCATTGTTGTTGTAGCCGACGTTTTCAGAGCTACTTCCTGCATGGTAACCGGCCTGGCTTACGGAATAAAAAGCATAACTCCGGTTGCAACTATTGAGGAATGTAAACTTTTACAGGATAAAGGCTACATTGCTGCTGCTGAGCGCGATGCAAAAAAAGAAGAAGGTTTCGATTTAGACAATTCACCTTTCAGTTATATGGACGAGCGCCTTATTGGTGCTCAAATAGCAATGACTACCACCAATGGTACGTTATCTATCACAAAAGCAAGGGCATCTGCCGTAAAAGTAATGGTCGGCTCTTTTCTTAATCTGGGTGCGCTGGCAAATCATCTCCGGTCTGAACCTTATGATGTGCTAGTACTTTGTGCAGGCTGGAAAGGAAGGCCAAATCTGGAAGATACGCTATTTGCAGGGGCGTTGGCTGATGCATTAAAAGACCAGTTTATCCTGCGGGAAGACGGAACTTTGATGGCACAGCGTTTGTACGAACAAGCTAAGGGAAATTTACTTGCATCTGTTTCCAACTCTTCCCATGTAAGAAGATTACAACGACTGGGAATTCATAAAGACATAGCTTATTGCCTGCAAAAGGATTTGTATGATGTTGTTCCAATTCTTCGGGGAAGTACTTTGGTAGCAATGCATTAATATATATAAGTTCAAAATATTAAAATTCTACATGTCTAAGTTCATTATCTTCTTTTTCCTTGGATTACTTGCTTACTCCGGCACTACTCTGGGGCAAAAAAGCCCTTCTGTAAAAAAACCGGCATCCAATGCAAAAAAAACAGTAATAGTACCAGCCAAGAAAGCGGTTATCCTCAAAGCAGATACTGCTAAGGCCTCCTCTAAAATTCAGGCTGATACTAAGGCTGTTAATTTAAAGGATTCATCTGTAAATCAATCTGAAATAGATACAATGGCTGTTTCAAAAGATACATTAACAGAAAAACAGGCTGATGAACTTGCGGAAAAAGCCGAAAAAACGGCCGTAAAAGACACCGTTGATATTTACAAAATTAAGATAGAGGATATATCCTACTTGTCGGTATGTCCGGGTACAACCATTAATGTTCCATTTAGCACAGAAGGCCCGTTTGACGATGAAAATACGTTTGTAGTACACCTTATAGATGCTTCAGGTAAATCAGTGCCGATTTCATTACCGGTCAAAAAGAGCCCGATACGTGCCGTTATCCCTTCTTACAAAATCGGTGGTGAAGTGTACCAGTTACAGATTGTAAGTAATATTTCTGTTTTTAAAAGCCAGCTGGTATCCATACGTTTGCTGCAAATTCCCTCTGCCAGGCTGGAAGTAATTGATGGCACACAAGCAGTACGGATTATGCCCGGACAGGAAGTCAATTTGAAAGTAAATCTTTCAGGAACAGCACCCTGGTCTTTCAGGTTATCTGACAGTACGAATGTTATAAATACGTTATCTAACCCACATTTTCTGATTGTAAAACCAACACAGGTAAGAGCTTATAAAATACTTGGTGTTTCAAATGCCTGCGGAAGCGGTACTATTTCAGGAGAAGCTATTGTAAATGTTGATGATAATCCTGAACCTAAACTTGAATTAAAAGAAATTGATAAAATTACCAAGGTATGCAGTGATATTCCATTTCAGGTACCTTTCAGTGCAACGGGAAAATTTAAAGCAGGCAATCGTTTTGTTGTACAGATAGCAGAACGTACCGGAGCTTTTAAAACCATTTCTTCGCCGGATTCATCCGGCTATATTACTACTAAAATTCCGGCCAGTTACAAACCGGGAGAATATCGCTTACGTGTGACGTCTTCGGCACCTTATCTTGTCAGTCAAACCGCCGCAGTAACCATCGTATCTCCCACTGTTACGACCCTATTAAAAGATTCACTTTATCTGAATGAGGATCAAAGCGGCGAATTGACAGTAAAATTTGCGGGCGGCGGACCACCATGGTTCGTATTATTATCTGATGGAACATATGAAAACAACATTCAGGAATCTCCATACAAAGTAAAGGTGAAACCTTACAATGACACAAATTATGAAATTACTTCTGCCGGTGGACTTTGTGGTGTAGGTAAATTCTCAGGAAAAGCCAAAGTTGCGGTTAAAACCCCTCCTGTTGCTATTACGCTGGATAAATTATCACAAAACATGGTTTGTTCCGGTTCGGTTTTGGAAATCCCGTACAAAATTGTAGGGCGATATAATCCAGGCAACAGGTTCGTAGTTCAGATAACGGATAAAAACGGGAAATTTGTGGATCTGCCTACAACCATTACAGCAAGCACAATGAACGTGAAGTTAACATCTGCTTCGCCGGCTGATACCATCAGAACACATAGAATACGCATTATATCTTCTTCCCCTGCGGTTTCCAGCGCTATTGAAGAAATTGACATCATAGCACCTAACAAAGCCGTTGGTGAAGTATCAGGAAAGAATATCATAACAGCCGGCAGATCAACCAGAATTCAGCTAAAATTCAAAAATGGTTTGCCGCCATGGTCTTTTACCCTTTCAGATGGTACTTCAATCACAGGTACTTTCCTTAATCCATATCTGATAACGGTTTCCCCGACTGCAACCACAGAATATAAATTAGCTGCCGTCAAGAGCGGATGCGGAACAGGTTCAGGAAAAGGATCAGCCATTATTACGGTCGAAAATTGATAATATAAGCAGATTTTTGTGACATGAGGCTAATGGAAACATTCAGGAAATCGAATAAAAAGCTTTTTATGAGCTTAAAAACTATTCTTCTCCTACTCATTGGCATTATAAACTCTTCCGCACAGAATGTTCCGCTTGGCAATTGGGAAGCACATTACAGTTATTTATCCGCACAGCATGTCCTGCAGGCAGGTAATAGGATTTTTTGCTCTTCGTATAATGGCCTTCTTAGTATTAATCCTGAAAACCGACAAATAAAAACCTTTTCAAAAGCAGACGGTTTGAGCGAAGCTGGTATTAGCAGTATGGCTTACAATGCTGCTGACAATATCCTGATCCTGGCTTACAAAAGCGGAAATATCGATCTTATTGCGTTAAATGGCGAGTCAGAACCTGAACAAATTACCGCCTGGCCAGTGCTCATTAATTCTGCCGATTTACCAGTTAGCAAGCAAATTAGCCAGATAATTTTCCATAAAAGCCTGGCATATCTGGCAACGAATTTTGGTATTGTAGTATTGGATGCGAAGCTTCAAAACGTAGAAGAAACCTATCGTTATATTGGAAGCAACGGAACCGAAATGGATGTTAAAGATATAGCCTTTGCCTCTGATTCTATTTATGCGCTCACTTCGGAAGGAATTTTAGTAAGTTCCATGCAACCTTCGGTTAACCGACAATATTTCGCAAACTGGAAAACGGTTTCATCACCAGGCACAGTTATCGCTCTTTCATCTCAAACTGATGAACTTTATGCAGGTTTCTCAGGAAAGGGAATATTTAAACGGTCAGATGAATCCTGGTTTTCTATATATTCAAGTAGCAGTCAATATTACTCCTTTTCAAATACCGCAGAAAGTATAGTTGCCACACTAGACAAAAATGTTGTTGTTATTCCAAAAACAGATCAGCCAAAGCTATTTGCAAGCACATTATTTAATAGTCCAAGAGCATCATTTTTTATCGAAACAAAAACGATCTGGACTGCTGATAGCAAGAATGGATTGCTGAGTAATATTGATGGTGATTTTAAATCTTTTAGTCCCGCTGAAGCAGATACAACTATCAACCTAAGGACAGATTCAACCGTAATCGATCAAAACGGACTAGCCTGGACACACTTGCCCAGCTATCTCGGAGGAGGAATTTCTGTCAAAAACATAACAACCAATCAACAGCGAATCTTAACAACTGCTGCCGGAAACGGAGGACTGCCTTCCTCATTAATCAATAGCCTGGCGATAGATCAGGATGGATATATATGGTTCGGAAGTGATAAAGGTGCAGGTTATTTCTTGCCGGATGATATTTTAAGCGGAACAATCACAGATGCAATACTGCCAGTTTATGGACAGCGTAAACTTTTTGCAAACGAAAAATGTACCGCCATTTCAGTGGAACCAGGCAATAGAAAATGGATTGGTACACGCAATGGATTATATTTGTTTAATAATGACGGAACCGAGCTGATTGAGCAGTTTACTGCCTCTGAAAGCCCATTACCTTCAGATCATATTATTGCTTTAAAATTCCACCCTGAAATGGGAATGCTTTTTATTGATACACCAAACGGAATGGTATCGTATAGAAGCAATTCAACAGCTCCGGCAGAGGATTTGTCTTTAGTAACCATTTTTCCAAATCCGGTACGTCCTGGATTTGGCGGTCAGGTAGGAATAAAAGGATTGATGGATAAATCAGTCGTAAAAATAACTCAGTTATCCGGCAGGTTAGTATACGAAACTAAGTCGGAAGGAGGAACAGCATCCTGGGATTTAAATGATTACACAGGAAAGAGAGCCCGGGGAGGAATTTACATGGTACTGGTAATTTCCGGAAATGGAGAAGAAAAACTCGCCGGAAAACTAGCCATTATTGACTAAAATATTATTAGAATACTAATATCAATTTGTGATCATTCACAATCATCAGTTTCATTATTCATCAACATCGGAGCATTTCATGACATCCCACGAAAAACCACCGTACATCATCGGCATTACAGGAGGCAGCGCATCAGGCAAGACCTACTTCATGAAATGCCTGATTGATTCATTTGCAAAACATGAAGTAACGCGTATCTCCCAAGACAACTATTACAGGCCTATTCATGATATTCCAAGAGATGAAAACGGTGTCGAAAACTTTGACTTGCCTGAGACTATCGACCATCATCTTTTTGCAGAACATATAGCCGTATTACGTGCAGGCCGGGAAGTACAGCAGAAAGAGTATACCTTTAATAATCCACTAATAGAGCCGGAAATATTGGTTTTCGAGCCACGCCCGATCATCATAGTCAGAAGGGATTTTTGTACTTTATTTCCCTGATATCGCCAGGCTGATAGATCTTAAAGTGTTTGTGGATGCAAAAGAACACGTGAAAATAAAACGTCGTATCATACGTGATAATAACGAGCGCGGTTATGATCTGGATGATGTACTTTATCGCTGGGAACACCACGTTGCGCCCACCTATGATAAATTCATCCTACCACTCCGTTCGGAAGCAGATATGGTAATTAATAATAATGCACGTTTTGATACCGGGCTAGAAGTTTTGGTTGGCTTTTTAAGAAAAAAACTGGATGAGAGGAAGTAAGTAATCGGAGTTCACTCACATTTTGTAAATTTGTGCCTCCTTATCTTCCAAGCGGTTGGATAATCTTTAATATTAAACTACTTAATATCTCTGTGGGAACTTACACACATTTAAAAAAAGTATTGCCCGGAGCATCATTCAATTGATTCCACTACTGGCAATTGTTTTTCTTCTTCAATCCTGTAACAATGACTCAACGGAACCTATTAATGTATACGATTATTATCCATTAGAAATAGGTAAGTATCAGATTTACAGTGTGAAAGTGGAAGTATATTCAGCAGGGGTATCTGCTCCTGTAACAACGACATATCAGGAAAAGGATGAGATAGAAAGTATGTCAACTGATGCACAGGGAATCTCCACATACATTTTTTCCAGATCAACCAGAAACACTTCAACCGACTATTGGCAAAAGACAAAGAACTATAGTGTTACCGAATATCCGGATAAATTATTAACGAATATTGATAACCAGACTTTTTTTTCTTTAATTTTTCCTATTGATTTAAAAGTTACCTGGAACGGAAATATTTATAATAACCTGGACTCGGAAAATTACCATTATGAGGATATCAATAAACCGATGCAAATAGATACACTGAGATTTGATAATACCCTTACACTCGTAGAACGAAAAGATACCTCAATAATAAACCGCTATACAGGCACAAAAATATATGGACTTGGAGTAGGATTAATATCTGATGATCAGATTGCTTATGAATATTGCCAGGCAGATGATTGCATCGGATCAGAAACAATTGAATCAGGAACTCATAAGACCAGAACCATCATTTCTTATGGCACCAGATAAAATACAAAAAAATGTAGAACTAGTTACATTTTCATTTTCCTGTTTTAGTACAACTTTGATACTTTTCTTCGTGATTATTAGTAAAATTTGTAATTAATAAATTATATATCTAAATTTACCTCGGATACTTGTATATACATCATATAACGACTTAAACATGAAAACATTGAATTCGCACTTTACACCGATAAAAAAAATCTTATAAGAAACCTGTTTTGAATAAACTGGGAAAAGTTAGCAAGCTTACAAAGGGCACCAAAGGTGGTAGTGAACTTGATGCTGGTGGAGCTATGACTTACCAATCATAATTATTTACCTTTACAAGCAATGTGTGATTCTAATAGAGTTGCTAAATTGTTTGATAGTCATCTTCTTTTTTAATATGGTTATATTTTGATTCTTAAAGGCACTATCGATTTCAGATCATATTCCATTGAAATTGCTAGTACTTATTTTGAATCAGAGTGCTCTATTTCATGGGGAAATAGCTTAATCAATGTAAATGGCTGTAAGTGTTCTTTAAAACAGGATCATTTAGATGATTCAATTCAAGTTAAAGAACCCAATAATATTTTAACTATTTTAAAACTCTCTCCTGCATTAATTTGTGAAGAGAGTTTTTTCACATATAGTGATGTTAGTAATTTAATTCCAATTTCAACTTCCGGTTTGAATATCTGGTATTGCGCCGAGTCAAACATTATATGTATTCTTAGAAATGAATTTGGAATAATTCCTTTATTTTATATTCATATCCCCAATTCCTTTTTTGCATTCTCAACAGACCTTCCTACTTTATTAGGAATGAAAAAGGTTCGGAATGTAATTGAAATAGATTCACAAAGAATTATTGATTACTTAACTTTTAGAAGTGATTCTAATATAGATTATGATTCGTCTACTTTTTATCACCAAATTAAATCTTCTCTACCAGGGCATATTCTTTATGTAAAATCGGAAAATGTAAAATCAAAACCGGTTATAAAGTTCAACCCTTATAAGTACGAAAACCTTAAAACTAAGGAGGATTTCGGAGATGCTATACAAAATGCGCTTAAAAAATCGGTATACCTGGCAACTGTAAATGGTTCTGTAGTATCACATCTTAGTGGAGGATTGGACTCTTCGTCACTAAGTGCAATTACAAAGCTGTTATTCCCAAATCGCCAGTTACAAACCCTTTATGCAGAGACTCGCACTAAATTTGCAGATGAAGATTACTATGCCAGATCTGTTGCAGAAAAAATAGATTCTGTTCACTACAGTGTTGAACCTCAAAAAAATGACTTTGAACTACTCAAGTTATACATTTCTATATATGGACATCCAGAATGCATGGTGCTAAGCCCTTCTTTACAAGGCAGTATGCTAAAATTTGCACAAACCTTGGGCAGTAAAACGATGCTTAATGGTCATGACGGTGATTCAATTGTTGGAACGGGATTAGAATATCTATCTGAATTATTCAAGAAAAGAGAATGGAATAAAATAGAATCGATATTATCAAATAAAATTAATGACCCTTCCTATACCTCCGTTAATAAAAATTGGAATTATTTGTCCCCAATTAACAAATACGGCTTTTTAAAGAATGATTTTTTTCTTAGAAAGCTCATTGAAATATTACGATATAAAAAATATAAGAAATTTGCTTCGGTGTATTTTGAAGTATACAATAAATTTGGCATTTCTCCTTTCTTATTATTGAAAAGAGGAATTGTTTCCTTATATAATAATATTGCTGGTAATAAGGTTCCTAATTCATTGTTAAGAAATGGAATTGAGAGAAAAAGCTCGGCTTTCTCAAACAGTCTTTCAGAAGCACTTCGGGGAGAGTTATCTGAACAATTTCAAGACGACTTTAAATCTGTCTTTAATAGGCAATCAATTGTATTTAATGAAGAGTTATTTGCACTGGGGAATTATTATTCAATTCATGTTGCTCTACCTTATTATGATAAGAACTTATTCGAACTTTGCTTAGCAACACCAACTGAGATAAAATTTGATAATGGAATCGGAAGAGGTCATTTGCGACAAGCTATGAAAGATATTTTGCCAGAGGTAGTAAGAACCCGTCAAGACAAAGCTGCATTCGGTTTATATGGAAGAGATGCTGTTTTACGCATGTTACAACAGGGAAGTGATTATATGGAAAACACCATTGAAGTATGGAATTATGTAGATAAAAAGAAGTACAAACATGCCATTAACATAATGCTAAAAAAAGATCAGCCATCATATATATATAGTCGTTGTCAATTTTTGATAATGCGTACAATTTCACTTTCTTTATGGCTGGATTGGTTTAATGAGCGTAAATCTTCTTAGATTTTATTATTTCCTGCAAATTTGGGTTACAATGCAACTGAACTATATTTTTAGGCATAGTTATTCTGGTAATGAATAAACCCTTATAATTGCATCATACCTTGATTTAAATTGTTAACAATCACTAATTCTTTACCTTTAATTTACAATCAATTTCAAATTGTAAATAAATATATTGCATATTGTAGATACATCCCGTAATTTTCACTGTATGATAGTTATTCTGCAATAATATAATAATTCAAAATTTAATTCTATTCTCAACTTTATCTATTTTTCATTATTAAACTTTAAGAATTATGCTTAAGAAATATCTAATCCTTGTTTTCGTTAGTCTTGCAATTTTTTCCATTGGTTGTGACGGGCCGAAAGGAGATGTTGGACCTGTAGGGCCAAAAGGTGATACTGGTGAGACAGGAGCTACCGGCCCAGCAGGAGCCGACGCGGAAAATCCTGATCAAACTGCATTCTTTTATACGAATGGCACGAAAGTAACAGATTCTTTGGGTAATCTTGAAATCAAATATGCTAATTTTTTCCAAGGTTCAACGGCCGAAGGTATTAAGTCTGCCAGATGGCGGAGCATTTCTAATATATATTAAAACCGGTGGGTCTTGGTATGCTATACCTGGTTTAGTATCATTTCCTGATTCAAGTTTTACTCAATATAGTTTTCACTATTCAATTGTGAATAATTTAGATTTAAAGTTTAACATTGTTAAGGTTTCTTCGTCCGAAGGGTCATCTAATATCAAAACCTTTGATGATGTTAGAATTGTAATGATTCCTGGACGTGTTCGATTAAGTGCTGGTACCAATTGGAATAAGTATGAAGAAACAATTCAGGCTCTTGGGTTATCTGAGAAAGATGTAAAAATCTTTAAATAGAAAATAGACCTCAGAAATTTATGTTACTTGCTTTTACTTATTATTGGTATCTAAGGTAGGAACTTATATGATTTGCGTCACAGAAAAACCTTACTATGTTTCATAGTAGGGTTTTCTGTGACGCATCTCAATCTATAATGACACTTATAGATTAATTTACTACTATGACCTTGCCCGTAACTTCGTATAGTTTATTACTTTTATCGTTAAGATGTATCTTATAAATATATACACCAGATTTAACTTGAGGTATCCAATACCATGTACGACCAAACAATTGACTTGGCTCAATGCTTCTATTTTCTAGTAACAAGCCATTAGGATCATATATTGCCCACTGAACCGAAGTAAATGAACTAAGTTCTACATCCTTAATCTCAAATTTTACGTAATCTGACGATGGATTGGGACTACAAACGACCTGAACTGCTTTATTTACAACATCATTTGCAACTATAAATCTAATACTGTAGGAATTTGATTCAGAATTACCTGACATATCATGGGTACTAACCAGCATTTCGTAAATACCCCCTTGAATATCTTCAGGATGATAAACCACTTCGATAGAGTGGTCTGATATTGCTCTAATTTTTATTAAATCATTGTTATTTAAGATAAGGCGCTTGTAATCGCAGCTTTCATCACCACAAGGTTTAATATAGATACTAATGAGAGATGTATCAAGTTGTATAAGACGATCGTCCTGTAAAGTAAAAGTAATAATTGGATTGGGAAAAATGATTTCTTCATTGGCAATAAAACGCCCGTTAAACATCACATTTAGCAAAGGCGGAACAATATCCTTAACATTTTGCGCAGGGTAAATTATTTCTGCCGATGCAATATCCCAGTCTATAATTAATTCCGAAACATTATTATTTGTATTTAATTCAGTGAGCTTTGCATCCGGATCAATTTTTACATTTATTCGTTGTAAATTTTGTCCAATACCATCATATTTTACAAATATGGTATCTTCATATGCAATGGCATTGACAAGTTCATTAACTACTTGACTGGTTCCATTCTTATAATAATATTTAATTTCTACCGGAATTTCCTGTTGTTTGATATATCTTCCCCAATTAGAAATTTTAATTGCGATTTTTAATGTTTTTGAATTTCCTATTGAGGTGTTTGCTGATTCAGAATATAACGAAATACTCTGATCTGGATCTAAAGAATAATCAGGATAAGGAACGCGGATAAGGTGTAGTGCCGGATCTCCTTGCAATAAAGATTGATGTACGTTAGCAATATCATAAGAATTATTGTTTCCCATCAAAATATTTTTAGCAATTCTTTGCTGTATTTTACCGATTGGTAATTTTTCAGCAGTTGAATCAGCAAATAATACCGAGTAAAGTTCATCTAAGTAATGCACAGTTGGGGCTAAATAACTATCAAATGAGTTTGCAATAACAGCGATAGCACCCTTTTGTTTTGAAAGCATCCAGTCTAACGAAAGTGGCATCTTGTCAGATGCATTAATATTAGAATTTAATCTGGCATTAAAAATATTACCAACACCACATCCGTTAAAATACATGAGTGGGTATTTTGATGGATTCTCATATCCACGATTAACCGCTGAAACATATCCAAAGTCGAAATCCGTCAAGGTTTGTGCACCATGCCCTATATACGAAATCATCCCTACACCTTCATTTACCTCTGGCGCTATATTAACAGACTCAACTTCAATAAGACTTTGTTTCACAAAGGCCTTAACTGTTCCACCAACTGTCCCTTTTGTAATTAAAGGACTTAGTGTAGAAAGAGAATTTTTGAAAGTATTTATTTCATCAACGGTTTTGCCTCCATTTAGATGCAAAACTCTCTTTTCCATTCAAAACTTCCACTAACGTTTCCTTCATATTCCTTAACTTTTTCTAAATAATTATCTGCCTGTACTTCTGTTACGGCACTTATTCTTCCAACCGGCATTGCAGGTACATTAACCGGAAAACCGGCCAATCCATCAACCAGTAATAAATCAGAGCCTGGATAACCAACAGATGGAACATCTTCTGATAATTCTGGTAGCATTCTTTCAACGAAAGTGATAGATTTTCCAAATAACAGTAAGTATTTATCTTTATTACTATCAGACATTGTATAGTCTATAAAGCGCCGTATTGCAACTGGACTTACCTCACCATAATTGAATTGATCATAAATATCCTTGATCTTTATAACGATAGGGGAATAACTTCCACCTTCGGCTGAAGATCGGTAGTCGGCATATCTGTTCGCAGCATCTTTTAGTGTCTCATTAGTAATAATTACATAATTAAAGTCAGCTGGATTTATTTTGTAAAATGTTGTCTTTAATATTTGTGAACTTTCAACAATATTGATTTTTTTAGAAGAAAAAATTATAGTTTGTTTACCAGTTTGTCTAGGCATTGTAAAATCTGATAATGAGCCGTCTAATATTGTAGGATTATTGGCGTCTGTTATATCATATGATTTATATGTATTCTGATAATCAGATATCTGAATTCTACTTGATGATCCATTAATTGGAGGCAAATTAAATATTTTAGATTCTAAACTATTTAAAATCAACGCTTGTGGATAGGTTACTAAGTAAAAACCTACGGAAAATCTTTCTTCCGGTAATGTACTTGTTGATTTTAAAGCAAACGTAAGTGCGCCGTTTGCACCTATATCCGTAGACTCTATTTTAAATTCAAAAATCTGAGCTATAAAATCAACTATATTGACTGATCCTGCTTTTCTTAAATTTAATGAATCTTTTCCCACGTAAACTTCAATAGCACGAGAATTATTACTTCTTCCATGCAATAACAGCTTAATACTTGGCTGAGTAGTTTGATTTTTTTGAAGACTATCAAGTTTTATTGTAAACGGTATTATTTTGTTTCCAAGTAAACGGACACCAGTTCTGCTAGCTCCGTGTTCAAAAAAACTATTAATGAATTCAGGCTTTATGTATATGGCAGTACTGTGAGAGTATTCCTGAGTATTAGATTGCAAGTACTTTTGTATATGTACTTTAGTTGGTTCCAAATTAGAATTCTTATCTGTTAATACTCTTACCGCTCGTTTACCAGCTAAATTACCAATAGTTAAAAAATAAGCAGTTCTATTAGAGTAAATACTGGAATAAGGATTGAGTCTAGAACTCATTGGTCTATATAATAGCGAATCTGTGGCTCCATCGTTTGGAACTGCATAAAACAGGATTTCATTATTATCTGTACTTAGAATGGAAACTTCTTTTCCAAGATGGAACAACTGAATTTTTTCAGGTTGATTAACCGGAAAATCATAAGGTAAAGAGGAAAATGAAATCTTCTGAAGGCCACTTGTTGTTATTCCAATTTTAACATAAGGTTTGGAAAAATCAATCCAGCTATTAGAGTATGGATATCCCCACTGAGCAATTAATGTTGTTGGAAATAGAGAAAGCAGTAAAAAAAAACTAGCAAATAAGTGCTTTACCATATTAATATAAAATAGAATCCATGACTATTACTATTATATAGCAAATAATCATGGATATAAATTAAAACTATTGTTTAACTACCTTTTTGTAATATACCTTACCATCAGTAGAAGTAATGTTTAAGATATATTCCCCAGCAGGATAATGAGTTAGATCTAGTATATCCGCCTTACTTTCGGGAATTAAAATCCTACCTTGGATACTGCTTAAATTCCAAGATTTTAGTTCCAGGGACTTATCCAATTGTATTTTAAATTGAGAAACACTTGGATTTGGAGCTACAACAACTAGATTGATATTTGGATTATTTACAGCAACGATTCTAGAATATGTCTTCTTCCCTTCGGTTGCATTTCCGTTATTATTCTCTTGATTATCCACTTGAAGCAATCTATAATAACTTATTCCTGAAAGTGGTTTTGAATCATAATAAACATAATTACTTTTCAAATCAGTATCTCCTTTTGCGTCTACATATCCAATTTCTTGAAAGTTTTTGGCATCATTACTACGCTCAATCACAAAATGATTATTACTTCTCTCCCAAGCCGTTGACCATTCTACCTTCACTTCATTGGTATTTATTAACTGAGCCTCGAAAGAGATCAAATCAACAGGTAGTGGATTAGATTGCTGCAGAAGAACTATGGCAGGATCTCCAAGCAGTAAAGTCTGATGAACATTAGCTTGTGCAAAATTGTAATTAAATGTAACGACATCCGGACTAATTGCTGCGGTTCTCCCATTTGCACCAGGTATTGCATTAATTGTTAATGCTGCAACATCTTTCATGATGCTACCCATTGGTTTTCTGTTAATGTCTGAAACAAACAATTTAGAATACCACTTTTGCATATATGGAGTTAAAACCGACTCATATCCTTCCCAAGAATTTCCAACTATAGTTACTGCTCCCTTAGATGGAGTTAACAACCAATCAACAGTAAAAGGACGTTTGTTAGATCTATTGCTTAACGTGTAATCAACAAGTTCATTCAACCCCCGAAAGACATTATTCACATCACATCCATATATGAACATTCCAACATATTTCTTTGATGCCATATAATTCCTTCCTGGATCTATAGAATATCCATAGAAGTAATCTGTCACTCTTGGATTTCCATGTCCATAATAAGTAAGAATACCAGCTCCGTTATTAACTTTAGTAGCAATTTCACTATTCGCCCAGGTTTGGCAGTCTTGAAACCCATAGTTTGGATCTCCAACTGGTGGAGTAGCTGGACACGGTACTGCAATATCTTTAACATATGGAGCAACCGTCCCTCCATATGTGCCTGGCAGTACGTAATTAGTAGCAGCCGAAGCCAATGCATTTCTGAAAGAGGTTATTTCGGTGGTTGTTTTTCCTCCACTAACATGAACAACATTCTTACGCCAATCAGTACCAACTGTGCTTGAAAAATCTTCATATTCTTTTACTTTTTGAAGATAGTCAGCTACTTTTTGTGGCCCCCCCAGCACCAACTCCAACTGGTAGGCGACCGACTGGTATGGAAGGTATATCAGGATGCGAACCTGCACCAAGTCCAGAAACTAAAGAAGGTCCGAACCTGGATAGCCGACACTTGGAACCTCATCTTTTAAGTCTCTATTATTCTTAGCCAATTCATAATAGGTTGTAGAATTTCCAATTAAAAAAAGAAATTTATTTACATTTCCATCGGATATTGAATAATCTATAAAGCGGCGAATAGCAACCGCACTTGGTTCTCCAAAATTAAATTGGTTATAGATATCCTTCATTTTTAGCACAATTGGTCTATAATATGAAGCATCAACTGGATTGATGGATGTTGCTCTGTAATCTGCATATAACTGTGATTGTGCTTCCAGAGCATCAACCGTAAGAATAATGTAGTTATAATCGGTATTTGCAGGATCCAGAGATAATGGGGAGAAAGACGTAATTTGAGTAGCTGTAACAATTGTTACGATTGTTGTTGCAAATAAGTCAAACTTTTCTGTTGTAACTCTTGGAATAACAAAATTTTGCTGGTGTAACGGTAACTACTTCCTTTGGATTATCAATATTGGTTATATTGTATAATTTTACCGTTCCAATTGCCGGGAAATTGGTTAAATTAATACGTGATGATTCTAAACTTGAAGCTGGTAAGGTAAATAAAAAGGATTTTTTTCCTTGCATGCTAATGCTTTGAGGATAAACAATAGAAATGTAAGAAACTGAAAAAGATCATTGTCACCACCAGTAAGGGATTGAAAACTCAACACTCCTTTCCAGTTGCATCAATGTCAAGGGAAGTATCAAGATCAAATTCATATTCAGCAGCATTAAACGGACCAACCGACAGTGTTGTAATTAATCTAAGTGCGGTATTGGTTTTACCCATTTTTACAGTTATATTTTTAGCTTGATTACTTCTACTATGAATCAGAAATTTAAGTTTTGGTTTTATTGACGAAACAGCACTGTTATATCCGGTCAACTGAATTGTTTTTTCTGATACTGTACTACCGAAAACCCGTGCAACATCCGTTAGAGTTTTACTATATTCATAAAAACTATTCATATAGTTCGGATATATGAAATAAGAGTTACTGTAAGAAAACTCTGTCTTAAAAAGGGTTGTATCATGTCTCATGTGAAATGATTCAGGAACTATTGGAGGATTTGCTATGGCATCTGAATTTATGGAAACAGA
Organism: Dyadobacter sp. NIV53; assembly: GCF_019711195.1. Lineage (NCBI taxonomy): Bacteria > Pseudomonadati > Bacteroidota > Cytophagia > Cytophagales > Spirosomataceae > Dyadobacter > Dyadobacter sp. NIV53. The sequence goes on from NZ_CP081299.1 coordinate 3,023,342, forward strand.
TCTTAGCCCTTTTGAATTTCCTACAACTAGAAAATAAACCCCATCATCAGAGAATAAACTAACATATGTATTCATTCTGGATGTTATACCTGGCAAATTAGCATGCGGACGATACAACAACTCGTCATATTTGCCATCATTAGTTTCACCATAAAATACAATTTTTGTCGCATCAGCCTGAAGTAATGCAACTTGTTTTCCTCGATGCCATAGTTGTAAGTATTCCGGATCAAAGGATTTAACAAAATCAGCTGGCAAATCTGCAATATTAACCTGATGAATTCCCTTTACTTTGACTGGAATTCGAGCATACTTTTGTCCTTGAACCAACCACTCATTTCCATATTCTCCACTCCAAGGTGTCTGCGCTTGTAAATTGCCTATTATCAATCCACAACTACTTATTATCAATAAAACTAAGCGAGTAAAATTCTTTTTTAACATAAAAGTGAATATATATAATGTGTAGTTACAAGTTTTTCAAGGCTTTAAATTTACCATAAATTTTGTACCGGAACAAATTAAATTATATGTACGTAGTAGGTAGAAATATGTCATTAAATTTTTGATTTTATTTTTTCAAAAGTGGAATTGTCTATATTAATTCAAACATTACTTCTTAATTAATACTTTCTTCATTTCCCCTATGCATTGAGTTGAATGTCTTGTAGCAGCTCCCCCTCCCAAACACAAATTGCACGAATATACTGATCCATACCTCATCTCCTTATTTGTACCAATCAAAATCCAGAAGTCACTAGTCAAGTAATGTTAATTCTTCTGCTAACCGCAGACTTTGATTCTAAACTCCCCAACCTGTGGCATTTCATGGGTTCTGTACTGGTTTCAATACTTACTTTGACTTAATTCACCCGTATCTTGAATTTTGAACCTAAAGCCATATACGAAAGCTGCTCCGTTAGGGACTTATATGACGGGCCGTAAGATTTTGCTAACAAGCTGGCTGAAAAGCTTCAAGCTCCCGTAATGATTTTCAATTCGGACTTGCCTGCTATGCGTATTCGTTAAAAATTGAGTTATTAAAGTATCAAAATAGGATTACATCATAAAGATTGATAGCAAAAGTCTTCGGGTAACAAACTAGATTTTAAAGTGTTTTCCTCTTTGAAAGAACCCGATTTCCCGTCACCCCATTATTGTAACAAAAAAGGTTTTTATTGGTTATTAGAAAGAACTTTAAGCGATAATATTATAATTATATTAATTTGGAAACAAATAGCATAAACACCATTGTTGTTGACTTATATTTGGATTTTTCCGGGTTGACAGATTGGTTTAAAATAAACTTTCATTCCAAATGCGTATTAAAAAGTCTTCAAAAGTCATAACCTCTGATATCGTTTTGATTGGTGCGGGTATCATGAGTGCAACTCTTGGTGTATTGCTTAAAAAATTAAATCCTTCATTCACAATTTCCATTTTTGAGCGTCTCGACCGTGTTACTGCGGAGAGCTCTGATGCCTGGAATAACGCCGGTACGGGTCATTCTGCATTCTGCGAATTAAATTATACTCCTGAAAATGAGGATGGCTCTATTGAAATTTCAAAAGCAATTAAGATTGCCGAGTCATTTGAAGTTTCAAAAGAATTCTGGTCTTATCTTGTTGAAAATGAAGTTATTGAGTCTCCTGATTCTTTCATACGACATATCCCGCATATGAGTTTTGTCTGGGGAAATGAAAATGTCAAATATCTGAAAAACCGTTTTGATGCACTTACCAGGCATCATTTATTCTATGGAATGGAGTATTCGGATAAAAATGCAGAAATCACCAATTGGATTCCTCTGGTGATGGATGGCAGAGACCCCAAAGAAAAAGTAGCGGCTACCAGAATGGAACTGGGAACTGATGTAAATTTCGGCGCTTTGACCAGATCAATGTTTGATTATCTTGAAAAACAAGATGGTGTAACACTGAACTTGAATCATGAAGTTGAGGATTTTGAACGTGGTAAAAATGGTTCCTGGACAATAGAAGTAAAGAACAGAGACTCAAAAGAAACAAGTTTTGTGCGCTCTCAATTTGTTTTCATAGGAGCAGGTGGCGGTTCTTTACCTCTGCTTGAAAAATCCGGCATTCCGGAAGCAAAAGGTTTTGGCGGCTTTCCTGTTAGCGGGCAATGGCTGGTTTGTACCAAACCGGAAATTATTGAAAAGCACCAGGCAAAAGTGTATGGAAAGGCTGCTGTAGGTTCACCACCTATGTCTGTCCCACATTTGGATACCAGGGTAATTGATGGTAAAAAAGCTTTGTTATTTGGTCCTTATGCGGGTTTTTCTACCAAGTTCCTGAAAAACGGATCATATCTTGATCTTCCACTTTCTATTAAATTTAACAATATTAAGCCAATGCTGGCTGCCGGTATTCACAATATACCTTTGACCAAATATCTTATTGATCAGGTCAGACAATCTCCGGAAGACAGAATTGCGGCATTAAACGACTACGTTCCCGGAGCAAGAATAGAAGACTGGGAACTGGAAAAAGCCGGGCAGCGTGTTCAGGTTATTAAAAAAGATAAGGACGAAGGCGGTGTATTGGAATTCGGAACAGAAATGGTAACTGCCGCTGATGGCTCACTTGCTGCTTTATTGGGAGCATCTCCGGGAGCATCGACATCGGTCTCTATCATGATAGATCTGATTCACCGTTGTTTTAAAGATCAGGCACAATCTCAGGACTGGCAAAACAAGTTCAAAACACTGATTCCGTCATTCGGAAAATCATTGGCAAAAGATGCGGACCTGGCTGCTAAAACCCGTGAAAAAACAACCGAAGTATTACGTCTTAAAGGTTCTTACCTCAAAGAAGATATTGCAGTATAGCTTTTATCAGCTAAGTAGTGTACTAAAAAGGTTTCGGAACATAGCGCTCCGAAACCTTTTTTGGTGAATCGAATTCCGGTATTATTGAAAAGTCTCTTCTCCTTTTGGAAGCCGAATATAAAAAGTTGTCCCTTTATTGATTTCGCTCTCAAACCATATTTTGCCTCCATGTGCTTCTACTATTTGTTTGGAGAACGGAAGCCCGATTCCAAAAGGCTGCTCCCCAGCAGTTCCAGGCCTTTTAGAGTCACCAAACATGTCAAAAACATTTTCATTAAATGAAGCAGGAATTCCAATTCCGTTATCTTCAATAAATAATTCAATCGTTTCTCCTTCCTGCTTCATTCCTACACGGATTTCTGCATTTAATGGGCTGAACTTGATGGCATTGATAATTAAATTACTCATAACCCTGCCTAATTTTTCACGATCTCCTTTAATTCTCACGTCGCTTCCAATGACAAGTTTAATGAGCTGCCCTTTTTCTTCGGCTTTAAACCTGAGCTGATCTACACATTTAAAGATCAATTCTGACATATCCATCCATTCCAGTTTCATCGCGAATGAACTGTTGGCCGTATTGGCCGTAAGCAGATCATTTATCATTTCAATAGATTGCCAGCTTGATTCCTTGATTAGCTCTACCAGTTTCGCATGCTCTTCCGAAAACTGAATTTCATCCAGTAGAATAGTTGATATATTGGCAATAGCCCCAACCGGATTTCGCAGGTCATGTGCCACCACCTTTAAAATACGGTCTTTATCTTTACTGCTTTGCATGAGATCAGCCAGAGTTTGTTCCAGCTGCACGTTCTGAAAAGTTATTTGTTTATTTAATCTCGTCAACGCGGATATACTCCTTCTGGATGCCTTTCGTTTTTTCCATAAAAGAAACAAAATAACCAAAGTCATTAACGAAAAAAGGACAACAACGAAAAGCATTATTTTTTTTAAATCATTATCCTTACTAAGCCTGATATAGCTGTTCTGCTCCTCAATAAGTTGAAATTCTTTTTCAAAATCTGCCATAACCAGTTTTTTGTTGACAGCATCCTGAGAATCTTTTAGCTTTAAATACTCCTGTAAATAAATATACGCCGAATCTTCCTGACGAAGTTTGTCAAAATAATTCCAGTTTAATTTACTTAGCCCGATTTCTGCCACCGGATTTTTAATCGAATCCAATGAAAATTTTAATTTCTGAGCTACTTCCATAGCCTGCGGAAGCTGGTTTGAATTAAAATACAATTCCCCCAATTTTAATAATGTAATTTGGGCATCCTGATTATCAAATCCTTTTTTACTATTGATGGCAATGCTTTTCAAAAGACTCCTTTTAGCATTTTTCAGGTCTCCCGACCTGAAAAAAAGATCCGCCCGGTTACCATAGAGCACACCACGGGCTGATTCTATATAAACTTTCTTGTCCGGATATTTACTTTCATTTTCTTTAATAAAGGCCAGTGCACGGTTGTTGTATATTACTGCACTGTCCGCAATCCCCTGCTTAAAGTAACTTAATGACAAATTACTCAGTACCTCCTGGCTCATAGCAAAATTTTGAAAATCATCAGAACAGTACAAAAGATCCTCGAAACACTGCCTGAAATGCATAGTAGACTTTTGATACTTGCCTTGCTTATAACTTACCATTCCTAAACGATAACTATAACCGCTTGTGGTACAGCGATCCATGATTGTCCGTGCAATAATTTTTCCCTGATAATAATATTTATAAGCTTCCTGGTATTCACGGAGTTCAAAAAGAATGTCTCCTTTATTAAACATTGACGTTACATACTGCTTAGCATACTTTTCTTTCAATCTATCCGTAGAAAGTAACAGCAAAATACTGTCCAGATGATTAATCGTGAGTTCCATATTGTGCCTGCGGTAATTGACGTCAGACTTGAATTTATATCTGTCTATTAAATCGCCTATTCCGGGTTTGACAATCGTATAAAATGCTGAATCAAAAAACATGACCGCTTTTCCGGAATCCTCGTTCTGAAGCATTCGGTCAGCCTGATCTGATATTTTCTTTATGTATTGGGGATGATCCTCCCGATTGGAAGTAGATATATTACAAGAAGAAAAAGTAAACAGAAGAAAAAAGATTCTACCACAGTTGGATTTGCAAAAACAAAAAAAACTTTGACTTCCAAATTTTGTCATATTTATTCCCTGTGCCTTCTAAATAATATAATGTCTGGTTAACGTTTAGAGTCAATCAAATGTATGCTGCATTCAAAAAAATACATTTATTCTATAAATTTAGCGAAATAATTCGCACTGATGAATAATTTATTCTAATTAATTTTCACAAACAGAAGAGTACGAGTTAAAAAAGAAAGGATAACAGGTTTGGTTTAAAATAATTATACCTGTCCTAAGTAGTGTTAAAGTTGATATCCTGTCAGATACTACGCCTTTTGAAGACTGGAATAAATGCAAAAGTGATGTAATTTGCGTTAAGCAACTTGACTTCAATAAAGTTTGTGTTAGTTAGCAGCATCTATTCGCAGGTGCTATTTTTAGCAACAGCAAATTTATTTTTTGTACGTTTCAGGAATTTTAGAATGCAATAGACCTCAAAAAATTCAAACCATCTATGGCTATGGACTCTTTTGAAGTTTCAATCTGTCTCCAGATAGAAGCAGCTTTTGCAATAATTTTCACATCTGGTGTGAAAGATTCAATGACAATATCTCCCTGGTAATTAATTTTTTCCAAAGCAGCAAAAATCCTGTCCCAATTGATCTGGTCGCCGCCAGGCGTTCCGCGGTCGCTGCCGGAAGCATGCAGCAGCCCTAATTTTTCACCTGCTTTAATAATGGCTAATGCCGGGTCTTTTTCTTCCAGATTCATGTGAAATACATCAAGATGCACCAGAAGTGATTCACTATCAACATCTTTGATCAAACGCATTGCCTGTTCGCAGGTATTTATAAAATCTGTTTCATAGCGGTTTAATGGTTCGATAGCCAGTTTTACATTGCGTTCCGCTGCATAAGCTGTTAATTTCTGCAAATTGGCTACGACAGTTTCCCATTGTTTTCTATAATCCTCTTCTGATACCAGATCTGCTCTGCCCACAGAAGAATAAATTGGCCCTGCAACCAGTTCACTACCTAAAACCGGAGCAATATCTATCAATTTTTCAATGTATTCCAATGAAGTTACCTGCTCTTTGCGGGTTCCGCGTAAATCCCGGCCCGGCCCGGTTGCAGCACAAACTGAACGACAGGTTAAACCATGATCGTCCAACGCTTTCCTGATTAAAACCGGATCAATGTCTGATGGTTCTTCCAGGGCAATTTCTACAAAATCGAATCCCCATTCTTTAAACTGCGGAAAGAAGGAAATGCTGTCATTTGTGAACGGAGAAGAAAATAAGTATGTGTTGATTCCGAATTGCATGATGAAGGATTTAATTCAAATTAAGAAGTTAAAAATGAAAGTTGCTACTGTAATACCGACGGATTATTATTTAAATAAATTATGCCAATCGTAACATCTGTCTTTTTTTAACTCCTTAATTTTATTGTCATCGTGTATTCCACGATATATGATTTATGCCGTCATAGTTTTTCCATTTACCACTTTACTTTGCCATGGTGTTTGGCTCCGTATACAAGCTTATTTCCCTTTTGTTTGTGTAAAAATCCTCACTCCTTTTTTATTTCCCGTTACAATATCAGGCAAACCGTCCTTGTTAATATCTTCTACAACAACATGTAATCCTGCACCCGAATCATTGTCAATTTCGTGTTTGGTCCAGGCCGGAGTTTTACCAGGAATATATTCGAACCAGTAAATTACAGCCGGTTCGCGTTCTCCCGGATCATTTCCATGATGCGCCCAAAAACGTTTTCCTGTAACCAGATCCGGATTGCCGTCACCATTGATATCTGCCAGCGCCATTCCATGCGATTGTGAAAATGATTTGTCAATTTCATGGGTTGTCCAGGTCTCATTGCCTTGCGCATCTTTTCCCTGTTCATGCCACCACATACCATAATCATGCGCAGAAGCGCTGATTACGTCATTTAATCCATCCCCATTTAAATCCAACACATACATTTGAGAACAATCTTTACCCAGATCGGCACGATGAAATTTCCAGTCTGCGTCTTTGGGATGTTTCCCAGGCCCTTCTGCCGGGCCTTCCCACCAGCCTTCTCTTACCAAAACATCTTTACGGCCATCGCCATTTATATCACCAAATCCGATCCCATGTGTGTACATGTGCGTCGACTGTTTTTCATCATTACTGATAATATATTGCTTCCATTCTGCTGTATCCCCTTTCATTTCGGGCGATTTAAGCCATATCACTTTTTTTGCAGTCGGGTCATTACAAAGTAAATCCAGGCGACCGTCTCCGTCAATATCCACCAGCGTCGGCGACTCATTTCCAACAGACGAATGAATTAAATGCCTCGCCCAGTGCCCCGGTTTATTTTTGGGATTTTCATGCCAGTAAGCAGCTTTCCCGGGCCAGTCAATCCGAATCAAATCGACCCAGCCGTCCTGGTTTACATCCATGGCAAAGTCGAGAAACGAGTCACTGTAACTTCCGTTTACAACAAACGTATCCGGTTTGGCCAGTTCATGCGCTTTCCAGTCGGGTGCTTCAAACCAGTATGCACCTGCCAGTACATCTTTTTTACCATCCTTATTTACATCACCCATTGCCGCTCCTTCGGAAATAAACCTGGTCGTAAGTATTTTTTTTGTAAATGAAACTGTCCCTCCTTTTTTCTGCTTCGTTTGCGCCTGACTTACTGTGCATATACACAACAGGAAGAATAAACAGCGAGACAATCCCATATATTTTTTAATATTAATCATTTGATACTTATTGGTTTAGGATAAAAACAAATCTGTGTTCACTTCAACTGGATTTTTAACAATTAACCATTATTACTTAACACTCAATAAATACTCCATCAAAGCATAAAAATCCTTTTCAGGAATAATATTTCTAAACTGGTCCGGCATCAGTGTGTATTTGGATGCGCGGTATTCTTTCATATCATTTTTAACAACTGAAAATTCCTGTCCGGACAGATCTGCAAAAACCATTGTTTCACCTTCCGTTCTGCGGTACAAGCCTGTCAGCGTTTTTTCATCTTTAAGCGTAATATTATAGGTCCTGAAAGCTTCTGTTATGTTTCTGTTTGGATCCAGTATTTTCTGTGTCAATGCTTTATTTCCCCAGTTTCCGATACCGTCCAGCTGCGGGCCAACCATTCCGCCTGCTCCCTGAATCTGATGACAAGTACTGCAATTCTGAGTAAAAACGATCTTTCCGGCGTCTGATAATGTATTGGTAGCTTTAAAACCGCTAATTCTTGTATCGATCAGTTTTTGCCGCTCTTCCCTTTCATCTGCACCTGAGGCCAGGAATGTATCCAGTTGTTTCTGCTGTTCTGTATTTGCATTTATCCCAAAGCGTTCTTTTACAGATATCTCGGTTGCAATATCCGGATTCGCCTCTTCCTCTTTAAAGGCATTGAGCAAGTAGGATATACCCTCCGAAGTGTTGGATAATACGGTCGCAATTACTATCTGCAAATTGCGGGCACCGCCAGCCAACTGTTTTTTAAGTATTTCATACACCGATGGTGACGGGACCTGGCCAATTAAAACAGCCAATTTTTCTCTCAAAACAGGTAGTTCTGCTGCATCATTAAATACATCTTCCAGTACAGCGACATTTTCCTTCGGATCAATACTCATTAAAGCACCCGCGGCGGCGCTTCTCACCTGATAATCTGTCCAGGTTGTTTTTACTAATTGCTTTAGAACTTGTTGCAGTGATTTAATTTTATACTCACCTGCTATCTCTGCCGCCATAACCCGCTGTTCAGCCACTACTGACGGGCTTTTTCTTTTTTCAGGAATTTCCAGCACGGCAGGTTCCAGTTTTCCAATTCCTACAGAACCAGCCATAGAACTATCCACTGCTTCAATATAACCCATTTGCCCTTCGTAACCGCTTAAATCAAAAGTGGCATTTTTTATAAGATCTTTTAACTGGCTCGTTTCTTTCTGTTCCAGCCGGTATTCACCAATTATTTTATTTTCTTGGGCAAGCCTTATTCTTACAAAATTGTTCGACAATCCCGTTTTTGATGCCTTATTATGAATATCATTGTCAAACACGTTCATTTTAAGAGAAACAGGTAATTTAAACGGCACCGAATACAATGTGCTTCTGGGTACATAACCGCTTTTTTCACTTAGTACGATCCGGAAAGCCGGCATTACTTCTGTAAGAAACTGGTCTGAAACGACCCACGGATTTATATTTTCACCCGTTTTTGTCACAGGCTTGCTTTTCCATATTTCACTTTCAGCCGAAATATTTTCCAGAAAATGGCTGGCAAGATTTATGCCCCAGTCTTCCATTTTTTTACCGGGTGGGATCCCGTTTTGTTTTACTCCTGCCCGTATCGTTTTATAAAGTGACAATTGAGTTTCGGGTTCATTTTGAAATTTTTTGGTGATCAGATCAACCACAGTTTCCAGCTGGTATGGTGATGCGTAACGGCCAATATATTCCAGATCATTAACCAGATCTTTGGAAGAGATTTCATGATTTATCACGTAATCCAATACAAACGAGGCTGCCGCAGTGGAAGGCACATCCAGCATCGCTTTTGTCAGTAATGCAAGCTGTTTATCATCCCATTTCATACCCGGAACTTTCCACATGACACCTTTATACCGAAGATTATTGCGTATTCCTAGCATTGCCGTATATCTCAGATGACTGTCTTCCATGTTTGTTCTTTCATACAAATCTATCAGATCATCCAGGTTTTCGGCTTGAGGAAATTTAGTTAGTATTTCAGCAGCAGTCCGTTGTATAAACGGGTCACTGTTCGATTTTAATGCGCCAATTACCAGATTGTAATGTATATCCGAAATGGAGTCTTTTTCCTTTAAAATCCTGAACGCATGGATCTGAATATCAGCGTTCGTACTATTCAATGCTTTATCCTGAATGTTGTCGTCTAAGGCATTCAGCCGGTACAGGATCCATAATCCCAAAACATAAGAATCTGTATCAGCAGCGTTTGAGGAAAGCATTGTTTTGACAGGATTGATGGCTTTATCCTTCCAGGTATCCACAATCCTGTCCGCCACTTTCAGACGGGTATTCAATTGTGGGTGTTTTAATCCTTCCAATAGCTGTTCAATTGTTGCTTTCGACCAGTCGGTAACTGTCATATCCTGATGAACCTGATCACCTTTGTACGTGATTTTCCAGATTCGACCACTTAGCCGGTCGCGTCCGGGATGGTTCAGCGCTACTTCGTAATGGCCAATGATACGGTTGTAAAAATCGGCAACGTACAAAGCACCATCAGGCCCGAGTTTTACATCCACCGGACGAAACCACGGGTCACTGCTTACCAGAAAAGGTTCTTCTTTATGTGAAGCAGGTGTAGAACCGTTGTAAGTTATCGTATTGCGGTCGATACGACAGGTGACAACATCGCCGGTAAAAAAACTTTTTCTGTATTTTTCAGGAAATTGTGTTCCCGTATAATAAACTAATCCGGCAAGTGCGGTAGAACCCAGTTCGTAATCCATCATTTCAGGAGCAAAACCAATTCCAACGGGTGCTTTTTTCCAAAATGCGGGTAATCCCCACCCGGAATCAGTTGTGTAATTGGTTTGGTATGGCAGTCTACTGAGTACAGGTATCCTTTTTCATCGTATGCATAACCGAAAGGATTTACCCGGCCAAAAGTCGTTTGCTCCACTCTGCTTCCATCCATTCGGACACGAAAAGTATTGCCTGAAATCATTTTAATGGAATCGCCATCGGTTCCTGCGACATTGGATGTATTGGAAAATCCATGACAAACATGCAGCCAGCCGTCATAACCACGCATCAGGTTATTCACCATTCCGTGTGTATCCTTGTGCCCGAATCCTCCTAACAAAATCTTTTTACTATCTGCTTTTCCATCGTTATCCGTGTCCCTGAAATAATACAGATTGGGAATGCTGTAAGCAATGGCGCCATCAGAAACGGGCATTATACCGATCGGAATATTCAGATTATCATCAAAATTTGTAAAACTATCCGCTTTCCCGTCCCCGTTTTTATCTTCCAGAATGGTGATCCTGTCTTTACCGTCCCCCATCCCGGCAGCAATCGGATATTCGGACGATTGCGTAACCCAAAGCCTTCCCCGGTCATCGAATTCCATATTGATCGGTTTGGTAATATCCGGTTCCGAGGCAAAAAGTGTTATTTCAAATCCAGGGGGAAGTTTAAAAGCAAGCCGTTCTTCTTCAGGCATTTTGAATTCACTTGTGCGGATATGTTCTGCATAAATATCCGGAACAGACGGTTTTTCTTTATTGACTATTGCCTTTTTTATTGTTTTGTTTTTGGGAGAATTACAGCTCTGCACAAAGAATAACAACAATATCAAATTGACAAGAACCGCTTTTGCATTCAGGTTTTTCAGAATTTTCATAAATTTGAAAGGGTTGTGCTGATGATCGTTTGGCGATTAGTTTGGCAAAATTATTTTCAGGCTTTTTATTCCTTATAATGATAATTAAACCTGCCAGCCGGCGCTACATCTCCATTTACCAGAAAATCCATAACATCGCCATCCTGCTGCATATTGTCTGACCATTTGAATTCAAAATCAAGTTTTCCATTAACTTCGAGTAAGGTTTTGGGGACTTTAACTTCGAGGCCATTGCCTTTCACCGAATACTCCAATTCACCGACTTTCTGCCAGTTCCAAGCTTCCTCACTTTTTTCCAGTATTGCTTTTTTATCAGGATTAATGCGGTTTACCACAAAATCATATCCTTCCCAGCCCGTATTTTTATTGCAGTCAATATTGATAAAAAGGCGCATCCAGCCTGGATTCTTTTTATTTGAAAGTTTTTCCGAAGTTTCTACATAGAAGTATACATGCTCATTATCACGTGCTACTTTGGCCAAAACAATGTCATTCCGTCCTGTATTATTGGTATAACGCAAACTTCCCCAACCAGGACTATTCCGATGAATGGTATTGCCTTTGTAGGAAGTAAATGCAGGTGTTATATTTTCCCATTCCTTAAATTTCCCGCCAATAGGGATAGTTATATTCGGAGCAACAGGCTGAGGCGCAGGAACTCCTTTGAACCGCCGGATATTGGAAACCATCTGGTAATAATAATTATCACCGTGCCCGCCCTTCATGGGTTCCACATCCCGGCTTCCTTCCTGATTAAACTCGTCCGGAAAAGCATTGGTCTGCTGTTGCCATACATCATAACGGCCTGCAATCCATTCATTCCAGCCTGTTATAAAAATAAATTCCGGATTGATTTTTAAAGCATTGTCCCATTGTTCCTGGAAATTATGCCCGTAATTGACCGCTCCCGGTTCTGTAATCTGTCCTTTTGCGTGGGTATAACTTCTGCCAAAAGAACCCGGTGCGTTCATGGCGGTAAGCCCTCTTTCTTTACTCCAGTTCTGGCCTACCCCAACCGTGGCCTGCTCAAAACCACCGTCCGTTTTTTTGACAAAACCATGCTGCGGCGTAATTTCCAGCCAGCCCCAATGATCCGGTTTTTCAGGTCCTTTGTTATAAACAGGCTGACCGCTGCGAAAAGTAAAGAATTCCTTCATTTCCTTCTGCATAATGGAATCGTTGGCTTTATTGGCAATATCACCAGCAAATTCAGGTGAAGCCATAATGAAAGGTTTTCCTTTCCAAATGAACCACAGATCTTTATACAAGCCCGGTTTATATAGGTCGGTATAAATTTCACGAAGAATTTCTTTACCGCCATCCGTTGTCCAGAATGGCAGCATGAATGCAATCTGAGGTGTTTTTACTCCATCTTTGCGTGCTTTTGTAAAAACCTCACATAATTTCATGTAAGATTCTTTCCAGGTAATGTTCCCGTTTGTGCAATCAAAAATAATGACATCCACTGCCGCGTCAGCCAGCATTTCAGCATGCTTCCGCAATACCCATTCGTCCGTATCCAGATAATACCCAAACAGCGGTTCAGCCCAGAACCAGGGGCTTTTTGCTTTTGGCCAGATCGGGTTTTTAAAATCATCAATCGCTTTGGGATCACGTGCCAGATATTCGGTAACATTCAGCGCCGGACTTTTTACACCCGGCTGTGTATGCCAGGTCCAATAAAAAAGCCCGACGAATTTATCTTTTTTAACTGGCCCAACCTCTTCAAAATCGGGAAGTTTTCGTCCTAATGCATCCGTAGCTGTGAGATTAGAAGCATTATTTCCCTGAAATGGTTGTGCAAAAAGAGTTGATGAGAGGAGGATTAATACAGATGTAATTGATAATTTGAAGCTCATTTACTTAAAGATCAAGAGGTTTAGCCTTACTATTCTGTTATTCGGTCACCATAAAATTAAACCGTCCGCCCGGAGCAGCGTCTCCGTTAACATACCAATCCAATGGGTCTGAATCGTTCTGCATATTATCCGACCATTTAAATTCAAAATTTAATGTGTTGGTAAAATCAGGAATTTCTTTTCTTGGAACGGTAATCATCATTTCGTTACCGGCAACTTTAAAGGATACATTCTTTACGTTTTTCCAGGAACTACCCGAATATTTCTGTAAAGTTTTACCACCCGTAATCCTGTAATCGTAACCTTTCCAGCCAGTAGTAGCCTTCTTATCAGTATCAATATAAAGCCTCATCCAGTTGTTACCCGAGTTAGGTGTAATGTTCGCTACTGTTTTAGCGTAGAAATAAATGCTGTTTTTATCTTTGGCTATTTTCAGTATTTCAAAATCGTTTCTGCCCGTATTATTGGTATAAATCGTTACCGGATCAGATTGCGCACCTGGATGATTCCGGGCTTGTGTATCTCCCACATAATCTTTATAATCCGGTTTGATATTTTTCCAGTCATTGAAATCCGTAATAGTTTTATCGGCTTCAAGCTTCGGATTTGCATCAATTCCTTTGTATTTTCTGATGTTACTTACCAGCTGCATATAGTAGTGGTCTTTCAGGTTTGCTGTCAGCGAAGGTTCGATATCGCGACTGTATTCCGGGCTTGCCTGATCACAAAACCAGGAATGTTCCGGATTATCATCATGGCTCGGAAATTTGCCGGCAATCCATTCGTTCCAGCCTGTAACGTAGATAAACGGTGTGTTTTGTTTTAACGCAAAATCCCATTGCTCTTGTACGTTATACCCGTAAGGCAAGTCTTTTTCAGGATTTCCGGGCGAACCGTTGTGATAACTTCTGCCCCAATTGTCTTTATTTCCATAAAATGCCGAACCGCCCATACCGGCAGTTGGGTTGGGGTGCTGGGAAACGGATACATTTACAATTTCCCTTTCACCTTTTGCATTGAGATAAACTTTCTGAGGACGCGTAAATTCTATCCAGGGCCAGCCACTGGTTTTCTGGCCTTCGGTCGGCCACTGGGATTCACGAAAGGTAAAAAAGGACAGGTAATCTTTTCCTGCTGCTTCTGCTGAAAGGCCGAGTATCAAAGGTTTTCCGTCCAGATAAAACCAGCATTCGGGATGGCTGTACGGTGCTCCATTTTTGTAAAAATTATCGTACGCTTCCTGCATGGTTTCGCCCGAAGAAGTATTGGTATAAAAAACAATTTTGGGTGGATTTTTCCCTTGCGCTCTTACGGCATCCATTGCTTTCATGAGCACATCGGCCTGTTTAGGATAAGTAAGCCGGTTTGTTGCATCTATCACAAGCAAGTCTACGCCTGCATCGGTAAGCAGCTGAATACTACGAAGGTGTACCCAATAGTCATCCGCTTTGTAATATCCGTAAATCGGCTGTCCCCAGTAATACATGCCAACATCTTTGCCTTTTCCAAAATCTCCCCAGTTCGGATTGTCAAAGTCATTTAATACTTCGGGATGTTTGGAAACAATTTCATGCAGGTCCCAGGATTTCCCCGGTGCTACGTCGTGCCATAAAAAATAAAACATGGCAACCTGCCTGTCGGACTTCGGGTTACCCACTACATCGTTTTGAGGAACAATGCGTCCAAGGTCATCGGTACCCGCCAAAGGCTGTGCGTAGCTAAAATCAGCCAATTGAAAAACAATGATAAAAAGGATAATGCCTGATCGGATGAATGATTTCAGCATGGTTTTAAGGGGTTTAGGTAAGTATTAAGAGTTTAGGGATATTTTGTAATGAATTATTTCTGATTAACCTGTTGCCATCTGATTGTCTTTTAAAATGTGTTATTTTGAAAGACAATCAGTGATAAATAGCCAAACTTCATCATTAATAATTAATCAATATTTCAATCCAGCCATCCCGGATTTTGCCAGTTAGCACCAGATAATCCGATAATTTTATTTGCTTCGCTCTGATCAATCGGATACATCAGATATTTATCTGAAAAAGCGTTTCTGTTTGGAAATTTAAATCTGCTGTATTTAAGAGTTGCGCCGGTTTTTGTGATCCGCATACCGGTTACAAACTTATCAGTATCGGTCAGGATCTTCCAGCGACGGACATCAAAAAAGCGGTGTTCTTCAAAAGCCAGTTCTACACGGCGCTCATTGCGGTATTTCTTCTCAAATGCATCTTTTGACATCCCGGCAGGAAAGCCCGGCATTCCCACTCTTGCACGGACTGCATTAACAGCTTGTCTGGCGCTCATTGAAGCACTGCCAACCGGTACGGCTGCATCAGGCCCTGCTGAATTATAAGCTGACTCTGCAAAATTGAGATACAATTCGCCCAGACGAAATAACCGGATTGCACCATCCGCATCATTTCCCTGTCCTGATCTGAAATTGTTGAACTTCCGCAAATAGTATCCAGTCCGGGTCTGTTTCCGGTTTATATCCGAAATCCCTTCCTGCCCGCCTACAAAAGTTTCTACCTTTTTGCCATCAGGCTGATCCAGGTTTCGAACCGCTCCATTATAATAAACTGATGCATAAAATCTTGGATCACGGCCGGCATAAGGATTGGCTTCATCGTATTTTGAAGCTGCATTGATGATCGGTGTCAACCGGTTAGCGTCCGAATATCCTGTAATTGGTGCTTCGCCATTTGCCATTTCGTAACTATCGACAAGCTCTTGCGTCGGGCAAGGGCCGGTTCTTTCCATTCCGGGATTCGTTGGTAATCCTGCAAAACGCCAAACCTGCATTTTCACTCCCGACTGATAAATAGTTTCTTTGTCTACTGCCCGCTGGTCGTTGGAACTGGTGAAAGCATACAACGCATAAGCATTCTGAGCAATATCAGCTGCCGGTTTTTCATCAAATAATTTATATCCGTTAGCAAGGCATTGAGATAAAGCTTCTGCGTTGATCGTTGTAGCATTGGCCCAGGTAAAAGTACCGTCAGACCACAGCGGACTGGCAGCATAAGTAACAGCCTGAGATTTGATGGCATATGCAACGGCACGCGTCATAATACCAAACTGATTATCATAAATATCCCACGGAAGCCCGTCGCGTGTTGCGGGATAAGACAATGCAACATCACAGTCGGCAAGGATAAATTTGACAACATCGGCAAAAGAGGAGCGTTTGTCCTGCGAAAAATCATGTTCCAGATCCAGCGGTTTATCAAAAATCGGAACACCTCCGTAGCGTTTTATGAGTTGCAAATAGTAAAGCGCACGTAAGGTATGTGCCTGTGCGGTCCAGGCTGCTTTTTCACCTTCTGGGTGCATAAACAGTGGCCGTTTTAATATTTTCAATAAAAACATTACACTTACGAATGCCAGTATAAAGAGAATCCCACGGGCTGCCATCAGAAGCATTAATCTTATAAGTAGCCGACGTTACATTGCCGCCATACCA
The DNA here is from genome assembly GCF_019711195.1 of Dyadobacter sp. NIV53. Classification (NCBI taxonomy): domain Bacteria; kingdom Pseudomonadati; phylum Bacteroidota; class Cytophagia; order Cytophagales; family Spirosomataceae; genus Dyadobacter; species Dyadobacter sp. NIV53. Next base: position 3,040,025 of record NZ_CP081299.1, read on the forward strand.
GACAATATATTTGGAACCAGGTGTAATATCATCCGCATCCTGGGCTTCGTCTGTATAGGAAGCACGGTCCATATAAGGTTTGGGAGAATGTCCGTAACACGAATTGAGATAACCGCGGGTCCTGTTATAATCGCTGAAAACCTGGTCCATGGTAATGCGTCCGTCGGTGTCCAGATCCAGCTGTCCTTTGCATGAGAAAATCAGCCCAACGGTGGCTATAACAAAGAGAACATTGATATATTTTTTCATAATAAAAATCAGATTAATAAATTACTCCTGCTCATCAGAATACTACACTTACGCCTACATTATAAACCCGGTAAACAGGAAATGACGAATAGGCACTTCCCTCTTTAAATTCCGGCCCGAAATCCTTGGATTTCATCTTATCCCACGTGATCAGGTTTTGTCCGCTCAGAATAAATTTTACCGTTTGTGCCGAGATCGTTTTTGCCAGGGAAACGGGTAATGTATACGCCAGCTGTAAATTTTTCAGGCGCACATACGATCTGTTATAATTAAAATAGTCGTTGTTCTCCTGGTTTACCGTTTTGGCAAGAGAAAGTGCCGGTGCCGTAATATTATCTCCGTTTGCGTAGCGTTCGGGCGTCCACGCATTACTGTGTAATGAGCCAAAAACACCATCAAAATCCGTTTCATAAACACCCTGCCCGTTCAAAATAGTAGAATACTGGCCAACTCCCTGAAATAACACGCTCAGATCAAGGCCTTTGTAGGTAATGCCGGCGGACATGGCGTAGGTTGTTCCCGGAATTATACCTTTACCGATCGGGGCTTTGTCACGGTCATCAATTTTGCCATCACTATTCAGGTCCCTGTATTTGAGATCACCTAAACGCGGAACTCCAAAACCATATGTCAGATTGCTGTTGTCAAGATCAGACTGGGAATTAAAGAATCCGTTACCGTTGCTGTAATCAACCAGGTAGCCAAACTGCTGTCCGTAAGAATACCCTTCTTCCCAATTCCGGAATGCGTAATCTGTGGTCCGTAACGCTTCATTTAATTTAATGACCTTGTTTTTTGCATAACTGAACATTCCACCAGCATAAAAGCTAAAATCCTTATTGATCGTTTTGGTATAATTGGCAGTCAGGTCAACACCTTTGTTTTCAAATATCCCTGCATTGGTCTGCGGATAGTTTGCCAGCGGAATACCCTGATAAACCGGAATTGTAGCCAGTGCACTTACAACCATATTATCCATCCGTTCTTTAAACACATCCACCGAAACAGACAGATTTTTGAATAGACCCAGATCCAAGCCATAGTTTTGCTTGGTAGATATTTCAGCCTTGATATTTGGATTACCAACCTGTCCTTCAACAATATTATACTGCAGAGAACCAATCGGGCCACCGCCGGTAACTGTTACATTATCAAGATAAGCATAGCGCTGTAAACCGCTCTGATCATTGGCAGTTTTGCCATAAGAAGCCCTTAATTTCAGATTGCTCAGCCAGTTTACATCCGTTAAAAATGCTTCATTAGAGATAACCCAGGCTGCCGAAATAGCAGGAGTTGTTGTAAACCGGCTGGCTCTTGCATATTGTTCAGAACCCGAATAACCAAGGTCAACTTTGGCCAGATATCTGTTTGAAAAACCATAACTAGCCTCAAAACCGGAACTAATGCGGTTATAAGGCAACAAACCAGGTGAGGTGTTATCAGCCTTTGTAAGATTTTGATAAAACATATAAGCCATGCCTCCGATGCTGTGACGCCCAAAATCGCGTCTGTAGTTCATGTTGACCTTGTAAGTCAGGTGATAATAGTAAGAATGGCTTTTGCCATAAGAAAGGGGTGTATCGTTTTGTGCCCCTTTTTTGATAAAAGAAGGTGTAGAGGACGAATCATTTACTACAACATATCTTTCATAATCCTGTGTGGTGCTCAGGCTTCCGACAGAGTTAGTCTGGTAGGCCAGAACGCCGGACAAATTAAGTCCTTTTGTCAAAAACCCCATGTCCAGATCAAGGCCGAACTGAGAAGTAATGTTGGTCACTGTATGCCTGATATATCCCGTACGGTTCAGCATTCCATAAGTAGGTGATTCCACGCGTTCGGTAGTAATGACGTGCCCACCCGGATCGAGCACTTCACCATCCGAACCAACAATTTCCGGCGTGGTTGGCCCGTAAGTTGTTGGCGGGATCTGGAAAACACTTCCATAAACCGATTCGTTACTTAATCCCGGCGTACGTTCTCTCTTGACATTTCCGCTCAAACGGATAAATGCTTTGAGATATTTATTCAGGTTCATGTCCACATTGGAGCGGTAATTGACCCAGACATTATTTGCATTGGAATCATATCGCGGCTGATCTGTTTTGAACTGTCCACCCTGGTGCATGAAGTTGATATTGGAGAAGAACTGTACTTTATCGCTTCCTCCGGTCACATTTACGCTTGCGCGCTGCATAAAGGCAAATGGTTTGATATAGCGTTTATAAGAATTATTATTTGGATAAAGATCTCTGTTGGCGCCTGAACGATAACCTTCAATTTGCTGTGGGCTAAACAAATAGTTCTGGCCCAGGCCGTCATTAAAAGCTGCCTGATTTCTCATTTCCGCATAATCGGCAGAATTGTAAAAAGCCGGTTTGGTCGTTACCTCCTGCATGGACTGGTCAAATCTGGTTTTGATCTGCAATCCACCCTTTGTACCTCTTTTCGTAGTAACAACAATCAGTCCGTTCGCTCCCTGTATACCGTAAAGTGCCTGGGTCGAGGCATCTTTCAAAATGCTGATGGACTCAATTTCGTTGGCTGTTATATAGTCAAGCGTCTGGCTGCTGTTGTAAGAATTAATAATCCCGTCAATCATGACCAGCGGGCCGTTTTTTCTGGCTGCGGAAAGCCCTCTGATATACAGATCCGTTGTGGCGCGTGATAATTCTGAATACGTTTCCTGTGTTGTAAGTCCTGAAAGCCTTCCTGCCAAAGTTTGGGTAAGGTTGGCAACCGGTGACTTTTCAAGCTCCTCACCACTTACGGTAGCTACCGATCCGGAAATTTCACTGCGTAACTGCGAGGTGTACCCAAGCTGTACAATTTCATCTTTGTGATGCGGATCAACTTTCAGGCTTACATCAACATCCTGGTTTTCTACGATAGCTACTTTTTGCCTGGCAAATCCTTTCACAAAAAAAATGAGCGATTTACTGTCATCATCTACGCTCATGGTGTATTCTCCTTTTGCATTGGTAGATGTTCCGTTTTTGCCGTTTTCCGAATTAATTTCAACACCTGAAAGCGGCCTTCCGAACTCATCTGTAACAAGGCCGTTGATAGAGGCCGATACATCCTGCGCATGAAGCCCGGTCAAAAAGCAAGTCAGCATGAGGATAAACAGCACTGTTATTCTGATATAAAATTTATGTATCATATTGATTATCATTGAAAGTCAGTTAAAAAACCATTGCTGTTACCAACCTGCATTTTGCCAGTCTGAGCCTGTAATTGCCCTGAGCCGGTTTGCCTCATCCAGCGGCACAGGCACCCATAAAAATTTATTGGTATAATTTTTACGTTCCACATTACGGACATTCCTGCGGGCGTAACTGTACGTTCCATCAGCTTTCCGGGTAATTTCCATTGCCGTGATCCATCTGTCTGTTTTGGCAAGATCACCCGTCGGAGCTGACCAGCGGCGCAGATCAAAATACCGGTTTTCTTCCATGGCCAGTTCCACTCTGCGTTCATTCCGGATGCGCTGGATCAGTTCATCTTTCGATAATCCGGCAGGCAGATCAGGCATTCCGGCTCTTTTGCGGATTTCGTTTACAGCAGCTATTGCCTCGACAGACTGCCCGGCTTCGGCTGCTGCCTCAGCAAAATTCAGGATTATCTCTCCCAGCCTGAACAGTTTATAATTTGCTCCGCCAATCGGATTGTCGTTTCCTGAATTAGGATGCAGGAATTTTCTTTCATAATAACCTGTACGTGTAGCCTTTCTGGTAGTCGAATGGATTCCGGTTTGCGGTTCGTTCACATAAGTGGCAATAATTCGTGCGCGGTTTCCGATCGGAGCCGGATAGTTTTCGAATGATTCAGGTGCTTCTGCAAAATTCCACATGGCTTTCCTTTTTGACCCATTGTAATAAATGGAAGCATAAAAGCGCGGATCCCTGTTTTTGTACGGATCATTCGGATTGTAAAGGGTATTAGCTGCGTTGTAATTCGGCTGCAAATGTTTCTCATCCGCATATGGGTTGGCCAGATTCAAAACCGGTTTTCCGTCTATAGTTTCGTAAGCATCTACCAGTTCCTGAGATGGGCAGGTACCGGATTTATAACCATCCTGAGATCCGATCCCGTCAATATCCCATATATTCCCCTGGCCTTCACGGCTCTGGAAAATGGTTTCCCTGTCAACCGGGCTGCCGGTGTAAGTCATTGTTTGTGTAAAATATTCGTTGTAGAGCGCTGTATTTACATTTTTGTTGGGGCCTAAATAAGCATCATCCGACAGATAAGTCTGTGGAAAATTGACTTTATTATACAGCTCGTAACCATTCGCTCTCAGATTGGCAAGAGATGTTTTATTGATCAGGTAAGCATCCTGCCAAAGATTTGCTCCACCGTTATTAAGCGGACTTGCAGCAAAGAGGATCATCTTGGATTTTACAGCTTCTGCAAGTGCTTTGCTCACACGGCCTGCTTCTGCATCCGTTGTAATGCGCCATGGTAATTCGGAAGTAGCAAGCGCAACATCGCAATCTTCAATTATGAATTTTACAACGTCGTAATAACTCTCCTTTTTAACACCCGAAAAATCTGCCGAAAATTCGTACGCTTCACGTTCGATAGGCAAAGCCGGTCCAAACCATTTCAGTAATTCTGAATAATAATAGGCCCGCAGTAAATGTGCTTCGGCTTTCCAGCGATTTCTTTCAGCCGGACTCTTTACAGTTGCCTCATCAATCCGACTAATGAAAATGGTACAGTTACGAATGGCTGCCCAATAATTTGCCCAGTAATTACCATTGCCTGCGTCCGCACTGATGTTGGTAATCGGGTGGCTTCCCGCAGATGCATCGCCATTGTACATCCGTCCCGACATAATCCAGGATTCGGCTTCTGCATCGGTATCCCAGGCGTCGTCACTCCAGTCAACCGGGCCTCTGCTCCAGAAGAAATAACGGGTTCCTTTTACAGGAATATTGGCATAACAGCTGTTAAGAAAGGCACCAACTTTATTATTATCCTCAAAGATCTGATCCATGGTGAGCTTTCCGTCAGGTGCCATGTCCAGTGTATCTTTGCACGAACCCAATAGCAGTATCAACACTGTTAATGAGAATGTTATATATCTGATTTTCATAATGTTCTGGTTTTGGAATTAGAAAGTAATGTTTACACCAAAATTGATCATTCTGGTAACCGGATAACCCAGCGGATCATTATTCTCCGGATCAAGATGGTTCATTCGCAAATGATCCCATGTCAGCAGGTTTTGTGCACTGGCATAAACTCTCAGCTTCTGAACCCCGATCATCTGAAGCGATGCTTTTGGAAGTGTATAACCCAGCACCAGATTTTTCAAACGCGTAAATGACCGGTTCATAATAAAAAAGTCATTGGCCGTATGGTTCGTTGTGCTGTGCGTACTCAGCGCGGGATAAGTGATCTTTTCACCATTTGCAAAACGTTCGGGCGTCCAGGCGGTTTTATGGTAATCGAAGTAAGTACCTCTGATGATGTATTCATATACACCTTGCTGAGCGTAGTTCATGCTATATTTGCCTACACCCTGAAAAAATGTTGTAAAGTCAAAACCTTTGTAATCGACAGATAGTGAAAGGCCGTAGGTAACGCGTGGAATCCCTGAATATCCGATGGGCGACTGGTCTTTATCATTAATAACACCGTCCTTGTTTAAATCGACATACTTGAAATCCCCGACACGTGGCTCACCAAAACCGTAAGTGGTTTTGCTTAGGTATGAATCCAGCTCTTCTTTGGAATTGAAATAACCGTTTCCATTGCTGTAATCAATTTTATAACCCCAAGTCTGCTGCAAAGAAAAACCAGTACTCCTGTATCTGTAAGCGTAGGTTTCATCACGGCTTACTTCATCCAGGAACTTCACAACATTACGGTTATAACCATAATTACCCCTTACCATAATAGTAAGATCTTTGGCAATAGCTTTGTTGTAAGTCAGCTCGAATTCATAACCTTTGTTATCAACCAGCCCCATATTCACCTTTGGGATATTACCCAGCGGTACTCCCTGAAATTCAGGAACGGTCCCTCTGGAAATCAGGATATTACTACGTTTTTCTTTAAAAACATCTACCGATAAGCTCAGGTCCCTGAACAATTGAAGATCAACGCCATAGTTTTGCTTTTTGGCAACTTCCCAGGTAATGTTCGGATTCCCCAAAAGTCCCTGGCTCACTCCCTGCCCCAACCCTAAACTTGGCAACGAACCTCCTCCCATGGTAATATTGCTCTGGTACAAAAACCTTGGGCTGGTTTCCCTTGTTTGCCCCAGAATGTCATTACCTACCTTACCATAAGATGCGCGCAATTTCAGGTTTGTTATGAATTTGTTGTTCTTCATAAACTCTTCGTTAGTTACGATCCAGCCGGCCGATACTGCCGGAAAAAAACCGAAACGCTTATCCGGTGCAAACTGTTCGGAACCGTTGTACCCCATATTAACTTCTGCCAGATAGCGGCTGTCAAAAGCATACGTGGCTCTTGCTGCAACCCCTAATACGTTATAAGGAATTTCACCATTGGTTGATTCCCAGTTATCGCGCTGTGCCAGGATCATTCCACCTACATCGTGTTTATTTCCAAACAAACGCGAATAATTAAGTGAACCCTGCATGTTAATATTGTAGCGGGAATTGGCACCTTTAGACAAGGAAAGCAATCTTTCATCCGATCTTTTCACTGCATAGCTCAGCATATCCGTTGTTGTATTCACCTCCGCCAGATACAATCGTTCTGACTTGCTTCCCTGCATGGCTGTTGTTGCCCTCGAATCATAGGAGATCATTCCTTTAATACTCAATCCTTTTGCAATCGTATTGCTCAAATCCCACTCCATGCCGTACGATGCATTCAGGTTTGACCTTACTTCATTACGATAACCAAACCGGTTCATAATTTCAAATGCAGAACGGTCCATATAACCAGGGTCAACAATTTGACCGGGAGCTACACCAAATCCGTCGATTGTTACCGGGCCGGGTGTGATCGGAAGTACAGTTTGTGCCTGATAAAGAAGGTCTCTCATCATCCAGTTGGTATCATCGCCATACAGCCAGGCTGCCGGCATATTTACCTGCTCAATGTAACTACCGATGTTCAGGAATGCTTTGAGGGAATTGGTAACCTTGTAATCTATATTAGCCCTGAAATTATACCGGTCCATTTTAGAAGAAGGATCATACCCCAAAACAGATTTTGGCTGGGTATTCAGATTTCCTCCCTGATGCAGATAGGCGCCATTTACAAAATATGAAACCTTATCAGTACCACCGCTTACATTCATATTTACACGGGTTTGTGGTGCAAAACGGGAGATGTATTCACGATAATAATCATGATCAGGATACATGTAATTTCTCAATTTCGCCTTTGCAGCATATTCAGGATCATTCGGATCCAGTCCGGCCAGCGGATTTGCATATTTATCCATGATCTCCTGTGTAAATGGCAGCGGTGTAATTCCATCGTTCTGAGAAGCTTCATTTCTCAGCTTCATATATTCCAGTGAATGAAGGCGTTCAGGTTCCCTTGTGAAAGATGAATAACTCTGCTCGGCATTTAAAGTCAATGAAGTTTTGCCTGCTACACCACGCTTTGTAGTGATCAGGATCACGCCATTGGCACCTCTTACGCCAAATACTGCCGTTGCTGATGCATCTTTTAATACCGAAACCGAGGCGACTTCATTGGCATCAAGTGTACGGATATTGTCACGCGGAACTCCGTCAATCAGAATCAGCGGGCCCGTTCCATTCGTAGTAGCCGCACCACGCAGGTACATGGTGGCATCATCACGCCCCGGCTGTCCGCCACCGGATTGAATGGAAGTTAATCCCGGAAGGCGGCCAGATAACGCATTGGCTAAACTTGCAGAGGAATTTTGCTGCAATGCTTCACTATTAATGGAAGAGACCGCACCTGTTACGGATACTTTTTTCTGTTCACCGAAACCTACTACGACAACTTCTTCCAGTGCCCTTTCGTCAACTTTCAATGTTATGTCCAGCGTAGACATATTCCCGACCGCAATTTCCTGGCTCAGATAACCCACAAAACTAAAAATCAGAACTGGCGCATCATCGCCTACAATAAGCTGGTAAGTACCTTCCGTACTGGTAGTTGCACCTTGTGTTGTGCCTTTTACTACAACGCTTACACCAGGCAGCGGATCTCCTTTTTCATCTGTAACCTTACCTTTCACAGTTTTGTCAGGCACGGGTACAGATTGTGTTAATTTTCCCTGAGCAGAATTTTTTAACAGGCTGCCCGTTTCCAGAACTGACTTTTTCTTTGCACCCCGTTTTAGTAAAATCGTTTTTTTCTTCGATACTTCATAAGAAATATCAAGCGGGTTCAGAAGGTTTTCCAATATAATTTCAAGACGTTCATCCTGACTGTTAAAGGAAACTTTCCTTCCAGCCCGGATTACTTCATGGCTATATACGAAGCGCACTTTGGTCTGGCTTTCTATTTTTTCCAATATTTTTTCAACATCCATATCCACTACCGATATAGATATACGTTGATCTAAAATTTCCTGTGCACGCAGATCATGGGCAAATGAGCTGCTTACAAAAAGCAAAGAAATTATAAACTGGAGTATAATAGTCCTCCATGGTTTAATCAGAATTTCGTCTGGTTGCCGACGTTTTTGCATAATTGAATGGGTTTCTAATTGTAGAAAAGTATCGTTTACTTCCTGAGCCGTCCGGTTTTTAACCGGACGTATTTGTTTAATTACACTGTCAAAAAATTCCTGAAGATTATATAAAGCATTGGCTGCTTTCGTGTTGAGCAAATTTCCTTACCCATAGGCATTCATTTTATTGATCGTTAAAATTGTACGTACTATTTATTCCCTGCATCCATTAGAAAATACCGTTATAATTCCGTTGTCAGTCTCATATCTGGCATTCACTATAGCGCATATCATGTCAAGTTTTTCTAATACCGGTTCGTCACTAAGTTGTGCGGTGATCGTACAGCCTTCCGTTATCTTTTTATCGAAGTTTATCTGCACGCCATACGTTTTTTCCAGTGTGGCAAATGCTTCCTTCAATGGTGTTCTTTTAAATACAAAATCCTGTGATTCAATGGATAAATTTATCAGTACAGGACGATCTACTTTTCTTGTTTTTATATCCAGGCTTTCCCTGTCTAATGTCACCAGCTGATTTGGGCTTAATGTTATTGTTTTCTTTTCCAAATCGGCCGATGATCCGCCATTTTGGTTTAAAGCTGAAACCTCTACAATTCCCGTTTTTACGACCAGTTGTACTTCTTTATCCTGTCCATTTGCCTTTATACTGAAACTGGTTCCGGTAACACGGGTTCTCATTTCGCCGGAATAGACAAAAAATGGCTGTTCAGGATTTTTTTCCACTTCAAAAAAGGCTTCTCCCAACAGGTAGACTTCTCTTTTATCAGGAGCGAATTCTACTGGATAGCTGATACGGGCATTTTGTTTTAAAACCACTGAACTTCCATCAGGCAAGCTGACCAGCTTAATATTTTTATCACTGTTGATAACTTCCTTCATATCGGAGCGCTTCAGGTTTTCCAGCATCGTATAATACGGCTGAGGCGCAGGAAATAATCTCTCCCAATAATAACCTCCCAGTCCGGCTGTCAATAACACCACAGCTGCTACCTGTAGCCATTTGCCCTTCCACCAGGGATTTTTTTCATTTTTATCTTCAACTGAGATGGTACTTAGCAATGTGAAAATTCTGGATTTAACTTCCTGTTCAGAAATAGAATCCAGTTCTCCACGGACAGACAAAAGGATATTTTTTGCCTGTTCAATATTATCGCGCTGTGAGGGTGTGTTTTCGAGAAAAGTAAGCCAGAATCTGTCCGATTCATTCCTGTAGACCCAGTTACGAAACTTTGGATCTTCAAGCCAGTCCTTTACCCCGAAGTCATTATAATTATTCATGAAATTGTCAAATTATTCACTTCTGATACGATGAGTATCGTGGAAGTAAATAGTACCCATGACTTTGAAAATATTTAGTATATTTTCAATAAAAAATTTCAAGTATCGGTTACCAGAGAATGGTATTCAGGATCAGTGTAAGCAGAATGGTATTGAATTGCCAGTATTCGCGGAGTTTCTGGATCCCATACTGAAGGTAATTGGCAACAGCCTGACGCTGTAAACCCATTATTTCACCAATTTCTTCGTAGGAAAGATTTTCGTAGTATTTAAGGTATAGAGCTTCGCGCTGCCTTTTGGGAAGAAGTTCTATGGCATGCCGGAGCCGGTTACTTGTAAGCTGATCTGTTTCGGTTAAAATCCAGTCTGATTCCGGTGAGGCATCTTCCGTTTCTACCTCATTCCGGGAAATATCCGAAAATACAGATTGCTTCTTAATCCGACGAATGAGGTTGTTTCTTAAGGACTGAAATAAATAAGGTTTAATAGCTAAAATGTAAGTCAGGGATTCACGTTTTTCCCAAATATCCAGAAACAGATCCTGGATACAATCCTGAATCAGGTTGCGATCCGTAGTGAACCTTGTTCCGTAATGATGCAACGTTTTATAGTTATGCTCTGCGATTTCTGCAAAAGCGTTTTTGTCTCCGCGACAAAACTGTTGCCAGCGCGTAGATTGATATATGTCGTGCAGATATTCGGTTTGCTTCACAAAAGTTACGGACAGAATTTACGTTGATACAAATCAGCACCACTTCAATACATCCAATTATTTCTTGTAATTGGTATGTAAATATCCATAGACACATTACCTCAACTGTCCTGCCCTATCATGCTTTCATCAAAAAAATTCTACGATTTAATCTGTTTTAATTTAAAAATATAGAACATTTCTATTTTATACTATAGAAAATAAACCATTCAGGAGTTAAGCTTCATTAGGTTTAATCTCAATGATCCTTCGTTTCTGAATGGTATATATTTTGAATTTCAAATACCGGATCTCCGGTGCAGCTTTAATTAATTATTCCTTCAGGTAGTTTCCGTAACCTACAATCAATACGGAAAGGATGATAACAAGTATGCCTGCAATAATGGTAGTCAGTGTTTTTTTAGTAATTCCATTCCATTCTTTCAGGATCAATCCCCATGAATTGGCAACCAGAATGATGAACGCCATGTGCAGGATCCAGGAACTTGCGCCGTTACCCAGCTTGCTTTCTCCCATTCCGTAAAAAAAGAACTGTAAAAACCAGGTTGTTCCGGCCAAAGCCGAAAATATATAGTTTGAAAGTAAAGGTGTTTTTGTATCTGTATAATTACCAAAAGTTTTGTTACGAGCGTTCAGGATCATACACCAGGTGAAGTTTGTTGTCAGCCCTCCAAGTAAAATAACTATATATGTTACGTTGTTCTGAAAAAGAAACTCTCCGTCACCAGGATTGGATGCTTTCCAGATTTCGTTGGCTTCCTGTGCCATTACCTTTCCTGCATCAATTCCGAATGCAAAACAAGCACTTAAAATACCTGAAATAATCGCAACAGTTAATCCTAAACCAATTTTAAACTCAGATTGATCGTCGGCGATGTAACCGCTTTTTTTGAGGTCGTGATCCTTCATCGAACCTGCCTTTCCACAAATGATAATACCGATCACACAAACCAGCAGGCCAAGCAAAACCATTTGCCCCCAGCTGCTATTGAATATATCAGAGATAGAATCTTTACCTGGCGATGGATTGAACTGGTAATAAATAGATGGTATCAAAGAGCCAAAAACAGAAGATATTCCTAAAATGATAGAACTTCCGAGCGAAACACCCAGATAACGCACGCCCAAACCGTAGGTAAGGCCACCAATTCCCCAGAGTACTCCGAAAAAATAAGTCAGTGCCAGAATGCCGCCATTTGTATGCGCAATGATGTCAGTGAAACCGGGAATGGTCAGATAGGCTGCAATCGGGGGCACGATGAACCAGGAAAAAAGACCGCCAACAATCCAATAAGATTCCCAGGCCCAGCCTTGTACTTTTTTGTAAGGAATGTAAAAACTACCGGAAGCAAAACCACCAATGAAATGAAAAAGTACGCCTAAAAGAGCTTGCATGAGGTTAGATTGTTAGTGTTTCGGCCGGAAATGATTTTTACCCAAAATCAATCCATCCGTAAATTGCTATGCTATACATCACCCTGCATCCTGTACCGTACTGGTTCAATACACAAACTTTTTAGGTTTTTCTATTAAAAAAAGTGCTGTTTAACGTATAACATCAGTTAAGCAACTGAATATAAGTATCTACTTGGAATTGGGATACTTTATGGCTTTATATTAAAATTTTTGAATTATTTCAATTCAACCGAATTTATACTAAGTTTCCAGCAGCCTCATTTTTTAGCGCACTACCACCTTCTTCACCGTCCTGATATCTCCGCTTTTTAATTCAAGCAAATAAAGCCCGGAAGCCCAGTTTATAGTCGAAATTTCTTTTTCCTGATTTGCATTTACATTTATATTTTGAAGAATCGCCTGTCCGCCGACTGTGAGCACACGCAAGGTGGCCTTTTTTGAAGAAAGTATTTTAATATAGTTATCCGCAGGGTTGGGATATACTTTTATAGTATTTTGAATACCTGGTTCTGTACCTGTAACCGTTACAGGCAGAATATTGGTAAATAATTTAAGCCCGCCGGCATTATTTCCAACTGCTACATCGGGCTTACCGTCCCCATTGAAATCCGCAACAGCAGCGGCCAGATAAGTACCCGCTATTGGTGAAGAACTTTTACCATTCCGGTCAACCAGCAGACTGTCACGCTTGGTCCATTTGCCCCATTCAGCTCCATGAAATATCCTGATCATACCGGTGTGGTCAACAGTGAGAAGCTCCGGATAGCCATCCAGATCAATATCTGCAACAGCAGGCTGAGAAAACCGGCCTTCAAAACTGAACGAAACCCCTGCAAAAGCACTTGTTTCCAACTTAAATGTAAATTGTTTGTTAGTGCCCGAATTACTGTAATAATTGATATTTCCCTGCGGTTTCCCTACCAGTAAATCCAGGTCACCATCACCATCCGAATCATAAAAAAACGGTGAATCTCCAATTTGCGCTTCTACGGGCATGGTAATTAAAATGGCCTCTGCAGGATTTAACTGAACCGCTCCTCCTGCCGGGCCCTTATTGGGGATATATCTGTATTCAGGTTTTAATGTACTGCTGGAAATTGCCTGAAAACCAAGGTCAGAAATGCCGTCTCCATTAAAGTCAGCCCATTGCGGTTTGATGTTGTACAAGCCCAGTGAAGCACGGATGTCCAGATAATTTTCAGAGGTCAGGTCATATTTTGGTTCCTTCGCATTACCTACGTTTGTAAATAACCAAAAGCCTCCGCGGAATCCTGTTGCTCCCTGAATCCCACCTGTTCCAATAATCATATCAAGATCTCCGTCGCCATCTATATCAAAAAATGAAGGTGCTGCATTTTCTCCCACATCAATCATCTGATCCTGCAAAAAATTCTTTTGTACAAGCTTTAAATCGACATTCTCAGATGTACCGGAATTGTGATAGAACCAGTTTGATGCTTTAAAATCCACCAGGTTTGCAACATTTGAAGAAACGCTGGGTGCAGTAACCAAATCCTTAACACCGTCAAAATCCATATCTTCCATAAATGCTGCCGGAAAAATATAGAATCCCACCGGATCGACTGTCGGATACGTGTTGGTAAAACTGGTAAAATTGGCCAATATTCCTTCAGCAGAATTTTGCAGAAAAGAAATATGCTGATTGCTCACATGCCCAACCAAAAGGTCTCTTTTATTATCGCCATTCAGATCTTGCAGTAATATTGAATTCCCGGCATGCATAACCCTTCCTCCCGGATTCAGTACCACACGGCAATCATCTCCTAAAACAAAATCCTCACCATTGTCTGCTTTATGAAAATTCCCCCAGCAATCGCCGTTCCTGAAAAAAACAGGGCTTTTTGCACGGCCCAGACTATCAGGAACACCAAATTTGTCCATGCTCAGATTTTGGTGCAATTCAATAAAATTACCCGAAAAATCGAAGGTAAGTACATCCAGGTCACTGTCTCCGTCAATATCAATAATCGCCGGAATATCGGTACCTGATACCTGAAGATTGATATCACCCGAAAAACCCTGCGTATTCAATGCGTCTCTTTCCAGCTGCCACGAAAAATTATTTCCTGTTTTTACCTGACGATAAACCGTAATTCCCAGGGATGTACTTGCAAAAAGATCCTTTAAGCCGTCACCATTATAATCTGCAAGTATCATCCAGTTATCCATTTTCGGAAACAAAGCTTCGTAATATGGGGCATGTAGAAATGCTTTTTTTGCAGGATCAATAGGCGAAACTGCTGCAACAAATGTTGTGATTTTGCTATTGGTGCGATCAAAAACTATGAGATCTTCAAGCCCGTCATTATTGAGATCCATTTTCAAAAACTGAGATGCGTTTAAACCGCCTGCCCATGGATTTAGAAGGTTTATACCATTCGAAGAAACAGTAATAGTTGAGTCCATCCGGAACCAGGATTGCTGCGCATTACTTTTTGTGTGAATGCATATACAAATCAAAAAGAAAAAGCAGGAGGTAAATTTCGTTCGCATCGTTGAAGAATAATCCGTTAATTTTGTCTGTCCACCGGGTCTGTGTAATGGATTTCTTAAACCTAACGAAATAAGAAACCATTTGATTGAGCCCAGAGCACAAAGTTTATCCAACCTTATATATTTTCTCATGTATACCCCTATTGAAACGCTTTACGATATTTATCTGAACGGAGCCAAAATTTGTACTGATACACGCCAGATTACTCCCGGGTGTATATTTTTCGCACTTAAAGGAGATAAATTCGATGGCAATCAATATGCAGAGCAGGCCATAAAAAACGGCGCAGCCTATGCAGTAACAGATGATACTTCACTGGGTGAAAACCTGCGTTTTTTATTGGTGGAAGATGTGTTATTAACATTACAGGACCTTGCAAGGCAACACCGCAAAACTTTTACTTTCCCGGTAATCGGACTAACGGGCTCGAACGGAAAAACAACCACAAAAGAACTGATAGCAAAAGTGTTGACGATGAAGTTCAATACTTATGCTACAAAAGGGAATCTCAATAACCACATTGGTGTGCCGCTCACCATTCTTTCGATTGACCGTGAAAAACATGAGATAGCGATTGTCGAAATGGGTGCGAACCATCAGGAAGAAATTGCTCTTTTGTGTACTATCGCCCAACCTACACACGGACTCATTACCAACATTGGAAAGGCTCACCTGGAAGGTTTCAACGGAATAGCGGGTGTTATTAAAGGCAAAGGAGAATTGTATGATTTTCTTTCCAAAAAGAAGGGTATCGTTTTTGTCAATGCACAGAACGACATACTGATGGAAATGGTCAGTAAAAGAAGGGCATTTGGTGAAATTATTTTTTACTGTTCGGAATCCAGCGCGGTTAGCCCTGAATTAATCCAGGAAAGTCCGGTGGTGATATATAAAGGAAACAACCAAAGAAGGGTAATTACACATTTGCCGGGAAGTTATAATTTTGATAATATATGCGCCGCTTTGGCAATAGGAAAGCACTTTGGAGTAATTGACGAAGATGCCCATGAAGCAATTGCTAATTACCAACCGGATAACAACCGCTCTCAGGTCGTAAAAAAAGGAAGCAATACGATTATTATGGACGCATACAATGCTAATCCTTCTTCAATGGCTGCCGCTGTTGACAACTTTGCAAGACTGGACGCGCCAAAAAAAATGCTGATCCTGGGCGATATGTTTGAATTGGGAGACGCCGCTCCGGAAGAACATCTTGCATTGGGAAAACAAATTGCCGGTGAAAATTTTGATATCGTGATTTTAGCAGGAAAATTAATGCAGGACGCATTGCCTGCGCTTCCCAAAGCATATTATTTTCCTGATAAATTTTCCCTTCATAACTGGGTGATGGATAATCCGCAGGAAAATACGCATATTCTCATAAAAGGTTCGCGTGGTATGGCGCTGGAATCGGTATTAAGCCTGATGAAAGACTAATATTTATAATTACTTTAATTATTAGTATAATGATATAGTACAAATTTATGATCTTATAAACAAAATTTATAAGATTGTGTTTTGAATAGAAAAACCTAAATTCATTTGATTAGAACAAGTCTTTCCAACAATAGTACCACGTTCATATTTGGCTTGAATGACGTTAGCTAGTAAGTTTGTCATCATAATAAAGTACAATTTACAAACGAACAGGCAATCATGTCAAATAGACTATTATCAGTGGGATCATCATTCCCGGAATTCAAAAAAACATCAGTAGTTTCTCTTGAAAAAGGAAATGAATTTTATGATATTACTTCAGAAGATCACAAAAATGCTGAAAAATGGATGGTAATGTTCTGGTGGCCAAAAGACTTTACTTTTGTTTGTCCTACTGAAATTGCTGAATTCAACAAAAAAAATGAAGACTTCGCAGATCGTGATGCAATCCTGATCGGTGCGTCTACTGACAGCGAAAACGTTCACCTTGCATGGCGTAAAAGCCACGACGATCTTCGTGATCTTCAATTCCCAATGCTTGCTGATACTTCAAAATCTCTGGCTGAAGAACTTGGTATTCTGGAAGCAAATGAAAAAATTGCATATCGTGCTACCTACATCGTTGATCCACAAGGAATTATTCGTTGGGTATGTGTAAATGACCTTTCTGTTGGCCGTAACGTTGACGAAGTTCTTCGTGTATTAGACGCTCTTCAAACAGATGAACTTTGCCCATGTAACTGGGTAAAAGGCGAAGCTACTTTAGCGTAGTTTTTTAGTTTATGAGTTTAGAGTTCATGAGTTTAAAGTACGCAGACTTTGAACTCTAAACTCATAAACCCTGAACTTCTGAAATCATAAACTTCTCCCCCACTTCTAATCCTACTAAAATGTATCCATTTGCAACAACAGGGAATACGAAAGATTCTCTGTATAAAGAAGTTAATCTTCCTGCTGAGTTTGAAAGCGTAATGATTAACAAACTGGCGGCGTTGGACCACCGTTATCTGAAAGACCTTAAAATCAATATTGGCAACGTTCTTAAATCTCAGAATATCAATCGCAAAGAAGCACTTCTGATTGCACTTTCGGTGGCTATTAATGAAAAAAATGCAGCTGTTATTGCTGCTATTGAAGAACTTGCAGTAAATGAAGGTGCGGAAGAAAAAGAAATCGCGGAAGTTACTGCCTGTGTTTCTTTAATGAATGCCAATAATGTGTTCTACCGCTTCAGACACTTTATGGACAAAGAATTTTACAACAATGCTCCTGCCGGTATCAAAATGAGCATTATGGTAAATCCTGTATTGGGAAAAGAGCTTTTTGAATTGTTAAGCCTGGTAGTTTCTGCATTGAACGGCTGCGAAATGTGTGTTACTTCACATGAGCAATCTGTATTGAATCATGGCGGAACTCAGGCTCGTATCTTCGATGCTGTAAGAATCGGGGCTATTTTCAAAAGTTTTACTGTTCTAGCCTGATGAGACAGAAGGATATTTTCGAATAACTGAAAACTAGTTTAATACTGCCAGTCATTATTAAAGCCCTGGAGCGTGGTCATTTGGCCACGCTTTTTTTAATGTGCAGGCTCGATTTATCAGATAATAAATTTATTTTTATCCATATTTGCCGGATAAATGGCTTTCTGGCAGCACCAGGCTGATACCCCTCTTATTGTTTGATTAAATGGAATTTAAGCTTCTCAGAAAAATTGTTTTTAAGGTTTTATTGCTGGCGATTATTGTTTTTGGCTTTATTGAATTGTCTTATCGTGTTATTACCGCAGGATGTGCCAAAAATGCATTTACAGCTGCTCTGGTAGACAAACACCATTACGCCAATTCAATTTCTACCCCAAAAATAGTTCTGGTTGGAGGTTCTAATCTGGCTTTTGGCATTAATTCAGCAACTTTAAGAGAAAGAACAGGATTGCCCGTAGTGAACATGGCCTTACTTGCGCCACTTGGAATTCACTTTATTTTGTCCGATGCAGCGGCGTATGTAAAAAAAGGTGATATAGTAATTATGTCATTTGAATACAACATTACTGTAAACGGGGATATAGAATCCCAGTTGTATGTTGCAGATTTTACACCCGAAGACGGGCCTTTTGTTACCGATACCTCAGGATTAACCGGCAAGTGGAAATCACGTTTATTACATCGCCTGCATGCTCCTGCAAAAATTGAAACAGTTTTTGAAAAACCTTCTGTTGACGATCCTTACTCTATTTATTTCCGTGGTGCATTTACAAAAGAAGGAGATATCGTCAGTCAGCTTAATAACTATAAAGGTAACGTACATGACGGAAACGGGCCAATTTCCACCTTGCCCTTCAGGAAACAAATTGAATCAATGAATGCTTTTACAAAACAATTTGAAGACAAAGGTGCCAGAGTATTTTTCCTCTATCCCACGGTAGCAGAAAGTTTTTACCAGAATGCAACTACCGCAATCTATGACCTGGACAAGAATTTCGATAAACATCTAAAAGCCCGTATACTATCCAAGCCACAGCAATCGGTTTACGCCGACAGTTCATGTTTTGATACCGTATTTCATTTAAATGGACGTGCCCGGGATATTCATACAGAAAAGGTTGCCAGTGCATTGCTTGCCATTGGTATTTAACTAACTCAAATTAACTGCTGCGATGTTATTTAATTCCATTGAATTTCTGATCTTCTTTCCTGTTGTTACAGTTCTTTTTTTCCTGGTAAAACATCAATACCGCTGGATATTACTTCTTGCGGCAAGCTGTTACTTTTACATGTGGTTCAGGCCGGTTTATATCCTGATACTGGCATTTACAATTGCAATCGACTATTATGCAGGAATACTGATAGAGGAGTCGGCTGCCAGGCGGAAAAAGTGGTTTTTAATATTGAGTATTGTTGCAAATGTTGGCGTGCTGGCGGTTTTCAAGTACTATAATTTTTTCGCTTCGGTCGTTAATACGCATTTTGATACATATTCACCATTACTGAATATTCTGCTTCCGGTTGGGTTATCTTTTCACACCTTCCAGGCCATGAGCTACACATTCGAGGTTTACCGGGGCAATCAGAAAGCTGAGCGTCATTTTGGGATTTATGCATTGTATGTTATGTTTTATCCTCAATTGGTTGCCGGACCAATCGAACGCCCCCAGAATATTCTTCATCAATTTTACACCAAACATTATTTTGATTACGACCGTGTTAAAAGCGGCCTTATTTTAATGGCTTGGGGTATGTTTAAAAAAGTAGTTATTGCCGACCGGCTGGCTGTATTTGTAAACCAGGTTTTTGATCATCCTGCCAACTATTCAGGACCTTCGGTTATTACCGCATCGGTCTTTTTTTCTTTTCAGATATTCTGCGATTTCTCAGGATACTCAGACATTGCTATTGGTTCAGCCCAGGTAATGGGTTTTACGCTCATGAAGAACTTTGACCGGCCCTATTCTGCCAAAAGTATATCGGAGTTCTGGCGAAGATGGCACATTTCTCTTTCATCCTGGTTCCGCGATTATCTGTATATTCCTCTGGGTGGTAACCGGGTAAGCAAGCCACGTGCTTATCTTAATCTTTTTATCATTTTTCTTGTAAGCGGATTCTGGCACGGAGCCAATTGGAATTATATTATCTGGGGAGCATTACATGGTTTTTATCTCATTTTTGCACTTCTTACCCTGAAACCTAGAATGTATTTGTTATCAAAAAGCGGGATTGCAAGGTTTTCCTGGTTTAACGATTCATTACAAACCATTACCACATTTGCCTTAGTCAGTTTCGCCTGGATTTTCTTTCGCGCAGATTATTTAGATACAAATGCTATGTGGAACCTGGTTAAAAGCACCGGAAAAGGCTGGCCAACATTTCAGGAATTTTTCACTACCGAATATTTTATGGAAAACATATGCCTGGGTCAGCGCCGCAGGGTGTTTTTTACAGCAATAGGGCTCATTTGCTTTATGGAATTCATTCATCGCTTACAAAGGAACAGGAGTTTAAGGTTGTCCATATCTTATCAGCCAATATGGATACGGTGGACAATTTACTCTGTGTTTTTACTATCCATTTTATATCTTGGGGTTTTTAATAATACGCCACAATTTATATACTTCCAGTTTTAAGGTGCCTGATTTTCAGTCAATAAAATATAATCATGCCCTCAGTTTTCTATCATTTAGAAAAAGAATATAATTCCTGTGTAGACAAAATATCTAGGCATAGTTGCTGAAAGGCTGTCTGTTGCTTTAAATTTTAGGATTCACATTCAATTATAGATAGAATATCTGATTTTTAATTCAAAACCCCAATTTTCATCTACGATCATTAATCCTGTTAGTTTTTCTACTTAATTTTGTACCTATTATAAGATATTAAACTAAAATTATAAATAATGGCAACTTCAACCGAAACATACGTTCCTTACAAGGTTAAAGACATCTCGCTGGCCGAATGGGGTCGTAAAGAAATCACATTAGCAGAAGCTGAAATGCCAGGTTTGATGGCGATTCGTGCTGAATTCGGACCATCAAAACCTCTTGCAGGTGCACGTGTTGCTGGTTGTCTTCACATGACTATCCAAACTGCTGTGCTGATCGAAACACTTACTGCGCTTGGTGCAGAAGTTACCTGGTCATCGTGCAATATATTCTCTACGCAGGATCACGCAGCAGCAGCAATCGCAGCGGCAGGAATTCCTGTGTATGCATGGAAAGGCATGAATGAAGAAGAATTCAACTGGTGTATTGAGCAAACACTTTTCTTTGGAGAAGATCGTAAGCCATTGAATATGATCCTTGATGACGGTGGTGATCTTACCAACATGGTTTTTGATGAATATCCTGAACTGATCGAAGGCATTAAAGGCCTTTCTGAAGAAACTACAACTGGTGTTCTTCGCTTGTATGACCGTTTGAAAAATGGTACGCTTCATTTACCGGCAATCAACGTAAATGATTCTGTTACAAAATCGAAATTTGACAATAAATATGGTTGCCGCGAATCACTTGTAGATTCAATCCGTCGCGCAACTGACTTGATGCTTGCTGGTAAAGTTGCGGTTGTAGCTGGTTACGGTGATGTTGGTAAAGGTTCTGCTGAATCACTTCGTGGTGCAGGATGCCGTGTATTGGTAACTGAAATTGACCCGATCTGTGCACTTCAGGCTGCAATGGACGGTTTTGAAGTTGTAACAATGGATGAGGCTGCTACACGTGCAAATATTTTTGTTACAGCAACAGGAAATTACAAGATCATTACTGATCGCCATTTCCTTAAAATGCGCGATAAAGCTGTGGTTTGTAATATCGGCCACTTCGATAATGAAATTGATATGGCCTGGTTGAACGGAACTTATGGCGCGTCAAAATCTCAGATCAAACCACAGGTTGATATCTATTCTGTTGAAGGAAAAGACATCATCATTCTTGCGGAAGGCCGTTTGGTAAATTTAGGCTGTGCAATGGGTCACCCATCTTTTGTAATGTCCTGCTCATTCTCAAACCAGACTTTGGCTCAGATCGAACTTTGGACTAACACTGCTGCTTACGAGAAAAAAGTATACGTTCTTCCAAAAGCTCTGGATGAAAAAGTTGCTGCTTTCCACCTGGCACACGTTGGTGCAAAACTTGAAACACTTTCTGATGAGCAGGCTGCTTATATTGGTGTTACAATCGAAGGACCTTACAAAGCTGATACTTACAGATATTAAGAAAAGAAGGGTTCACGCAGAGTAAAGAGAGCGTCCACCCGGTTTTACGCAGAGAGCGCAGAGTTCAACTTTGCGCTCTCTGCGTTTTTTGCTGTCCTGCCCTGAGTGAAACTTCTTTTACTCTTTCGCAGGTGGTACATATTCCATAGTCCGGGTTGGATATGGGATTGAAATTTTATTCTCATCAAATGCCTTCTTGATTGCTTTTATAGCTACACTTTTAGCTGTACCCGGCCCTATCTTTACCTGATCGATCCAGAATAAGATCTGGAAATCAATACTGCTGTCTCCAAATTTGGTATAATTGAATTCAACCGGCCTGATTGCACTCAGAAAATCAAAATCCTTAATGACGGACGTTGCCAGTTCTTCCACAAGTGTCAGATCGTCGTGATATGAAACGCCGCATTCAAGCAAAACCCTGCGTTCACCGGAATAAGTAAAATTAACAATCGGCTTCTGGAAAATGTCCTTGCTTGGGAGTTCTACCTGCTGTCCGGCAAAATTATCCAGTTTCACCGACCGCAAACCTATTGACTTTACTCTTCCTGTATATCCGTTGGTTTCTATCACATCGCCTACTTTGATCGGCCGCTGAATAGCAATAAATGCTCCCGAAATAAAGTTGGCAGTCAGATCCTGAAAAGCGAACCCGATTGCAAGAGCAAGAACTCCCGCACCGGCAACCAGTGAAGCTACTGTTTTTTCAAGGCCCAATGTCCCAAGCGCAAAAAATACACCGGTCATCATAATAGCAATTTTGGTAATGGTGGATATTAGACCAACCAATGCAATATTGTGAGACGCTCTGCCCAAAATCCTGGATACAATTTTACTGACATAATCTGCCAGATATTTGAAAAATATAAGGATCAGTAAGGCGATTATGATATTGGGCACAAATCTGATACTGGCATCAAACCAATTGTCCAGCTTGGCAGTTATCGGATTTACTATTCTTGAAATTTGTAATAATATCATTTTTGACTTGTTTGATTTTTCTAAATTCTAAGATGGCGCGAACGTTTTTGATAGCGCGAACGTCCCCGTTCGTGCTTTGATGGCTCGAACGTCCCCGTTCGTGACTATTATTGTAAGGCCTCCGGCCTAGATTATTTATCACAATACCAAGGCCGGAGGCCTTACAATAGCAGTCACGAACGGGGACGTTCGCGCCATCAAAAACGCCCGTCGGGAAATTACTTTCCAGACGGGCGTTTTCAAAACTTTGAACCTTAAACTTTTATAAACTTACTCAGACCTTACCCATCACATACATTTCTTCCATGGTTGGGCTTGGATTACCTCCTGCTTTTTCAAGCGTTATGGCAAAAGCAGCAGAGCCGGTTTTTGTATTTTTCATTTTTAGAACTTTGCCTGAATATTGCCCGTCCAGCATGCCAATATCCACCGGCTTACCATCTACGATACTCCACAGCTGATATTGCTTGCCAATAGGAGGAGTCGGAAGATTCTGTACGTCAAGCATCACCTCATTTGTTTGCTGATTCCAGAATGCGGCCACCGAACTTTCCGGGGACTTTTCCAAACCTGCCATCCGAATAACTTTAAAATCGGGATTACGATACATATCGGCTAACAAACCTTTATAATCGTAGTCTTTTTTCAGAATTTGTATATTGGCGGCCATTTCTTCATTCCTCTTATTGAGTTCCGAGACCTGTACCGACGACCATCCTGCAAACAAAGCAAGCAAAACGGAAGCAGCAATAGCCAGCTTAGCCCAGAAAGGTGTTACCTCTCTTATTTCAGGATGTTCAAATGCGCCTTCTATTACCTTGGTTTCAGCAATAGTTTCTGATGGAATTTGTACGAATACACCTTCCCTGATTTCCTTGCTTAAATTTTGTTCAACATCTGTATTTTCAGTGCCGGCTATTTCTTCAGTCCTTGGTTCATCAACAGAATCAAAATTCATTTTTGCAAAAAGTGATTCCTTTAATGAAGCAGGAGGCGCCATCTGATGTTTGAGTGCGTATTCTTCCAAAGCACTTTCGGTCCGCAACAGCTCTTCCTTTATCTCCGGATAAATATGTGACATACACTCCACTTCCTGTTTTTCCTGAGAAGAAACAGTGCCCAATACATACTCCTCTAATATACCGGACTCTATGTAGGCTAAGATATTCATACTGCAAAGTGTTGTTTTAACTCCTGTAACGCTGTTCGGATTCTTGATTTTACCGTACCCAATGGTATGTGCAATTCTTCGGAAATTTCTTCATGTGTATAACCCTGAAAATAGGCCATATCAATTAGAACTTTCCTTTCGGGCCTCAGCATATCGATAATTGCTTTCATTTCCGAACTTGTTGTCTGTGAATCTTCTGATACATCTCTTTCATTCCGGACAGCCACGTTTTCGATATCATCCATTATTGGTTTCCTCCCTTCTACACGTACGGCATCTATTGCACCATTCCGTGCAATGTTCATGATCCATGTAAACAACCTTCCCTTTTCCGGATTATATGAAGCTATATTTTTCCAGATTTTTAAGAAAGATTCCTGCATTACATCGGCCGCTTTCTCCTCGTCCCTCAACGTTTTCGAAATGATATTAAACAAAGCCCCTGAGTAGTGATCGTACAGAAATTCAAAAGCAGTCCGCTCATTTCTTTTCAGAGCCGCTACCAATTCTTCCTCCGAATATTTCACTTTGCTAGTCGCCAAGAGTCGCTTAACAGTTAATTGTAAATTTCTTACTGGCAAGCTAATAAAAATTTCGAAGATCTGAAGACGCGGAAAATAAAATAATGATTCCGTGTAAACATCCGCTGAAACTCCTATCAGGCACAGTCTTGTTAATCTGACATCAAAGTTGCGTGTGATACTAATCATTTTAGTGTGTTTCTATCATATACGATCCCTACACAAAAATGGATCAAACAAGCATTTCGAAAGTGTTTAAATGCAGATAAATGTATGCAGTACAGAGGCAAAAAAATGAATGCAACCAGAATGCGAAGTCAGCTTTTGGTTGTTGTTGAAAAGAGCATTTTATTCTTCGGCAAATTATTATTTCCTCAGTTTTTCAACCTGCCAGTAAGTAAATACCAGAAAAAGTACCATCAGGCTGATCAGATATATTACGTTCCTTGAATCGACAAGGCCTTTTCCCAAAGCGCTGTACTGAGCATCTAAAGCCATCCATGAAAATAACCCGGCAAAAAAGCCGCTTTCTAAAAGTAAAGAAACCGCGCCAAAACCGATATACCAGATAAACCCAAGAAAAACACCTAAAATAAAAGCAACTATCTGATTATCATTGAGTGAAGAGCACCATATTCCCATAGCAACTAATACGCCGCAAAAAAGTATTAAGCCTATATAAGACCCGAATACGGCTGCTGAGTCAATATTACCTTTGGGATTACCTAACTGGTATACACTGATGTAATAGAGTATTGTGGGTGAAATTGTAATTAGTACTAAAGCCCAGTTAGCAAAAAACTTTCCCAGGATCAGGTCGCGGTTACGAAGCGGTTTGGTAAGAAGCAATTCCAGTGTACCTGTCCGGCTCTCTTCTGCCAGCGACCTCATTGTAATGGCAGGGATTAGAAAAAGCAACACATAAGGTGCCAATTTGAAGAAAGAACCAAGGTCAGCATATCCATAATCCAGTATGTTGGAATCAGGAAAAACCCAGACGATCAAACCGACAGCCGTTAAAAAGACAGCCATTACAATATAGGCAATCAGGGAATTAAAAAAACTGCCAATTTCTTTCTGAAAAATTGCTAACACGCTGTTTTAATGAAAATAAATAAAAAGTGATTTTTAACCTAAATAATAATCCAGTGAATATTTTTACTCAAACACCGGTTTTTCTTTACGAAGGATTGCCGAAATAATAAGCGAAAGGATAAAGCCCATCAGTATATACATAAAAACGCCCATAGCAAATGTAATTCCCGGTGACATAAATTTCTGGGAGAGCTCCATGGCCTGATCAATCTGGGAATCATCCATACCTTTTGCTTCCATATCTTCACGGGCTTTATCCATTACTTTTGTCATTAGTTCAGGATCGATGAACCTTATATAAAACATGGTAAACATCGAAGATAGAAAACCCAATACTGCCGATAATAAAGCGCCAAGTCCCAATCCTTCGCCATAGGACATGAAACCTTTATTCTGCTGACGAAAATCTTTCATGGCCAAAACAATCACTACAATCAGAAATACAAATGACAATGTCGATAACAGCTGATTTTGGGAAAGTCCTGTAACATTAAGAATTGTTGTATAAACCATAATAATCACAGCGCCCACAACTCCGAATTTCAGAGCCACACGGGCGGTAGATGCTTTTTCTTCCATTTTAAAAGTTGTTTAGGGTAATTGGTTAGCCACTTAAAACCTGCTTATTTTCAGAATTTTATGAATATAAATTTCAGGTCTATTTGTTATAAATGCCGTAATCCTGTCTTCTGAAAATAAGGGATATGACAAGAATCGGGATAATGCCTAAAATGAACTTCTGAACAATTTCATTTTTAATAATAATAGATGGTTTATTATTTTGCACCACTTTATACATATCCAAAAATTCCGGATCAGTAAGGTAACTTAATTGCGTCTTGCGATCATGATTCAGCAGTTCTAATCCCGCCGAAATATAATCCGTAAAAACACTCGGATCTATATAAGAAACGAATAAGTAAATCAGCCATCCGTTAATGATGGCAGCTACACAAAGCACCACATAACCAATCGTAAGTGCTTCCCATAAATGCAGCAACCCATTTCCAACATTCTTGCGGTAATACCAGCATGCGCCCGAAATTAGAATGATAAAAATCCCCATATCCATTACACGTATATTACTAAGGGGCTCAGCTTTTAAAAAATATAATCCAAGAAAAAATATAAATACCAGCAGTCCCGTAATCAGACCGAAGACCATGGAAACTTTTAGCAGTGGTTTATTAAAATAATCAATTATTTGTTGCATAATTTATTTAAAACGAAAAATACGGCCACTTGATTAAGTGAACAGATCAAAATTTAAAGTTCAAAGTAAAATAGTTTAACCGTTTGTTAATCAAACCATTCCAGTTTATTATTATTGATTACACCGCGTACTTTGCCTTTCAGGGTTTTTCCTAAAAATGGGGTATTTTTTGATTTTGAATAACTTTTATCAAAAACCCATTCGGTACCACTTTCAAAAAAAGTAAGGTTGGCATCTGCGCCTTCCTGAATATGTTCTTCCTGTAACCTTAAAATGTATCTTGGCTGGGAAGTTAGCTTTTCAATAATATCTTCAATGGACAAACCACTATACATTACCGACAATGAAAAAGCAGTTTCCAGTCCGGTTATACCAAAATCAGCGTGATCAAATTCGAGATTTTTACTTTCCTCATCATGCGGATTATGATCCGAAACGATTGCATTAATAGTTCCGTCGGCCAGACCTGTGCGAAGAGCAGATATGTCATCAGAGGAACGGAAAGGTGGATTTACTTTCAGATTCGTATCAAAATCTAGCAAATCACTATCCTGAAATGCTAACTGATGTGCTGCTACATCACATGAAACCGGCAAACCTTTTAATTTGGCATTTCTGATCAGGCCAACAGCTTCTTTTGTTGAGATCAACGAAATATGTAATGCTGGAGACTGGGAAACATACATACTTTTTTCAAGTGCATATTCCAGTAATTTCAAATCCCGGTTCAGCATCATTTCTTCTGCCAGGGAAGGCATCCCTTTCATTCCGATCAGCGTGCTCGTTACACCTTCATGCATTTGTCCGTACAATGTCAGCTGGCGTTCTTCCGGGCGATTCATCAGCAGTGCATTCATGGGTTGTAAATACAGGATCGTTTTCAGGAAAAGATCTGCATTCTGAACAGGATTTTCGCCATCTGTAAAAGCGATAGCCCCGGCTTCGTGCAGGTCGATCATTTCTGTAAAATCAATCCCCTGTGCTTTACGTGTGATGGCCGCTGCGACGTGTAGTTTTACCAGCCCGCCACTGCCCGACTGACGAATATAGGTCAGCGTATCTTTACTATGCACTACCGGCTCGGAATTGGGCAATAACACAATTTCTGTGAATCCACCGCGGGCTGCTGCAACACGAACAGATGCCAGATCTTCTTTATGTTCAAAACCCGGATCACGGGAAGCTACACGCATATCAACCCATCCAACCGAAACGCAGAGCCCTGCTCCTTCTTTTATTTCAGCATTGCCTGCTTCCAGGTTTTCCCCAATCTGTTTTAATTTTCCGTTTTCTATCAGTAAATCTTTTAACTGACCGTTGAAAGGGGATTTCTTGTCTATTATCCGAACTGAGCGAACTAATAATTTCATATTTTTTATTACAAAAACTGTATCCGGAAAAAGGTTACAATCCATTCTATATTACAAAAAAAAGCTCCCTACGGAGCTTCAAGCTTTTATCAGGCACCTATAAATTTTTGGTAATCTTCTGCTGAAAGTAGCCCGTCCATATCACCGGGATTTGATAAAGTTACTTTAACCATCCAGCCTTTTCCGTAAGGATCAGAATTAACCAGCTCCGGTTCGCCATCCAGCTCATCGTTCACTTCCACTACTGTTCCGTCCAGAGGAATAAATAAATCTGAAACTGTTTTTACCGCTTCAACCGATCCAAAAACTTCTCCTTTTTTTAAAGCATCACCAACAGTATTGATATCAACATAAACAATATCACCAAGCTCCTGTTGTGCGTGGTCTGTAATTCCTATAAATGCAGTATCTCCTTCGATACGAATCCATTCATGATCTTCGGTATATTTCAGTTCAGATGGGAAATCCATAATATAATTAGTGTAAGTTTTGAAAAGCCTTTCCATCGCAAATTACACGATGTAGACTGTATTTTCCAAATGGAAATTTTATTCTGCCAAATTGAACTTGATTTGCACACCGCCGGAAGTACTGGCTCTGTAAAAAGAGTTGGAAACCAATGGATCATTAAACATCCTGTCAAAGTAAAATTGAAGGCTTAATCTATTGTTAACCATATAATTAACAGTTGGGCGAAGCTGGAAATTAATGTTACCCGATATTGGTATGTTTTCACCATCAAATTTGCGCTGAATGGCACGCGTATCGCGGAATGTAAGGCCCAGCTGCATGGTCATATCGTTTTTCAGCTTTTTCTTTACACCATTGATCTTAAATGGCAAAGGAACATTGTTCTTGGTAAAACCGATATTGATTGTAACATCCTGATTAAAAAGCTCAGCAACCTGTGCATTTGAAAGATTTAAAGCCACCGTTCTGTCACGGTTATATTCCAGACGGGCAGTGATCTTATTTTGCGTCCGGAATTCCACACCCAAAAGTGGCTGGAACCTTTCTGCAAGTGTTATTGTGCTCATAGAGAATACAGGAATATACTGCCCGAGGTCATTCAGCCTCGACGACAATGGATAACCGGTCACAGCAAGGTTTACATACAGAGATGTATAATCAAGGGAAGATGTAAAATTACCAACACTGTAATCAGAGCTATATTTGTGTTTGATGGTAAAAGAGCTGAACAACCTTTTAAACATAGGCAGCTGCGCCAGGCCGCTATAGCTCAAATCCCAGTTAGGCATTGGAAATTTCAGGAACGGATTGGTACGGACCTTACTCGTATCAGCAGTTCCTTTACCCGAATAAGCTGCGAAAAAAGCTGCGATCAATACGTCCTGTGATGTTTCATTATATTCACCCTTTACATCCGAATGATTCCGGTTACTCAGAACTTCAATCATTTTTGCGCGGTAAGCCCTGAACTTATCAAACACCGGAGAAGAATTATCCCTGTTCTGTTTGGTAAATGCAGTACGGAAAGACCAGAACGACATACTGAACTGTCCGTTCCGTAATGGGCTCTGCGAAGTATACAGACCCGTAGAATCCGGCCTGTAAAATTCCTGATACGCATCCTGACGTGTTAATCTCACGTCGATAATCATTCTGAAATCTTTAAATGGTTCCAGGGTTGTACCGGCTGCAAACTTTTTGGCGATGGTTTGTTGAAACGGCTGGTTTTGAACCTGGCTTTTAGTTATCCAGCCTTTATCACCAGCTTTTATCTGAAAGTTACGGTCTTGTTGTCCGAGTACAAATGGTAATCCCGGAGCATTGGCATTATCAAGTCCAAAATATTGGGGAGCTCTGAGATAACCTGGAAGAGCCGTTGTCTCCAGTACGGAATAACTGAAATTGATCCCTCTCACAGTCATCAGCGCACGTGTTATATTTTTTACAATATCCGTGGTACGCATATCTATGTCTTCAATATCACCCGGGCTCCGAGCAAAATTCTTGCGTACAGCCGAAGGTGTATTGGCAAATTTCAGGTAACGCAACTTATTATAAAGCAATACAAAATCGACTTTGCCCGTAACACCTCTTTCCCTGCTGTTCCGGATGATATCACCAAAAGGCGCACCGGTAGTATCCACCAGTCCTAATGCATTCGCCTGATATGAGTATCCGATAGAGTGTTTGTAATCTGCCGTCATCCAGTCGAGAACAGGAATTTTGTCAAGCGGCAAACGATAGGTAAAATCAATCTTCTGATCGAAGTTTTTCATACGGCCCAGTTTTTTAAAATTGGACCATAACGAATCTTTTTTCGCCGATGTATTAATATCTCCCGTTGGCTCATCAATAATAGAATTAGCGGAAGAATTATACGACAGTGTCATATTTTTGGTCAGGTTCCAGCTGAAATCATAATACCGGTTAAACCAGAAATATTTTTCATAAGTAGGCAGAATCCCATCCGTAGTAAGATCCGAATTTCTTAACTGGGTTTTCAGGAAACGGCGGTCTACATCAGCCCGTACCGAAACCATATTTGGAAGTAGTGTCAGGTTAAAATCTTTGATCAGTTCAGCCCAGCGATTTTTAGCTGCAAAGTTTTTAAACGGTTCAAATGCTTTTGGCTGACTGCTGTAAACATAGGCTATCCCACCTTTATACATGCGCTGCGAATATTCCTGAGTCAGGATATTTCTTCTCCTGTCGTCACTGAAAGCATACGTAAAAGATAAATTCTCAAAATCATAAAAGTGATTTCTGACGCCCTGCTTTGTCTTAACTTTCCGGACATTAGAAAAATTTATTCCTCTTTTCACGGCATTCTCTTCTACCATCCGGCTGTACCCGTCTCTTTCGTCCGACGATAAATTGGCCAGAGTAGTATTAAGCGGTGTATCCGGATCAAGCGGATCAAAGTGTGGTTTTACATTTCTGCGGTCATAACTCACAAATACAGGAATACTAAATCCCCAGCTTTGCGGCAGTAATTTGTCCAGTGCAATATTGGAAGAAAGGCCATACTCTGTTGTTAAATTCCTTGTCCGTTCACCTATCCGCTGCTGTACACTTCCAAACCCGAAAGTTTCAACCCGGCCGGAAGCGGTTAATGTCGCAAAATCCGCAAGTTTGGCATCCAGCTGCGCAATGGCTGCTACGCCTCCGGTTTCATCAAAACCTTCCACATGCATCTCATCCACCCAGATACAGAAACTCTTTGAGACTTCATCGGCAGATTTTGAATTGGTCATCCCGATCATCATCACTCTTACCGAACTTAAATCAGGATTTCCAACAACTGTAATATTGTATCGCCCGTCAGAAGTAGGTACCGTATAAGGCACGCTCTGGTTCCTGCCAATTTCCTTATTCCTGGTTGCTTTTGCACTGATCAGATCTGCCAGTAAAATATTAAGTTCATTCGCTTCCGGCCATACTTCCGTTGGAGTGGCTGCCGTAGTTCTGGATGCCTGCAGTTTGGATATATCAATTTCATAATAGTTCTGCGTAATGTCGGTTCCAATCCGCATGAATGCACCAACCATATTGTCCTCTTCACGTTCGTTGTGCATGTGCACGTACATCCGTAATCTTTTCCTGAATAATAAATCCAGGTTTACATTTTTATACACAGCACGGGAATCCCCGTCACGAAGATCGGTAACGCACAAACTCATGGATTGCTCATTCAGAAGCAAAGGCGGCCTTTGTGTATTGTCCTGATCGCGTATCCAGCCTGGAGGAATAGTGTAAACGTATTTATTATTCTCGTTGTTCTTCTGGCCATTTTCTTCAATACTTACTGTACCAACCGTAAATTTGGCATCGTAAGGTTCCGGAACTTCCTGCAATCCACCGTCATCCAGATTCGATGTATATTTCCGGTATTGCTGGCCTACCATTTGTAATTGTGCAAAACGTAGCACAACCGGTTGCTCAAACTCAGTCAGGTACATCCGCATAAAACGAATTGACTTAAACCCATTTATTGCACCAACCTGTCCCGTAAACTCTTTGATAGGTACCCTGAATAAATACCAGCTTTGCCCATCTGCTGTATTAACCGATTTATCAACAATAAAGCCTTTTCCTATTGCAAGTTCTCCGGGTTTGAGATCTATTTCATATTCGTAATAAGCTTCGTTATCATTAATGGTATTGTCGACATTCATATCCTCACCATCAGGAACATTGGTGGAAGATGGTGTAACGTCTGCTGAACGTCCTGCACTTTCAGGAGAGTTGTTCTCCATTCCAACATAATTTTTGTAACGCTCAATGATTTTCAGGTTAGCTGCGTCCTGTTCAGCTCCCAGAAAGAACTGAAAATCGTCACCAGAAGGGTCACCCATAATTCTTGCTTTGGCTTCGGCACTTAGATTTGCAGGAAGACGATCAAGATATGATTTAAAAAATACCCTTTCCTCATCGTTGCTTAATCCATCCAGACCTACATCCTGTTTCTCCCGTGCTCCGTTTTCATTCGTAAAAGCATTGATCAGATATTGTGATTTTGTAACATATCCCCAAGCCGTGGAATCTACATTGGTACCTACTACTTTTGGTACAATAGGAAGTCCATTCTCAAAGTTATATCGTTCGTCGGGAATGGCATCTTCGGAAATATCTCCCAAATTGAATACCAGTTTTCCACCTGTTGTATTCACTTTGTTTTCAGTTCCATCCTGCACAATTCCATTTCCCTTGCCATCGTTGATGAACGGATCAAGCATCCAGAACTCAATACTTTCAATGTTGGCATTATCAAAATCATTGTCTGAAGTTATGGCCCTGCTCAATGCACCAAAATTTTGCTTTGGTAATTTAAGCCGTCCGTCGGTAGCCAGGTCTGTATTGTAATTATACATTCCTCTTTCAGAAGGATAATAGGCAATGTCAAGAATATTCTGAGGGTAAGTTACTAAACCAGCAATAGCACGGTTTGGAAAAATCTGATTGGGCAGGTATAGTTTTGCATAATAATTTGCACGGTCCGCATCTGTGATATTTGCAGGCGGCGTATATCCGCCACCTAATCCCTGCGCTCCACCAAAAATATTGTCGATTGTGTAGGCCGAAATTTTTGCACGTTTGTAACCATAACTTAATGAAGTACCAGCTATACCATTACTAAACTTAGCAGGCACACTTGCCACTCTCCATTTTTGCGGTTGTCTGGCCAGATCATAAACAGTACGTGCGGCTTCAAAGTCATCAACAAGTGAGCGGTTATTTACGTCTTTGGATACACCGGGGAAAAGTTTGGCTACCTCGGCCTTAAACTGGATACTAGACATTTCCTTGGTTTGCAGAAATGGCAACCTGTCAAGCCACTTCGTCAGAAACGGTACATCTTTCCTGAGATTGATGTCAAATCCGAGCATTGTATTATTCACAGGTTCGTTACCAATAGATACACGCGTCAGAAACCCGGCTGTTCTTTCACGGTATTTCATGGCCGTCATCCCAATGCTCAAATCCCGGTTTACAACATAATCCAAACGGGTCCCTAACAAAGAACGCGTCTGGTTCTGAAACATATCGGGGCGTTCATATTCAATTACGATTTCGCGGCCTGAGTTTAAAATACTCTGGTTAAGCAATCTGACGCGGCCTAGCTGTGCTTCCACCAGATAATCAGAACCAGCTGATAATGGAACACCACCGGAAGTAACCGTTACCGAAGTTTCCAAAACACCAAATGGCAATGATACTTCTGCTCCTTCGCTGGACTGATAAGACCCTTTCAGAAAAAATTTGTTCCTTTCTGTGATCTGCTGAGCATCTATCATGGTTTTGCTATATAGCTCACCAAACACATATTTGCTACGGTACTGATCTTCTCCTGACCCGAATTTTTTAGAAAGTGTACTTCCAAATGGTTCAAGTACGGGGAATATAATCCTGCCGGTTTTGCTATCTACCGTTATTCCTTCTACAAAGTCAAAATTACCATCCGGCTGCAAGTCATTGACAGGATTCAGCCGGTCCAGTCCAAAGAGGCGTATCAACGGTACGTTGGCAATACTACTTTCCTGAAGATTGGGATTATCTATACCAGTTAAATCATCCTTATAAATAACCCGAAGCTGAAATCCTTGTTTCTCGATCTGGCTGGTTCCTAATGAGTACACATTTTTCATCATCAGGTTCCACATCGGCAGATTTGTATTGTTCCGAAGCGTTGAAGATTTTAATAATTTTAAAGCAATTACTTCATCATCTGTTCTTGCCTGATAATCTTCTGTAAGCTCTCCGACTTTATAAGCTCTTCCGTTTAATGTATATTCATAAGCAACCGCAAGAACTTCGTCATTTCTAAGTGTATTGGTTAAAGAAATATAACCCAGTTGGGGCTGAAAAACATAATCTGTTCCGGCAACCAGCCTTTTAGCACCTCTTAACAATTCGTAATCTTTGGTTTTTTCAAATCCCAGAGCAGTTATTGCCGAATTTGTATTATCAACCTGTCTGAATGCAGCATTGGTTTGTAAGTTTTTATACAATCCGTTTGCCGCATTGTCACCTGGAGAAGTTCTATTAATCGGCTGAAGAGTAGCGTTTGCTGCTTTAAATGGAGCAGGTTCACCCATATCCGCAAATCCGACAACATTTCTTAAAGACGAAGTTGTTGTTGTCCTATTGGTTACATACACCTCGATTCTGGTTACTGTAACGCCGGAAGTAATGGTTGGAGTTGTTGTTAGCGAAGATTCATAAATATTTCTAAAAGTATTGTGACAGAAAGAAATTCCGGTTCTCGTCATAAGTATCAGCGCGAATCTCGTATTCCCTTCCCTGTGCCCCACCTCTCAAAACGATTCTTTCTTTACTTGATTTCTGTTGGGAAGCAACGAAAGTCGCCTTTAATCTCCCAAACTGGAAATCCGTTTTTATCCCGAACAAATTCTGGACACCCGGAATTAACTGGCTGTTAATAGCCCAGTTAATATTTCCTGCTTCAATTTTTTTAATAAAGCTTTCCTCGGGATTTTTATAATTCAGTTTTATCGCATTCTCAAAATTGAAGTTGGCTTTCGTATCAAAGTTGGTCTGGAAACCAAGCATATCTCCCAGCCGGGCGTCAAAGTTGATATTGATCTGTTCGTTAAAGATAAATTGGGTATTTCGTCTCTGACGGATCGGAATAGAAGGATTATCCAAAAACTGGTTCATTACTCCCAAATCGAGAGAAACAAATCCGGTAGGTTTAAAATTAATGAAGTCATCACCAAGCAGTTTTGAAATAGCCGGCGGCATATCCAGTTTAGGCAAAAGTCCGCGGGCACCCATTGCGCTTTTGCCATCCTGCCTGCCAGCATATTCGCGCAGCAGGCTTTTGTAAGCCCTGTCTTCCTGAACTTTATCATATTGTTCAAGATTCATACCTTCCGGTGCCCTGAAATCCAGATTTCCTGTTGGTGTTTCAATGCTCTCTGATACAGCAATCTTTCCGGAACTATCCAGCAAAATAGAGGTAGAAATATTGGAAGGGTCTTTCAGATAAAAGGGCGAACGGGGCCTTGGCTGGGCAAATTTGTTAGAATAATAATCCTTCCAGCGCATGATGAACTGGTTGCCGGATCTATCAATATTTTTTTTGGTAGTATCATTTACCAGCGTGTCGGCCAATAAGGCCCAATCTCCCGGTTCACTGGAATAAACATTCGTCTCAACCGACAAAGAAGCCAGCATCACCCCGCAGGTGGATATTGTGAATGTCTTAAAAAGTAAAGAGTAAAGTGCTGACGACAAGGCTAATATTCTTATTTAGAGAAGGTTACTGCTACGATCCTATTCATCATATCCAATAATGGTTAAAGTATGCGATATCCTGCTAACAACCATTTCCACACAGCTAGCGAAGCGCCAGTTTAATTAATTGCTCCACGCTCATTTCCTGGCCCTCACGTTTAATGATTACATCGAGGCTTTTTTCCGCTGTTACTTTCGGAATTCCCAATGTTATTAAGGCTGCAAGTGCTTCACTTCGTATCGTGTTTGACTGGCTGCCGAAAGATTTAATTTCAGTTATACCAAATGCTTCCTTACGAATTTTATCCTTTAACTCTAAAATAACTCTTTGGGCAGTTTTTAATCCGATCCCTTTAATGGACTGTATCAAACGCAAATCTTCATCAACGATACCTTGTCTGATTTCGTTGGATGACAGCGAGGACAACATGACCAAAGCAGTAGATGGCCCAACACCCGAAATACCAATTAAATCTAAAAAAAGCCTTTTCTCATCAACTCCCCAAAAGCCGTACAAAATATGTGCGTCTTCACGGATATTCAAATAGGTGACCAGTTTACAACGCTCGCCATATTCAGGTAAAGATGTATAGGTTTGCAATGAAATCCTGATCTCGTAACCAATTCCATTTACATCAATAATTGCATAAGCAGGATCTTTGTAAGTAACCGTTCCGTTAACGTAAGCAATCATATATATAGTATGTGTATTTACAATCAGTTATTAACTGGAAATAATTAGTTTTTGGCCCGGTTTAATCTCGTTTCCTCTTATCTTGTTAGCCTTTTTGAGGTGATCAAGCTGTAAACCATAACGTTGCGAAATAGTCCACAAAGTATCACCATGCTGAACAGTGTGATAACGCATTTTTATCCCTCTGTCTTTTTTAACTTTTCGTTCCGGCTGGTCCAGATTTGCAAAATGTTCTTTTTTGGCAGGAACAACTTCTTTAACCTCTTTCATGATCACCAGTTTCTGCCCTTTTTTAATCACGCTTTTACGAAGGTGGTTCCATCTTTTCAAATCGGCAACCTGTATTCTGTATTTTCTGGAAATGGATTGCAAAGTTTCTCCTCTTCTGACAATATGAGAAGATTTCTTTGTTTTACTGACCGTCGTAGAAGCTGATGACTGGTTGTCTTCAAATTCCTCCTCATCATCGTTGCTAACATAAGCATAAGGAAATGCAACACCTTTACTTAATGAATCGGTACGGCAACTGTCAGCCATCGCCATCATCATATTGGCAGCAATAAACTTACGCGTACAGGAGTCCATGATCGACAGCCTGTTACTAACCAGATAAGTATATTGTATACTTGGTACTCTAAGTACGAAGTCCCTTGTTTGATCGGGAAGCAGGTTTTTTGTAATAGAAGGATTCAGTCTGCCCAGATCCTGAAAATCTATTCCGCTATTTTGGCAAAATGCAACGAGGTCAATATACCCGTTGATATGAATGGTATCATTAGGAATTTGATATTCAGGATTCTTAGCATAAATCCCATGATCATTTCCATAATTCATCATGTAGTTCATCGCTACATACTGAGGTACATAAGAGCGTGTTTCTTTTGGCAATGCATTATATATAGTCCAGAATGTAGTTCCATGCGAGCGGCGCATAGCGCGTTTTATATTTCCGGGCCCTGTGTTATAAGAGGCAAGTGTAAGCTCCCAATCACCAAAAATATTGTAAAGCTGTTTAAGATATCTGCAGGCGGCATCCGTAGCTTTTACAGGTTCAAAGCGCTCATCGATATAACTATCCTGATAAAGTCCGAACTCACGGCCGGTCGCAGGCATAAACTGCCATAATCCTCCGGCTCTTGCGCGTGAAATTACTTTGGGGTTCAGGCCAGACTCAATCATGGATAAATATTTGAGCTCAGTTGGAAGGCCGTATTTCTGAAGTGTTTTTTCAAAAAGTGGAAAAAATACCGGCATTTTTTCCATCATGGTCTGTGTAAAGTCTGTCTTTTTATAAATAAAATATTCAACAAACTCATGGGAAGATTTATGATAAGTGAGAGGAATTGATTTCTCAAGTCTTGCAAATCTTTCCCTCAGCAGTTTTTCAGGTATTGCAGGTGTTGCCCCTATTTCCTCAAGATCAGGTAATGGTAATCCGATCTCGTCCGCCGACACTGCCATAGCAAGTGTGTCTATTTGTTCCTGCTTTTCCTGTAGTATGGTTTGGAAAGCGCCAGCCGCAACAAACGGCGTATTATAAAATCCTGCACAAATGGCTCCAAGCCATAATAATTTTTTCGAAATCTTCATCAATAATTGCTTTTGAAGGTTAATCAATTCCCGGTTTTCAATGGCTTTATCTGTTGATAAAAAGTGACAGACATAAATCCTATTTATAATTTTCAATATCTGAAAATTAGCCTGTTGAATTAGAATAATCTCTAATACAGTAAATTACTGACTCTATTAAAGTAAGATATATTTTTTCTGCATTTTAGAATTCACTTTGGCACGGTTTTTTAATCTCACCAAGTGTTAATTCCGTATTTACTATTTAAAAGACGAAAATAACGATATTTCTTAATTCAAGAATAATTTTAAGAGTTACTTTGCAACACTACATTATTTTTCTTCGTAATGGAAGACAGATACTTTGTGAATGCAAACATTTTTTCTTCACCAAAAAAAGGAGCCATTACCTGAATTCCAATTGGCATACCACTTGTATCGGTACCATTAGGAATAGCAATGGCCGGATTCCCAACCACATTAGCCTGCACCGTAAAGATATCAGCAAGATACATTTGTAATGGGTCTTCTGTTTTCTCCCCAATTGTGAATGCAGTGGTGGGTGTCACCGGAGAAATCAGAAAATCAAACTGCTCAAAAAACTTTTGTGTTTCTTCCCGGACTAATCTTCTAACGCGCTGGGCTTTGGTATAGTATGCGTCATAGTAATTTGCACTTAAAACAAAAGTACCCAACAGGATTCTTTTCCTCACCTCTTTTCCAAAACCTTCCGTTCTGGATTGCTTGTAAAGCGATTCCAGATCCTTCGTTTGAGCAGAACGATGGCCATATCGGACACCATCAAATCTGGATAAATTAGAACTTGC
Organism: Dyadobacter sp. NIV53; assembly: GCF_019711195.1. Lineage (NCBI taxonomy): Bacteria > Pseudomonadati > Bacteroidota > Cytophagia > Cytophagales > Spirosomataceae > Dyadobacter > Dyadobacter sp. NIV53. The sequence goes on from NZ_CP081299.1 coordinate 3,079,166, forward strand.
CTCCGCAGTAGTAAGAATATAATAAGTAGGTAGTAAATAATCGAGTAACGGCATTTCTATCGGCTCCACCTCATGCCCGTCCGCTTTCAGCCGATTAATGATATCCAGTGTATTTTGCCTGATCTCAGGAGAAATGGATTTACTTTCTATGGTTTCGCGTATGTATCCTATGCGCGCTTTCCCATTCCAGTCAGCAACTGAACTATATGAAGGAACGCCTTGAGGCGCAACTGTACTATCAAATTCATCTGGCCCAGCCATTATTTCCAGCAAAAGTGCCGCATCTTCCACACTTTTGGTAATAGGGCCGATACTGTCAAAAGAAGAGGCATAAGCAACAAGGCCCCAGCGGGAAACACGTCCGTAGGATGGCTTCATCCCAACCACACCGCAAAAAGCGGCTGGCTGGCGAACCGATCCGCCTGTGTCACTTCCCAGAGATGCGTGGCATAAGCCAGCCTGGACGGCAACTGCGGAACCTCCGGATGAACCTCCGGGAACCTTGGAATTATCAGCAGCATTAAGAACAAACCCCAGTGAGGAGTTTTCATTGGAAGAACCCATAGCGAATTCATCACAATTCTGCCTGCCAATAACAATAGCGTCTTCATCCAGAAGGCGCTGAACTGCAGTAGCAGTATAAGGAGCTATATAAGAATTAAGAATCTGGCTACCAGCCTGCAATGCATGCCCTTTGTAGGAAAGTACGTCTTTAAGACCAATAATGAGGCCGGCAAGTCGCCCGGCAGTACCATCATTTATCTTTTCATCAATAAGAATTGCTGACTGTTTTGCTTCATCAGTGTAGACATCAACAAAGGCATTAAGATGAGCATTGGACGCAATCCGTTCCAAATAATGATTAACCAACTGCACGCAGGTAAGACTTCCTTTGTGCAAATCATTCTGAATTTCTATTAGCGTAAAATACTCTTTCAATGTATTAATATATTGGGTGGGGTTATAAATAAAGAATCAGAGCCAATAAGTTAGACTTAACGGCTCTGGCTAGTACTACGACAAGATTAAAGGGTTATTTAGGATCCTCCATACTTTTTTCGATATTTTCCTTTACGTCTTTGGTAGCGTTCTTAAACTCGTTAATACCCTGTCCCAAACCGCGCATCAGCTCAGGAATTTTCTTCGCACCGAAGAATAACAAAACGAACAATGCGACCAGAAAGATCTCTTGTCCACCCAATCCCATAAATGCCAAAACGGTTAATGATCCCATATCTATTTTCTTTTTTATGTTTACAAAAATACTTATTCTTTTCTTAAAGAACTAAATTACTTCGAACTTTATCCTAGACTTTATCCTATATTAATCGTTTTTTCCTGTTTCTCCCACTCACTAAACTTATTAACATCGCTTCCAAGTGTTTTGATCAGCCATATCACCAGAGCGATATCATCTGTGATTCCTATTAATGGCAAAAAATCAGGTATGATATCAATCGGGGAAATGAAATAAATCAAAACTGCTACAATTGAAACCAGGCTTTTCCAGGGAAGACCTTTGTATTCTCCCGAAGCATATGCCTTCACCATCCGGATCAATAGCTGAACGTTACTTTGAAATTCTGCCATATTACCCTTAAAACCAACCGTATTCAGCTTACCCATTACCTGCTGTGCCAATTCCATCAACCGGGTTGCATTTCCGGCATATCGCCCCGCCTTTCCTTTTGCATTTTTAAAAAAAACGGATTTTAATATTTTTGTTATTAGTGAATCATTATCCATTTGGGAAAAATCAAAAGTGTTTGTTATGACAATATAACTATCTATGTACGCAAAAAATTGCACATTGGATTGCGACGTATTACTTTTCTGTCAAAAAATAAAATTCTTTATGGTTTTAACAAATTATGTATTCAAATTTAGGGCATATTTTAAAATACTGAGTTCTTAACATTAAATATATTCTTTATGAAGATTACCGTCGTAGGTGCTGGTGCCGTAGGTGCAACCACAGCTGACAATATTATTCGTCGTGAGCTGGCCGAAGAAGTCGTATTATTGGATATCAAAGAGGGAGTAAGTGAAGGGAAGGCACTGGATATGTACCAAACGGCCGCTTTACTGGGATTTAATACCAAACCCATTGGCTCAACCAATGATTACGAAAAAACCAAAGGCTCGGATGTCGTTGTGATTACCTCTGGCCTTCCCCGTAAGCCCGGCATGACACGTGAAGAATTAATTGGCATTAATGCAGGAATCGTTAAAGGTGTTACTGAAAATATTCTTAAGTATTCCCCAAAGGCCATCATCATTGTAGTTTCCAATCCGATGGATACAATGACTTACCTGGCATTTAAAGAATCGGGTATTCCTAAAAAACGGTTGATCGGTATGGGTGGTGCCTTGGATAGCGCACGTTTTAAAACTTACCTGGCATTGGAAATGGATGTTTCCCCGCTGGATATCCACGGCATGGTAATTGGCGGACACGGCGATACGACCATGATTCCTTTAACACGCCTTGCAACTTATAACGGCATACCGGTCAGCCGCTTTATATCACCTGAAAAACTGGAAAAAGTAGCTGCTGATACGATGGTGGGCGGAGCAACACTTACTAAATTAATAGGAACATCTGCGTGGTATGCTCCGGGTGCTGCAACATTACTTCTGGTGGAGAGTATCGTTCGCAATCAAAAGAGAATTGTGCCGTGCAGTGTGTATCTGAATGGAGAATACGGACAAAAAGATATTTGCATGGGTGTACCTGTTGTTCTAGGCCGTAACGGCTGGGAAAAGATAATTAATATAAGGCTAAGTGATGCTGAAAAAGCGGCGTTTGAAAAATCAGCTGAGGCTGTAAGATCTATGAATGGCGCGCTAAGCCTTTAAAGTCCAAATTGTTTCTAAAAACCGGCCCTCGAAAAATCAGGGCCGGTTTTTTATTTTATAACCCTTCTAGGTTTTGTTAATTCATACAATATTTTCTAATAAAGTTTGGGTGTATTCGAAATCACTTCTTAGAATAATTAAATTTTTTTAATTATTGATTGATGAATTGTGAAATATTGTTAAAAAACCCTGCTCATGCAATCTGTTACAATATATTGAACTATGTAAAGAAAGCAATTTATAATTCCAATATACGGTAGGATTATATAGTTTAATTCTGCAACTTGCATGCTTTAAAATATTTTATTCACCAGTTATTAAACTGTTTCAATCAATTTTAACATCAATTTACTATTTAAGCCACAGATTCTATTTATGAGAAAATTACTAATTCTACTTATTATGACCTTTGTCTCTTCTGCTATATACGCACAAGGAATAAAAGGTAAAGTTACTGATGCCAAAACCGGAGCTGGTCTTCCAGGTGTATCCATTCTGATTCAGGGTACAAACAATGGAACCGCTACAGACGCTGATGGGAATTACAACCTTAACATTGCCGATGGAAGTTACAAACTGAGCGCAAGCTTTATTGGTTTTACCACCCAGACTGTTGATGTGAAAGTAAGCGGAACAACAGAATTGAACATTGCACTTGCAGAAGGCACTGCTACACTGGACGAGATTGTCGTTACAGGTTCAAGAGCCGGTGGACGTGTTAATACAGAAAGCCCGGTTCCGGTTGACGTAATCAACGTGGCACAAATGACTACTCAGGTTCCTCAGAACAACCTGAACCAGATCATGAACATCGTTGCTCCATCTTTTACCTCAAATACAGCAACGGTTGCCGATGGAACTGACCATATTGACCCGGCTCAGCTACGTGGCTTGGGCCCGGATCAGGTTTTGGTATTATTAAACGGAAAGAGAAGACATACTTCTTCTTTGGTAAACGTAAACGGTACTCCGGGACGTGGATCTGTTGGTACGGATTTAAATGCAATGCCGGCATATGCTATTGAAAAAATCGAAGTATTGCGTGACGGTGCATCTGCACAGTATGGTTCTGATGCCATTGCGGGTGTTATCAACGTAAAAATGAAAGAATCGACGGGTAAATTGAATATGTCTCTTTACAGCGGTGCTAACTTTTCTCACGGTTCTAACGATCACACTGGTGGAATGGACGGAGAAAATCTTCAGATTGATGCTAACTATGGTGTTAGAATTGCCAAGAAAGGTTTTATCAACTTTACAGCATCTGCACTGACAAGAAAACCAACTTACCGTGCTGACTTCGCAACGGGTAACATATTCAATGCTTACAATGCCATTGAATATAGAGTAAAGCAAAGTGGCGGAAATGTTGGCGGGTTGGTTAATGATGTTGCGGCAATCAAACAAGGTGCATTAGGCGTGAGTTATCTGGATGCGGCAACGCAATCTTCCATTGCTGCTGCAAGTTCAATTGGTGATTTACAAAAAGTACTTGGCGCTGACGTAACAGACAACGAATTGGCATTTAGAGGATTACAAAGAAGAGACTTCAACATGCGTATTGGTCAGTCTGAATTGAAAAGTATTCAACTTTTCGCAAACATGGCTGTACCAATTAACGAAAACCACGAGTTTTACGCATTTGGTGGCTACGGAAAGAGAAAAGGAAACGCAGCAGGTTTTTACAGAAGACCAAACCAGGCTCGTACCTTTACAGGTATTTTCATCAATGGTTTCCTTCCAGAGATTCACTCTGACGTTATTGATGCTTCTGCGGCAGCTGGTGTTCGTGGTAAATTAGGCCTGTTCAATTATGATTTGAGTAATACATTTGGTTCTAACACATTTAATTATGGAGTAGAAAACACGGTAAACACAACCCTTTTGCAAAACTCTCCTACTGTTTTCAAAGCTGGTGGATTAAATTTCAAGCAAAACACGGTTAACCTTGATTTGAGCCGTAAATTTGACGTACTGTCTGGCTTGAATCTTGCTTTCGGTGGTGAGGCTCGTTTTGAGTCATACAGAATTAAAGCAGGTGACGAAAACTCATGGGCACGTTATGATGTGAATGGCAAAGTTATTACCTCATCTACACAATCTCCGCCAACTGATTTCTTTGGCGCAGCACGTCCGGGCGGATCTCAGGTGTTCCCAGGTTTCAGACCGGAAAATGCAGCAGAAACGAAAGACGCCAACCGTCAAAGTGTTGCTGTATATGTAGATACAGAATTGGAAGTAACCAGCAAATGGTTACTTGAAGGAGCAATCCGTTTTGAAAATTATTCAGATTTTGGTAGTACAACCAATTTCAAATTGGCTACACGTTACAAACTGACTGACAATATCAATCTTCGTGGTGCTGTGTCAACTGGTTTCCGTGCACCTTCTCTTGCTCAAATTTACTTTAACTCTACTTCGACTCAATTCGTAGGTGGTGTTCCTTTTGAAGTAGGTACATTCAGCAATGCATCTGATGCTGCTAATTTATTGGGTATACCTAAGTTGAAACAAGAAGAATCTAAAAGTTTCAGTGCAGGTTTTACGGCTAAAATACCAAGCTCGAATTTGACAATTACAGCGGATGGTTATTTCGTTCGTATTAACGACAGAGTAATCTTAACGGATCAGTTCTCACGTCCAAGCGGAACTGTAACTGGTTCGGCATTGGAACTGCAGCAATTGTTTGATAAGGCAAATGCAACCGCGGCTACTTTCTTCTCTAACGCGATCAACACACAGTCAAAAGGTATAGACATGGTGATTTCTCACAGAGCAAGGTTTGACAACGGTGCAACATTGAGAACGGATCTTGCCGGTACAGTTTCACAAACCAAACAAGTTGGTGATATCAAAGCGTCTAAAATCCTTGCAGACAACGGACAGATCAACAACTATTACTCTGAAGCTAACAGAATTTATCTTCAGCAGGCGATTCCTCGCGTGAAGTTTAACTGGAGCCATACGTTAAGCGTTAAGAAATTTGACCTGTTCCTTAGAAATGCATACTTCGGAAAAGTTACGGATCCTAATACAGTTGACGTAAATGGTGATGGTTTCATCGGTGCTACTATCGTTAACGGACAAGCTGTTGAAAACGAGCACCCTATTTGGGGAGGAAGATTGATCACAGACCTTTCTGTTGGATATCAGATTGCAAAATTTGTTAAAGTTGTTGTAGGAGCTAACAACCTGTTCGATATCTATCCGGACAGAAACTACAACTCAATCACTGCTAAAAGACCAACCGGTGTATCGGAAGGAAAAGTACTTTATGGCGCAGCTGCTTCAACAGTTGATTTGTCAAACGCAAACCAATTCGTTTATTCAAGAAATACTTCTCAATTCGGTATGAACGGAAGATTCTTGTTCGCTCGTCTGAACTTTACATTTTAATACCAGACAATCTGATCGGATTATTGAATAAGTCATAAACAAAAATGGGCAGCCTTAACCGGTTGCCCATTTTTGTTTATGAAGTAATCACTCGTATCGGATTTGATATTGCATGGCCACACCGTGCAATAGGTAATTTGTAAAAGTGAATTTTACAAAATGTGAACCGGAAGTATTAAGATTGTACCGAATATCATTTTTGATCTTAATCGTCAGCTGGATTTACCTAACGTAAAACAACTGACAAAGTGAGTACTAATATTGTAATTGCTCTAAACATAGACAAAATTTATAAAGATTTTGTAAACGAATAGCGGACGATATTCCTAATAAAAGATTAAATTAAAAGTCAGTTGAAATGAATTGTTTCATTGTAAATGAAAAAAACTTATTGATAACATTCTCTATTTGCAAACATATAAGTAAGCAATGTTCTAAGCTGACCTTGTTTTTATGTTTTGCCTTTTCTTCATTTTTACAAGCCCAGGAAACCCCGCCCTTAATTAATTATTCGCTTTCTGTTTATAAAGCACACAACCAAAACTGGTCTATAGACCAAAGCCAGAACCATATTATATATGCCGCCAATTCTGATGGATTACTGGAATACGATGGCGCTTCCTGGAAACTATATCCATTACCTAATCAGCAGATTGTCAGAACCGTATTATGTGACGAAGTTATGGTCGATAAATCACTAAGAGGAAAAACATTTGTTACAGGGACGAATACAGAAAACAGGATCTATGTCGGCGGTTACGGTGAATTCGGGTATTGGCATCCTACTGCAACGGGCCAGCTGGCCTATCATTCGCTGAGCAAAGATGTTAACTTCGCCAGTCTGAAAACAGAGGAGATCTGGCACATTCTCAAAACGCCGGAATATATCTATTTCCAGTCATTTTCGGCTATGTACCGATATGATGGCAGGAAACTAATCGAAATAAGCTCTTCCGGCAACTTTATGTTTTTAAGGTATGTCAATAACCGTCTTTTTATTCAAATGATTGGCAAAGGGTTATTTGAGCTGAAAGGTGAAAAATTCATCCCATTACCAGGAACAGAACAATTGGCCGGTTCTATTGTCTCTTCAATTTTACCATTCTCTAAAAATCAGATCCTCATTACCACTGCAAAACATGGCTTGTTTATTTGGCAAAATGGAGAGATGAAGCCCTGGAACATTCCTCTTTCCGAAGAGTTAAAAAAGAATATCGTTAACAAGGCTATTGTATTAAGTCAGGACAGCAGTTTCGTATTCGGAACAATACAAAAAGGCATTTATGTCATTTCACGAAACGGTACTTTAAAATACCAGTTTAATAAAGAAAACGGATTACAAAACAATACAGTACTGGCATTGGCAGAAGACAGCCGGAAACATTTATGGGCAGGGCTTGATCAGGGAATTGACCTGATCAAAATGTCTTCTCCATTTATATCCTATCAAACCAATAACAATCCCTTAGGTTCTGCCTATGCAGCGGCTATATGGCACGGAAACCTTTATGTTGGATCTAATAATGGTGTATTTGTAAAAAAATGGATGTCAGCCGATCCTTTTCGTGCCATTCCCGGATTAGGCGGACAAACCTGGAACTTAAAAGTGTTCAATGATCAGCTGCTTTGCGGGCACAATGATGCCACATTCCGTATAGACCATAAGGGGGTTACAAAAATATCTGACGTTACCGGCGGCTGGGTTTTTCTACCGGTTAAAAATGGAAACGACACCTTGCTGTTACAAGGCTCGTATACCGGCCTGAGTGTTTATAAAAAGAACAAAGAACATCTCTGGACTTATGCATACCCGGTCAAAGGAATACTTCCTCTCCCGATCCGGCAAATTGTTCAGGACAAAGACGGATCATTCTGGCTGGGACATGCCTACAAAGGGTTATATCGTGCCAAATTAACTGCGTTACTTGATTCAGTAATTCAGTGGAAAGAATACAAATCTCCAAAAGATATTCCTAGTGAATTTTCAGTAGAAATATCTAACTGGAAAAACATAATACAGATCAGGTCCGCCAACCAATTTTTGAACCTGACCTTAAAAACCAGCTTCATCTGAGTCAATACTTTACCGATTCTGACAATGAACCGTTTAAAATCCGGAACGGAATAAAAAATGAATGGTTTAAGGTTTTCATGAACAAAATCCTGATGTATAATGATAGTAATGAAGTAAAAACTTTTGAGCTGGCACTCATCCGAAATAGTGAAACGATTATCCCTGTTTCTGATCAGTATTACTTCTTTTGCCTTGCTAATGGATATGCTTTATACAACAGATCTTATTCTAAAAAGAACACTGTTAATAGTATTAGACCTATCATTCGTAAAATAGCGAATCTGCGTAACCTGGCCGAGACTTTTGCTATTGGCGGCAAAGTAACTTTACCGAAAGATATCCGCTCCATCAGGATCATGTATGCACTTCCAGTTTTTGGGCAGAATATACAGTATAAGTACAGATTAAAAGGGCTTTCAGATCAATGGTCGGAATGGACAGACCAGAATTTTGTGGAGTATACCAATCTTGAATCCAGCTCATATAATTTTGAAATCAAGAGCAGTTTAAATAATGAAATTACCTCCTATCCATTTTCAATTACTCCCTATTGGCGGGAAACAGCCTGGGCGAGATTTTTATTCGCTGTATCAATATTCCTGATTGTGGTTGCTCTCATCATTTATCAGGAAAAAAGGCTGGCAAGGCATCGCAGAAAACTGATAGAAGAACAGGAAGAAAAACTGCGCCAGGAAAGACTTTCCAGTGAAAGGAAAATTATGGAACTCCAGAACGAGAAACTCCAGAGTGAAATCAAAAGTAAGAGCCAGCAGATAAGCAATGTTGCTATTAATGTGGTTCGTAAAAACGAAATTCTGGAAGAAATAAGGGATGAGCTCAAACAGGTGAAACAGGAAATGGGCCAGCAACTTCCCAATATCCATTATCAAAAACTACTGAACAGTATTGAACGAAATGTAGCCGGCAAAGAAGACTGGGTTTTGTTTGAGGATAATTTCAACGAAGTACATGAAGAGTTTTTCAAGAGATTAAGAATGATTAGTCCAACCATTTCACCATCCGAACTCAGGCTTGCTGCATGTCTTCGCATGAACCTTTCTACAAAAGAAATGGCACCTGCACTTGGGATTTCCATTCGTGGCGTCGAAATAAAAAGATACCGATTACGTAAGAAACTAGGCCTGGAGCTGGATGCCAATCTGGTTCAGTACATGATGGACATTTAAATTGTTTGTATTAATCTAATACAAAAATCCATAAAATACTATTTATACTTGCATTATTCTCATTGATGTAGTTGTGATGTAGTCTGTTTTTGGAATTATCGGATTGTAAAATTCTAAATTTGCAACAATTCAATTAATTCTTGCAATAATTATATCACCAATTTTTCATCTTTATCATCAATGAAAACTGTTTTACGCTCACTGTGTATGCTGGTCTTTCTGTCGTGGAGCGTTACCTCTTATGGACAGCAAATTAGTATATCAGGAAAAGTCACATCCGCTCCGGATGGATCGCCTCTTCCAGGGGCAAGTGTTTTAATAAAAGGAACAACTACTGGTGTTCCTACCGATGCTGATGGAAATTACTCCATTCAGGTTCCTTCTACAAGTTCAATACTTGTTTTTTCAATGATTGGTATGACCGCTCAGGAAATTACTGTGGGTTCTAAAACCGTATTGAATGCATCCCTACTTGAAGACGCACGTGCACTTAACGAAGTTGTAGTTGTAGGTTATGGCTCTCAGAGGAAACTGGATGTAACCGGCTCGGTCGTTCAGATTAAAGGAAGTGAAATTGCAAAGCAACCCTCAATGAATGCTGTCAGTGGTTTGCAAGGTAAAGTTGCAGGTGTGCAAATCAGCAATTCCGGTAAGCCTGGTGAGGCACCTCAAATCCGTATTCGCGGTGTCGGTACGGCCTATGGTAGTGCTAACCCATTATATGTTGTTGATGGAGTATGGTTTGATGATATCAGTTTCCTGAATTCGGGCGATATTGAAAGCATGAACATTCTTAAAGATGCTTCAAGTCAATCTATTTATGGAGTTCGTGCAGCAAATGGTGTTGTACTCATCACAACCAAAAAGGGAAAAGCTGGTAATGCAGTTGTTAATTACAATGGCTACGTGGGTTATCAAAAAGTGACAAACCAAGTCAAAATGGCTAATGCAAACCAGTACGCAACGATGGTTAACGAACTGGCAAATGTCAATGGCAAAGGAAACGTTCTTGATCCATCCCAATACGGAGAAGGCACTGACTGGTATCACCAGATTCTTAGAAATGCATTGGTAACCAATCACCAGATATCTATAAGTGGTGGCGGAGAAAAAACAACCTACAATTTCTCTCTTGGTTATCTGAATCAGGACGGTGTTGTAGAAAAGAATAATTTCAAACGTTACACTGCCCGTTTACAAAATGATTTTCAGGTATTGAAAAGCTTGAAAATTGGTTATACAGCTACCGGATCTTTCAGTAAATCAAAAGATGAAGCAGGTGGGATTTTCCGTCAATTGTATGCTGCCGGCCCAGTTGTACCTGTTTATTACGCCGACGGAACCTATGGAGATCCGACTGATTACAATTTAGGAGATGGAAATAATTACAATCCACAAGCAACAGTCGATTTCTATAATCAAAATACGAAAAAGACTTTATTGACTGCAAATGCCTATGCAGAATTGACAATATTGAAAGGTTTGACTTTTAAGACGAGCCTGGGCGGTCGTTACGGACAAGATGAGACGCGCTCTTATGTTCCCAATTATGTTGCAACTTTTAAACAAAGAAATACAACAAGCAAATTGGAATTCACCCGTCCTCAGACGAGATACTGGATTTTCGAAAATACACTGACTTACGCAAAAGATATTGGTAAACATAGCTTTACTGCATTATTAGGCCAGTCAGCTCAACATGATCAGTCATATGAAGTAAAGGCAAGTGCTCTTAATGTACCTTACACAAGCGAAGGTGATTTATATCTTGCGCTTGGGAACATAGATGGACGTACCATTGAGGATAAAGGAGACTTGGGAACATATGCTTCATACTTTGGAAGGGTTAATTATTCTTTCAACGACCGCTTCTTGCTTAATGCCTCGTTACGGGCTGATGGATCTTCCAAATTCTATCAAGGTGGAAATGCATGGGGTTATTTCCCATCAGTAGGTGCGGGCTGGGTAATCAGCAATGAATCTTTCATGGCAAATCAACATGTATTCGATAATTTGAAAATACGAGGTAGCTGGGGTAAAATTGGAAACGCATCTGTTCCTTCTAATTTGTCAACGCTGACAGTTGCAAACGGAGCTGATCTTGCCGCAATTTTTGGCGGGCAATTAAATACCGGTGCAAGTATCAACTCTATTATTCCTCCGACTACTTATTGGGAACGTGGAGTTGGAACTGACATTGGTATTGAAGGCGCTTTACTTAAAAATAAATTAACAATCGAACTCGACTATTATCTTAAGAAAACTGAAAAAGCCATTTTTGATATTCCGGTATTATCATCAATCGGTACTGCCTCCGCAAGAATTGTTGGTAACCAGGCCACTTTCCAAAACAAAGGCTTTGAAGCTGTATTGAACTGGAGAGACGAAATTGGAAAAGATTTCAGTTATAGTATTGGTATAAATGGTGGATTGAACAACAACAAAGTATTGTCTGTTACATCCGGAGCAAATCCAATTTATGATGGAGGTGTAGGCCTTACCAGCGGAGCTCTTGCAACCCGTACGGTTGTTGGTGATCCAATTGGATCCTTTTACGGCTACGTTGTTGATGGCATTTTCCAAAATCAGGAGGAAATTAATCATTCCGCACAGAAAAACGCAAAACCTGGCGATTTCAGATACCGTGATATCAGTGGTACTGCCGGGGTTCCTGATTCAACGATCTCTTCTCTTGACAGACAAGTAATTGGTAATCCCAACCCAAAATTGACATATGGTATAAATACCAGTTTTAACTATAAGTGGTTTGATCTGAGCCTTGATTTTCAAGGCGTTGCCAAAGTTGATATTTACAATGCAAACCTGGGATGGAGATATGGTAACGAAAACTTCACAAAAGACTTCTACGATAACAGATGGTACGGAGCAGGTACTTCAAATACTTATCCTTCAGCTAACATCGGTGGCGGATCAAATTATCTTCCCAATACATTTTTTGTTCAAAGCGGAAGTTATTTCAGAGTTCGGAATGCGCAGATCGGATACACTTTCCCACAGTCGGTTAACGACAAGCTGAAAATTAAAAAACTTCGCGTTTACGCAAATGCTCAGAACCCACTGAATTTCTTCAAGTACAAAGGACTTTCACCAGAAGTTAGAGCGAATGAAAATAAACCAACCCAGGCTGGAATCGATGCTAACGTATATCCTTTGTCGGCAACTTACAACTTCGGTATTAACGTCACTTTCTAAGATCATCAGGAATATGAAAAATATAGATTTTAAAAACAATTTAAAGCAAGCAGGCTTGTATTTGGGATTAGCTTCTCTTTTACTGGTTCCTTCTGCTTGTGAGCAAAGCTTTTTGGATACCGATCCACAAGGCAAACAAGCTGGTACTGTTTTCTGGCAAAACGAAGGCGATGCAACTAAGGCTGTAAATGCCATGTATGCAAACCTGAGAGGATGGACCAACACTGCTTTTGCTCCTATTGCAGTTGAAAACATGGGATCCGATGATGCAGAAAAAGGCAGTACAGCCTCTGATGCGACCTTTTTCAATGATTATGATAACTTTTCTGTTGGATCTGGTGATGGCCAGCTTGCTGACTTCTGGAAAGGGCAATATCAGAACATCAACTATGCTAATCAGGTACTGGACAACATTCCGGCAATCAGCATGGATGAAACACTGAAAGCAAGATATCTGGGTGAAGCCAAATTTGTTCGAGCTTATTCTTATTTCAGATTGGTAAGGGCATATGGAGATGTTCCATTGCGTTTAAAATTACCTGCTGATGCATCTGAGTACAATTTACCACGTACACCTAAGGCAGATGTATACGCTGCGATTGAAAAAGATCTTACTGAAGCCGCGGCTGTTCTTCCTCAAAGCTATGGTTCAAGTGATCTTGGACGAGTAACTAAAGGAGCTGCTATGTCACTTAACGCAAAAGTGTCAATGTACCAGTCCAAATGGCAGCAGGTTTTAGATTTGACTAACCAGGTAATTGCTTCGGGGAAATATTCCCTTTTCAATAATTACGAGCAATTGTTTCGAATAGCAAATGAGAATTCTTCTGAGTCAATTTTTGAAATCCAGAACGAGCTTTTGCAGTCGAACAAAGATGCATCTAACTCGCAGTATTCACAAGTTCAGGGTGTTCGTGGAGTCACTGGCGGCGGATGGGGATTCAATGTTCCAACCAAAGCTCTTGCCGATGCTTTCGAAACTGGTGATCCAAGAAGAGATGCAACGATCATTTTCAGAGGCGAAACAACTCCAGAAGGTGATGCTATTGCAGCTGTGGGGGACAACCCGATGTATAACCAAAAATCATATGTTCCTTTCAGCCTTTATATATCCGGATTTAATGAAGGAGCACAACAGAACGTTCGTGTTATAAGATATGCAGATGTGTTATTGATGAACGCAGAAGCTGCCAATGAACTAGGTAACAATGCGTTGGCGTTATCATCACTTGAATTGGTAAGAGCTCGTGCAAGAGGGACGAGTAAAACCATACTTCCGAAGGTGACAACTACTGATAAAGTTGCATTACGTACTGCTATCTGGAACGAACGTCATTATGAATTGGCGATGGAATTTGACCGTTACTTTGATGTGATCCGTCAGGGAAGAGGCGCTGAAATCTTTGGACCAAAAGGATGGAAAGCTAACAAAAATGAAGTATGGCCGGTTCCTCAGACCGAAATCGATTTGAGCGCAGGTTTATTGGTTCAAAACCCTGGATATTAATCAATCTCTTACAAAGGATCTATCAATGAAAGCTATAAATTCTAAATTAACATTGGCAATCACCATGCTTATGATTGTCGGCCTAACAGCTTGTTACGAAAAGTTTGACCCTGAAAGTTATGCACCGAGCGTTTCGATTGGTGGTTTTACATCATCTGGGGAAATTGCAACTTCAAATCTGGTCGCTTACTGGCCTTTTGATGGCGATTATGTGGATGCGATATCAAAAACTGCTGGTGTAAACACCGGAACATCATTTGCAAATGGCTTGAAAGGGCAGGCTATGAAAGGTGCGAAAAATGGATATGTTTTATTTAATCCAACGAGCGCTATACTTGGCCTTCAGAGCTTCACAATAGGGTATTGGGTTAACAGTCAATCAACCACTGCTGCGGGAGGAATAATTGGTTTAGTAACACTCTCGAGTAAGGAAGCATTCTGGGGCAATCTTGAAACATTCTTTGAAAATGGTGGAACTACCACAGATGGAATTTTCAAGGCGCACATTCAGAATGATACATTGGATACCTGGGTTTCGAAAGATGGTATTGTAAACTTGTACAATTCGTGGACCCACATTGCTTTGTCTTATGATGCTACCTCTTCCACTTTTAGTATCTACATAAACGGATCTAAGGTGAACACAACAACGGTTGCTAAATTCGGTAACCTAAAATGGAAAAACCCAGGCCAGATAGTATTTGGAGCAAATCAATTTCAAACTACGCCAAGTTTAACAAAAGCATCAGAACCGCAATCTTGGGCAAGTTACCTTACGGGTTTGCTTGATGAAGTTAGAATCTATAATGTCGCTCTGAAAGACGCAGAAATAGACGCTCTTGTTAAACTAGAGTCAAGAGGAAAATAATGTCCTTCAAAAATTTTGTTTTTTTCTGCTTTACCGTATGGTTCGGGATTTCCTGTAAAAAGGAAAATAATCCCGAACCACCGGTAACGGTCGTTCCAACTTCGTTTGGTTTCAACAGCCTTAAGGTTGATGGCTCTTATAGTGGTTTCTCCTACGTCGATGTGAAGCCCAAGCCCATTATAGAATTCAACTTTTCAGCACCATTAAACAGTGCATCCTTCGCCAATGCAGTCAGTATTATATCCAAAACCGGTGAAGTTGTACCCTATTCCACCTCGCTGGAAAACGGGGACAGTACTGTAATAATAATTCCAATAAATGCATTGCCTTATCTAAGTTCCTATAAGGTTCTAATTTCCAAAGCCTTAAAGTCTAAATCTAACGGTTCGTTACTTAGTGAAGTCAGTATAAACCTTATAACCGCTCTCGACACAACCGATAAGTTCCCAAAAATTACCGACGAAGCACTTTTAACCCTGGTTCAAAAACAAACCTTCAGGTATTTCTGGGAATTTGGACATCCAACAAGTGGTTTGGCAAGAGAAAGAAATACATCCGGTGATATCGTAACCTCCGGTGGCAGCGGCTTTGGAATAATGACCATTCCGGTTGCTATTGAAAGAAATTTCATAACACGTGCAGAAGGACTGGAAAGAATGCAGAAGATCGCAGGTTTCCTGAAAGATAAAACACAAAAATTTCACGGCGCTTTTCCTCACTGGATCAATGGAGCAACCGGAGCGGTAGTACCATTCAGTACAAAAGACAATGGAGCCGACCTGGTTGAAACTTCTTACCTGATACAGGGATTACTGACTGCGAGACAATATTTCAACAATTCAAATCCTGCTGAAACTGCTTTAAGAACAGATATCAATACGATCTGGAATGGAGTAGAATGGGATTGGTTTCAAAAAGACAAGGGAAATGTATTGTACTGGCATTGGAGTCCTGATTATAATTGGGATATGAATTTGCCAATTAAAGGCTGGAACGAGTGTATGATTACTTACGCACTGGCGGCTTCGTCTCCAACGCATCCTATAATAAAATCAGTCTATGATAATGGCTGGACAGGCAATGGAAGTTTTGTCAACGGCAAATCTTATTTGGGAATTACATTGCCTTTAGGTGAAGCTTACGGAGGGCCATTATTTTTCTCACAGTATTCATTTTTAGGTATAAATCCAACCAACCTTAAAGATGGTTTCACCAATTATTTTACTCAAAACAGGAATCATACATTAATCAATTACAATTATTGCAAATCCAATCCTAAGGGATACTATGGATACAGTGACCAATGCTGGGGATTGACAGCCAGTGACATTCCAGATGGTTATACTGCCAGTTCGCCAACAAACGACATAGGTGTAATTGCTCCGACTGCAGCTTTATCTGCATTTCCGTACACGCCTGATGAATCCATGAAAGCTTTAAAGTTTTTCTATTATAAACTTGGTGATAAAATATGGGGCGAATACGGTTTCTATGATTCGTTTTCTCTGGTGCAACCCTGGTTCGCCAATTCGTATCTGGCTATTGACCAGGGTCCGGTAATTGTCATGATTGAAAATCACAGAACTGCCTTATTATGGGATCTTTTCATGAGTTGCCCGGAAGTGAAAACCGGAATGAAAAATCTTGGTTTCCAAAGTCCTAACCTGTAAATAATTGGTACCCGCAATTAAAACAATAAACCTTTATCATGAAAATTTTATCTTACCTGACCTTTTTCATTTGTTTGATTCTTGGCATAACCAATAGTAATGCACAAAAGAAAAAAGCAAATGTTACTAAGCCTGCCATTTTTAATCCCGCCGACCGGCCAAAAAATTTATCAGATACAGCCCTGCTTGAACTGGTGCAAAAGCAAACTTTTCGTTATTTCTGGGATTTCGCTCATCCTGTAAGTGGCTTAGCCCGTGAAAGAAGCAACGTTGCCTACGATTACGGCGGAGAAGTAACGACAACTGGCGGAACAGGATTTGGCATTATGGCGATGATTGTGGCGGCTGACAGAAAATGGTATCCAAGGGATTCCATAGCAAAGCGACTTTTGAAAATGGTGAAATTCCTGTCAAAAGCTGATAATTTCCATGGTGCTTTTCCACACTGGATCAATGGGGAAACAGGAAAAATCATCCCGTTCGGACGTAAAGATGATGGTGGGGATTTGGTTGAATCGGCTTTTTTATTTCAGGGACTCTTAACAGCCCGGCAATATTTTAATCAGGATACACCTCTGGAAAATGATTTAAGGAACCGCATTACCTGGATTTGGAATGAAATAGAATGGGATTGGTACACACGCGGAAACCCGGATCAGCTTTACTGGCATTGGAGTCCGAATAATGGCTGGGCAATGAATTTTGAATTGAGAGGTTACAACGAAACGCTAATTACATATATTCTCGGTGCAGCTTCTCCACGTTATCCGATCACCGCACAGGTTTATCATAAATGCTGGGTGCAAAGCGATCATTTTAAAAATGGCAAAGAATATTACGGCATAAAATTACCTCTGGGTTTTGATTTCGGCGGCCCGTTATTCTTTACTCATTATTCATTTTTAGGTTTAGACCCACGTAATCTGAAAGACCAGTATGCTGATTATTGGGAGCAAAACGTAAACCATACTTTGATCAATTATAAACATTGCGTTGCCAATCCGGGTAAATTCGAAGGTTATGGAGAGAACAGCTGGGGACTAACAGCAAGTGATACTTACAATGGATATAATGCACATTCGCCCAATAACGATTTCGGCACAATTTCACCAACAGCTGCTTTATCATCATTTCCTTATACACCTGACAAATCAATGAAAGCACTTCGTCATTTTTATGACGATCTGGGAGATAAAATATGGAGCGAATATGGCTTCACAGATGCTTTCAACGAATCGCAGAACTGGTATGCTAAATCTCATCTGGCCATTGACCAGGGACCTATCATTGTAATGATAGAAAATTACAGGACCGGGCTCCTCTGGAAATTATTCATGCAGGATCCCGACGTTCAGAACGGATTAAAAAAATTAGGTTTTGAAAGTCCGGCACTTGAAATTACCAGCAAAAATTAACCTATTCTTTCCCGTAATTACCAAAAGACCAGTCTCAGGCTGGTCTTTCGCTTTTATTAAATATAATTGTATCTTAATGGTGTTTTAAGACGTATCTCGAGCAAAAGGATGCTAAACTCAACCCATTTAAATACAAGGATGATGATTTCATTTCTAAAAACCGGAGTATTACTGGTTATTCTAAATTTATGGGCGGTATCAGTTTCTGCACAAATCTGGGAAGTTTCAGAACCAGAAAACCTTCCTGAAAAACGGCATGAAAATGCGATGACAACTGCCAATGGAAAGCTTTACTTATTAGGTGGCCGCGGAATTAAACCGGTTGACGAATATGATTTTAAAAAAGATTCATGGACAAGCCTTAGTAAAACACCTATTGAAATGAGTCATTTTCAGGCTATTTCGTTTAAGGATGAAATATATGTTCTGGGAGCGTTTACAGGCGGATATCCACATGAAGTTCCTATTCCAAACATTTATATTTTCAATCCAATCAAAAATGAATGGAGGAAAGGATCCGAAATCCCTGAGAACCGAAGACGTGGGGCAGCGGGTGCATTTGTATTGAATGACAAGATTTACCTGGTTTGTGGCATTCAGGATGGTCATTGGGACGGACAGGTTACATGGTTTGATGAATATGATCCGGCAACGGATAAATGGAAAACACTTGCTGATGCACCACGTCCAAGAGACCACGTACAGGTTGCAGTCATTGATCACAAACTTTATGTAGCAGGCGGAAGGCTTTCAACTGCACGAATCAATCAGGTACTTAATACGACGATCAAAGAAGTGGATGTATATGATTTTAAATCCGGAAAATGGTCAACCCTGGACGCATCCAATAATTTACCCACTTTACGTGCCGGCAATACTACTGTAGCTTATGGTGATAAAATTTTGATCATTGGCGGGGAAAGTGACGCGCATGTAGAAGCGCATAATGACGTAGAAGCATTCGATATCCGGACTCAAAAATGGGAAAAACTGCCATCGCTCCATCAGGGACGACATGGAACCCAGGCTGTTGTACTCAATAAGAAGGTCTACATTGCAGCAGGATCAGCTAATCGGGGCGGTGGCCCGGAACTAAATGATATGGAAATCCTGGTTAAATAGCTTTTAGCAATTGACTTTTAGCACCTTTTGCAAGATATCACCTGAATTAAGTTCATAAAAAAATATTATAATCCTGATTAATACATGCTTAATAAGACCCTGATTTTCTGCCTGTTACTGATATCATATTGCACATTTGCACAAAATAAGTCTTTCACGCACGCTGATACTTTACGCGGATCTATCACACCTGAACGCGCCTGGTGGGATCTTACCTATTACCATTTGCAGGTGACACCTAATGCTAAAGACAGCACTTTAACCGGAAGTACTGAAATCCGTTATAAAGTAGTAAAGCCTTATCAAATAATACAGGTAGACTTACAGGAACCTTTGCAAATAAGTAAAGTAACACAGGATGGCCAGGACTTGAATTTTAAAAGAGATGGAAACGCATTTTTTATAACCTTACAGAAAAAACAGGAAACAGGAAAGCAGGAAGCAATTGTAGTCAGTTATTCGGGCCGGCCTAAACTGGCAAAACGTCCGCCATGGGACGGAGGTGTACAGTGGATCCCGGATGGAAAAGGAAATACCATTATTGCTACTTCTTGTCAGGGATTAGGTTCCAGCGTATGGTGGCCATGTAAAGATCACATGTATGACGAACCGGATAGTATGCTCATCAGCGTTACTGTTCCCGAAAATATGAAGGATGTTTCTAATGGTCAGTTACGCAATATTTCTAAAAATCCTGATAATTCCCAGACATTCAATTGGTTTGTAAAAAATCCTATAAACAATTATGGGGTAAATATGAACGTGGCCAATTATGAAAGCTGGAAGGAAGTCTATAAAGGTGAAAAGGGAGATCTCAATGTAAGTTATTATGCCCTGCCCGAAAACCTGGAAAAGGCAAAGGAACAATTTAAGCAGGTTCCTATGATGCTGAAAGCATTTGAGCACTGGTTTGGCCCTTATCCATTTTACGAAGATGGTTATAAACTGGTAGAGGTTCCATACCTGGGAATGGAACACCAGAGCTCGGTTACTTATGGCAATAAATATAAAAATGGTTATTTAGGCAGGGATTTATCCGGTACCGGCTGGGGATTGAAATGGGATTTTATTATCATTCACGAAAGTGGTCATGAATGGTTTGCCAACAATATTACCTACAAAGATGTGGCTGACATGTGGGTGCATGAAAGCTTTACCAATTATTCGGAAAATTTATTTACTGAATACTATTTCGGCAAAGAAGCAGGGTCGGACTATGTAATTGGAACGCGTAAACTGATTGCCAATGATAGCCCGATCGTTGGCCCATTTGGTGTGAACGAGTCAGGTTCGAAAGATATGTACTATAAAGGTGGAAATATGCTGCATACAATTCGTCAGGTTGTAAATAACGATGAGAAGTGGCGGCAAATTCTGCGTGGATTAAATAAGACTTTTTATCACCAAACTGTTGACGGTTCACAAATAGAAAATTATGTTAGTGAACATGCCGGGCAAAATTTGTCAAAAGTATTTGACCAGTATTTGAGAAATATCCGGATTCCTGTTTTGGAATATACTTTTAAAGATAAAGAGCTGCAATACCGGTGGGCTAATGTGGTAAATGGTTTTGATATGCCGGTAATAGTAAAAATTGACTCTGGAAAAGACCAGTTTCTTAATCCAACCGGTGAGTGGAAAACATTAAAAGTTAAAGAAGGGAAAGTGCTGGAAGTAAACCGGAATTTTTATGTTGAGTCTAAGAAAGTTTCAGCTTTATAATCAGTCCCAGCATTCCATAATCAGGAGATCGCCTTTTTGAGCTGAAATCCGTACAATTCCATCTTTTTCCGCCTCGTTACTATTTCCTGAACGATAACCTAATATAAGGATTTCGTCGTTCAGGTTATATTTCAGGCCACTGGTTTGTATTCCTTCAACCTGTCCGATTGGAATTAAAGAAATCGGAGTTCCTGCTACATACCATTTTTCGTAAGTACATTTTAGAGGAAAAATTTTGGAATGATCGTCGAACAGTACAAGGTGTATCTGCTCTTTGTAGCGAACCAAATTGGTAATATTAGTTATAGCATGATCGGCACGGCGGCCTGTTGCCCAAACAATATTAGCAGCCGGGAATCCACGGTCAATTAAAAAATCAATTGCTTTTTCCAGGTCTGTTTTATTCTGATCTGGTGTACTGATAATTTCTAAGGGTTCCTGCTGAGACCGGATTGCTTCAAAATCATGTTGCTGATCAAAATCACCCATCCAGACATCAATCTTGATTCCAAGTTCAAGCACACGGTAAATAGCATGATCCAATACCACTATAAACGGGCTCCATTCTAACAGCTGCCCAAGAAGTTCTCCACTACAAGCTTCTCCATTTGCAATGATGAGAGCGGGTTCCTGTTTTTCTTTAACAATGTGATGAGAAGACATTTATCTCTTATTTACTTTTAATAAGAGTTATAAGATCGTCAAATTTCTGATCCATTCTGTCAAATCGTTCATCCATCTTATCGAATCTTTCATCCATCTTATCGAATCTTTCGTCTATCTTATCAAATTTCTCATCTATCTTATCAAACTTCTCATCTATCTTATCAAATTTCTCGTCTATCTTATCAAACTTCTCATCTATCTTATCAAACTTCTCATCTATCTTATCAAATTTCTCGTCTATCTTATCGAACTTTTCGTCTATCTTATCAAACTTTGTTTCTATTCTATTAAATTTCTGATTTACCTCTATTCTAAATTCTGATAAGTTAATGGTTACTTCTGCAACCTGATGTTTTACTAGAGTTAATTCCTTATTCATTTTAGCTTGCTGTTGCTTTACATCAGCAAAACCGCGCTGCATATCAGTGGTAATTGTTGCCAATCCCTTCGCAATTATTTCAATTTGTTTACCTTGATCCACTGCTAAAATTTCTAATTGATCTACCCGTTCTTCCAGAAACATGTTAATCTATTTTTATGTTGATGAATATTTTGATTTGGTTTTTCAAATCCACTTCAATATCGAAAAGAAATTCCAGCCTTACAAATATTTGAATTTTCCAATTTAAAAAAATTCGATAAACTTCTCAGATCCTTAATTCCTTTGCTTTATTCCAATATATGTCCATTTCATTCAAAGTCATATCACCAAGTGATTTCCCATCGGCTTTTGATGCCTCTTCAAGATATTGAAAGCGCTTGATAAACTTCTTGTTCGTTCTCTCCAATGCCGTTTCAGGATTGATATCGACAAATCTTGAATAATTAACCAGCGAAAATAACAGATCCCCAAATTCCCCTTCTGCTTCTTTCTGATCTATTACCTCGGTTGTTTCTATATTGAAATTATCTTTAAATTCCTGTAGTTCTTCTTCCACCTTTTCCCAAACCTGTTGTTTTTCATCCCAGTCAAAACCTGCCCCACGCGCCTTTTCCTGAATACGCATTGCTTTTACCAAAGCCGGTAAGGAGGCTGGTACGCCGGATAAAACGGATTTGTTACCTTCTTTCAGTTTCAATTGTTCCCAATTCCTTTTTACATCCTCTTCTGTATCAGCAACAGTATTGCCGTAAATATGCGGGTGCCGTGAAATCAGTTTATCACAAATACCGCTCAAAACATCCTTAATATCAAACTGAAAGGCTTTTTCAGGATGGCTCTCAGAAGCTATTTTGGCATAAAATACAATGTGTAAAAGCACATCGCCCAACTCCTTTTTTATCTCTGGCAAATCGTTTTCCAGAATTGCATCCGACAGCTCATAAGTTTCTTCGATGGTAAGGTGGCGTAAGCTTTCCAAAGTTTGTTTCCGGTCCCATGGACACTGCTCGCGAAGTTCATCCATGATCGTCAGTAACCGATCAGAAGGCCATTAGTTGCTGCTGCCGCCTTTCCGGCAGTGAATCAAATTTTTTTTCCATTTCACAAAGATAGAGAAGCGAAAACAGGAAGTTAGAATACCCATTCTTAAAATCGAACTTTTTTGCCATTAATATAAGTTATCACAAGTCATCAAATTACTTATTATCATTGGGCAAACCATCTGTAAAAGAATCTGTTAAATCCAATTCTGTTAATTCTCAGTCATTTAGAAAGCGATTTTCTGCTTTACAAAACCTTCCCCGTTTTTTCCGCCTGGTTTGGGAAACCAATAAGTCATTAACAACAGGAAATGTCTTTTTCCGTCTGCTCAAATCAGGGTTGCCTTTGCTCATGCTTTATATTGGCAAAGAAATCATTGACGAAGTAATCCGGTTAATGGATCACAAATCCGATTCGCACCAATACCTTTGGATTTTGGTAGGGGCAGAATTGGCACTGACCATATTATCTGATTTGCTCAACAGGTGTATCAGTTTATTCGATAGTTTATTAGGTGATCTCGTAGCAAATAAAACTTCAGTTGATCTGGTTCATCATGCTGCAAAACTGGATCTTTATCAATTTGAAAATCCTGTATTTTACGACAAACTGGAACGTGCACGCCGGCAAACATCCGGTCGTACAGTATTATTATCCCAAACCCTCGCTCAGATACAGGATATTGTAACACTGCTATCATTAGGAATTGGCCTGGTTGTTTTTAACCCCTGGCTTATTTTGATTTTAATTATAGCGGTAATTCCCTCATTTTTAGGAGAAACACATTTTAATGAAAGAACCTATTCGTTAACACGAAGCTGGACACCTGAACGCCGTGAACTGGATTATCTCCGATATCTGGGGTCGAGTGCCGAAACCGCAAAAGAAGTTAAGGTTTTTGGTTTGGAAAATTATCTGGCCGGTCGTTTTAAATCACTTTCAGAAGAATATTATCTGGCCAATCAGAAAATCGCAATCAGTCGTGCCGGCTGGGGATATCTGCTTTCCGCCCTTGGTACTTTGGCCTATTATTTTGCCTATATATTTGTACTGATGCAGACATTAGGCGGAATTATTACCATTGGCACCATGACTTTCCTTTCGGGTTCATTTCAGCGTATGCACGGAATGTTACAAGGTATAATGAGCCGTTTTTCAGGAATTGCTGAAAATGCACTTTACTTGCAGGATTTATTTGACTTCTTTGAAATCCAGCCTACAATTCTTGCCAATGAAACAGGAAAGACTATTCCTGCCCCAATCAAAAAAGGAATAACTTTTGAGAATGTTGGTTTTAAATATCCTGACACCGAATTATGGGCTTTACGCAATCTTTCATTCTCCATTGAACCAGGTGAGAAACTGGCACTTGTCGGAGAAAACGGGGCAGGAAAAACGACTTTGGTAAAATTACTTGCTTGCCTGTACAAACCGACCGAAGGACGTATTCTCATTGACGGTGTCGATTTACTGGATTATCAATTGTCAGATCTACGCGCCAACATCGGAATTATTTTTCAGGATTATATCCGGTATGAAATGACGGTTTCCGATAATATTGCAGTAGGCGACATCAATCATTTTGAAGATCAGGAAGCCATTGAAAATGCTGCTAATATGAGCATGGCTCATGAAGTAGTAGCTCAATTACCTAATAAATTTCAGCAGGTTTTAGGAAAAAGGTTTAAAGATGGCACTGAACTTTCCGGCGGACAATGGCAAAAAATTGCCTTAGCCCGTGCTTACATGAGAAATGCACAGCTAATCGTTCTGGACGAGCCGACGTCTGCTCTGGATGCAAGGGCCGAGCACGAGGTTTTCAAACGTTTTACCGGGCTGATTGAAGGAAAAATGGCAGTATTGATTTCCCATCGTTTTTCAACTGTTAGAATGGCTGACAGAATTCTGTTTCTGGAAAAAGGGCGGCTGATTGAATACGGATCTCATAATGAATTGCTTGATTACGACGGTAAGTATGCGGAGCTGTTTCAGTTACAGGCGCAGGGATATCAATAATTTAAAAAGTTAATTTCAAACTGGTTTGAATCAGGTTGCTTGTACATTTTGCAACGATTTTTCCCTCAGCATTGGTGATTTCGCCTTCAACGTGAACGATGTTTTTACCAGCCCTGATTACCTTTCCTTTGGTTAAAAGAATCTCACCGACACGTGCCGCATGCAAAAAATCACAATTAAGGTTAACCGATGTGAAGGCGAAATCACGCCCCAAAGCATATACCATTGTTCCCACAACGTCATCTAATATAGTGGAAGCAATCCCGCCATGTAATACGCCCATTGAATTTGTCATATCCTCACGAACTGTAAACTCAATTTCCATACTGCCTTCCTTTACATCTATTAATTTACCATTCAGCCATCTGCCAACTGCAGAAGGGCTCTGGTTTAAATGCTGGCCAATAAATTTTTTCAAAAATGCAAGCCTTTTGTTTTCGGTAAGATGTAAAGAATTAATTGAATCACTCATTTCACATTCGTTTTAAGTTTGAAGACGATTATTACCGAAAATAGTAATTATCGTAGATACATTCATGATTCAGTGTCAATTGTATGGATTTTATTGCTACGTATTAAAGGTAATTGCTACCTTTGCCGGAGTTTTTGCAAGAGATAAACGAATACGAATATATGAATTTTACGCTATCACAAGTTCCTGCCCGCTCAGAAAAACCCCGTGAAAAAGGTATCACAATGGTGATGGATAAGGGACTAAGCATCAGGGAAACCGAAGACATGATCGAGACAGCGTCCCCTTACATCGATATCGTAAAACTAGGATGGGCAACATCCTTTGTAAGTCCTCATCTCAACGAAAAGCTTGCTGTATATAAAAGCGCAAACATTCCCGTCTATTTTGGAGGAACACTTTTCGAAGCATTTGTGGTAAGAAACCAGTTTGATGATTATCGTAAATTGCTGGACAAATATGACCTGAAATATGCGGAAGTATCCGACGGATCGGTTGAAATGGCGCAGGATGTAAAATGTGAATATATCCGTACACTGGCTCAACAGGTTACTGTACTTTCAGAAGTTGGTTCGAAGGACGAAAATAAAATAATCCCGCCTTATAAATGGATTCAGCTGATTAAGTCCGAATTACAGGCCGGGGCATGGAAAGTAATTGGAGAAGCAAGGGAATCCGGTAACGTTGGGCTTTTCAGGGCAAGCGGAGAAGTACGCCAGGGCTTGGTAGAAGAAATCCTGACTGAAATTGCATTTGAAGATATGTTATGGGAAGCTCCGCAAAAGTCCCAGCAAGTATGGTTTGTAAAGCTTTTGGGAGCTAATGTAAATTTGGGAAACATTGCACCAGCTGAACTTATTCCATTGGAAACAATACGGTTAGGACTAAGAGGTGACACTTTTAATCACTTCCTGAATGCCAAAACCAAACAAAAATGGAAAATTGATTCCAAATAAATAACACCACTCTCATCTTAAAATCACTATGGAATTCATTAAGCAGTTTATTGACATTTTCCTTCATTTAGATAAACACTTGTTTGATATCGTACAGGAATACGGTACACTCACTTATCTGATTCTTTTCCTGATTGTTTTTACAGAAACAGGATTGGTGATTATGCCCTTATTACCTGGTGACTCATTGCTGTTTGCAGCAGGAGCTTTGGCTGCTAATCCGGATACAGGCCTTAATGTCTGGCTGATTATCATTATCCTTATTATTGCTGCTTTGCTTGGAGATAATGTGAATTATTTTATGGGTAAAAAATTCGGTGGTGTTATCAAAAAACGTGAACGTATTTTATTTCTTAAAAGAGAATATCTGGAAAAAACAGAAGCCTTTTATGAAAAACATGGCGGAAGCACTGTAATTATGGCGCGTTTCATTCCAATCGTCCGTACTGTTGCTCCGTTCGTTGCTGGTGCAGGAAGTATGAATTACTCTAAATATATCGTTTTTTGTGTGATCGGAGCACTTCTGTGGGTTCCTGCACTAACACTTTTAGGATATTTCTTCGGCGGATTCGACATTGTTAAGAACAACTTTGAACTGGTAGTTTTTGCAATCATCGGTTTCTCAATTCTGCCTATGATTTATCAGTATCTGAAAAGCAGATTTTCAAAGCCTTCGGCAGTGTAATTTTGCCTATCGGCAATCGGCTATCAGCTTCTAAGGATATCACGACTTTTAAGATAATTTTAAACTCACAAAGAATAAGCCCCGTATTACTACGAGGCTTATTCTTTGTGTAATACTTAATCAATTCTTTATTATCCTGCCAACTAGCCGAAAGCTGATTGCCAACAGCCAAAAGCCCCTAGGATTTCGATGAATAATTAGGTGCTTCTTTTTGAATCATAATATCATGCGGGTGGCTTTCGCGAACTCCGGCTGATGTAATTTTCACAAACTGTGCTTTTTGTAAAGAAGGTATATCACCAGCCCCGCAATATCCCATACCGGCTTTCAATCCGCCTACCATTTGGTAAACAATCTCAGAAACTTTGCCTTTAAACGGAACACGTCCAACAATTCCTTCCGGAACCAGTTTTTTTACATCATCTTCTGCATCCTGGAAATAACGGTCTTTCGAACCATCTTCCATGGCTTCTACTGATCCCATTCCACGATACGCTTTAAATTTCCGTCCTTCGTAAATAACGATCTCTCCCGGGGCCTCGTCACTTCCGGCAAGCATGGAACCGATCATGATCGTACTAGCACCGCCAGCCAAAGCTTTTGTCATATCACCTGAATAACGGATACCGCCATCGGCAATGACCGGAACTCCTGAATCTTTCAATGCTTCGGCTGCCCACATTACAGCTGTAAGCTGCGGAACTCCGATACCGGCAATAATACGCGTGGTACATATACTACCTGGCCCTACTCCTACTTTCACTGCATCTGCGCCGGCTTCAACCAGTGCAAGTGCGCCTTCGCCTGTGGCTACATTGCCTGCAATTACGTCCAGATTAGGGAATTGTTTTTTTACCGATTTCAATGCTTCAATTACACCGAATGAATGTCCGTGCGCAGTATCCAGACTGATTACATCCACACCTGCTTTTACAAGTGCCTCTACTCTTTTGAGCAGATCCGCAGTTACACCGACAGCAGCACCAACACGCAGCCTGCCATAAGCATCCTTGCAAGAATTAGGGTGGGATTTACGTTTCTGAATATCCTTATAAGTAATTAATCCGGTAAGACGATATTGTGAATCAACAATTGGTAATTTTTCAATTTTGTATTCCTGAAGTATTTTCTCAGCATCGTCCAATGACAAACCTTCCGAAGCAGTGATCAGGTTTTGGGTTGTCATGATTTCAGTAACCGGTTTCGACATCTCACGCTCGAAACGCAGATCACGGTTTGTAAGAATACCGATCAGTTTACGCTCCTTATCAATAACAGGAATACCACCAATTTTAAATTCACGCATGATCTGATGCGCATCGCCTAAGGTTGCGTCATTAAAGAGCGTGATCGGGTCGAGGATCATACCACTTTCCGAACGTTTGACTTTCCGTACTTGCTCAGCCTGCGCTTCCAGGCTCATGTTTTTATGAATAATTCCAATTCCGCCTTCCTGGGCCATAGCAATGGCCAGTTCAAATTCGGTAACAGTATCCATGGCTGCTGAAACAATTGGAATGTTCAGCTCGATGTTACGTGTCAGCTTGGATTTTGTTTTTGTGTCGCGAGGCAGAATTTCTGAATAACCAGGTATTAGAAGAACGTCGTCGTAAGTTAATGCCTCAAAGAGGACTTTGGATGGGTCTGTGCTCATAGCAAATAAACTCTTGTTATTTGCCGGGCAAAATTAGTAATAAGTTTGCAGCCAAACAAATTTTTGCTCCTATGAAAAATATTAAATTTTCAAGATTTATAATTAACCCCGTATTTGTAAAAAATATTAAAAATAAGATAAAATGGTTTAGGGATATTTGACCGTTGTTTGACTATACCTTTGTATTCCTTTTAACGGAAACTGATGAAAAAGTTACTGACCGATGAAGAACTGGTTATTCAGCTTTCAGAAAGCAACAAAAACGCTTTCGAAGAAGTGTATAACCGGTATTGGTACAAACTATTCTGTATTTCATACCATCAGACAGGAACAAAGGAGGAAGCGGAAGAACTTGTACACGATTTGTTTGAAAGCCTTTGGAACAAACGTGCCGAAAGTAATATCAGGCATTTGAGCTCATACCTGGTTATTTCTTTAAAAAACCTGATCAACAATCATATAAAGTCGAGAATAACGTGGCGAAAATATCAGGAATATATACTACTTAATAAAATACAGGAAATATATTCAACAGATGAGAACATTGCATTCAATGATTTATCACAAGCCATTGATAAAGCGATGAAGAAACTTCCTGAAAAAACAAGCAAAGTTTTTCAGCTTAGCCGGTTCGAGAACCAATCTGTTAAGGACATTGCCAAAGAATTGCAGATATCCGAAAAAGCAGTGGAATACCATATTACGAAATCACTCAAAGTATTAAAAGATCATCTTTGGATCTATCAAACTGATAACTGAGTATTTCTAAACCCAATAAATGTGAATCAATACGATTTTGATATTGTCCTGAAAAAGTACTTGTCCGGGCAGCATTCGCCGGAAGAAGAAAAGTTGATCAATGATTATCTCCAGGATAATTCAATGATTGATACGGCTGTTTTTGAGGCTGAAAAGGATATGATCGGAAAAAGGATTAAAAAGAAACTGTACGCCAATACAATTGGAACGCCTTTACTAATTCGTTTAAGGCCATGGTTTATGGCAAGTGCGGCTTCTGTATTAATCATTTTAGGCTGCTGGTTTTTTATCAGTAAAACTGAGTATTCAAATGTCATTTTCAATTCAGGCATAATCCTTAATCCGGGTGTAGTTGAAATAAAAAACACTTCCAATAAATCGCAGACAATACCCCTTGAAGACGGAAGTGTGGTAACATTGAAAAAGAACAGCAGTATTAGTTTTCCCGAACATTTTGGCAAAAAAAACAGGCTGGTGTATTTACATGGCGAAGCATTTTTCCGGATTAAAAGAAATCCTGCCAAACCATTTATTGTATCAACAGGAAATTTGCAAACAAAAGTACTTGGAACCAGTTTCACTGTAAAGTCCTATGACGAATCTGCGACGGTTGAAGTTCAGGTCAAATCCGGCCGGGTTTCTGTATATGAAGTAGCAGAGAAAAAATCGGTGAATAGCAACGGTGTTATACTGACTCCAAACCAGAAAATCATTTTCGACAAAAAATCTAAAAAAATGGAATTGTCTATTGTCGAAAAACCAATGATCATTGTACCACTAAATGAAACAGAGCATAGATTTACATTTTTGGAAATACCGGTCAAAACCGTTTTTTCAGAGTTGGAGAAGTCATATGGAATTGATATTGTGTTAGAAAACGATGTAATGGATGCCTGTCTGTTTACAGGAGACCTGAACGGCTTGCCTTTGTTCGATCAGCTTGATCTGATCTGTAAATCAGTTAATGTTACATATGAGAGACGCGGAACTGCCCTGTTCGTCCAGGGAACAGGCTGCGGCACTGAATAATTAAATTATTGAAAAACCGGTGATTTTACCATTAAGATCACCACCATAAATCCTGTTGATAATCAGCAGTTCTTGTTCTTTTGCATTGAAAACCATTTAAAATTATGCATAAAAAAATACCCGAAAAAGTTGTTTACAAAGTCATGAGTACTATGTTCAAACAACTATTTATTTCTGCTTTATTTTGCGGCATTGCACTGGCCCACAGCATTTCCGGGCAGGAATTGCTGAACAAAGAGGTTTCGCTTAAAGTGGAATCTATGGAAATAAAAAAGATCCTGAATCTGATAGAGAAGCAGGCTGATGTAAAATTCGTGTACAGCACCAACAGTATTCAGGGTGCTCAGAATACTTCATTAAAAGAAATTAAAGGCCCGTTATATAAAGTGCTGGATCAGCTTCTGGCCCCGATCAACGTATCTTTTGAAGTAGTTGGTAATACCCGGATACTACTTAGAAAAAAGTAGCAGGAACCAATACCCAGTCACAGGGAATGCTGGTTCCCAATCTTTTAATTGACCGTAAAATTTCGGGAAAAGTATCGGATGAAAAAGGCGAAGGCCTGCCAGGTGTGAACGTACTGGTAGTTGGAAGCCAGCAGGGTACTTCCACCAACGAAAAGGGTGAATATCAATTATCTATAGCGGACGGGGCAGTAACGCTTAAATTTTCATTTATTGGCTATGTGAGCCAGGAAGTTGTTTCAGACAAAAATAGCGTTGTCAATATTTCTCTTGCTCCTGATGTAAGTGCGTTGAATGAGGTTGTAGTTGTTGGATATGGTACGCAGGAAAAGAAAGATGTTACCGGTGCCGTATCTTCGGTAAAAGGGGCAGACTTTCAGAACCTGCCTTCCGGTGGTGCACAACAGGCACTTCAGGGAAGAGCGTCGGGCGTGAATATTGTACGTAATGGTGGTGCCCCGGGTGACGCAGGTTCGATACAAATACGGGGATTTGGAACAGTAAATAATTCTGCTCCACTTGTTGTAATTGATGGTGTACCGGCGGGAAACATGAATGATGTAAATCCTAATGATATCGAATCTATTGAAATCCTGAAAGACGCCTCAGCTTCCGCAATTTATGGTACGCGTGCTGCAAACGGAGTAATTCTTATCACAACCAAACGCGGGAAATTCGATAATCCGATTAATGTCACGCTGAATGGTTATGTGGGTGTGACAAACCGTATTAAAACGCTTGATGTACTGGACGCACCATCTCTGGCAGCAATAAAGCGGGAGGCATATACCAATGACGGATTGCCAATTCCGGCGATATGGGAGGATACAAAATACCAGACCCAGCTTACAAACTGGCAGGATGAATTATTGAAACAAGGTACTACACAAAACTATGACGCTTCTATCCGTGGCGGCGGAAAGTATTCTTCCTTTGCAATTTCGGGTGGTTACTATAGCGAAAAAGGTATTATTGGAAAATCGGAATATGAGCGTTTTACATTTCGTATCAATTCTGATCATAAAATTGGGTCTAGAATTAAAATCGGACAGAATTTACAGTTTACCAATACACTGAATATATCACCCGACACGCAATCTTCACAAACCGGCTTGCTTTGGAGCGCCATTCGTTTTCATCCGGGTTTGCCGGTTAAAAACGCAGATGGTTCATATAGCTCTACGCAGGGAATTGGTGCTTTCGGAGATATTAATAACCCGGTTTTTACTGTTGACACACAGGATAAGGGCAATACCCGTAACCGTTTTCTGGGAAGTGTTACCGGCGAAGTGGAAATTGCAGATGGCTTGAAGCTACGCGGAAACCTGGCTATGGATGCTACTTTTTCCGAAAGCCATACTTTTGATATTAAAATAAATGACCAGTTCCGGACTAATTCCTACAATCAGCTAAGTTTGGGCCATGATAGAAGCTGGTCATTTTTGCAGGAATATTTTTTATCCTACGACAAACAATTTGGTCAGCATAATGTTAGTCTGGTTGGTGGATATACTTCACAAACTTTTAACAGCAATTATTCCAATCAGTGGGGACGTGACTTTGCAAGTGAAGATCCTTCTTTGCGTTATATGCAATATGCCGGAACCATTGTTTCCGTTCCATTAAATAACGGTGGAAATGGCGGACGCAGTTATGATGCCCTTTCATCCTATTTTGGCAGGGTCAATTATTCATTCAAAGACCGGTATTTACTGACTGCAACTGTTCGTAGTGATGGTTCGTCAAAATTTGCTCCCGGCAATCAATGGGGTGTTTTTCCTGCATTTTCAGCAGGATGGAGAGTTTCTGAGGAGTCATTCTTCAAAAATGCTTTACCTGTGTTCAGTAACTTTAAGCTGACTGGCGGCTGGGGACGGTTGGGTAATCAAAATGTTGCTTCATTGCAATATCTGGCGCTGATCAACTCTACTTATCGTTATGCATTTGGTAATGGTGGTGTTCAGAATAATGTTTCCGGAGCGGCACAAAGCAGATTGGCAAACATAAATATTGGCTGGGAAACAGCTGAAATGAGCAATTTTGGATTAGAAGCAGGCTTATTCAAAAACAGCCTTTACTTCTCTGCCAATTATTTTATCAAGGATACTAAAAATATGCTTTTGGCTCCGCCTTCTATCGGAACAATTGGTTCTGCTACCATTCCTGATCAGAACATTGGCCAGCTGAGAAATAAAGGATTGGAAATCGAAGCATCTTACCGCCACACCGTAGGAGCTGTTACTTTCAATGTAAGCGGTAATGCTACATTTATCAAAAATAAAATAACGAAACTGGCAACTCCCGGCGGATTTCTTGCAACACAGCTCTACGGAAGAGGACAGCAGGAAATTGTACGTACTTATGAAGGCCATCCATACGGTACTTTTTACGGTTATAAAACCGACGGGCTTTATCAAAACCAGGGTGAAATTGATTCTGACCCCAATCTGGCAAATGATTCCCGCCGTACTGACGGACAGATCAAACCAGGCGACATAAGGTTTATCGATTTGAATAAAGACGGAGTGGTTGACGATCAGGACAGAACGATAATCGGAAGTCCTCAGCCCAAAATCAATTATGGTTTTTCTGCTGGTGCAGCTTACAAAGGGTTTGATTTTAACCTGTTCTTTGTTGGTGTTGGCGGATCTAAAATTTACAATGCCGACCGGATGCAGGGACTGGATGCAAGTTATTCTTTTAACTTGTATGCAGATGAAAATAACCGCTGGACCAAAGAAGGATCAAGCAATACGATTCCGCGTGTAAGCATTGATAACGGAAACCGTAATTACAGGCCATCTGATCTTTTTATAGAAAAAGGTGATTTTTTACGTTTGAAAAACATGACATTAGGATACACCGTTCCTAAAAAAGTGATAGACAAACTGAAAATGTCGCAGGCCAGAATTTACGTAACAGGCCAGAACATTATCACATTTACCAAGTATTCCGGTCTTAATCCTGAGCTGGGATATGCAAGCGGCGGACAACAGTATACCCAGCTTAATGTAGATTATGCACAGTATCCATTGGCGCGCACCTGGACGATTGGAGCAACAATAGGATTTTAACCAAAAACGTTCAGATTTATACCAGCCGAATTTTATTACTATGAAAAAGATAACAATACTCGCCGGATATATTTTCCTTGCAACGTTCAGCAGTTGTAAAGATAATTTACTGGATACAACACCATACGGACAGGTTACATCACAACAATACTGGCGAAACGGTGACGATGTGGTAGCAGCTACCAATGCTATTTATGCCCCGTTACTGGATGAAGACGGATTTGCGCATACGGAATATACTTTTGATAACTGCTCCGACGATATGAACAGAGCAGGGGACCATTCTGATGAAACACCATTGGAAATGTTCACTTTTGATGCTTCGAATTCTCATATCCTGGCTACATGGAAAACCAAGTACGAGGTCATTTCACGGGCTAACGCAGTTTTGATCAATGCTCCCAAGGTTACAATGGACGAAACTTTGCGCAACCGCAGTATGGGGGAAGCATATTTTTTGAGAGGTTTTATTTACTGGCGCCTTTCTCTGATCTATGGTGAAGTGCCAATACTTCTGGAAGATGATGCTTTGAACCTGAACTTCAACAAACCAAAGTCGACGTTGGCTGAAGTACGGGCACAGGCAGAAGCAGACTTTACGAAAGCCGCGTCTTTGTTGCCAGTTTCCAATAGTGATGCAGATGCTGGCCGCGTAACACAAGGTTCAGCTTATGGTTTTCTTACAAAATTGTATGTGTACGAAGAGTTATGGGCAAAAGCAATTGAAGCCAGTTTAAAAGTTACTGCCAATCCTGCATACGCTCTGGCAAGTGGTTTTAACAAAAACTTTGAATTAGTCACTGAAAATAATCCTGAAATATTATTCTCATTGCAATATGAAACCGGCTGGACTACTGACAATTCTCCAACTTTTTATCATACTCCGCAGGCTTTTGGCGGATGGGGATTTCATGAACCGATTGATGATCTGGTAAAAGAGTTTGAAACCGGCGATCCGCGTAAATCGTATTCGATATTCAGTCCGGGTGATGAGGTAGACCGTAATGCAGGCGGTAAGGAAAAATTCACTGCTGACATGACACGCGTTACAGGATACTCTTTCAAAAAGTACACGCAATTCGCTGAAAACGGTGATATGAGCCAAAGCCTGAATGCACCGCTTCTCCGTACTGCTGATGTCTACCTTTTAGCTTCGGAAGCAAAAATACGTTCAGGAGCGAATGGTGATGCGGAATTGAATGTAGTAAGAAAACGCGCCGGTTTGACGGCTATTACCAATGCCACAATGAAAAATATTATGCATGAACGCCGTGTGGAACTTGCTGGTGAAAATGAAAGACATCAGGATTTGATGCGTTGGGACAAAGCCGGTTTAATTGACATAGCTGCACATTACAAGATTGCACGCGGACCTTACAAACCGAGCCGTAATTTCGTAAAACCTAAACATTATTATTTCCCATTGCCGCAGCGTGAAGTGGATTTGAGTAATGGTACGTTGGTTCAGAATAGTAATTATTAAAGAGATAAATTGCTAAAATAGTCAATACCGGGCGTGCCTATTGTTATAAAGAAGTCAACTTTTAAAAAGTTGACTTCTTTGCCATATCAGAAGTTGTAAAATTTCATTTTCCAGATCAAAAAAAATTGAAACAAATATTAATTTCCTTAGTCTTAATCGTCTCACTAACTCAGTGTAATTCACGGGAAAAAGATATACAGGGACTGTGGCGAACGGACTCTATTTCCAATTATGTCAATGGTCTGAGTTTTACCAATAATACTATGGATGAACACTGGTCTTACTTTGAATACAAACCAGACGGGTCTGTATTTGAACGGAGGGGAAAAGAATTCAGGAAATCTTATTACAAATTAACCGGTGCCGATTCGCTTACCTATTCTGATTCGACCGGTTACGCATTAAACCAATATCAGATTCTTCATCTGGACGAAAAAATTCTGGTTCTTAAAAAATCACAAAAACCTTACCTTGCAGGAAAAAATCAGGAACTGTACGAAATAAGATATTTTTCCAAAACAACTGCGGATAACACGCTTGCCTCACAAAAGAAATGACCCGAAAACTGATTCAATGTGTATTAATAAACCTGGTTTTGATTGCCTGCCAATCACCAAAAAAAAATACATTATTCGAATTACTTTCCTCTGACAGAACGGGCATTACATTCTCCAATGATCTCAAAGAAGACGAAAAACTAAATATCCTGACCTATGAGTACTTCTATAACGGTGGTGGCGTAGGAATTGGGGATATTAATAATGACGGTTTTGCGGATGTTTTCATGGGAGGCAACATGACTGAAAGCCGTTTGTATCTGAATAAAGGAAATTCCGGCGATTCATCTATCCATTTTGAAGATATTACCAAAACGGCTGGAATTGAAATTCCCGATGGGTGGGTCAGAGGTATTTCCATGGTTGATATCAACGCCGACGGTTACTTAGATATTTACATTTGCAGGGCGGGGCCACAAACGGCTGGCTCACAAACCGCTGGACCAATTTCTTCCCGCCCCAATTTACTCTATATCAATCAGGGTAATAATACTTTTCTTGAAAAAGGAAAAGACTACGGTTTGGATTATAACGGAAATACCACGCAGGCAGCATTTTTCGATTATGATCACGATGGCGACCTGGATGTATATCTGCTCACCAATGTAATGGAAAGAAAGGGCCCAAATGTGATCCGGCCAAAAAGTGTGGATGGTACGGCATTAAGTACTGACCGGCTTTACCGGAACAATAGCAACCAGACTTTCACTAATGTTTCCAAGGAAGCAAATATCCTGATTGAAGG
This sequence comes from Dyadobacter sp. NIV53, assembly GCF_019711195.1. Taxonomy (NCBI): domain Bacteria; kingdom Pseudomonadati; phylum Bacteroidota; class Cytophagia; order Cytophagales; family Spirosomataceae; genus Dyadobacter; species Dyadobacter sp. NIV53. The sequence goes on from NZ_CP081299.1 coordinate 3,116,182, forward strand.
ATTTGGACTGGGTGTCTCTATTGTTGACGTAAATGAAGATGGCTGGCCGGATGTGTATGTTTCCAATGATTATCTGTCCAACGATCTGCTTTACATCAACCAGCAAAACGGAACTTTTAAGAATGAAATAACCGATTATTTTCGTCTTCAGAGTTATTCAGCCATGGGTAACGATGCCGCGGATGTTGATAATGATGGATTGGTTGACATCATTACAGTCGATATGCTTCCGGAAGGTAATGAAAGGCGCAAAAATATGTTCGGGCTTATGAATTATGACCGGCATCTTTCGGAATTGAAAATGGGTTACCAGCCACAGTTCATGAGAAACACACTTCAGCATAACAATGGCAACCGTCCAGATGGAACCAACCAACCATTTTTTAGTGAAATTGGCCGTTTCTCAGGAGTCCAGGCTACGGATTGGAGCTGGAGTGCGCTGTTGGCAGACTATGACAATGATGGTTTTCGTGACCTGATGATCACCAATGGATATCCAAAAGACATAACCAACCGCGATTTCGTCATTTATCGCATGGCGCAATATCAGCAGCAAATGCAGTCGGGCAATACGGATAACCGTCCGTTTATGAACGCTTTGAAGGAAGTGGAAGGCGCACATATTCCCAATTATTTATTCAAAAATAATGGTGACCTGACTTTCAAAAATCAGTCGGCAGATTGGGGTTTCGATATTCCTTCTTTTTCTAACGGCGCTGCTTATGCAGATCTGGACAATGATGGCGATCTGGACGTGGTAATTAACAACATCAATCAGGAAGCGTTCGTATATGAAAATCATTCTGAACGGCTAAAAGACCACCATTATCTGCGGATTAAATTGAAAGGCACAAAAGAAAATCCATACGGATTTGGCACAAAAGTGACTTTGTATTACAAAAACGAAAAACAATATATAGAACATTCGCCGTACCGCGGATATCAGTCAACCGTTGAGAATACGCTTCATTTTGGCTTAGGAAAAAATGCTTTTATAGATTCAGTAAGGATAGTCTGGCCGGACAGGAAAACGCAATTATTGTCGGATATTAAGGCAGATCAGATTTTAGAAATTGACCATAAAAATGCCCGAATTTTAGAAGTGTCTGGAAAAAAAACTGTCGCTCCTTCCCTCTTCCTGGATGCTGCAAATTCAACAGGAATCAGCTATAAACACACTGATGAACTATATATTGATTTTAAAATCCAACCGCTCTTGCCTCATTTGCTTTCACAGAATGGGCCGGGAATTGCTGTCGGGGATATCAATGGCGATGGTTTGGAAGATTTTTATATAGGCGGAGCTTTCCGGCATTCGGGTAGTTTTTTTATTCAAAATCAGAATCAAAAATTCACAGAAAGGAAATTAACCCGGGGTCAAAAATTTGAAGAAGACATGGGTTCACTTCTCTTCGATTGTGATATGGATTGTGACCTGGATTTATATGTAGTGAGTGGAAGCAGTGAATTTGAAGAAGGCTCAAAATATTATCAGGACAGGTTATATAAAAATGATGGAAAAGGAAATTTTTCATTGGATATCAATGCATTGCCCGTCATGAATACCAGCGGATCGTCCGTATCAGCCGCAGATTTTGACAAAGATGGAGACCTGGATCTTTTTGTTGGCGGGAGATTAAGTCCGGGACAATATCCGATTCCTGCAAAAAGCTTTATCCTGCGCAATGATAGTGGAAAATTTACCAACGTGACTCCACAGGTAGCTCCAATGCTCCAAAATGCAGGAATGGTTACCGCCTCACTCTGGACAGATTTTGATCAGGACGGGTGGATGGACCTGATCATTACCGGCGAATGGATGCCGCTGACATTCCTGAAAAATAAGCATGGAAAGTTTATTGATATAACTGCTTCTACAAGTTTAACTCATACGAATGGTTGGTGGAATAGTATTGTTTCGGGGGACTTTGATGAAGATGGCGATGTGGATTACATTGCAGGAAATGTTGGATTAAATACAGAGGATCAACCATCGGTGAATAAACCTTTAACATTATTCAGTAAAGATTTTGATGGAAACGGGATTGTCGATCCGGTGATGTCACGTTATCTGGGCGAAAATTTATATCCAATTCACCCGCGTGATGAAATGACAAGCCAGATGAATTTCCTCAAAAAGCGCTTCATCTATTATCGTGATTATGCTAAGGCTCAGACAAAAGATATTTTCACAAAAGAGGAATTGAAAGATGCTGTCCAGCTGAAATGTGAAGAAATGAAAAGTGTTTACCTGGAAAATCTGGGAAGCGGAAAATTCAAAACTCATGCACTTCCTGTGGCTGCACAATTGGGCGCCATATATGGTATGTGCGTAAATGATTACGATATGGACGGGCACCTTGACCTGTTACTAACGGGCAACTCCTACGCACCTGAGTCTATCAGCGGCAGGCTGGATGCATTTAACGGGCTTGTACTGAAAGGAACGGGGGAAGGGCTTTTTATACCTTTATCCACAGAAAAGAGTGGTTTTCTGGTAGAAGGAGACGCAAAAGGATTGGCAGAATTGAAGTTATCAGATGGGAAAAGCCTGGTACTTGCAGCGCAGAATAATGATTTGCTGAAAACATTTATCCTGACTACAACCGCCCAGAAATATATTGAAATAAAACCATTACCATTGGAAAGCAGGGTCGAGATTTTATACAAAAATGGAAAGCGAAAAAGATATGAATTGAATTATGGATCCGGTTATTTATCACAATCTTCAAGAATATTGAGAATAACAGCAGATCAAATAACCAGCATTACAATTTTCGATTATCAGGGAAATTCAAGATCAATACCTGTTCTGAAAATAAAATAATTCAACCTACCAGGACCCGAACTTTCTTTATCCGTTTCTTATCAGCTGATTGAACTTTAAAGGTAATTTCCTTGTGCGTTGCTATTTCTCCGGTACGAGGCAATCTTGAAAAAAGTTCGAGTAAAAGTCCGGCCAGCGACTCGCTGTTTCCACGAACCTCATCGAAATAATCTGTTTCCAGGTCAAGCAATCTGCATAGGTCATCGATCAGGACTTTTCCTTCAAAAACGTATGTATTTTCATCAACCTTGGTATAATTTACTTCGTCGTCTTCATCATATTCATCATTGATATCTCCGAAAATTTCTTCAATAATATCTTCCAGCGTAATCAGTCCACTGGTCCCGCCGTATTCGTCAACAACAACGGCCATGTGCACACGACGATTCTGAAAATCTTTCATCAGGTCGTCTAACCGTTTGCTTTCAGGAATAAAATATACTGGACGAAGTAATTTTTGCCAATTAAAATGTTCATTCAAATGTATGTGCTGAAGCAAATCTTTTACATTTAAAACCCCTTCAATATGGTCTAGGTCATCTCTAAAAACAGGCACACGCGAATAACCTGACTTATTGATTTTATCCATTAACTCATGGAAATTCAATTCAATATCAAATGCTGTAATGTGTAAACGCGCCTGCATGGCTTTTTTGGCATTAGTTTGCCTGAAATTTGCCAATCCACGCAACAGATCCGTTTCTTCTTCACTTTCAGCTTTAGATTCCAGGCTTTCTGTTGATATTTCAGAACCTTCAGGTGTCATTACTCCAAATGCATAACCCAGCTTCATCACGGGCTGAGCGAGAGGCTTACATATTTTAACTAAGAACCGGGTCATACCGGCAATTTTCGGAATAAATTCCAGTGCTTTTCTTGCACAGTTATATCGTACTATAGCATCCAGCCAAATCCAGAATAATACAAAACCCAGTGCAATCCAACGAACGATATGATGTTGATCTTCCTGTAAATAAATCCAGACCAATCTGGCAGCAAGCAGGAGTGCCAGCAACGTAACTGCCCGTTGCATAAGAGACAATGTTAATTGCTGAATACGGTTTGGAAGAAGATTGTCAGATTCGCTTTTCCGTTCCCAGGGATTTTCCAATGCGCCGGCAGCAGAATAAGCGGCTCTGATACCTGAGAAAAAAAGTGATATGGCGAAAAGGAACAGAACCAGAATTAAATCGTAGATAAACAACTGGTTTAAGGAAATTTGTAAGCCAGCAATAAATGGAAGTCCATTTACCCAGTCGCGGTGTGACTTATAATTGTAATCATTTTCAGCTAAATCATTGTCAGATGATTTAGTCGTTTTTCGGGGATAAAAAATCCCCTTACTCGTTCGGGAAAGAGGATCGTCAGTACAGGTTTTTTCTTTCACAGAAGTTTAAAAACGTTCATAATAAACCTTAATATCATAAATGTAGCGATTTCTGATTAAAGAAACTTTTTTATTAAAATATTTTGAAGACAGAATAATGAAAGTTTTTTTGGTGTAAATATGAATAGTCCGTAGTATCTGGTTTCAGGAAAAACCCGGAATACACACTACGGACTATAAGTTTTATTTCTTTCGATTTTCTCTATTTTGATTATCTGAAAACCGAATTTATGTTGTCAATAATCAAAACGGCAGATCGCCATCATCATTTCCTGCCAGCATGGACGGCGAAACCGGATCAACAGCTCTTGGTGCCTGGTTTGTACGCGGAGCTGTGGAAGGTGCATAACCCTGATTACCATTGCTATCCCCACCAGTATTTGAACCCGGAGCTGCTCCTAACATTGTCAGGCTGTTCGCACGGATTGTAACACCTGACTTTTGCTGCCCTTCCTTATCTGTCCAACTATCTGTGCGGATTCTACCTTCGATATAGACCTGACTTCCCTTTTTAAGATACTTTTCAGCCACTTTTGCTAATCCTTCCCAAAGTTCAATCCGGTGCCATTCTGTATTATCTACTCTTTCACCGTTCTTGTTTGTATAACTTTCCGTAGTAGCAATGCTGAATTTGGCAACTGCCGACCCGCTCTCTAAATATCTCACTTCCGGATCACTACCCAGATTTCCAATTAATATTACTTTATTAACACTTCCTGCCATGATTTTTTATTGTAGATGATTTTGTGTTGCAGATATAAATATAGCGAAAAATCCTTTAAAATCAGAAAAATCTCTAAACGTCCTGCTCAGTAATTTTCCCTGTAATTTTATCTTTTAAAATCAGTTTATTACGGCCGTCATGTGTCATTTCCTGTTTGATCAGATAATGTTTTTCGTCATAATCTACATAATTTGAGGGTTTTGTAAGTCCTTCCTGCCCGCGCCAGACCGGCAGTACCACTTTTTCCCATAACTTGGTTTTGGCCGATTTATATGCTGCATCAATCACTGCATTTACCACATATCCATCATAAAATGTCTCGGCAGCTTCAACTCCTTTTTCTGCTGCATTGAACATATCTGTGAACATGTGGTTATAGCCTAATTCATTTACTTCATCACCAACCGGAAATAACCAGCCTGTTTTGCTTTCTGCTTTTTCAGCTACATAATCACCGCCACTTCCTGATGTATACATTTCAAAACCAGTCCTGAGAAAGTTGTTGATCCAGATCGTACCTTCCGTTCCCATCACTTCATCTCTCAAATCCATTCCTCCACGAAATGTCCAGCTCACTTCAAACTGGCCGATTGCTCCGTTTTCATATTTCACCAGTGCAATCGCGTGGTCTTCGGCATCAATAGGTTTTACCTGTGTATCAGCCCAGCACATTACTTCAACCGGTTTAATGTCTTTTCCGATGAAATTACGCGAGATCTCAATACAATGGCAGCCGAGGTCAAGTATACAACCACCTCCTGCCTGTTCTATATCCCAGAACCATTCACTATGCGGGCCCGGATGTGCTTCACGTGATTTAGCCCAGATGATTCTCCCTAATGCTCCATTTTTTATACTTTCAAGTGATTTTAAGAATTTTGGTGTGTAACACAGATCTTCCAGGTAACCGGCAAAAATCCCTGCTTCTTCCACCGCCTTCATCATGCGTAAAGCTTCTTCTCCTGTTCTTCCCAATGGTTTGGTAGAAACTACGGCCTTTTTATATTTGGCACAAAGCATAACCGCCTGTTCATGAATATTATTTGGAAGTGCAATACAAACCATATTTACGTCCGGATGTGCAATAATTTCTTCCATATCCGACGACCAGATATCACAGCCATAGTCGTCTGCAAATTTTTTTGCACTTTCTTCCCGTCGTGCATAAATAGCCACAACTTTATCCCGGCCGCGCTGGCCATGGATTGATTCCGTGTAAAAACGTCCGATAAAACCGGAACCCAACATGGCAATTTTTTGCATAATCTGAAAGTTAATGTTTTTTAGGAATCTGAAATTTTACTGTTTAATTAGTTTTGATTAACGATAGTGACAAAAACTGAAAGCCAGCGGCTGATTGCCGATTGCTGAAAGCCAGTTACCAAAGTCACCTCGTCTTCACCTCATTTTCCCAGCCAGTTGTTTTCAATGCCGGATCATTTTCTTTTTTCAGAAAATCTGCATTTTCAAATGAAACAGCATCCCATTCCAATAAAGCATGATCCGGAACGGTGGAAACCGGCACTTTCCAGGAATTGGATGTTTCACTGTAAGCGATATTTGACTGTGAATTATAACAGGATATGAGTGACCAGCGCGGCTGATCAGACAAATTGGCCTCGGATCTATGAATTAAATTGCTATGAAAAAACAATGCATCCCCAGCTTCCAGTTCGCAATATATCAGGTCCATGGTTTTTAATGCATGATCAACCATTTCCATATCCGCACCTACCTGTTCCCCCGCAAAACCGTGATTTAATCTGCCCATTTTATGAGAGCCCTTGATCACCTGTAAACACCCGTTCTCCTTATTAGCATCAGTCAGGGCAACCATTACACTCATCAGCTGATCAGGGAAAATAAACTGATTTTTATACCAGTAACCATAATCCTGATGCCATTCCCAGGCACCGCCGATTTTAGGTTCTTTTTGCATCAGTTTGGTATGAAAATGACAAACTGCGCTGTCATTTCCCAACAATTGCCATACCTGATTAATCATTCTTTCGCTACGTATCAAGTAACCAAATACGTCGTCACCCGGCGTGAACCATAACGTCAACTTTGTTTTTTTCCCAGTCTGGTCATTTAAATCCATTGCATTATTCTGCATGATGGAATTTCCAACTGCGCTGGAATACAACTTATCAATTTCTTCCTGACTAAAAAGATTTTTTACAACCAGATATCCATCTCTGTGATATGTTTCCAATTGATTATTGTTTAAACTAATAGCAGTCATGATCTATATTTGTTATACGTTTAATACAAATTAATATTTACAAAAACATAACAATATAAGAACACGAAAAGAAATTGTCTACTTATTTGACTTACATCTGATTCCAAACGTTAATTTTAAAGGTAATTTTCTTCTTTCAAAACTGTATCAACCAATATAGGTTTAGGAAGCGTATAAATTTCATCCTGATCATAAAAATGCAGATCCGATGGTAAATCCACCTGAGTATTTTCAGGAATATCAATCCACCAGAAACGAACATTAAGCCGCTGGTGAGTTAACAAATGCAGATATACTTTTGGGACTTCGCGGATACGCCCTTTCAACATCAGATTATGTATAATTTCATTTTCATAAAAATCCTCAGGAGAAGTAAGAAGGCCGGCAGATTCGAACATCAGAAAGTCATACAGTCCTTTCCATATATCCTTGCCCTTTCGTTCCTGCATGGCTAGCTTTTCTCCTTTTTGCAGGATAAAATAATTAAAGTATCTGTTACGAACTGTCAGTTTTTTGGCCTTAACGGGCAGCTTACTCTGCATATTAAACTCATAGGCATAACAAATATCATTGAACGGGCAAACCGAACAGTCCGGAATGCCGGGCACACATTGTAAAGCACCAAACTCAATCATTGCCTGGTTATAAGTTGCAGGATCTTCCTGAGAAACCAGTTGTTTTGCCAGTACAAGAAATTCCTTTTTCCCCTCGTTACTTAATATATCTGTAAAAATGCCAAACAGGCGTGCCATAACACGGTAAACATTTCCATCAATAGCAGGGATGGCCTCGCCAAATGCAAAGGAAGCAATAGCGGCTGCGGTGTAATTTCCAAGCCCTTTCAGTTTTGCAAGCTGTACTGCACTTGCAGGAAACTCCCCATTAAATTCGTTAACGATCTGCCGGGCAGTAAAATGCATGTTCCGTGCCCGCGAATAATATCCCAATCCCTGCCAGAGACGCAGAACGTCTTTTTCATCGGCTGCTGCCAGATCAAAAACTGTCGGATAGTCCAGTACAAATTTCTCATAATAAGGAGTGCCCTGAGCAACGCGTGTCTGCTGCAGAATAATTTCCGATAACCATATTTTATAAGGGTCCGAGGTTTGCCTCCACAGCAATGGCCTGTGATTTTGAAGGTACCAGAATTTAAGCTTTTTATTAAAATCAATTACCTGAAAATGATCCTCTAGCATAACGTTTTGACTTATGTACACTGTTTTTTAACCGATTATAAAAAAAATGAAAATACCATCCTTTTAAATTAAGGTAAAAATAGCGTACCTTTGTGTTCCCAAAATTTAGAGGAGCAAGTAAATAAATGAAATAATATCCACTTAAAGTAAAAAATCAAAGTGACTAAGGCAGACGTAATCGCACAAATTTCTGAGAAAACAGGTGTAGACAAGGGCGATGTTCAACAAACGCTAGAATCGTTTTTCACCGTAGTAAAGGATTCGCTTTCTGATGGTGAAAATCTTTATGTAAGAGGTTTTGGTAGCTTCATCAATAAAAAACGTGCACGTAAAGTTGCCCGTAATATTTCGAAGGGAACTTCGATGATTATCGACGAGCATTTTGTACCAAGCTTCAAGCCTGCCAAAGTTTTTGTTGAGCAGGTAAAAGAAAGTGACAAGTTGAAAGATGTCGCTGAAAAGTAATTTGCCTTTTACTGGTTTGGTTATAACAGTATGAAAAAATCCATCATTATTTCTTGTGTACTTGCATTTGCATTGGCAGGAACTTTATTTAGTTTGCCAAAGGTAGTTGTTAATACTAAGGGAAAAGAAATGGAAACTGAGACTATAGCTGAGGCATCGGTTCCCACAAGGGAAACCGCTACAGCTGAAAAATCTCCAAACTCACATGATGGGGCCACTTTATCACCTGAACAACAAAAAATCGTTGCCCAGCTCAGAAGTGGCTTCATTCAGGCAAGTGAAAAAGAAAAAGCTGCTGCCGGATTGAAATTATCCAATAAATTTGCTGAGCTCCAAAAATTTGACAGTGCAGCTTTTTATGCCGAAAAAGTGGCCCTTTTGTCTCCATCTATTGAAAACCTGGTAAGAACAGGAGATCGGTACTATGAAGCTTATGGTTTTGCGGTGGATGACCAGAAGATGAAAAATCTTGGTATAAAAACCCGCGAATACTATCAAAAAGCAATTGATCAGAATCCGGGCCTGCTGGCTGCGAAAGCCAACATGGCTATGACTTATGTAAACACTGAGAACCCAATGCAGGGTATTTTAATGTTACGTGAAGTAATAGAAACGGATCCTACCAATGAACTGGCTTTGTTTAATTTAGGGATTTTGTCCATGCGCTCTAACCAGTATTCAAAAGCAGCTGACAGGTTTAAGCAAATACTTACCAACAATCCTGCCAATACAAAAGCAAAATTCTATCTGGGATTAACGCTTGTGGAATTGGGAAATAAGGAAGAGGCCCGCAAAATACTGGCGCAAGTGAAAAAGGAAGAAAAAGATCCTGTAATTCAACAAGCTATTGCAGAATTGGAAGGCCGGCTGAACGATTGAGCAGGAGAAATTAAGAATACAAATTATTTATTTTATAAACGACATATTTATGCCTTGCGGAAAAAAAGAAAAAGACATAAGATTTCCACTCACAAGAGAAAGAAACGCCTTAGAAAAAACAGACATAAGAAGAAATAATTGGAAATGACCGGATCTTACAGTTCTTGTGAATCCGGTCATACCATCTTCCCCACGTATGTATTACCCCTTTTTATCTTAAAAGCGGGCGGTTAAGTATCAACATTATATAAGCCATTCAGTTGGTTGAACATTGAGTAACGAATTATTAATCAATTCTACTCAAAAGGGAGAGCGTATTGCCCTTTTGCAGGATAAACGTCTTTTAGAATATCACGTAGAAACGCCGGACCAAAGCTTTACCGTAGGTGATATCTACCTTGGTACAGTCAGGAAACTGGTGGCAGGCCTTAATGCTGCATTTGTCGACGTCGGATTTGAGAAAGATGCTTTTCTGCATTATCTTGATTTAGGGCCTAATATTAACTCTCTTAACAAACTAACCAAAGACGTAATAGCCAAGCGTGTCAATTCAGGCAAATTGAGTAACATCAAGATGGAACCTGAGATTGAAAAGTTAGGCAAGATTGACAAGGTTCTTTCGAAAAACCAATTGATACTGGTTCAGATCGTCAAAGAACCAATCTCTACAAAAGGTCCGCGTTTATCCTGCGATATTTCTATTGCCGGCCGGTATATTGTACTGGTACCCTTTTCCAATTCTGTTAACCTTTCCAAAAAGATTACGGATAAACAGGAAAGAAACCGTTTGCAACGGCTTATGTCTTCCATCAAACCGGCCAACTTCGGTGTAATTATCCGTACTGTTGCTACCGGAAAAGATGTTGATGAACTGAATAAAGATCTTCAGGACTGTCTGGATAAATGGGAAAATGGAATCAAAATGCTTCGTGACGCCAAACCACGTGACCGCGTGATAGGCGAAATGAACCGTGCTTCTTCCATCATCCGTGATATGCTGAACGAATCGTTCGACAGTATTACTGTTGATTCCAAGGAAGTTTACGACGATATCAAAGCTTACATCCACAACATTGCTCCGGATAAAGAAAACATTCTGAAACTGCATAGCGGTAAGAATAAGATCTTCGAACAATTCGGACTGGAAAAACAAATAAAGTCGCTATTTGGCCGCTCAGTGAGTCTGCCTAATGGAGGCTACTTAATTATTGAGCATACAGAAGCATTGCACGTCATCGACGTGAACAGTGGAAACAAGTCTAATTCTGAGGAAGACCAGGAAGCGACGGCGCTGAGTGTCAATCTGGAAGCTGCCAAGGAAGTTGCCCGACAATTACGCCTGAGAGATATGGGCGGAATTATCGTTGTGGATTTCATCGATATGAAGAAAGCGGATAACAAACGCATTCTATTTGATACCATGCGCGATGAAATGAAAGGCGACCGCTCTAAATACACAGTTCTGCCACTTTCAAAATTCGGGTTATTACAGATTACGCGTCAGCGTGTAAGACCGGAAATGAACATTGTAACCCGTGAAACATGTCCTACATGCGGCGGTACCGGGACTATTCAGGCAAGTATATTAGTTTCTGACGTAATTGAGAACAACCTGGACTATATGCTTTCCAAGCAAAATGAACGTGGAATTACGATTTTACTACATCCGTTTCTTCACTCTTATTTTACAAAAGGAATTATTTCCCGTCAGGTTAAATGGTTTTTCCAGTATAAAATCTGGGTTAAATTAATTAAAGATTCTTCATTGGGTGTTACCGATTTCAAATTCCACAACAAGTACGGAGAAGAAATTGAAATTGTACCAGGAAATTCTTAGGGCAGAAGCTATATAGTGTTTAGCTGCCAGCTCTTAAAATTCTTGTTAGAAATAAGAAGATTATTTCCCTTTCCAAACAGGCTGCCTTTTCTCTTTAAAGGCCAGTGCCCCTTCCTTGGCATCTTCGGAAGCCAGGAGTTCCTCTAATTGGTTTTTGAGATAAGTATGCTGCTCACTTGATGAAATAGCTGATAACTCTTGCAATGCTTCCATTCCTGCCTGAATAGCAAGCGGGGCATTGGCACATATTATATCTGCAAGCTTATTTACCTCATCTGCTATTATTTCTTTTTCGATAATTTGAGTTACCAAGCCTAACCGAAAAGCTTCCTCAGCAGAGTAACTTTTACCCGTAACAGCCATTTCCAGTATTTTTCGTTTTGGAATAATTGACAGCAATGAAGCCATAACCTGCATTGGCCAAATACCTCTTTTTACTTCCGGCAAACCATATGCCGCTTCGTTTTCACTGATAACAAAGGTACATCCGCAAATCAGTAGAAATCCACCAGCTAACACAGCGCCTTCCACCTGAGCTATACTTGGTTTCAGCAGTTGGTCAAAAGCATCTCCTAATTTGACTTCTTCCCTGATTTTTGGCAACGTTGGATTCCTGATATCGGCATCAAGGTTGTAGAAAGCATTTAAATCTGCACCAGCACAAAAAACCGGCCCTTCTGCATCTATAATTACGCAACGGACTTCCTGATTATAATGTGCATATGCCAAAGCAAATGTAATTTCCTCGGCCATTGTGGGAGTAAAAGCATTACGTTTTTCGGGGCGGTTCAATGTAATCCGCAAGACATGGTCTTCCAGTATCGTTCTGATATAAAGGAATTGAACAGTCTCAAAAACTCCGGCATCCTCTTTACTGTAAAAACGCATAAGTTTTAGCTTTGATTATTAACCTTGGCTGTGTCCTACTTCGATGCAGTTCTATTTATTCATCACTTCTTCAAGCATTTGGATATATTGGGTGATTCCTTCTTCAATTTCATGCAGATAAATAAACTCGTCAGCACTATGAGAACGTCCTGAATGGCCCGGCCCCATTTTTAAAGAAGGGCAATCCAATAATGCCTGATCGGAAGTAGTTGGAGAGCCGTAAGCTTCTCTTCCCATACTTAAGCCTGCTTTTACAATCGGATGATCCATTGGAATACTGGATGGCCGCAAGCGTATAGAACGGGCATTTACTTCCGACTGAATATTAGCCTGAATGACTTCAATGATCTCTTCCAAAGTATACTGATCCGTAGCCCTTACGTCAATCGTGAATGTACAGATATCCGGCACCACATTATGCTGAGTTCCAGCATTAATAATAGTCACTGACATTTTCACCGGCCCTAATGTCGGAGAAACTTTGAGAAACTGGTAATTGCTGATCCAGTCAATATCTTTCAATGCTTTATAAATCGCATTATCACCTTCTTCTCTCGCTGCATGGCCTGATTTCCCTTTTGCAGTACAATCCAATACGAGCAATCCTTTCTCGGCAACTGCCAATTGCATGTCTGTCGGTTCTCCTACAATGGCAAATGCAATATATGGCAATTCCGGAATGACAATTTCCAGTCCTTCCTTTCCTGATATTTCTTCCTCGGCAGTTGCTGCTATTACGATATTATAAGTGAGGTCATTCCTGTCATAAAAATGACTAAAAGCTGCCATTAATGAAACCAGACACCCGCCTGCATCATTGCTTCCTAAACCAAACAGTTTCCCATCTCTCACAAGTGCTTCAAACGGATTGAGCGTCCAGGATTTATTTGGTTTTACCGTATCATGATGAGAATTAAGCAGAAGTGTAGGTTTACCGGCATCAAAATGTAAGTTATATGCCCAGATGTTATTTTTCTTACGATGAAAAGGAATGTTTTTTTGGGTGAAAAATTCTTCAATTAGCGATGCCGTGCGATCTTCTTCCTTACTAAAAGACTGCGTTTCAATCAGCTTTTTTAAAAGCCTTATAGCTTCCTGAGAACGTACTTGTATATTTTCAATGGCACTGGATGTATCCATAATGTGATGAGGCTATTCGGATTGTTTTTGGGCAAAGATATAAAATTTGATTTGAGAGCATACAAGATTATGTATGCTGAAAATTAGCTACGCTGTTACATTCCTTTGTTATCTCAAACCTTCTGTTCTATATTCGCGTTATGATTATAAGTTTTCAACATAAGGGTCTTAGGCTATTTTTTGAAAAAGATGATTCCTCTAAATTACAGCCTCATCATGTTGAAAAAATCCGGCGCATACTTTATCGGTTAGATGAATCAGTTGCAGTTGATGACATGAACCAGATTGGTTGGGATTACATCAACTTACAGGAGGACTTAAAGGGTTTTGGTCTGTAAAAGTAGATAAGAATTTTAGAATTATTTTTAGATTTGAGAAGGAACAGGCATTTGACGTTGATTACATAGATTACCATTAAAAACGATAATATGATTAAACGAGGCATGAAACCTCCGCATCCAGGAGCAATGATCCGGGACATAATGGAAGGAATAAAGGAAGAAACAGGAGAATCATTAACTATTATTCAAGTAGCTGATGGACTTGGAGTTACGAGAAATATTATATCTGCAATATTGCATGAACGCCAGGGAATTAGTTCAGAAATGGCAATCAGGCTGGCAGAAGCCTTTGGTTCTACACCGCAATTCTGGTTAAAATTGCAATTAGACCATGACTTATGGCATGCTGATAAAAAAGTAAACCGTAATGAAGTTAAACATTTTTGGTCACCAAGTACATTAAAAACAGCATAATAAAATAAAAAGAATCTCACCACCTTACCTGTCCGTCACCTCTAACGATCCATTTTTCGGTCACAAGTTTTTCCAAAGCAAACGGGCCGCGTGCGTGTAATTTCTGAGTCGAAATACCAATTTCCGCCCCAAGTGCAAATACAGCTCCGTCTGTAAAACGGGTTGATGCATTGGCATAGACAGCTGCGGCATCCACTTCATTCAGAAAACTCTCAATGGCTTCACTATCAGATGAAATAATGGCTTCTGAGTGACGGGAAGAAAAAGCACGGATATGTTCAAGTGCTTCATTCAATCCTTCAACTACTTTTACAGAACATTTATAATCCAGGAATTCCCGGCCAAAATCTTCCGGTTCTGCTTTTCTTAGATATGGATAATCCGCTTTTTGTAATATGCCAAATGAAGTTTCATCAGCAAAAACCTCCACATTCCATTTAATAAAATCGTCTTTCAATTTTGGCAAAAATGCATCTGCCACTTCTCTATCCACCAATACCGTATCCAGCGAATTACAAACCGATGGGCGTGAGACTTTTGCATTCACTACAATTTTAGCCGCTTTATTGAGATCGCCAGTTTTGTCTATATAGGTATGACAAACACCTGCTCCGGTTTCAATGGTAGGAACCAGTGAATTCTGGCGTACAAACTTAATCAGGCTTTCAGAACCGCGTGGAATAATAATATCCACGTATTTGGTAGCTGTAAGCAGTTCCATAACAAATTCGCGGCCAGTTGGAAGTAAGGTTACTGCTCCGTTCGGAATACCAAATTCAGACAGACTTTCATGGATTAAACCAACCAGATAAGTATTGGAAAAATGCGCTTCTTTTCCACCTTTCAAAACACATGCATTACCGGAACGTAAGCAGAGTGATGCAACATCAAGCGTAACGTTTGGCCTTGACTCATAAATAACTCCGACAACGCCAAGCGGCACCGTTACTTTACGTAGTGACAATCCCTGTTCAATCGTGCGTTCAAGCAGTATCTCTCCGGTTGGATCAGGTAGAGCCGCAATTTCTCTGAGACTTTGAGCCAGGTCAAGAATCCTCTTTTCATTCAAAAGCAAACGATCTTTTTTCGGATCAGCATCATCCATCACATCAAGATCCTTCTGATTTTCTGTGATAATGCGAGCCGAATTTCCTTCAACTTTATTGGCCAAAACGATTAGCAGGCCGGCGCGTTGCTGATCAGATAATTTGCGGACCGCTACGGATGCGTCCTGTGTTGCTTTTAAAAGAGGTAATATAGATTTCATCAGAGTAGTACAATATCATTGGCATGCGCCACTTCAAAATTCAGTGTTTTTAAATTTTCCTTAATTGCAGCAGAATTTTCCCTGGCACGTGCTACTGCAACCATTTCCTGATCAGGAGAATAAATTTCAATAATTTCTCCTGCTTCAAATTCTCCTGTTACTTCTGTCACTCCTACTGCCAGAAGGCTTTTTCGCTTTAATAATGCTTTTGACGCACCTTCATCAATTTGCAATCTTCCAGAAACTAAACCCCCACTTCCCAGCCAGCGATTCCGGGCGGATAATGTACTTTTCCCGGCACCAATTACAGTTCCTGCTTTTCCATCAAGTGCGTGTAACAGCTCATTCTCCTGGTTCATCCCGAATATTACAACCCGGATCGCCATACGTGCGGCTAACTTGGCAAACGTCAGCTTGGAAGCCATTCCTCCTAAACCCAGGAATGATTTATCCGTACGTACAAATTTAAAAACCTCATTCACATTGGATACGTTCCTTAGAATTTTCCCCTGTTCGTCGAGCAAACCACCAACGGATGTACAAAACATGAGTGATTCGGCTCCAAAACCTACTGCAAGTAATGTAGCCAGTTCGTCATTATCTGAAAATTTCAATTCGCGATCGCTTACAACATCATTTTCGTTAACAATCGGAATAATATTATTCTGCCAGAGTTCTTCAAAAGTTTCTTTTAGCTGTAAAAATTTATTCCTGTTTGCAAAGTGCTGCCTTTCACAAAGACTTTGGGCAATGTAAATGTTGTTAGGAGCAAAGTAACCGGCATACAAGCCAACCAGCAACGGATTCCCGACAGAAGCTGCCGCTTTGCGCTGGGTCATGGTTCCTTTATAATCCTGGATAAACGCTTTTCCGGCGCCAACTGCTCCTGAAGAAACGATAATGATGCGATAAAGGGAATGGATAGAGGATACCTGCCGTGCAATTTCAGATATAATCCTGATGTCAGGTTCACCGGAAGGAAGTGTGATAGATGCAGTTCCGAATTTTATTACAAGTATTGGTTTTGACACTTTTATGGTTCAAATAAGGCAGTACAGATCAGCCGGAACGAGTGGCTGATAATTTGATTTCGTCTCAAAATTAAATTATTTCAAATGAAAAAAGCAGATAACTTTTATTATGAACGATATCTTTATTTTTAAAAATGGTCAGAAATCAAACTTTTATCAAATTTCCTGCTTAACAATAAAGCCTTTTGCAGCCGTTGCATATATTGCTCCCTGGGTATTTCAACTGCACCGTACCTGAGCACATTGTCATTTATAAATTGCGTATCCAGCAGCATGAAGTCATTGACACGCAATATTTCAATCAAATAATGAAAAGCAACTTTGGAAGAGTTACTTTCCAGAGAAAACATTGATTCTCCAAAAAATGCTCCGTTTATCGAAACACCATAAAGCCCTCCCACCAGCTGATCATTACGCCATGCTTCCACACTATGTGCATAGCCAGACTGATGTAAAGCAACATAAGCTGAAATAATTTCTTCTGAAATCCAGGTACCTTCTTCCATTTCTCTCGGCTGCGAACAACCGCGCATGACCGCTTCAAAATTAAAATCTACCCTTATTTCAAAGGTCTTTTTATTCAGAACCGGCCGGAGCGACCGGGAAGGTTTGTAGGTTTCTATTGGTATAACTGCCCTTGGATCAGGTGAGTACCAATAGATAGTGTCATCTGCTTCTGCCATAGGAAATATCCCGTTCATATAGCCATAAAGTAGATCGTCGGTTGAAATGTCTGACATTAAAATATACTATTTGCGTAGTATTTAAAAAATTTGCTCAAAGCGAAAAATCGCAATTATGTACCCCCGTTAGTTGAATTTAAGGTTATTCAGGAGGATTTCATTGGTTATTCAAATACAATCTTCGGATTAAATTCAATAATATTTTTCATTAAAAAAACGAACCATAAAAATATATCTGCTGTTTCTTTGGAGTAATATTATTTTTTGCAAGCTTTGCAACCTCTTAGACGCATTTAGCAAGTTAATGAACAATACCGAAATACATACTGTTCTGCATACTACGCCTTTCCGATATAGGTCCCCCCGGACCGCATAACCTTATTTTACCTACGTGGTAAATCTTTTATACCCCTAATATTGTTACTAAAATAGTTCTTAAACGTCCCATCGTTTTCATCTGGGGATATTTATTTTGTTTCGAACATTTTTGCCATACAGCCATAAATGAAAAATACCGAAGTAGTGGGCAGTAAGTTTTTAGTACAGACTGCCAATGAAAATCATCTCCATTTTGCAGAAACAATTTGTGCAGAAATGGAGGAAAGCGCCAAAAAGCGTGGTACTGGTATAGCTAAACGTTCTCCTGTATATATCATGGAAAAGATGATTGAAGGGAAAGCAATTATCGCAACAACAACGGATGGCATCTGGGTAGGCTTTTGCTATATTGAAACCTGGGAGCATGGCAAATTTGTAGCGAATTCAGGTCTTATCGTGCATCCTGATTTTAGAAACAGTGGAATGGCAAAGGCAATCAAGCAAAAAGCTTTTGAATTATCACGCAGCAAATATCCGGATGCTAAAATTATAGGTATTACAACGAGCCTGCCAGTGATGAAGATTAATTCAGATCTGGGTTATGAGCCTGTAACATTCAGCGAATTACCAGCTGATGATGCCTTCTGGAAAGGATGTGCAAGTTGTGTGAATTATGATGTATTGAGCCGTACCGGCAGAAAACATTGCCTATGTACGGGAATGATGTACAATCCCGAAGAACATAAAAAAGTGGATGCCCAGCCTGAAAAGGATTCCTGGGATTTCCTGAAAGAATCAAGCCTTTACGAGCGCTGGATGCGAATCAAACAACGTATTTTATTACGAAGGGAAGAACGCGCCAAAAAGAAAAACGCCGAGGCTATGCTCATACACTAGTGTAAGCATTCATTTACAGATTACATATATCTATCTAAATACCTCGCCCGAAAGCTATAATAAGCCCGAAGCGAGGTATTTTTTTGTTTCTTTGTAGTTCCATTTTAATAACCAATAAGAAATTACATATTCTTTAAAATGTCACAGCCCAAAGTAGTATTAGCGTTTAGTGGAGGATTGGATACCTCTTTTTGTGTAAAATATTTAGCTGAAGATAATGGCTACGAAGTTTACTCAGTTTTGGTAGATACCGGTGGTTTTTCGGAAGAAGACCTGAAAACGATTGAGGCCAATGCTTATTCACTTGGCGTAAAAAAACATGTTACAATCTCCAAAACAAAAGATTACTATAACGATTGTATCAAATATCTGATTTTTGGAAATGTATTGAAAAATAATACTTATCCGCTTTCAGTGAGTGCGGAACGTGTTTTTCAGGCAGTTGCTGTTGCTGAATACGCTAAGGAAATCGGGGCAAGTGCTATTGCTCATGGAAGCACAGGTGCCGGAAATGATCAGGTCCGGTTTGATATGGCATTCCGTATTATTATTCCGGAAGCTGAAATTATTACGCCGATCCGTGATTTGAAACTTTCCCGTGAAGCTGAAATTGAATACTTAACTAAAAAAGGTGTTGGCCGCGAATGGGCAAAAGCTGCATACAGTATTAACAAAGGGCTTTGGGGAACATCTGTTGGAGGAAAAGAAACCCTGACTTCTGATCAGTATCTTCCCGAGTCTGCTTGGCCAACCCAGGTTACCAAAACTGAGCCGGAAACGATCACACTGGAATTTGTTGAAGGTGAGTTGAAAAGTGTAGCCGGAGAAATTTTTGACAACCCGGTCCATGCTATTCAGAAACTGGCAGCTATTGCCCAGCCTTTTGGTATTGGCCGTGATATTCATGTGGGTGATACAATTATTGGTATCAAAGGCCGCGTTGGATTTGAAGCCGCAGCTCCGTTGGTTATCATCAAGGCGCATCATACTTTGGAAAAACATGTATTGAGCGAACAACAGCTTTACTGGAAAGAACAACTATCTAACTGGTATGGCAGCTTGCTGCACAAAGGCCAGTTTGTAGAGCCTGTTATGCGTAACATTGAAACATTTCTTGCTGATACACAAACGCATGTTACAGGAAAAGTTCACGTGCAACTGGCGCCATACCGTTTCCATATAGAAGGTATCGAATCACCATTTGACCTGATGTCTTCAAAATTCGGAAGTTATGGCGAAATGAACAATGCCTGGACCGGCGATGATGTACGCGGTTTCTCAAAGGTTGCTTCTAATCAGGTGATGATTTATCAAAAAGTAAGCGAATCAGCAGAAAGTTAAAAGTTTAGGAGTTTAAAGTTCAGGAGTAAAGCTCATGCAAAATTATCAAGATTTGAAAGTCTGGCAGAAATCTCATCAACTTGTTCTGGAGATTTATCAACTTACTAATAACTTTCCAAAAAATGAAATGTTTGGGCTTACTTCTCAAATGCGTAGAGCAACAGTTTCTATATCTGCTAATTTGGCCGAAGGTTGTGGTAAAAAAGGTGTCCTCGACATTGCCAATTTTTTCCAAATTTCACTCGGTTCATTGCATGAAACAGAATATTATCTTCTACTTAGCAAAGACTTAAACTATATATCTATCGAAGTATTTGAAAGAAGAAATTTAGAGATCAAAGAGATCAAGGCAATGTTAATCTCTTTGATTAAAAAAGTTCGTAACCCTCAAATCTAATTCTAATGTAACTCATGAACTCATTAACTAATAAACTAATAAACTCTATTAACATTGGAATAATAGGTGCGGCGGGTTATACGGGTGGGGAATTGCTGAGAATTGTCATTAACCATCCGAATATTAACATTGCTTTTGCACATAGTAAAAGTCAGGTAGGAAAGCCGGTTTATACAACACATACGGATCTGTTGGGTGATACCGACCTAACCTTTTCAGGAGAAGAAATACAGGCACTCTTAAATAAGGAAAACTTACAAGCCATTTTTCTTTGCTCCGGACATGGAGAATCGCATAAATTTCTGAATGAATATACCGTTCCTGATACTATTAAAATCATTGATCTTAGTACGGACTTTCGGGATGAATCAAACGGGTTTATTTACGGACTTCCTGAACTACAAAAAGAGAAGATCAAAACGGCAACAAAAATTGCCAATCCGGGATGTTTTGCAACGAGTATCCAATTGGCCATTTTGCCATTGGCTGCTGCGAATCTGATCAAGGATGATATTCATGTAAGTGCGGTGACAGGAAGTACCGGAGCAGGACAGTCGCTGAGTGCTACTACGCATTTTACCTGGCGGAATAATAATGTTTCCATTTATAAAGCTTTTACACATCAGCATCTCACTGAGATTAAAATGAGCCTTGGGAAGTTGCAAAACGGTTTCGACAAAGCAGTTAATTTTATTCCATATAGAGGCGATTTTACCCGTGGGATTATGGCAAATGTTTATACCCGTTTTGAAGGTTCGCTGAATGAAGCAAATGAATTGTATAAAAGTTACTACGTATCCCATCCGTTTACGCATGTCAGCGAAATACCTATTGATATAAAACAAGTTGTTAATACCAACAAAGGCCTGATTCATTTGGAAGTACATGATGGACAATTATTGATTACCAGTATTATAGATAATTTAACAAAAGGTGCTTCCGGTCAGGCAGTTCAGAATCTAAATCTGCTATTCGGGTTGCCAGAAGATACGGGTTTAAGATTAAAGGCTCCTGCTTTTTAAATTTAAACGCAGGGTTAAGAAGTTAAGCGCAGAGAGGACGCTAAACTTTTTAAGCTCTGTGAAACTCTGTGATTTAAAACTCATTTCCTCTGCGGTTAAAACTACCTGAAACTATGTCACATTTATTTGATGTATATCCAATTTATGATATTGAGCCTGTAAAAGCACAGGGAAGTTATTTGTGGGATCAAAATGGCACAAAATATCTGGATCTATATGGCGGCCATGCGGTAATTTCCGTTGGGCATTGTCATCCGTATTATGTGGATATGCTCACTAAGCAGCTTAATGCGATCAGTTTTTATTCTAATTCTGTCAAAATTTCTTTGCAGGAAGAACTGGCTGAAAAATTGGGAGATCTTTCCGGTTATCCGGATTATAAATTATTCCTGTGCAATTCAGGAGCCGAAGCCAATGAAAATGCTTTAAAACTGGCATCTTTCCATAACGGCCGGACTAAAGTTATTTCATTTACAAAATCATTTCATGGCCGTACAGCCGGTGCCGTTGCTGCAACAGATAATCTTTCTATAGTAGCACCAATTAATTATAATAAACACGTTTCGTTTTTACCTTTTAATAATATTGAATCAGCAGAAAACGGTATTACGGATGAAGTCTGTGCAGTTATTGTTGAAGGTATCCAGGGTGTTGGCGGGATCAACGTGTGTACCGACGAATTCCTGCAAACATTACGTCGTAAGTGTGACGAAACGGGTGCCATTCTAATTCTGGACAGCGTACAGTGTGGTTATGGACGGACAGGAAAATTCTTTTCACACCAGTTCAGCGGTATTGATCCGGATATAATTTCTATGGCCAAAGGTATGGGAAATGGTTTTCCGATCGGAGGAATTTTAATATCGCCTAAGTTCAAAGCAAGTTATGGTTTGCTGGGAACTACATTTGGTGGAAATCACTTGGCCTGCGCTGCCGGTGTGGCGGTTTTGGATATTATGAAAAATGAAAATCTCCTGGAAAACGCTGCTGAAATTGGAGAATATCTTTTCAAAGGCATTCAGGAAATTGGCGGATATAAAGAATTGAGAGGACGTGGATTAATGATTGGTATTGAATACGATTTCCCTGTTAAAGATCTTAGAAATAAATTATTGTTTGAACACAAAATGTTCACTGGCGTCGCCGGGGTCAATACTATTCGGTTATTACCTTCATTGGCGCTGGGGAAGGAAGAGGCGGATTTATTCTTAGAAGTATTACGAATTGAAGTAGGCAGTCTTATTTAACGCAATGGATACATTTAATACTATAGAAAAAAGATTGTAAATAGATTATAATAGTTTTGCGTCTTCGCAACCAAATCCATTGCGAAAACCAAAGCGCATATTGCGTTTAAATACATCACCAAAACAATCAATGAAACATTTCCTTTCCCTAGAAGACGTAGCTGACCTTCCACAATTGATTTCGAGTGGTATTGCGGCGAAACGCAATCCATTTGCTGATATAGAACTTGGTAAAAATAAAACAATAGGGCTTCTGTTCTTTAATTCGAGTTTAAGAACCCGTATCAGTACTCAAAAAGCGGCTCAAAATCTGGGTTTGAACGTCATTATCATGAATGTCGGACAGGATGGCTGGGGGCTTGAAATGGAGGAAGGAGTGATTATGAACGGTGACAAGGCTGAGCATGTAAAGGAAGCTGCTGCCGTGATCGGACGTTACTGTAACATCATTGGAATACGCTCTTTTGCTGGTTTGCAGGATCGTGATAAAGATTATCAGGAAATGGTATTTCAGCAATTTAAAAAATACGCCGATGTCCCGATAGTGAACCTCGAATCTGCAACACGTCATCCGCTGCAATCTCTGGCGGATTGCATTACTATTGAAGAATTTAAATTAAAACAACGCCCGAAAGTTGTACTTACCTGGCTTCCTCATTTTAAAGCGCTGCCACAGGCAGTTGCCAATTCGTTTTGTGAATGGATGAACCCTATGGACGTAGAACTGGTGATTACGCATCCGGAGGGATATGACCTGGCTCCCGAATTTGTAGGCAAAGGCCAGGTTATTTATGATCAGGATAAGGCTTTGGAAGGAGCCGACTTTGTATATGGCAAAAACTGGTCTTCATTTACAAATTATGGGCAGGTTTTAACAAGCGATCCGTCGTGGATGCTTACCGAAACAAAAATGGCCCTGACTGATAACGGAAAATTCATGCATTGCCTGCCATTAAGGAGAAATATGAAAGTAGCCGATGAGGTATTGGATGGCCCGCGTTCGCTGGTGATTGAAGAAGCTGCCAACCGGGAATGGTCGGCACAGGCTGTGTTGAAAGAAATACTTTTAGGCTTATAATATTAAAAGCTGATGTGCAGCGAACTTTATAGTTATGCGCATCAGTTTAATAAATACAATATTTCACCTTGAATATTATAAATTTAACTACTTCAATGCATACCAATACATTGACCCAGGCTTCAATCTCACAGAAAAAAGCAATTGGGAAAACAGGTGTTCTCATCGTTAACCTGGGTACTCCGGATAGCCCTTCGGTACCTGACGTAAGAAAATACCTCCGGGAGTTTTTGATGGATGAACGGGTAATTGATATCCCTTATCTGAATCGCTGGTTGCTGATCAATCTGATTATAGCACCTTTCCGGGCACCGAAATCCGCAAAAATTTACCGGCAATTATGGACTCCGGCAGGATCACCATTAAAAATTTACGGCTATTCTGTTGAAGAAAAATTACAAAAGGCATTAGGAGAAAACTATGTGGTTAAACTTGCTATGCGTTATCAAAGCCCAAGTATTGAAAGCGGCTTAAATGAACTACGTAAAGAATGCCTTTCTGAAATTATTGTCGTTCCTTTTTTTCCTCAGTATGCCTCTGCATCAACAGGTTCGGTGTACAAAAAAGTTATGGAAGTAGTGAAAGACTGGGAAGTACTTCCTGAAATCCGGTTTGTTAACCGATTCCTTGATCATCCAAAATTTGTTGAAGGATTTGTTAATCTTGGCAAAAAATACATGGCACAAAGAGATTACGACCACTTTGTGTTCAGCTATCATGGAATTCCCGAAAGACAAATTACAAAAGGAGATGTTGCCAATGTTTGCCAGTTTGGAACTTGCTGTGATAAACTCGATGCCAGGAATCAGCATTGTTACCGTGCTCAATGTTATGAAACTACGCGATTATTTGTAAAGGGAATGGGAATTCCGGAAGGCAAATACACGGTTGCTTTTCAATCACGACTTGGTAAAACGCCCTGGATAAAACCTTATACGGATGAAATAATACCCGAACTTGCAAAAAAAGGAATTAAAAGTGTATTAGCTTTCTCACCTGCTTTTGTAGCTGATTGTCTGGAAACTACGATTGAAGTTGGCGATGAATATAAAGAAATATTCGAGAAAGAAGGCGGTGAACACTGGCAGCTTGTGGAAAGCCTGAATGACAGTGACATCTGGATTGAAACGCTGGAAGATCTCGTTAAAAATGCATAATTTATCAAAATAGAGAAGTCAAGTCTGGGCGACCCCGTCTCGGCGACCCCGTCTCGGTGACCCCGTCTTGGCGGCCCCGTTTCAGAAACCTGACTTCTCTTTATCTTTGCTTATAACAAAACAGATTCTTTGCGATACAGCTCTGCAAGTGTACCAACTGCATAATCAATCTCTTGCTCTGTATTATATTTTCCGAATGAGAACCTTACATTCGCTCTTTCAGGATCAATTTGGAGTTCATTTAAAACATGTGAGCCGATCTCAGTTCCGCTGGAACAGGCACTTCCGCCAGATACAGCGATTCCTGCAATATCCAGGTTAAACAAAAGCATATCACTTATATCAGAAGGTGGAAGGCTTACATTCAAAACGGTATAAAGGCTGTTTTCAAGCTGGCCTGACTGACCATTGAACCGGATTCCTTCAATGTTTTCGCTCAACTTCTGAATCATCCTGCTTTTCAGATTTTCTATATGGCTGCGATGTGAATCCATATCCCGGTAAGCAATTTCCAAAGCTTTTGCCAAACCTACAATACCGTATACGTTTTCGGTCCCGCCACGCATATTACGCTCCTGCGCACCACCGTGTAAATATGGATAAATCTTAATTCCTGGCCTTACATACAGAAAACCTATCCCTTTCGGCCCATTGAATTTATGAGCAGCCCCAACTATAAAATTAGCTTTCAGTTGCTGAAGATCATGTTTGTAGTGACCCATCGTCTGTACGGTATCACAATGAAATAACGCATTATATTTCACACATAATTCACCAACAGTATCAAGATCAAGCAGGTTGCCGATCTCATTATTTCCATGCATCAAAGAAACCAGTGATCTTGAATGCGTTTTCAGCAAATGTTCCAAATGTGGAAGATCAACTACTCCATTTTCATTCAGGTCTACAAAACTCAGCTCAATCTGTCCGGTTTTTTGAAGATGTTCCAAAGTATGCAGGACTGCATGATGCTCAATTCTGGAAGTAATCGCATGCTTCAAACCCAGTGTTTCTATACTTGACCGAATGGCAGTATTATCTGCTTCGGTTCCTCCGGAAGTAAAAAATATTTCCGAAGGCGCTGCATTCAATATACCGGCAATCTGTTTTCTTGCTCTTTCTATCACCGAGCGCGCAGCACGGCCATATGAATGGATTGACGATGGATTGCCAAATTGTTCCCGCATGATTGGAAGCATTGCATCCAGCACTTCGGGGTCAAGAGGCGTAGTGGCAGCATTGTCCAGATAAACCTTCATTGTTAATTTTTTGGTTCTGAGATAATCTCTTTAATATCAGAAATTATTTTGTTGGCTAGATTAATTGCGGTTGTCTGTGTTTCCGATTCAGAGTAAATACGAATAATCGGCTCCGTATTTGACCTGCGCAAGTGAACCCATTCATGGTCAAACTCTATCCGGACGCCATCAATAATGCTCAATGGCTGTTTTGAATATTTGGATTGAATACGACTCAGGATATTGTCAACATTAATATCAGGAGTTAACTCGATTTTATTTTTAGAAATATAATAACCCGGATACGACTTTCTTAAAACAGAGGCGGTTTTACCAAATTTTGCCAAGTGTGTAAGAAAGAGTGCAATACCAACCAAAGCATCCCGGCCATAATGGCTTTCAGGATAAATTACTCCACCATTTCCTTCTCCACCAATGATGGCATTGTGCTGCTTCATCATCGCTACCACATTTACCTCTCCTACTGCGGAAGCAAAATATTGTCCTCCGGCTTTTACGGTTATATCGCGTAAAGCTGCTGTGGATGACAAATTTGAAACCGTATTTCCAACACTGTTTTTAAGCACATAATCTGCAACAGCTACCAATGTATATTCTTCTCCAAACGGACTTCCGTCTTCACACATCAACGCCAGCCTGTCCACATCCGGATCTACTACAATACCCAGATTATATGAACCGTCTTTTAGTTCTTTACTGATTTCCCTTAAATGTTCAGGCAGCGGCTCCGGATTGTGTGCAAAATTACCAGTTGGATCACAATTTAATTTTTTGACATTTTTGACTGACACACCCAAAGCTTCCAGCAACATAGGAACGGCAATTCCACCCGTTGAATTGACTGCATCAACAACAATACGAAAATTAGCAGCTTTGATCGCTTCAATATCGACTAATGGAAGTGCCAGGATATGGTCAATATGTTTCTGGAGATACGTATTATCAATACTGTAACTACCAAGTTTTTTAACGTCAACAAAAATAAAATCTTCTTCATCGGCAATTCTTAAAACTTCCGCACCTTCTGCCTCAGAAATAAATTCTCCATCGTGATTAAGCAGTTTCAGGGCATTCCATTGAATTGGATTGTGGCTTGCGGTCAGAATAATTCCTCCACCCGCATGCTCCATAGTAACTGCAATCTCAACAGTTGGAGTAGTGGACAGACCTAAATCTATTACACTTAAACCTACCCCCTGCAAAGTAGCAGCAACAAGCCGGCTTACCATTTCACCTGAAAGGCGGGCGTCACGACCGATTATAACTTTTAAATTTTGTGGATTAGTACGTCGTAGCCATGTTCCATAAGCAGCTGCGAATTTTACAACATCAATCGGAGTCAGCCCCTCGCCGGATTTACCACCAACAATACCTCTGATCCCTGATATAGATTTTATTAACGTCACGATCTAAATTCCTCTGTTTGTTTGGGTACAAAAATACTAAATTTCCTATGCCTTAACTGCTTTTCTTGAAACAATAGTAACTATTGATTAAAAGGGCTTCAAGAAGCATTAAACCATTTCTATATCAACCTGAGTTATTAATGATGCATTGGCAAATCCCCGAAAGGAGCCCATCACAGGCGCAAGTTGGTCAAAATCAGCTGATGCAGCCGTACTGATATGATTATTGACAATAGCTTTGCCTTCTGTCGGATCAAACCCGCGCCAGCCTGCACCCGGCAGATACACTTCAACCCACGCATGAAGCTCGTGTGCCTGCAAAGGATTTCCATATAGATATCCACTTACGAAGCGTGCAGCAATTCCCAGACTCCTGCAGGCACTTATAAATAGCCGCGAGTAATCCCTGCATGAGCCTGTTCTGTCCCGCAAGGTATCGTCCGGCGGATAAGCCTTTCCAAATTCCCTGTTCTGATAACTGAAATTTGTACTGATATAATGGCTTAGCTGTACAAGAAAAGGAACGGTTTCCCAATTTACTTCCGAAGCAATTTTCCTCGCAAATTGTTCAACATAGTTTGTTACATCACTCCGGCTAAGATATGGGATCAGGTATTTATAGATCCTGTCCTCATATAAAAAAGGAAAGTTTTGGGTAGAAAACGGAAAAAGTACAAAGTCGAAAATATTTACAGGATCAGAACTTACCGTAATTACCGCATCTACTGTTAATCTGTTCACAGGACCGTTAAAAAAATAAGCTACCTGTTGAGGGTTACCTTCTGCATCTACATTCCTGACAATTTTAGATGGTTTGGGGTCAATGAAGAGCGAATAATCAATAATACGCTGATGTGGATAAGGCTTCGGATAAATATACAGTGTATGCTGATCCAGAACAACAGGAAAATTGTAATTGTAAATCAATGAGTGATGAACTTTCAGGTTCATATATTTTTCTGTTTTAGCAAAAGACAATCCGTTTACTCCTGGTGAGTATAAGTAATGGCAACCATGCAGGCTGCCACTTTGATCCTAAGCAATAAGTGTATGCATCTCCGACAATATATCTGAGAAGTGCTGAATTATTATGGCATTCGTCAATTCATCCACTGGTTCATCGATTTTCCGGCAGTTTGCCCCATCGACTGTCCCATGGATTGTGATTGTTCGGTTTCCAACCCAAAATACATATCGAAAATGGCATTATCGACCTCGTTGTTTTTTGTCTGAAATTTGTCCAGGTATTCGTGAAGGCCCATTTTGAATACATCCTCCACCTCTGTGAATTCCAGTTCACTACGCATTTTACTCAGCGCCCTTTCAGCAGGATCTGTGTGCCCTCTTTCCGGAATTGATCCGCGAATAGCATACAACGAAAGCTCCGCCTGACGAACACTGTAAGCAATGGAACGCGGGAATAATTTATCAAGAATCAAAAATGCGACTATGTTCATCGGGGTGAGTGCACGATGCGTCTGCCGGTACATATTATATGCACTTACTGATTTGAGCACCGCAGTCCACATCATCAGGTCAAGTGTAGAACCGGAAGTACCTGCATCCTGCAAAAGTGTAAAATATTTAACATCCAGAAACCGGGAACATTTATCTGCACGTTCTATATGGCGCCCTAAACGGCCAAAATGCCAGGCTTCATTGCGTGTAATGGACGAATCAACAACACCGTGAAACAACTGGCAGCTTTTACGGATATCAGTAAAGTAATTCTGCATGTGGTCCATATTCCGGAAATTCTCTGCTGAATTACCTTTTATAGAAAGATAAAATGCATTAATACTTTCCCACATTTCCTTCGAAATCGTTTCCCGGATGGTACGCGCGTTCTCCCTGGCTTCGTAAAGACAGCTGATTATCGAATTTGGATTACGTTTATCAAAGGTCATAAAGTGGATTACATCTTCCTTTGTTGGCTTTTCATAATATTTATAAAAAGTAAAATGATCGGCAGTAGCGATCAGAAGAGGTTCCCATTGTTCGTCGACATCAGGAGGAAGGTCCAAAGCCAGATTAAAATTAACTCCAACAAAACGGGAGTAATTTTCTACCCGTTCCATATAACGATTCATCCAATAAATTGAATTAGCAACTCGACTAAGCATATGCGGCAAATATTGTGGTTCCGTGAATTAAAATCAGAATAATTACATAGTGAATTTACCAAAATACCTAATAATATATCGTAAATACAAACTACTACGAAAAATAATATACCTTCTAAAAAGAATATTATTTTGGTCAAAAAAAACTTATAAAAGCAAGGAATCTTTTCAAAAGATATAAATTTGGTAAATTAACCCGTCATTAACAATAACAATATACTTCTGTGTCTAAAAGAGATCTATTCGTAGCAGCTATTCAAAAATCGTATCAAACCAGCCAGCCTTCCATTCATTTGGGATCCGCGATATTGGACGGTGAAATTATTACAGAGGCAAAAGTAAACCTTCCTTTGCGAATGATGAACCGCCATGGGCTGATTGCAGGTGCCACCGGCTCAGGAAAAACGCGGACTTTACAAGTGCTTGCTGAACAGCTTTCTGCTGCCGGAGTACCTGTTTTTATGTCTGACATCAAAGGTGATTTATCAGGAATTGCACAACCGGGAAAGACCAATGCAGCCATTGACGAACGGTCGCAAGCATTAGGAACCGTTTTTGAAGCCAAAGGATATCCGGTAGAATTATATTCACTAAGTGGCCAGAAAGGTGCACAAATGCGTGCGACTATTCTGGAATTCGGGCCAATTTTGCTCTCTAAAATTTTTGAATTAAACGATACGCAGGCAGGCGTCCTGGCAATACTTTTTAAATATGCCGACGATAAAGACCTGCCCATGGTGGATTTATTTGACCTTAAAAAAGTACTAAGTTACTTATCCGAAGGGCCGGGCGCCGCTGAGATCAAAGCTGATTACGGAACCATATCTTCTTCCACTGCCGGAACAATTTTACGTAAAATAGTTGCTTTGGAACAACAGGGAGTCGGAAGCATTTTTGGTGAAAAATCATTCGATATAACTGATCTAATCAACCGTATCGACGGGCAAGGTGTGATCAGCCTGCTGAATATTTCAGACGTTCAGGATAAACCTGCTTTGTTTTCGACAT
Organism: Dyadobacter sp. NIV53; assembly: GCF_019711195.1. Taxonomy (NCBI): domain Bacteria; kingdom Pseudomonadati; phylum Bacteroidota; class Cytophagia; order Cytophagales; family Spirosomataceae; genus Dyadobacter; species Dyadobacter sp. NIV53. Next base: position 3,146,759 of record NZ_CP081299.1, read on the forward strand.
TTATGCTCAGCCTTCTTGCTGAATTATATCAAAAATTACCTGGAAGCTGGTGATCTGGATAAACCGAAACTGGTATTCTTTCTGGATGAGGCGCATTTATTATTTAAGGATGCACCAAGGGCATTTCTTGATCAGATTGAGCAGGTTATCAGGCTAATCCGTTCAAAAGGTGTAGGTATTTTCTTTTGTACACAGATGGCGCAGGATGTTCCGGTAAATGTTCTGGGACAATTAGGAAATCGGATCCAGCACGTACTTCGTGCCTTTACGCCACAAGATGCTGATGCACTGAAGCAAACTGTTAAAACCTATCCGCGTTCAGATTATTATCAGATTGACCAGATATTAACGACATTGGGAATTGGGCAGGCATTGGTTACGGTACTAAATGAAAAAGGTATTCCAACGGAAGTTGCAGCTACTCATTTGCTTCCTCCGACCTCGATTATGGGACCTATGACACAAGCTGACTATGAAAATCAGGTACGCCAGTCGGATGTATATTTGAAATACAAAGATCCGATCGATCCTGAAAGTGCTTACGAAATGCTGACCAAAAGAATGGAGGAGCATGCAAAAGCCGAGGTTAGCGCAAAAGAAGAAGTGCAGCAGGCTAAAAACCAGAAAGAAGAGAAAGGTATGATTTCTGAGGCTTTATCATCTCCTTTGGCAAAACAAATTGGCAGGGAAGTAGTGAGAGGTGTTTTTGGGATGCTTTTTGGAAAAAGAACAACTTCTACCAGAAAGAAAAGCGGTGGATTATTTGGATTTTGAAATTTTTACAGATTTGACAACTTTTTAAAAGTTGTCAAATCTTAGTCCGTCAAATCTTAATTCGTCAGTTTCACTGAAATTGTCTTGCCGCCTGGCAAAAGTTCAAATGCACAATCTTCAAACGACGGAGCGGAAAATCTAGGACGAAAATTCTTGCTGAATCCATAAGGTTCTTTCGGTATACCCACAAAATTTCTATCCATGAGATCATTTCCGTTCAAATCGTGATACATGGCCAATGCATAACGGCCGGGAGCTAACTCGAAAGTTGCAGTCTGGTCATCGGCAGATGTCACACTAATGATTTTGGCAATCCCCGGCTTGTTTGTCCCAAACTTTTCATCGGGCCTGAATAAGGCAATCCAGATTTTACCGTTCCCGTTTTTTACGTTGGTAATTTGTACCTGAAGAGTAGCCGTTGGTTCATTGGTTCCTGCAAACAGGAAGCAGCAAGCGTATAAAGCAAGTAAATTCATAAAAAAATTATGATTTCTGATCTTTCCATCCAAGTACACACCTTTGTTCTGCAAGTTTCCCCAGATTTTCATTTACTTCCATTCTGGTTTTAGCATTGTCAAATGCATGGCGATATGTTTCTTTTAATTCCTTTCGTTTCATTGCTTCCAAAAAACGCCTGGTATCTTCCTCGTTTTCAAGTAATAATGGCGGAACAACGGCTGGCCGGTCATCGTCTCCTTTAGCAACCATCGTAACATAAGAAGTATTGGTATGCCGCTGAACACCATTTCTCACATTTTCCGCTATGACTCTTATTCCTATCACTAAAGAAGTGCGCCCGACATAATTAACCGATGCCATGAGGGAAACAAGATCCCCGACTTCAACCGGTTTCAAAAAATCAACTCCATCCACAGAAACTGTGACACAATAGGTTGCAGCATGGCGCGATGCACAGGCATAGGCTACTTTATCAATTAGTGAAAGCAAAATACCTCCGTGTATTTTCCCACCAAAATTGGCATAGGAAGGAATCATTAACTCGGTTAACGTAGTTTGTGAAAAGCTGACGGGTCGCGCATCTAATTCCATAGGTTTTATTTAATTGTAACAAATTCAATACAGCAATTTAACTTTCTTATTTCAACATAACCGTTTTCCCGGATTTGGCTGATAGTTTTGCCGCTTCCAGAATTTCTACCACAATTACATTGACGGGCAATCCATAAAGGTCATTTTTATCCAGTTTCAACCGGCCTCCCACTACATCTGCCAATACTGAAAAAGGATCGGTAAATGGTGCAGGACGAGGTTCAATTTTTAAGGTCTCCTCAGGAGATTTATTGGCTAAACGCTGACGAACCGTAGTTGGATTAACAGCAACAGCATAACCTTTTGTACCAAATACTTCCATATCCTTTCTCGCAAAAGTCCAGTTCCAGGATGCCTGAATAATACATTGCGCTTTGGGATACTGTAAAATAATTGACGCTTCGTCATCTACATTTTTATAAATATCCGGTTTGTTCTGGTGCGTAACTGCGGTTACAGAAACCGGGCGTTCTCCTTTTAAAAGCCAGGTCATCAGATTTGCTCCGTAACATCCAAAATCTGTTAGCGCTCCTGCTCCGTTTTTAGCAGGATCGGTTAAAATAGCAAAGAACTCTTTACTTACACCGATTTCCTTTGGACCTTCATGCCCGTCGTTTACCATTACTTTCCTGATTTCACCCAATTTCCCGTCTGTAAGCAAATCGTGTACATATTGATTGCTCGCATACCAGGATGTTTCAAAATTAGTCAGCACCTGAACATTATTCTGTGTTGCTAATTTCTCAATTTCTTTGGCATCAGCAAATGTCGTAGCCAAAGGTTTTTCCACCATCACATGAATTTTCCTGGGCGCACAGGCTCTTACAATGGCAATATGTTCACTAATCGGCCCGAAAGCTGAAACGGCATCCGGTTTTACCTGATCGAGCATTTTATTCAGATCATTAAAAAACAGGCTTTTATCCAATTTGTATTTGGAAATAAACTGATCTACCAGTTCCTGATTCGTTTCATAAACACCTACCAGTTCAGTATCTTTTTTATCCGATCGGTTAAAAGCCCAGCCAACATGCCCGTGACTTAAACCGGCAACCGCCAAACGCATAGGCTTTTGAGCAAATATTTCCGTAGAAATCAAACAAAAAAATAACAGCAAAAAGGCTTTCATATGTAATATTGAGCTAAATGAATTTCAGATTAAAGTACTCAAAGAGATAAAGCTACCCAAAAACTGAGGTTCTGTTGCCGGCCCACCCACCGAAAGCCGAAAGCGCCTTAATCCATTTTATCAATAATATCCTTAATTACTTCCTGTAAATATGCGCCGTTATAAGGCCCGTACCAGCTCATAGGTTTGGTTTCGTACAAGTCGCGGTCGAAATATTTGTCATGCGTAATGTAGCCAATATAACCTCCGTTGAAGCTCGTTACCATCAGATTCAATCCTTTTGTTTTGGCATAAGCATCCAGTCCGGCTACTAGTTCCCCCGAAAAATCGCATGGCATACCTACCATTAAAATATTCCCGATCCGGAGGGCTTTTACAAAAACCGGATATTCTCCAAATGCTTTTTTAAATACCCACGACCGCAATACAATATCCATCGTTAACCTTGGTGACGGATCTCTTAACGGCAAAGGAATGGTTAACGTCCTTATAACCAATTCATTTTTAGGCTGTCTGATAATTTTAGAAGAAAGTAAAGATTGCTGTACACCGAATGCCTGGTTTTTCATTTCATCAAAATCATCCGTTCCTTTTTCAACAGGTGCCATACTACCTACCGCACCAGCCATATACATGGCAAAATTATACCGTCCTTTTTCCAGAGAATCAATCAATATGCCCGGATAATCACGCGACAGAACCATATTCTTAGAGTTCATCACTGTGGAATGTGCTGCATAGGAGCTCAAAACTGCTTTTTCACCACTTTTATTTACAAGAGCCAAGGACCGGATTTCCGGATCAATACTACCTTCATCACCAACCAGCCTGTTTCGGATGTCAATGGTATCTTTTGCCTCCAGATACGTAAGCTTAGCTGGCTCAATTTTTGCTTTTGCCTGTACAATAGCCTGGAAAATGGCATCAGCAATACGGTCAACTGTGACCTGGTCATACTTTCCTGAAAAGAATAAACCTGAAATGCCGGTTCCCCAGCCACCTACACTGTTATGGCTATGCGTCGCTCCAAAATATACCTGATCAAATGGAATTTCCTTTTCGGTTAGCCGTGTCTGCAGGATTTTTGTCACGGTTGGCGGAATAATAAGGAGATCTGCGGCAATAATAGCTGCCTGTGTTACGCCATTATCAATCACCATGGCTCTTATGTAAATAGAATCATGTACTGAGACATAAGATTTGCCGCGCCTATTGCCGTAACCTGCCATTGGTGTGGGCGAAGCAGGAGTTATATTTACCTTAGACCAACCTGCTTTCAGTTCGCCCGCTATTGAACTATCGCTTTTTACATTTCCAATTTCTGTCTTCCATTGTTTGTAATAAGGCATTTCTTTATAAGGCGTATGATCCATTGTTGTGATCATAGTCGAAATTATGAGCAGCAAAATGAGCAGAACAACACCAATTAACTTAAATAAAATTTTAAGAAATTTCATCAATCGTAGAGTTTAGGTAAATCAGGCCGTAAAGATATAGAAGGAAAGGAAAACTTGGTTTAAATCTAATTCCATATCCAAATCGGTGACAAGCTGCGCCGCAGATAATCAAATTAAATTGCTCCCCGATCTTTTAACTCAAGATATTTATTGATTGTATTAACCGATAACTGCTTTGGTGCGGTCAGTATTGACTGAATTCCGTAACGGTTTAATTCTGCTGTAATTTTTTCTTTTCATAAAAAAACCGATGGGCAATTGTTTTCAGATAAACCTGTTCCAGGTCTTTTGCCGGAGATTCTATTAAATGTTTTGTTTCCGTATTTTCAAACAAAATCACGACTAAAAGATGATCCTTGGCCAATCGCCGCAAGTATGGTAACTGTCTTTGTAAAGCTTCAAGTGTTTCAAAATTTGTAAAAAGTAAAAGCAGGCTCCTTTGCCGTACCTGATGGCGGACTGCTACACTCAGCCGCTCAAAATCAGTTTCCAGGAATCTCGTTTTTTGGCGATACAGTACTGACAGTATTTTTTGCAGATGCCCTGATCGCCGATCGGCTGCAACGATCTGGCCCATCGTATCCGAAAAAGTGATCAAACCGGCTTTATCTTCTTTGATCAATGCAATGTTGCTCATAACGAGCGTGGAATTAATTGCGTAATCCAGTAATGTTAATCCTTCAAACGGAGACTGCATAACGCGGCCCTTGTCAATCAGACAATAGACTGTCTGTTGTTTTTCATCCTGATAAGCATTTACCATGATGTCGCCCCGGCGCGCACTGGCTTTCCAGTTAACCGAACGGCGGTCGTCTCCTGGTACATAATTACGTACCTGATCAAACTCCATCGAATGTCCGACTCTGCGGATTCTCTTTACCCCAATTTCGCTTAGCCGGTTTGCCACAGCCAGTAAGGCATATTGCCGCATTTGAAGAAACGAAGGATAAACGGCAGTTACTTTTTTATCTTCAAACTGAAAACGTCTTTTTACAAGTTTCAGCGGGGTAATCGCAAACACATTAACCTGGCCAAATTCATACTCGCCACGTTGTACCGGACGTAATGTATAATGAATCTGTTGTTCAGAAACCGGAGCCATTTCTGCATGAAACAGAATATCACGTCTTTGAAACTGATGCGGAATTTCATCAACAATTTCCAGGCGGACTTTAAAAGAATACCGGTTTTCCAGATATAAGGTGATTGGATTTTCATCACCATTTGATAACCTGTCCGGCGAACTTCTTCTGGCAAAAATCCCGGCTTTCACTTTGTACAGAGCAAATGTATCCGCAGCAAGCAATATTAATATAACGATCAGCAATACATTAAAAATGGGTAACAGCCATAAGAAAACATACGCCAGAATAAAGCACAAGACCAGACTGACCCAGACTATCCAGAATGTCTTGGTGAAATACAGCGAACGAAAGAATTTTATCATTTTTTTGGCTGTTAGCTTTGAGCTATTGGCTTTTTAAACTCATCAATATCATTTACTGCAATTTATCTTGGCACTGCGGTTTTTTCTAAAATCAAACGAATTAGATCATCTGGCGTTGAACCTTCCATTTCACGCTCGGGAGTGAGTATTATACGATGCCGTAAAACCGGATACGCCAGCTCCTGAACATCGTCAGGTGTTATAAAATCTCTGCCTCTTAATGCCGCCAAAGCTTTGCAACTATTAAGCAACGCAACGGATGCGCGTGGAGATGCACCTAAAAACAGCGCCGGATGTGCGCGTGTTGCACCTACTACGGATACTATGTATTCCAGCAATTTCTCTTCCACATGGACCATCAGGATTTTATCCCGTAAAGCATTCAGCTGGTCAGCAGTAATGGCAGGTTTTACTTCATCTACCGCATCTCTTAGCCTTCGACGCTCATTATGCCCTTTCAGGATTTCAGCTTCCTCTGCTGCCGTCGGATAACCGACAGTCAGTTTGAACAGAAAACGATCCAGTTGCGCTTCCGGCAAACGGTACGTTCCTTCATGTTCCACAGGATTTTGGGTTGCTAATATCAGAAATGGCTCAGACATGGGATAAGTAGTTCCATCGACCGTTACCTGCCGCTCTTCCATTACTTCAAAAAGTGCCGATTGTGTTTTGGCAGGAGCGCGGTTTACTTCATCTACCAGAACTATATTGGCAAAAACCGGCCCTTTTTTAAACTCGAATTCAGTATTTTTTGTGTTGTATAAGGATGTTCCCAGTACATCAGAAGGCATCAGATCCGGTGTAAACTGGATTCTGCCAAATTCAACCTCAATCGTTTTGGCTATTACTTTTGCCATCAGTGTTTTGGCAACTCCCGGAACTCCTTCAAGCAGAATATGGCCGTCGGCCAAAAGTGCAGTCAGGATATACTCTATCGTTAGGTGCTGACCTACAACAACCTGGCCTATCTCCGACTTTATTCTATTTACTGCTTCCTGTAAATCACTGAGTTCTATTCTGTTTGTAAATTCCATTGGTTCTGGTGTTGTCGTGGTCCGGGGTAATAATTCGAACTGAGTTTTTATTCATTCCCAGGATGAAGCCCCGGATTACTGTATTATATATCATTGGGCTAACTTATATACAATCCCAGGGTGATACCCCGGGCTGAAATATAGGAGCCCGTTGGGCTAACTTTTATTCTTTCCCAGGGCGGATGCCCCGGGTTACTGTATTAAGTACCATTGGGCTAACTATTATACAATCCCAGGGCGATGCCCCGGGTTGAGATATAGGAGCCCGTTGGGCTAACTTTTATTCATTCCCAGGGCGATACCCCGGGCTGAAATATAGGAGCCCGTTGGGCTAACTTTTATTCATTTCCAGGGCGATGCCCCCGGTTGAGATATAGGAGCCCGTTGGGCTAACTTTTATTCATTTCCAGGGCGATGCCCCCGGTTGAGATATAGGAGCCCGTTGGGCTAACTTTTATTCATTCCCAGGGCGATGCCCCGGGTTGAGATATAGGAGCCCGTTGGGCTAACTTTAATAGGTTTATTTTTCATTTTGTTCTGTTGTAAAAATCTTCCAGTTTTTTGTTGAGATCCATTAACCTGTGACTGGTCCAAACATTGTCTTCTTCTGAAATTTCATTAAATAAATCCTGAGTTTCCTGTTTTGACCAACCGCTTTTACCCGAAACCTGTTCTAATAATTCACTTTCCTCAAATTTGCCAGGTGTGATCCCAAATCTTTCTCTCATATAAATCCAGAAATGCTGTATCAGTTTTTCTGCGAGATTTGCGTGATTCCCTTTCCGGTAATACATGTTCCCAATAGTCCTGACAAATTCCAGCGAAACATTTTTAGGCGGATCCATTATCGGGATGACTCTTTGTTTTCGTTTCCCAGAAAAAACTGCGTACACTATCAGTCCGATTAATGTGAGCAAATAAGCCGTTTTTAATCCTGGCTGACTTACAATATACCTGAAGACAGACCTTTCATTTTCTCCAAAACGGCCTTGTTTCTGATATTCGTCCCAATAAACAGGCTGTGCGGGTAAATAGGAAAGTGCATGAAAAGCCTGTTTGCCAGTAATCGTATCCAGTACATAATAGTTGGTGAACGCCAAAGGAAGATTATGAATAAAGATTTGTCCCTTTCCATAATCAGCTTTTACAAAAACCGGCTTATTGTCTTCATTAACAGCCAGTACCGTCACATTTTGAGACTTTTCTATTTTCAGGTAATTACGGCCGTCATCCTTCGTAAATAGAAATCCTTTTCTATCCCTGATCCTGGGATTAGTAAAATTAAAAACCTTTGCCGTATCCTTTGCAGCTGGCTTGTCTACAATGTTTTTTAATCCCAGTGTATGCAGCAGGTTTCCGGAAAAATCGTATGCTGAAATAAAAATAGTATTGCCTTTTCCGGCATAATTTAATAATTCTTTCTCATCAGCCGGCTCTACAAAAAATGATCCCTGAATAAACACATAAGAGCTTTTATTCACCATTGATGAGTCTTTGGAAAGCTGGTTATAAGGAGGTATCCTTAAACTTTCAACCTTTTTATTCCCGATCATTTCCGGCAATAATTCAAATAATGCTTTTGTCCCGAACGGAATATGATCCTTATTGGAATAACTATCGCGCCAGTTTAATGGTTTTGGCCGGTAATATTCTACTAATCCATATCCCAGGATCATCAGAAATAAAAAAAACCAATACCGGTTCAAACTCAAAAACATAATTTTTATTTTCTTAATATTCGATTAATACAGTTAATTACCCGAAGCTGTTAGTTGGAAATTTTTTCCTGAAAAGCATTTGAAAAATCTTTCATTTCATTAAAGCCGGATTCTTCGATTTGAAAATCACCGTACCAGGCAAATTCGAAATATCTTGTTATTTTGACAAAATCGGTATGGTACGGATATTTTTCCAGTTCCTGTACATAGCTCTGATTGGTCAGGTTAGGTTTCCAGTGGATCAGTTCGCGGGTTGTGAGCAATTTCAAAATTTTAAGGTATTGCAGTCGGATTGCGAGGCGAAAATCTCCCCGTTCCAATGCCTGGCCTATTGCTTCTTCGAAATTCAATTCATGAATATTCTCCTGCCCAACGATATAATCCTGAGAATCCTGAACATTTCTGGAAGGGAAAATATATTCCAGCACTTTGGCCTTATACAGCAGAAAAAGTACCAATCCCGCAGCAACAGCCATGAAAACATATTGCCAGAAACTCTCGTATGCGTTTCCTGAAAAAAGTTTGCTGATCTTTCCGTACAACCAGTTCATCCATTTTGCAACAGGATCTTCGGGAGGCTGCGGATCATCACTGTACTGATAATCGTTGTCGTTCCGAAGCTCCTCAATATGTTTGGCATCAGGATATCGGGGCACAATATGGCTATTGTCTTTTGCAGCAGTTTTCAGGCTGTCTTTTTGTGCAAAAGTCCTGGAAAATGGAAACAAGCTCATTGTACTGACAAACATCAGTACATAAGAATGTATGATTATAGCCTGAAATATCTTTCTGTTTTTTAAATTAAAACCGCCTTTTCCCATCAGATTAAATACTTTTTCAAAAACGATCCTCATCATCAGGCCTACCGGAATCTCCGCTTCCCAACGTCTCAATTTCAGCACGCAAACCCGAACCTTCGGAACGTTCCAACAGATTATAATACTGAAATGCGACTGCAATCCATACAATTCCCTCAACCACTGTTTTACCTACAGTTGCGATTATACTTGCTGCAATTATCAATACTTTTGAATCTGTAATTCCTTTCCCCAAACCTAATGCATTCATGATGGTTGTAACCATCACAGGGAACTGAAAAACAATGGCTACAATACTGGAAACGATGGACATAATGATAATCAGCCCGAAAGTAGACCACCATTTACCCTGAATCAGATTATAACTTCTTTTTAGTGAATCTGTTACTGATAATTTTTCCCGAATGGTAATCATCATAAAAAACTGGAAGCAAACACCCAGATATATGCCCGGAATAACAAAGAACATGGTGCCAATTAAAATAAGTATAAATGAAAGAACCTGGGCACCAATGCTGACCGAAATATTCTCAATTATTTTATTCCAGACTAAACCAGGTTGTATATCGTTTGATGATCCTTTTTCCTCATACAAAATAATAAACGCGCTTACCGTGGCATAAGCCAGAAAATAGGTAACCAGGCTAAAAATAGCAACAAACAAATATTCCGTTGTGAGGTATATGCCAAACCTGCTAAAAACATCTCCATTTTGCAAAAGCGGCAATGTTCTGGACTGAAACATTCCCTGGGCAATACCTGAAAGAAGCGCGGAAGGGCCGGCAATAAAAATGAGCGCTTTTACAAGCGGGCCAAAATTCCGGGTAGCAAACTCAAAAGAGGCATTCATTTTTTGCCCGAAATCCCGCTGCTGTAACAGTACAATAGGTGTTTTGTTCATGAAGGTATCATTGATAGATGTATACAGATAACTTTTCCTGTTTAATTATTGATTGTCAGATTTTCCTTGTTGGTAATTTCCACCATAAAGCCTTTGCGGATAGATCACAAAATACCAGATAATAAAAAAAGCTGATATACTGATAATTGCCACGCTTACCCACAAAGGCAAAGTAAGCCTTGTAACAAAACTTTCTAAAAACCCGGCTGCAATAAATACAGGAACCAGCCCGATTGCTAATTTTAATCCTTGCTTCGCTCCTTTTTTAAATGATTCGACTCGGGAAAAAGAGCCCGGAAAAAGCAGGCTGTTACCAATGACCAGTCCGGCAGCTCCTGCAATAACAATGGCAGATATTTCGAGTGTGCCATGAATCCATATTTTTAATACTGATTGCATAAGTAACCCTCTTTCAAAAAAGAAATACTGGAACGCTCCGAGCATAATACCGTTCTGGATAATAATGTATAATGTCCCGGCCGAAAAAAGGACGCCCAATACGAAAGCTGTAAGCGCCACACGGATATTATTGACCGTAATAGCCAAAAACATATCTGCCGCAGAATGTGATTTATAGATCGCCAGAGGATCTCCATTTTTGATGTTTTCCAATGTTTGGTTTACATATCCGTCACCTAATATCAAACGTACGAAAGTTTCGTCATGGGCCGCAGAAACGCTGCCGATCAGAAAAGCCGCTGTGAAAAACAAAAAAGCACAGAGCAGATTATTCCGCGCCTGAAAGGAAATGTAAGGTAGTTCATACAGCCAGAAAGTTTTGATCCTTCCCTGATCTTCACGACGGTTACTGTATAATTTGCCATGAAGCTGTGAAGTAAGTCCATTGAGATAGCGCAAAACCGAAGAACCCGGGTAAAATGTTCTGGCGTAAGAAAGATCGTCAGTCAGGGAAATAAATCGGGATGTGAGTTCATCCGGGTCATCGGCCGGATTTTCTTCATAAAACCGCCAGCGTTCCGAGTTACGTTTCACAAAAACAGCTTCTTTCATAATTGGCGTCTGAAGATATTGGAAAGTTAGCGGGATTACCTTATTTTTCCTGCAATATAAATGAAAATTCTGCCAGACAAACGTTCCGCAAAGTAATGAGTTTACAAATAGAAACAGCACAAAATGTTGGTGTGGATTACGAAATCGCCAGTGTTGGGGAACGTATACTTGCGCAATTCGTGGATTATGCCGTTTATTTCGTCTGGATAATGGCTGTTGTTGCAATTACGTCAGTTTCAGACAGTGCTAAAAGTGGAATTTCCAGTCCCTGGATTACAACCGGAGCCATGATGCTTCCTATTATGCTTTATCCACTTCTATGTGAATATTTTATGGATGGGCAAACGGTTGGAAAAATGGCACTTAAAATAAAGGTGATCCGGCTTGACGGGAGTAAAGCTACGCTTAGCTCCTATCTGCTCAGGTGGCTGCTATCCATTGTTGATGTTAGTTTGTTTTCGGGACTGGTAGCCATTTTCGCAATTGTGATTAATGGAAAAGGCCAGCGTTTGGGAGATATTGCGGCGGGAACAGCTGTGATCAAGACGCATCCAACCATCCGGCTGGAACATATCATGACGCCCGACCTGGATCCCAATTACCGGCCTGCATATCCTGGTGTAGTTCGGCTTTCAGATAAGGATATCCGTACAATCCGTAAAGTGCTTGCCACAAATAATGAAGAACTGATGGAAACAACTATGCACAAAATGGAAGATTTACTTGGCATTAACAGCCTGGAAACAGCTTCGGTTTTCCTATGGACTATCATTAATGATTATAATTTTTACGCGAGTTCGGAAGTATGATTGGTACGTTTAATATGTGGCCAAGGCTCTACCTGAATATGAGATTTATGACTTATTGAACAGGATAATGCCCAATAAGTTGTAATGCTTCCCGCTCTACCTTTCTTGCAATTTCATTAAACTTGAAGATCCTGACGGTTACCATACCGATATTTGTTAATGGAATTATTTCATTACTTTGAATTTTAAAATGTTCTTTCCAATCATCTGTTCTAGGATTATAGAATCGTACTAATATTCCTTCATCTGTTAAACTCCCCAGATCACTCCCCTTAAATCTGTTACAAATCATACAGGCAAAAGCCAGATTTCCAACTTGTGATTTACCACCATGTTTTACACTTATAATATGGTCTATTTCGCAGCCAAAATAAGTATCACTTTCCCGGATAAGACAATATTCACATTTATGATCCGCAATTCCCGAAACTTCCCTGCGCATAGCCTCAGGAATATACTCATTAATTTTGGACATAATTATGAGCACGTGCCTTTGTTAAGCGCATTAAATGTTCCAGTTGAAAGTAACTATCCAACTCTGATTGTTCTTCCTCGTTTATTTCTCCGTTTTTTTCTTTTTGTATCAATTCACGGATTAAATAAGATGATTCTTCCGAGGGTTTAAATAAAAGTACTCTTTCAGGAGTAGTCCCAGAGGCCAAAAAATCAATAAGTTCGTCGTATGCTTTCATAAAAACTCTTTGTTAATAATCAAATATACTTTTAAATTTTAATGATAAAAAGATAATGGTTTCTAACCAGTGGCACGGCTGATCGACCAAGCTCCGTAAAAAGCTATATGAATCAGCCGTGCCACGGATACCCTGGCACACGCATCTTTACATACTATTTAACAGTCACCACCTCCACCTTCGGAGGAAGTAATTTGTACAAAACCGGTGTAACAATCCGGGACAGCAAGGTGGAGCTGATCAGCCCTCCGATCAATACCCAGGCAAGCGGGGAATATAACGGATTACCTTCTATGGCCAGTGGGATCAGGCCACCAATGGCCGTGAAAGATGTTAGTACGATGGGCACGAAACGGATTTCTCCTGCCTGCTGAATGGCATCAATCAGCGATACACCTTCTGCCCTCAACTGGTTGGTAAAGTCAACCAATAAAATGGAGTTCTTTACTTCAATACCAATCAGTGCGATCAGCCCGATAATAGCCACAAAGGACAAAGGATAGCCTACCAGAAATAGTGCAGATAAGGCACCGATAATTCCCAGCGGGATAACAGAAAGTACGATCAGTGAGCTTTTGAATGTCCCGAATTCCAGTACCAAAACACCCAGAAATCCGAATGCCGTGATCAGGATAATTGTTCCTAATCCTCCAAAAGATTTTTCCCTGGCTTCCAGTTCACCGGCTGCTTTGTATGTAAATCCCTCCGGAAATTGATATTTGTCCAGTTTGGCAATAACCTGGTTATATACTTCATCCACAAGAAATCCTTTTTTCACGTAAGCAGAAACGGTTACATAACGATCCTGGTCATAATGGCGGATCTGACTTACGGCACTTTCAAATTGGAGATCCGCAATCTGTTTCAGCGGCACAGATGCACCTGCGAGCGTATTGACGTACAAATTATTCAGTACATTCTGATCAGCTATTTTACCTCTTGGCATCGTCAGGTTGATGGCATAATCATCTCCGTTTTCATCTTTAAAGACACCAATATTCAGGCCTGTTACAGCCAATCTGATAGTCCTGTTTACGTCTGCGACGGATATACCCAGCATACTGGCCTTTTCTTTATTTATTTTGACACGGATATCCGTTTTTCTGGTGGCAATCGGATTATTCACGTAGATCGTTCCGGCGGTGCTTTTTAGTGTTTTTTCAACTCCTGCAGCCGCACTGCGCAACTGATCCAGATCTTCACCGAATATCCGGATAGCAATAGGAGCTTCGGTATTCGGGCCCTGTTCAAAATCCTTCACTTCAACTTTAGCATTGACAACATGCGCAAACCTGGTTCTCAGCTTTTCTATAACCTGCTCTTTTTCAGACGGCTTCATATCGGTGAGTTGTACAAAAAACTCTGCATAATTGGTCGCATCAGAGCGCTGGATGACATTATAATAAATCCGTGGATTTCCTTTTCCGACATTGGTCGTAATGTACCTGATCTCCGGTATTTTTTTCACTTCACTTTCTACATATCTTGCTACACGATCGGTTTCTGATAATGCAGTTCCGTCAGGTGTCTCCACAGAAATCAGGAACATTGGTTTTTCAGATTTCGGGAAAAGGGCAAAACCGATCACTTTAGTCAGGCTCAGGGATGCCACAAACAGAATTACTGCAAATCCCAGAGTTGGAAGTGGGTGACGTAACGCCCAATGCAAGAGTTTGCTATATGATCCGCTGATAACTTTTTTCAGTGATCGCATAAATATATTTCCTTCCGGATTATGTGATTCCTTTAATAACCTGCTGCTCAGAAACGGAACGATGGTCAGGGAAACAACCATGGATGCCAGAATAGTCACACTTACAGCCACCGGCAAGCTTCTGATAAAATCTCCGGATGCTTCCGGCAGGAAATTAAGTGGCAAAAATGCTAGGATCAGCGTAACCGTACAGCCAATAACTGCCAATGTAATCTGTTGAGTTGCTTTCACTGCAGCTTCCCTTTTTGGATACCCGTTTCGCATCCATCGCTCGATATTTTCGACGACAACAATGGAGTCGTCAACGAGTATTCCCAGCGAAACGATCAACCCTACAATACTTAACTGATTGATACTGAAACCAAGATAATCTATGGCCGCCAAACCCATTGCAAGGGAAAGTGGTATAGAGATCATTACCACCAATGCAGCCCTGAAACCAAGCGGAAGCAACGTAAGCGATACCAGGAAAATAGCAATGGCGAAATCTTTGGAAAACCGGCTAAGCCGTTTACTCACACTTTCGGCCTGGTCAAAGCTTTTGATTAATTTAATATGAGAAGGTAATGTTTTACTAAAATTCTCAACAACCGGATTCAGTACTTTGCCAACCTGTTCAATATTCTGCCCTTCCTTTTGAGCCGCAGTCACAAGCACACAGCGGTGTCCGTTTAATCTGGTAATATGCGATTCTTCTGCTTCATCATAGTCAACAGTAGCGATATCCGCCAGATATATGATCTTTTGCGATGATGTGCTAAAACCTGTGCTGGCTACAATAGTATTTTTTATTTCGGGAAGTGATGTATAATCGCCGGATGTTTTCACATTAAATTTGCGTACTCCTGCCTGAATGCTTCCACCAGGAATATTATAATTCTCAGCTTGTAATGCCTGAATTACCTGATTGACCGGAACACCTTCCAAAGCCATTTTTTCCAGATTTAACGATATCCGAACCGTTTTTGCAGGATAACCCCAGTTTTCAACACTTTTAAGGCTTTTTATCTTAGAAAGCTCATCTTTCAGATCGTCTGCCCTATCACTCAGTTCTTTATTAGAAGCTGTTTCGGAAACCAGTGCAACCTGTACAATATTGACATCTGTTGGCGAAAAACGGCGAATTTCTGTCCTGAAAATATCTTTTGGAAGTTCTGCGGCCAATGCTCCCACTTCCCGGACCAGCTCCTGGTATTTTTCGTCCGGATCTTCACTGTAATCATATTCAATTACCACAACAGCCAACCCATCGTCTACATTGGTTTTGATATTGTTTACATTTTCCAAAGCAGTGAAGCGTTTCTCTACTTTATCCACCACAAGCTCTTCCATATCAAGTGCATCCGTTCCGGGATATACATAGACAACAGCAAATGAAGGCGCAAAAAATTCAGGATCTTCACCTCTTGGCATATTAAAAAGGGAATTCAATCCCAAGGCCACAACCCCTATAAACATGACCAGCATAAACTGCCAGTTCTTAACGGAAAATTCTGACAAATTCATTTTTGAATTAAGAATTAATAGTGACTTATAATTAAAAACGCAGCACCTCAGAGAAGTCAAGTCTTAAAGTCGGGGTCGCCCAGAAGGGGTCGCCAAGACGGGGTCACCCAGACGGGATTGCCAAGACG
Organism: Dyadobacter sp. NIV53; assembly: GCF_019711195.1. Lineage (NCBI taxonomy): Bacteria > Pseudomonadati > Bacteroidota > Cytophagia > Cytophagales > Spirosomataceae > Dyadobacter > Dyadobacter sp. NIV53. Next base: position 3,162,947 of record NZ_CP081299.1, read on the forward strand.
GGGTCGCCTAGACTTGACTTCTCTTGGAACCAGACAATTCTTTATTTATTCAATTTTTAATCGTCAAAGCCGACGAATCAGTCAGAAATGCTGAACCGCTGGTGATTACCTCGCTCACGTTCTCCAGGCCATTTGTGACCAGCACCTTATTCCCATCCAGATAACCAATAGAAATTGCCATGCGTTTTGCTTTTCCATTGTTGTTTACAAATACAAAACCCTTATTGCCGTTTCCCTCAATTACCGCTTCTATCGGAATCACTTTATACTTCCGGCTTTGCGATGGTGTTAATTCTGCTTTGGCAAAAAGCCCTGTTGCGAAACGTTTCCCGGCCGGATCAATTCTGATCTCAATCTGATAAAGCTTGCTGACCGGATCAGCAGATTGAGCAAGATTCGTAATTGTTCCTTTGAAAGTTTCTTCCGGATAAGCATCCAGCAGAACCGACGCATGATCGCCCAATTTCACTCTTGCCCAGTCTTTATCCGATATTCCTACACGTACCACCCAATCGTTCCGGCTATTGGAAGCAAGGATCAAAGCAGCAGTTCCGGCGCTGGTAAATTCCCCTTCGTTGATTTGTTTACGTGTAACTGTACCGTCAATCGGTGAAATAATTTTTGCATAAGACTGATTGAACCTCGCGATTTTAAGATTTTGCTGTGATACATCATAACCGGTCGTAGCGTTTTGTACTTGTTCCAAAGTGGCTGCCGTATCGTTCAGCATGTTTTTAACACGCTGCATATCCCGTTCGGATTTTTCCGATGCAAATGCGGCCTGATTGACCTGCGCATTAATTTCCGTCATGTCCAGCATAGCTAAAAGCTGGCCCTTACGAACCGCCTGGCCTTCTTTTACATATACATGGGAAACAATTCCACCGATTTTAAAAGACAAACGCGCCTCTTCTGCCGATGCTACGGTACCGGCCACGCGAATAGGTTCTGCACGGAATGCTTCCTGTACTCTGGAAATTTTTACCGGAATTACCGTTTCGTCCACAACTCCGTTATCCTGTTTTTTCTCTTTTTCACCACAGCTGGAAAGCAACGACATGAAGGCTAAAAAAGAAATTTGTATTATAGTTTTCATATTATTTCAATTGAATACCTGACTCATTAATTTTCATAATACATTTTCGCCTGAACTCCTCAGTAGAATTTCGGATTGGGCCGAAAGTTGTTGTCCGGACCGGCTTAATCCCACAAAACTCCAGTGTCATCTTTTTCATTGCATGATAAGTAGGCCGGCCGTTTATCAGCCAGTAATACCAAACCGGCTGATCCAGCGTACTGATAATATGCGCACTCTTTCCAATCAATAATTTATCCCACCAAACTGAATTTTCACGTCTTTCAAATGCAAATCCCGGCAAGAAAACACGGTCAATAAAGCCTTTGAGCAAAGCAGGCAAGCTCCCCCACCACACCGGATAAACCCATACAATGTGTTCTGCCCACGTAATTTTTGCCCGTGCATCCAATAGATCCGGTTCAAGCTCAACACGCTTACGATAGCCAAATTCCAGATTTGGATTAAATTCCAGTTTCGCAAGTATTATTTCCTGAACCTCCGCACCAGATGCTAACGCACCAAGCCTATACGCTGCTGCAAGTGTGGCGCCAAAACTTTCCGGATCCGGATTTCCGTTGATGATTAAAACCTTTTTCATGGCTCAGCTGTGATTTTATTAAGCATGGATTGCTTGATCAGCACATCATACTTTGTAATTGATTGCTGTAACTGTGCAGTCAGTACATCATTTTGCGCTTTTACATATTCAATTAAAAGCACATTTCCATTGCGGTAACGGCTATCAATTACTTTAAAATACTGGGACGCATTATTCAACCCGTCCTGAGATGCTTTCTGTGTCTCACGGGAAGAAACCAGATCGTAATATGCCTGTGTAGTTTGTAATTCAATTTGTTTTTCAACCTCAGTTTGTTTGGTTGTCAACAACTCAGTCTGAATTTTTGCCTGCTGGATTTTAGATTTACGTTCATACCCTTTAAAAATATCCCAGGACATTCCAACTTGGCCGGCTACATAATCCTGATCTTTAAACTTGTAGCCATATCCCTGAAATCCGACATTTCCACCCACAAAAACTGATGGCCGCGACGCTGCTTTCTGATGCAGCTGTATTGCCTGCCGGGATGCTTCAATAGACAAATCGAGCTGTTTTAATTCCTGCCGGTTTGCAACTGCCTGTCCGGTCAGACTTGTTAAGTTCGCCAGTCCATCGTAATCAAATGGTTTTAAATTTATAAAAATGGAATCGACAGTAATTTCATTTGTCAGATCCTTATTCAGCAAAAAGTTAAAATAAGCTTTGGCTATCTGTATATTTTTATCTGCTTCTGCTTTCTGCTGCAAAATCTTACTCACTTCATATTCCGACGAAAAAACCACGTCTTTTGTCGATGTATTGTTGGCTACCAGTTTCCTGTTCAGCTTTACGAGCTCATTCAGTACATTTTGGCTGTTGGTGAAGATTTTCGCCGCCTCCAGGGATTGTAGATATTGGTAATATGCCGTTTCAATATTATAGCGTAATTCATTTTCAACCACCCGTTTTTTTGCTTCCTGAGCCGACATCAGGCTTTTCTGGATCAGATAGTTATATTTTATTTCAGGATTATAAATTGAATACTGCACGCTCACTTTCGTATCATGGAAGTTGGTTGGTGCCAAAAGCACATCAACATTTTCAATGTTGGTAGGAAACTGGTTTTTGCCCGTTAACTCGTTCAGGGATTTATAGGCTGGGTTCAAAAGGTCTCCAACCGGAAAGTTAAGGCGCCGTCCACCAGCTGCATAGGAATATGTAGGGGCGAAAGTCAGACGGGGATAAAAGAGCGCTTTCGCCTGATTGATCGCTTCCATTGACTTTTTTATTTCCAATGATTCCTGTTTCAGCGACAGGTTGTCCTGCAAACCCTCTTCAATATAACTTTCCAGAATATCAGATTTTTGCGCAAAAACCTGTAAAGAAAAAAGTATCAAAAAGGAAAGACGTAGAATTCTATTAATCATGACATATTTAATTAACAGTGTTTAGTATGATGGCAAATTTTTTTATTTTCCAATTTGGCCTAAATGTGTATGTTTGAAATCATCATTGTATTTCAACCCGTAGCCGAAAATCCTGTCCATAGCTGAATGCCCGAATAAGATAATTCCAGCTAACAAAATAGCCTGGTTACCAGATATTAAACCAATAACGCCAACCAGAATTCCTGTTCCTTTATGATGGATAAAATTATACATAATAGCCCCGGTCTTAGTATTGACAACATAACCAACCATACTAAGATCGGGTAGAAGTATGAGCGCTGGAAACCACCACCAGGCAAAATCAAGACGTGTAAAAAGAAATATGGCAAGTAAAAACTGAGCTAAATCTTCCAGTTTCAAAAGTGTTTTCATCACTAAAAATTGTTAAATGGTTGTCTTAATCATTTCAACAAACAACTTGAACGATTCCTGAATCCGCTCCATTTCACGGTTATCTCCAAACATGTCCATACGCTTTTTCAGATAAATTGTAATAAGCCCATGCATAAAACTCCATATAGTTAGACATACCGTTTCAACTTCGCGATCACTTTTGAAAATACCTGCCTCCATACACTCCTGAATGATCAGTCGCAAATAATCAAATGATTTCATTCCGTCTTCCCACATTTCATCTTTGCAGGCCAGCGCTTCCATAGGCGCCTGCATAATGAACATCAGGTCATACAATTCCGGATTTTCAATCGCAAATTTTATGTATTGACGTCCCAAAGCAACCAGTTTTTCAAACGGTTCGGCTATGTCTGCAACCACTGTGAATTCCTGCATCATTTTTTGAAACGCAAGAATATGCAATCCCAGCAACAGTTCGTTTTTGTCCTTATAATAAAGATAAATCGTAGCAGGACTGTACTCAATTGCATCTGCTATGCCTCTGATACTCGTTTTTTCGTAGCCATTTTCCAGGAATAATTTCTGCGCTCCTCTTAATATTAATTCACGCATCTCCTCACGCTCTCTTTCCTTCCTTTCTGTAATTCCCATAATATACGCTGATCTACCATGCAAATATACTAAACAGTGTTTAGTAAAAACAAACTGTTTAGTTAAATTTATACGAATGGTGAAAATTTTATTTCAATGGTAAAGAAATTACATTGATGTCAACTCATAATACAGCTGTTTCACTAATTGAAAAAAAAGTTATAACCGCCGGTAGCCGGACGGTTATAACTTTCAAAATTAATCCTTAACAATTAATAATTATCCTCAATCGTGCCTTACCAGCTGGATATTAGCGATCAATTTTACATCTTCACCAATAAGCATACCGCCGGAATCCGTAAGTTGCATGTAATTGAGCCCGAATTCCTGCCTGCTTAGCCTTCCTTCTACTTCAAACCCAATTCTTATATTTCCTTGTGCATCTCTTTCGGTTCCACCATATTCGGCATCTAACTCAATAGGTTTGGTAATACCTTTTAATGTGAGCAAACCTGAAAGTTTGTAATTGTCTCCCTTTACTTTATGAAAATAGTTGGATTGAAATGTAATATGCGGAAACTGGTCTGCATCAAAAAAATCCGCTGATTTTAAGTGTTCATCCCTCATTCCTACGTTGGTATCAATACTGCTTACGTCCAGAGAAAAGTGAATTTCTGCGCTTTCAAAGTTATTCAGGTCTGATGTAGCACCGCCTTCAAAGTTCTTAAATGAGCCCGTAATTGTAGAGATCACTAAATGTTTGATCTTGAACTGAACTTCGGAATGTGCCGGGTCTACAACCCATTTTGTAATTGCCATGGGAAAATTAATTATTGAATCAGAAAACTATTAAATTTTAAGAACTAAGTCAAAATTCTGTCCTGATAATATCACATAATGGAAAATTATGGACAGAAATATATCACACCTGAGTAATGATAACGTAATCATTTAGAACAATAGATATATTAAATTGATCTGGAAAAAGAAACTTTGAAAAATATTTATGTAACAGGAAAAAATCCAAATAATAAAAAGAGTGGCATGAAGTTTTACCCACACCAGGATTGTTATATTTACTAAAACTTTACTAAATCGACGAATACATGAAGATGAAGGGAAGAAGTGTATTTACGTACGACGTATATGCTCCCACTACTATAACCACAATGCTGCGTCCGCGACGCCAGGAAGGCCAATCCATTATAGAAGAAGGCTTTGATATTGAACCCCCAGTTGCATTTTCTGAATACACAGATATTTACGGCAACCCTTGTCAGCGTACAACTTTACCGGTTGGCAAAGTAACCATTACGACCGAAGTTCAGGCACAGGTCAATAAAACCAAACCCATACCAAGTCCTTCGCCAGCTTATGTACTGGTAGGTGATTTGCCTGACGAAGTGATGCACTACATTCTTCCCAGCAGATATTGCGAATCGGACTTATATGAAATAAATATGCTGGCGATGCAAATTGCCGGAAATTTTACTCCGGGCTACGATCAGGTAGAAGCGATCAGGACCTGGATACACAAAAATGTTACTTATCAGTATGGCGTAACGGATTCAAGTACAACTGCTTTGGATCTGGCGAGAAACCGTATAGGCGTTTGCCGTGATTTTACACACCTGGCAATTGCACTTTGCAGAAACCTTTGTATTCCAACACGTATGACAGTTGGATATCTTGATAAATTAAAAGACATGGACCTGCATGCCTGGTTCGATGTTTACATCGGCGGAGCGTGGTATACTTTTGACTCTGTTCAGGAAAAAACGGAAGGTTACCGCATTGAAATCGCTCATGGCCGCGACGCTGCCGACGTAGCAATGATCACACAATACGGAAATGCTACGTTACAATCCCTGCATGTGGAAGTAGAGCTTCTGGAACCGGAGCCCGTGGAACAGTAAGGGTATTTGGAGTTTGGAGTTCAGAGTTCAGAGTTCAAAGTTCAGCATTCAGAGTTCAAAGTTTAGCGTTCAGAGTTTAGAGTTCATAATTAAAAGTTCAGAGTTTAGAGTTAACTTATTTCTAAACTCTAAACTCTGAACTTATTTCTGAACTCTGAACTTATTTTATTACTCCCAGTTGTTTACCAATTTTTGTGAAAGCTTCTACCGCTTTTTCAAGATTTTCCTGGCTATGTCCAGCTGAAATTTGTACCCGGATCCTTGCTTTTCCCTGTGGTACTACCGGATAGAAAAACCCGATTACATAGATTCCTTCGTCCAGCAATTTGGCCGCAAACTCCTGCGCTAATTTTGCTTCGTATAACATAATGGGAACAATAGGGTGTTCGCCTGGCAATATATCGAATCCCGCTTCCGTCATCACTTTTCGAAAATAAGCCGTATTTGTTTCCAGCTTATCACGAAGAGCAGTAGAAGCAGAAAGCAGTTCCAACACTTTAATAGAAGCCCCTACAATGGACGGGGCCAATGTATTGGAAAATAAATAAGGCCGTGAACGCTGGCGCAGAATCTCTACTATCTCTTTTTTTGCTGCCGTAAAACCGCCGGATGCTCCACCAAGTGCTTTTCCGTAGGTTCCGGTAATAATATCAATCCGACCCATTACATTCCTGAGTTCATGTGTACCACGCCCTGTTTTTCCTATAAATCCGGAAGCATGACATTCATCAATCATAACCATAGAACCGTATTTTTCAGACAGGTCACATATCGTATCCAACCTTGCAATCGTTCCGTCCATTGAAAAAACGCCATCGGTCACAACCAGTATCCGCCGGCTTCCCTGCGCCGCTTTCAATTGGTCTTCCAGGTCATTCATATCATTGTGCTTGTAACGGAATCGTTTTGCCTTACACAAACGAATTCCGTCAATGAGGGAAGCATGGTTTAGCTCGTCGGAAATAATGGCATCGTTTTCTCCAAGCAGCGGCTCGAACAAACCTCCGTTGGCATCGAATGCAGCTGCGTATAAAATGCAGTCTTCCGTGCCCAGGAATTCAGCCGTTTTCCGTTCCAGTTCCTTATGAATATCCTGTGTCCCGCAGATAAAGCGAACAGACGACATACCAAATCCGTGGGTTTGAATGGCTTCAATACCCGCTTTGATCACATCAGGGTGAGAAGAAAGCCCAAGATAATTATTGGCACAAAAGTTCAGTACTTCTTTACCGTTGTCCGTAGCGATCCGGGCAGCCTGAGGTGTTACTATAATGCGTTCTTTTTTATATAAACCGGCTGCTTTAATCGCGTCCAGTTCCTGTTGCAATTCCTGCTGAATATTTCCGTACATGGCTTGTATTTTTATAATCCTGATTTTTTTCTAAAATTAAATTTTGACCAAATGATACTTTTTACGAAGTTCTGTAATCATTTCTTCCGTCATTTTATCCAATGTGTAAGCCGGCCTCCATCCCCAGTCTTTCCGTGCAGGTGCATCATCAATTTGCTGTGGCCATGAATCAGCAATGTCCTGGCGGTAGTCAGGCTTGTAACTGATCTTAAAATCAGGAATAATTTTTCTGATGCTTTCTGCAATTTCTTTCGGAGAAAAACTCATTCCTGCCAGATTATAGCTCGTACGGATATTGATCTGGTCCTTTGCTGCTTCCATTAACCTTACCGTAGCATCCATGGCATCGCTCATGTATATCATCGGGAGTTTTGTATCTTCTTTCAGAAAACACTCAAACTGTTCTCCATTAACTGCTTTGTGATAAATATCTACGGCATAATCTGTCGTTCCGCCGCCGGGCATCGACTGATGACTTATAATTCCCGGATAACGCAGCGAACGAATATCCATTCCGTATTTTTGGAAGTAATAATTTGACCAGTTTTCCCCTGCCGCTTTACTGATCCCATAAACCGTAGTTGGGTCCAGATAAGAATATTGTTCAGCTGTATCGTCTGTATGATCACCAAAAACGGCAATAGAACTGGGGTAAAATATCTTGTGAACACCATTTATCCTGGCTGCTTCCAATACATTAAAATACGTTTGCATATTAATATACCAGGTTTGTAACGGGTTCTCTTCCCCTTTTGCAGAGAGAATGGCAGCCAGATGATAGACCTGCGTGATTTTATGTTTGGCAACTATGGCAGATAAGGCAGCTGCATCAGTAGCATCCAGTTTTTCAAAGTAATCCGGTTTTGTATCGGGCATATTCAGATCAGACGCAATCACTCTGTTTTCTCCATAAATCCCGCGTAAATATTCCACGAGAACAGATCCAATCTGCCCATTCGCTCCAATTACTAAAATACGTTCTGATTTCATCATGACAAACATTCTTTAAAAGCACAAATCACTCGCAATTTTACCTTTTAAGATATTATTTTCAATATAAAGCCATTTTTACAGCTAATATTACCAGACTATATAAATATTAAAGATAATTTTACTTTTTAAACATTAATTCATATTTATTGACAGGAAATATTATTGTGCCATGGAACAACTGGACAAAATTGATACCAAAATATTACGCATTTTACAAAAAGATGCCAAGAAGACTACAAAAGAAATAGGCACAATGCTGAACCTGACGATCTCACCGATCTATGAAAGGATACGGAGACTGGAAAGTTTAGGATTTATAAAACAATACGTAGCAATTCTGGACAAAAAGCTTATTAACCGCTCAGTAACAAGTATTTGCCAGGTTTCTATGCGTTATCATAATGAGGCCTTTATTGAAAAATTTGAACAGGAAATCCAAAACCTGGAAGAAGTACAGGAATGTTACCATATGGCCGGACAAGTGGATTTTTTGCTAAAAATCAATGTAGGCAGCCTGGACGAATACCATGATTTTGTGAAGTACAAATTATCAAAGATTGATAATATTGGTGTGTTGAACAGTACGTTTGTGCTGAAAGAGATCAAGCATACTTCGGAGTTTTATATCTAAATCTGTTTAGATCAGGCTTTCCCAGACTGGCCGTCCCCATTTTAAAAACCCGGGAGGCCTGATCGTTCAGTTCTATTCAAATTTCAATGATTTTACAGGATCCATCAGAGCAGCTTTGATACTTTGGAAACTCACCGTAAAAAGTGCTACACTCATTGAGATAAGAGCCGCAATTATAAAGATCTCCCATGAGAGATCAATATGATAAACAAAGTTTTTCAGCCAGGTATTCATTGCATACCAGGCTAATGGAGAGGCTAGAATGATGGATACAAAAATCAGTTTCACAAAATCTTTTGAGAGTAATGCGATAACACCGGCTACATTAGCACCCAGCACTTTTCTGATTCCGATTTCTTTGGTCCGCTGTTCAGCAGTAAATGCAGCCAGGCCCAATAACCCCAGACAGGAAATAACAATAGCCAGAATTCCAAAATACCTGATCAATGTATTAACGATCATTTCTGAACGATACATCTTCTCATAATCTTCATCCATAAAATGATAGGAAAAAGGATAATTCGGATTGAACTCACGCGCTGTTTTCTCAATGTGTGATACCGCTTCCTGTGTTTTTCCAGGCTTTGTCCTGATCATCATATATGAAGTGTTCAGGCCTTTATAATTGACCAGGATTAGCGGCTGGATTGCTGTATGAAATGAACTGAGGTGGAAATCTTTCATTACGCCGACAATCGTTCCTTTTCCCATCCAGAATTTCACCTGTTTTCCCACCGGGTCTTTCATTTTCATCATTTTTGCAGCAGCCTCGTTAATGATATAATTGGCAGTATCAGCTGCAAATTCCTGTGAGAAATCCCGACCGTCCAGCATTTGAATATGCATGGTTTTGGCAAAATCATAACCCACAAAAGTAGCATTGACCGTATTGACCAGATCTTTATCCCGGCCATCCCAGTCCAGATCACCCGAATTGCCCTGAATATTGGTTGGCATGGAACCTGTTGTTGTAGCAGCAGAAATGTACTGTGAATTCAGTATTTCCCGACGAAAAACTTCCAGCTTGTTATACAAATCGCCTTCAAGAGAAATATACAGAACGTTTTCCTTATCCAGACCAAGACGTTTTGTCTGAATGTAATTCATTTGGCGGGCAATCACGAGCATGCCAATAATCAGAAAAATTGATAATCCGAACTGAAAAACCACAAGGCCTTTTCTCAGAAATGCACCTTTGTTCGTAAAAGTTAATCTTCCTTTCAAAATTCTGATAGGCTGCAAGGAAGACAGATACAAAGCCGGGTAACTGCCCGCAACCATTCCAGTAATGAGTATTAAAGCAATGACAGAAAACCACAGAGACGGATCAAATGCGGTAAGGGTGATCAGTTTTTGTACGACTTCGTTGAATGCAGGTAATAAACCAATAACAAGTATAATGGCCAATGAAGCCGCCAGTATGCTTACAATCAGAGATTCACCCAAAAATTGCATGATCAAAAATTTCCTTTCCGCACCTACTACTTTTCTCACACCTACCTCTTTCGCTCTTTTGACGGAACGTGCAGTAGACAAATTCATAAAATTAACACAAGCGATCAGCAGAATAAATATAGCTACTATGGAAAATACACGTACATATTCAATGCGTCCGCCGGAAGGTTTCAGATTTTCATATTCCCCGTGCAGGTAAACATCTCTTAATCCCTGAAGAATGGGAAAACTTACAAACTGAGGCGGGGTATTCTTCTTAATTACCTGCTTAATAACCATTTCCGCATGCAAGGGATCCGCCTGCGGTGTGAGCCTGACAAAGGTTCTGAAACTGAAATTTCCCCAGGTTTTCATCCAGTCCTGTTCCTGCACTTTGAAGTTAACAACCCAGTCCAGCTGAACGGATGCGTTTTGAGGTATATTCTCAAAAACGGAACTTACTGTAAAATCACTTGCATTATTTAGTTTGAGTGTTTTGCCAACGGCATTTGATGTACCAAAGTACTTCTCAGCGAGTTTACGGGAGATGGCTATGGATGTTGGCTGACTGATGGCTGAGCTGGCATTTCCTGCTACAAATGGGGTTTGAAATACTTTAAAGAAGTCCTGAGTGGCATATATTCCATTTTCTTTCGTTGATTTTTCTCCGACCTGGACAAGGAAATCACTATTCCAGGTAATTTTGGTTATCGCCGCAACTTCCGGAACTTCCTTTTGAATGGACTCCGACCATGGTCCCGGCGTAGCTTCTCCAACACTTTTTTCGCCTTTCCAGTCGGCCCCGGAACGAACGAGATAGATTTGTTCAAGATCAGGGTAAAAGCTGTTATAAGAAATTTCATCTTTTACCCAAAGCCATATCAGAAGACTACACGACATGCCCAAAGCAAGCCCAAAAATATTGATAAACGAGAAAAGCTTATTTTTCAACAAACTGCGGATCGCGATTTTAAAATAGTTTTTGAGCATGATCACATCATTTTAACATAAGAAAATTCAAATCGTAGCTGTACTCCAATTAGAGCTGGATTTTTCTTTAAAATTGATGTACCAATGAAAAATAACTTTTTAATTGGCTTTAAATCAATTAGTTAATTTGAGTGAAGTTTATAAAAAATGTCCGCTTCTGAACATGGATGAACGTAAACGGACGGCGGAGAAAATAAAAAGTATTTGAAACCAGACTTTCCAAGGCTTAGACCGAAAGCCTGTCAACCAATTTCAAAAATTCCTCTTCCCAACATTAAAACTAATCACCTTACTTCCTGCAACGCCTTTATTTGTAATTCCCTGAATAACCACTTTATAATTGCCCACCTGGTCAGAGGTATAAAATTGTATCTGTGCCTTGCCGTTTGTGTCCGTTGTTACATCCGGAGCCCAATGCAGCAGGTTTCTGAAATCAGGAACACGTGTTGACATATTGATCTGGTTGTCATATTTGGGTGCATAAAATTCTCTTTGCGCCTGCACGCCTTCATACGGCAAAACCAATACTTTCGGATCCAGTTCAAAACCAGCCAGGTCATTTTTATACGTCGAGAAACTGGTGATTCCGGTAAAAGACATAGAACCCAAAAAGAAACGTGAACTCATTAGTTCAATCTTTTTGATTTTCAACGGATCAATTTCCATGAATTTGTCATTATTGAATATTGGAATACCATCCAGTAAAACCAGCGGATCAGTTACGTAAAAAGTGCTTGGAACCAGTTTATCTATCATTCGGAAATGAAATTTTTTCTGTCTCTTTCTTACCATAACTCCTTTTACGTATTCTCGCAAAACCTCCTCCATCGTCGGGAACCTGGTAAAATCGTCCAGAAAATACTTTTCATCGGGTAATCCAAAAAAAGTAAGGGAATCTGTTAAAACCTTCTTCCGTTCGGAAAATATACGCGGTAAAAATGCATTACCGGTTTGCATATTAATACTGCGCGTCAGCAACTGCTCTTCCAGATTTTTATTAAACAAAAATGACGGAATAATACTGGTAGAAAATTGTTTTGAAAACGGATTGCTGATTTCGAATTTATAAATGGAATCCTTTGATATATCTGTTTGTAAAGTCAGTTCTTTTGGCCCTGTAAAGTTTTTCAATTCGAACATGATATTTCCGCTTCTGTCACTTTGATTTACATACAGTTTTGCAGGAAAATCAAGTGCAGCCATATATGTATCAATACCCGAAGCCGGGGAATTGTCACTGGTTTTTAGAACTTTACCATAAACAAAATGTCCGTCATATTCCGGTATATGCTGATACTTGGGGATCGTACTGTCAAAAACTTCTTCCCATTTGAATCTCCTCCATCCCTGCGAGATCATTAAATTATCCAGATCCTGATCGGTTTCTTTTGTATTATTTTCAAAATAATACGCCGGATTTTCAACATTTCCTTTGAGATCCGAAGTCAGGAAAATATAACTGAAAATATCATTTTGCGGCAAAGTCCTGATACTGTCCGACAAGAAAACAGACACCGACATATTGGCAAGATCAGATAAATTGGTTCCGGTACCTGCCGTCATATCCAACGTCACTTTTTCCCTTCCCGCGTACTCCCTTTTGTCTGTATTTGCACCTATATTCAATTGTTCTGCCGGACGCTTGAAATACAACCTTTCACAAACTGGTTTAAGCCTTTCGTTCAGGATAGTGATATGGGAAATCCCTTCTCCAAGCTGTTCCTTTTTGATAAAAAACTCAGTCTGATTATTTGTTAAAAGATGCTTCTCTACAATTTGATTGGCATGCCTTGTGTGCGTAATAATATATACCGGCACTTTATCTTCCTGTTGTAATGTACTTAAAACCGTTACTTTTAACTGATCAGAAGCCGAGTCAGTCACACGCATTACATACCCTCTTTCCTGAACTTCGGGCAATGAAAATGAGCTTTGTTTTCCTTTAACATCTATAATAATAGCCTTATACCCACTTGTTTTTTCGGGTTTAAACATAAAATAACCTATTCCGAACTTTCCAGGCCGAAATCTTGCAATCGTATCATTTTCAGGGCCAACGATCAAACCTCTGAAATCAATTCCTTTTGCATCCTGCCCTACTGCCCTGAATGCCATTTTACTTTCAATACCTTTTACCAGATATCCGCCTTCCGGGAAGAACTGGACATCATAAGCCGTTTCTTTATTTGCATCGGGTTCGGGATCAAATTTTACAAAAGGATTGATGATGGAAACATTGGTCTCAAAAAAGTAATCCGCATTGAAATTTTTCATCCAGTTGGTGTAACATCTTACTTTGTAATTACCACTGGCAATAGCTGCCGGGATCAGCAATGAACCATTCCCTTTTCCGCTAAGCAGCGAAAATTTGGTTTGGGCTACTGCATTATTCTCTTTATCCAGGATTTCCAGATAGGCAACCTTGCTCATATCCAGAAAGCGATAAGCAGAGCCATCCAGATAATACGCTTTGAACCACATCGTTTCACCAATCAGATATAATGAGCGGTCTGTGTGCAGGTAGATTTTTTCCTGCAAAGACGTTTTGCCATACAGGTCAAATCGTTCCTTTATGGATTTCACCATCGGATCTTCCTGCCCGTATCCCAACGCAGGAATAATCAGAAGGATAACAGAAAAAAATATAATTGCTTTATGTTTCATTTTATTCAAATATCAATCATGAATAATATTATTCCCAAAAAGGAGGTTTAGTCGTGGTTCCACCTTGTGTACGACAATCCGCACAACCGGTTGAAGTGCTCAAAACTTTCTCTGACCGGTCTCCGGTATAACTTATGAGCATTGCACCGGGACTACTTATTGCCTCTCCTATCGTCAGAGTATCCGGAGGATCGCACCTGGGATAGCTACCCAATCCGGGAGTCATGAAAATTCTTTTTGCAGCTACTGTTGAAGCACTGAAATACCCAAATACCAGTTCTTTTGCATCAGTCGTATTTTTAATGTTGCCGGTTACCTGTGAAGGTTGCGGATCAAACAAGCTACCTGTTCCCTGCGTAGTTTTTGCCAGATCAGTCCAATACTCAAATGCTTCCTGTGACAGGCCATACTGCTTCACCAGAATGCTGTATTTAATGTAAAATTTATTGGTATTTACAGGCACGACATTAAGTGGAAGATCCCTGATTTCATCAGCGCTTAATTTGATGGTAGAACCCAGCATAATGTTGGTCGACTTATTTGTTTTCCAACACAGATTAATATCATCTTTTCTGAAAACCAGTGTTTTATTTATAACATCGACTATCAAAGTTGAGTAATAAGCCGCCCGGTACTGAAACGTTTCTTCAAATTTCCATCTGTAAAACCGTGTATTATTCTTCGGATCGTGTGTATTTACACTAATTACCACCGCATCACGGCCAGCATCGTAGCGATAGCCAAGGCTGTCAATAGGAGGTGTTGTAATTACTGCTACGTCATTTGATACATATTCCTTGCCATTCAAAGTTTTAACAACCAGATGATATTTTACGGTTCCACTCATATTTGCCGGAGGAAGGAAATATACCCCGTTTCCTGCTTCAGTAAAATCATACGTTTCCCCGTTTTCACTTGCTACTGATACTCTGGCACCGGTTTCAGATATGTATGATGAAAAATCATTGGTATTTTGTGTGTATCTCAGCTCAACTTTACTGGTATCGCTGCCTATATTCAGAAAACCATCTACAACCAGAAATTGAATGGGTGAATTGATTTCAGGTGGAGAAAATGGTTGTATACAGCCAAATACCAAAACCGATAATGCACAAAGTGTGATAACGGTTTTGTATATTTTTTCTTTCCTGTCAATTTATTCCACATTATTCAGTGAGTTAATGATTACATATAGGGCGGCCTGGTAGTAGTGCCACCCTGTAAACGGCAGTCCGCACAGGAAGGAGCAACAACAAATACAGAATCAGACCGCCTTCCATAAGTTTGCAAAAGCAATTGTGAAGTTTTCAGACCACATTCAGAAACCTGATCAGAACATTTTATAGGTATCGTATCCGGGTCCATACATCGTGGATAACTTCCTACTCCCGGCGCAATCACAATTCGTTTTTGTGTTTCGGTAGACGCACTGAAATACCCAAAAACCAGATCGTCTAAGTTCGTTGTACTCCTTATATTACCAGTAATTTGTGATGGCTGAGGATCAAACAATGTTCCCGTACCCTGCGTGGTTTTGGCCAAATCAGTCCAGTATTCAAATGCCTGCTGGGACAATCCGTATTGTTTTATAAGAATGCTGTATTTGAAATAGAGTTTATTTGTAGATATAGCAACTATGTTTAGCGGAAGATCCTTGATAATATCACTGCTCAGTTTTACCGTAGAGCCAAGCAAAATATTGGTCGACAGCGATTTTTGCCAGCATATATTAATATTGTCCCTTCTTGGTACAACTTCTTCATTAACTACTTCAAGACCTGAATAATGAGCTGCGCGGTATTCCCAGGTTTCTTCAAATTTCCAGCGGTAAAACCGTGTATTATTCTGAGGATCGTGTGTATTTACATAAAATACGGCAGCTTCGCGGCCCAGATCAACTTTATAACCAATACTGTCGATAGGCGGTGTTTTGGATACGCCTACATATTCCGAAAGGTATTCCTGTCCACCCGAAGTAATGATCCGCAAGCGATATTGGTCAGAGTCGCTAAACTGATCAGGAAGTAAAACATATTGCCCGTTGTTTTCCTCACTAAAAAAATACTGTCCGCCTGTTTCACTTTCCACGGTAAGTTTCGCGCCTGATTCCACAACGGGATTTGTAAAATCATTTGTGTTCTGAGTCCTTCTCAGCGTAATCCTGCTCGTATCCCGCCCGACATTCAGGAAGCCATCCACAACCAGATAAGAATATGGCGAATTTACTTCCGGCGGGGAAAATGGCTGTATGCAGCTATCCACGAGAAGTATCAAAGCAAAAAAACTAATTTTCAGCAAATAGTATTTCATCACTTTTTTCTAGAATCTAAAATTGTAAGTAATGGTTGGTATCGGCTGGCCAAATATGGAAAGCTGATATCCGTTAACCTGCCCGGCAATAGTCTGGAAATAAACCGACGAAGCATTTTTTCGTCCCAGAACGTTATACACGGCCAAAGTCCAGGAACTATGCGCCAGTTTTTTTACCCGGTGATTTCCTTCAATATTCATCGCAACGTCCGCGCGGTAATAATCCGGAATCCGGAACTGATTTCTATCTGCATAATAGACTCTGTATCCCCCATCAATATAATATTTACCGATTGGAGGCGTGTAAGGCCGGCCTGTACTATATGTGAAATTCGCAGAGATACTAAAACGATGAGAAAGCCGGTAGTTGGTGATCATCGTAAAATCGTGCGGCTTATCATAATTGCTTGGATAGAAATTGCCATGGTTCGGTGCATCAGGCGATTCCCTGTCTATGGCCCTGAGTAGTGTTCTCGAATAGGTATAACTTATCCAGCCATTCAGTTTTCCGGTTGCTTTCTTTACCAGAAACTCAACTCCGTAAGCTTTTGCTTTGGTATTAAGCACGGCTGCTTCAATATTATGGTTCATGATAAGCGAATCACCACCTTTATAATCCAGGAAGTTTTTAATGTTTTTGTAGTAACCTTCCAGTGAAACTTCAATTTTGTTGCCTCTGAAATTCCTGTATAATCCTACCGAAAGCTGGTCGCCAATCTGTGGCTTAACGTATTTATCACTTAGTTTCCAGATATCCGTTGGAGAAACGGTCATGGTGTTGGTCAGCAAATGGATATATTGTCTTAATGTATTGTAGCTGACTTTAAGTGAAAGATTATCAAAAACGCTGTAACGAACCGAAGCACGATATTCGGGGCCGCCATAGTTCTGGATCTTTTTACCGGAACCATATACTTTGGTACTATCCTGATAAATGTAATCAATCGGAAAACCAGGAACGTAGGTATTTACTGTTTTAGGGCCTAAATATTGAAAAAAGGAATAGCGGATACCGGCAGTAATAGAAAGCCTTGGATTTACTTCAAATTTATCTTCTATAAAAACAGCACTTTCTGTGGCTTGTTCGGCTTCCAGCCTGTCTGATATAATCAGGGATTGTGTTCCCCGTGGTGTAAACGTTCCGGGATTTAGTTTATAATAAATGGAGCTCAGCCCGAAATTAAGCGTATGGCGCGGATCAAGTTCGTAGCTTAAATCCGCTTTAAAATTGGACTGGTTAATATTGAATTTCAGGTCAAACGAATTAAGAGGCAACCCTGACGCGCCCATTGCATACTGGTACCTGCTGTGGGAAGCCGTGAAAACACCATATAATTTTTCATTGAAGGTATGTTTCCATTTCAGGGCAGCCAGTTTGTTCTGATAGCTATAAAGTGTATCGCCGTATAACCGGAAACGGTCATCGCTCACATAACCTGTTAAAAGCAGGCTGTTCTTTTCATTAATTTCATGACTTACATTCAGGTTCAGATCATAAAAAGACGCAGAACTTTGGTTGTATGCAGGATTGTCCAAGGCTTTGATCACCCAGTTGGAATAGGTTGATCGTCCGCCCAAAAGAAAAGAAGTTTTATCCTTAATAATTGGCCCTTCAACGGTCAGCCGGCCTGTAACCAACCCGATTCCACCTGAAGCAACATATTTTTTCTTATTGCCATCACGGCTGTTGATGTCCAGCACAGACGATAACCTACCTCCGAATTTTGCAGGAATTGTACTTTTATAAATTTCGACATCCCGCAGTACGTCCGGATTGAATGCCGAGAAAAACCCGAAAAGATGGGAAGGATTGTAAATAACCGCATCATTGAACTGGATCAGGTTCTGGTCTGTCGAACCTCCGCGTACATTGAGCCCGGTGCTATTTTCTCCTACAGATTTTATTCCGGGCAAGGTCATAATCGTACGAAGCAAATCAGTTTCACCAAAAACGGTCGGAACCTGTTTAAGATCCTTGATGGTAAGTTTGACGGTTCCCATTTGAGTTCCGACCACATTTTTATCCATTCCTGCTTTTACAAAAACTTCCTTTAGGGCGATAACACTTTCACGCATTTCCACGTCCAGTTTTCCGTCCGAGTAAAGAACGATCTGACGTTGTGTTTCACGCATTCCGGTACTTTTGACTTTGATCAGATGTTTTCCTCTTGGGATTGTAAGTGCATATAATCCAAGAGCATCGGTAGTTACACCAATAGAAGGAGATTCTATAAAAATGGCAGCTCCAATAACAGGTTCGCCGGTTATTGCATTGCGGATGTAGCCGGTAAGTGTAGAGTTTCCGGGAGATATACGTGTTTTTTTTATTCCAATTTCATGCAGTTTGCTCTCCGCAGAAGACAACAGCTTTTCCTTAGCATCATTTTCAGGGCCTTCATAAGAAACCGGACCATCACCTGGGCTATCAGGATTAAATAATCCCGGCTGAAGCTGTGTAATGATCTTTTGCCCTGCTGTTATATAAATCCTGTTCTGTTTATCGATCGCATACTCAAATTCTGAGCCTTTGAATACCTGATCCAGCACTTCACGAATAGACTGGTTGCTTACATTCAGGTCAAGGGCCAGGCTGTCGAACCTGGTAGCATCGTAATAAAAATAATAATTGGTCTGAGATTCTATCTGTTTTACAAAATCATAAAAACGTGCTGAATCCAGCCGCATGGTGATCTTTTTTTCCGGTTCATTTTGTGCATAAGAATTTTGAAAACCCAATATTGAACAAAACAGAATAATAAAGAGTAAAGTTATCTTCATGGCTTGGTTAGGTCATCGTATGTTGCTACAATTTTGGCAATGGCAGTTTCACGGTTTTGCCTGAATCTGATCCTTTCATCCCTAAGCGCTTTTCTCAGCTCTCTTTTTCGTTCCGGGAATAATTTCAGGACAGATTTTTTGGTCCGGACAGAATGATACGAGCCGTTTGTGCGGATATAATAGAAATCCTTTTCCGGAAAAAATGCAATTATTTTTTTATCTACGATTTTTTCCTGCCGCTGTTTGCTCCTGCGTACCAGTGTTCTTGATTTGCCTTCATACAAAATATCGTAAAAGCCTGTACGCATTTGCGGATTGATATCTTTTCCCGCTTCAAACCTTCTGAATGTATGATTGTCTTTTAAAAAGTAATTTACTTTTTCAGATTGCAGCATTTGATGATCACCATAAAAATGTTTGATAATCAGTTCATCTTTTACAATATCATAGATCATCGGGATGCTGTCAAAACGTTGTCCATCGTAAAATACGACTCCTTTTTGCCATTTCCTGTCACCAAAAAACTGATGTTCTTCCATTCTTGCATCATATAAATAATACAGGCGGCCGTTGTAAATATTCTGGGACTGGGCAGTAGCTTCCTTGTATAAGGAAATCGGAAATTTTGTTTCAGGCAGGACTTGCAGTTTGTTTATTTCTAATAAGTTCTCATCCCTTACAACGAAACCGGAATCAGTTTGTGAAAAAGACAAACAGGATTGAACTACCAGAAAAAATAAAATGGTACAAAAACGCATATATACACTGTATTTTATTTCTATACGAAATTATAATTGTTGTTTGTTGCAAAGAACAGGTAATAAATATACAAACAAGTACACGTAAGTTACTTAACATTTTTCGGAAATATTAAGGCGTCTGGGGATTATACAATTCCTTAAACAGTGCGGCAAAGCAAAAAAATATTTATATAACTACCCTTTCTTATTGAATGATTCTAACTTTGAAGCTTAATTCATCCACACATCTACTCAAATTTTATTCATTAATATTTTTCTATGAAAATTCTTATTACAGGAGGAGCAGGTTTTGTTGGTTCTGCTTTGGCTATATCACTAAAATTAAACTATCCGCATTACCAAATATTCGCATTAGATAACCTGAAACGCCGCGGTTCAGAACTAAATTTGAGCAGACTCAAACAACATGGAGTAGAGTTCGTTCATGGTGATATCCGTAGCAAAGAAGATTTTGACAATATACCGGCAGTAGATACGGTAATAGAGGCATCTGCCGAACCTTCTGTTCTGGCAGGATTGGACGGAACACCTGATTATCTGATTAATACAAATTTATTCGGCACTGTAAACTGTCTCAATTTTGCATTAAAACATAAGGCAGCTTTTATCTTCCTTTCTACAAGCCGCGTTTATCCAATCAAAACCATTGAAACCTTAAATTTCGTGGAAGAGGAAACCCGGTTTTCTTTATCGGATGAACAGTCGGTACCAGGTGTTTCTTCAAAAGGAATTGCTGAAGATTTTCCTTTAACCGGTGCAAGATCATTGTATGGAACCACTAAGCTTGCTTCAGAACTGATCATTCAGGAATACAATGAATTTTATAATCTGCGTACCGTTATCAATCGCTGCGGCGTAATTACAGGCCCATGGCAAATGGGCAAAGTGGATCAGGGTGTGATGGTATTGTGGATTGCAAAGCATTATTTTGAACAGCAACTGGGTTATTTCGGCTACGGAGGTACTGGCAAACAAATGCGCGATATGCTGCACGTTGCGGATCTGTACAGACTGATTGACTGGCAATTACATAATCTGGATAAAGTTAACGGGGAAATAATAAATGCAGGCGGCGGTTTACAAAGCAGTGCTTCGTTACAGGAACTGACCAAAATATGCCAGGAAGTTACAGGCAAAACGATTCCAATTAAGGTAGTCCCTGAAACCCGTACAGCAGATATCCGTTTGTACCTGACCGACAATACAAAAGTTACGGCAATGACAGGATGGGAACCAAAAATCGGCATTCGCCAGATTGTAGAGGAAATTACGGCCTGGCTTGCAGAAAATGAAAAAGATCTGGCTCCGATTTTGATGTAGCCGATTGCCTGCTCCGATTTGCAATCGGGGCGGTAATGGTTTCGCGTTTGTAACGCGTTAAATAATAAATGTGTTAAGCGCGTTACAAACGCGAAACCATGGAAACCCCGATTGCAAATCGGGGCTAGCCACATGAAAATCATCGAATGTCCGAGAGATGCATGGCAAGGCCATCAACCTTTCATACCGACGGAACAAAAAATCAATTACCTGAACAAATTGCTTCGGGTAGGTTTTGACACGATTGATTTTGGAAGTTTTGTTTCGGCCAAAACAATGCCGCAGGTAAGCGATACTGCGGCGATTATTGAAAAACTCGATCTCAGCCATTCTTCCACAAAATTAATGGCTATTGTTGCTAATGAACGTGGTGCAGCAGATGCATGCCAATTTGATCAGATCACTTACCTGGGATACCCGTTTTCTATTTCTGAGACTTTTCAGCTGCGCAATACGAATGCAACGATAGCAGAATCAATTTTGCTTGTACAAAGAATAGCTTCACTTTGCAGACAGTCAAAGAAGGAACTGGTAATTTATATTTCCATGGGCTTTGGAAATCCATATGGTGATAACTGGAACCCGGAAATTGTATTGGAATGGATAAAAACACTGAGTCAGTTTGGAATCAAAATTTTTTCACTGGCTGATACTGTTGGTGTTGCCAAAGTAGAAGACATAGAATCTTTGTTTTCAGAAATTATCCCAAAATGGCCGGGCCTGGAATTTGGAGCACATTTCCATACAATTCCGGATAACTGGAAAGAAAAGACAGAGGCTGCATACCTGGCTGGCTGCCGTAGATTTGATGGCGCTTTATTTGGATATGGTGGCTGTCCAATGGCTCAAAACGACCTGGTCGGAAATATGCCAACAGAAAAACTGATTGATTTTAGCAATGAAAAGAAGGAGTTGTCAAATCTGAACTTAAAAGAATTACAGGAAGCAAAGGCTATGTTTCTTCAATTGATCGGTAATTAAGCATCAGTCAACCTCCTTTATATTGCGTTTCCAAAGACCGTATCCCAATGAAAAATGATGCGACCATGCTAGCTGAGCATGCGAATGAACTGCATAATCAAAATAAAACTTCCCTCCTTTGAAACCAGCCCCGAAATGATTGGTAAGCGGCCGTGAAGCTAAACCCGTTCTCAAATACAATTGTTTCCAAATCTGATATTCCAAACCTGCTTTTACTGAAACCGGCAGATCTGTATTCTTATTAATTTCTGTACTTAAAGAAATTGTTTTTTGAGGCTTGTAATTAAATCCGGCACGTAAAGTGGTAGGAACTTTGTTACCATAATCTCCGGAGAAAGAAGATTGCGTAATATTAAAGGCATGAGCCCCAAATGAAAAATCAGATGAAAGCTGAACAATACCACCGAATTCAACAACCACCGCTTTTCTATTGAGTACTAATGTCGGAGCATTTACTACATTTTGAAGATAATTGACTTTAATACCCAGGCTTACTCTTCCAAGCCGGTGTCCTGCCCCAATTCCCAAAGAAAGCTGATTGTATAAATTATCACCAAAACGCTGAACAGAAAATCCAGTGCTCAGATCATCATTAATCGGCAATATGCCTGCAAAACCCAACGTATTGAGACCATCAAAACCATAATGTGAATCATAACTTGAAAAAAGCATAGCTTCCTTCAATCCACCAAGACCGGCAATATTATTCATGCCGGATGAATAATCGGAGCGCGCTACTGTCGCGTTTCCTATTCCCCAGGATGTGGCACCAAGAGGAAATGGAAAACCCTGCGCAAGACTTTTTGAAGGGCTCAGGCAAAAAACCAGGAAAATAAGAATGAAGTTTTTCTGTCGAGATAAATATCCAGATTGCTCTTTCATATTCTCTGCGGCAGTTAAATGCTTCCGGTTATGTACCGGAAGACTTTATATCATACAAATTACTTCATCCTAAAAGCCGTTATTTATAAAAGCTCCTAAAATAAATAGTCCTTAGTTAAATTTTCTCTTTACAATATTCAGAAGTTCCAGAACTGCTTCCCCATTTACATCCCATGCATATTTAGACGCATATCTGTGCCAGATCAGATTTTTGGCTTCTTCAAAACTTTTTACTGAATCCAATTCATAAATAGCTTTGTCAAAATGTTCACTATTCTTGCTAAATAGCTGATTAACAAACATAAAACGCTGACCTAAGGGAATAGAAGAGGCAATACTTTCTACTTTCATAGGTATTGTCCCGTACGATTTGTCCTCTGAAGGCCTGGGAATATCTACTTTATACCGGCTGTTAACAGATTCTCTTTCCTGGGCATTGGTTTTGGCAATAATCTCTGATAAAACAGCCACGCCCGATTCAGCACGCTGAGGTGCAGATGGAACGGGGGACGAAATTGTTACCGGCTTGGTAACTTCCTGTTCTATAAATGCAGAATCAAAGAATGATTTTGATTCATGCCTGGATGCTGAATGTGCATGAGCGCTTTTTGTATCTTCCTTGGGTACGAGCTCATCCAGGTTCAGCGGGAATATTTCTCCGAACTGAATAAGATACGGCTCTTTATCATCAAGCAAACCAGCATTGTTCTTGATTTCATATATCCAGCTTGTAGCCTGAGTCTGATAAACTGAATCAGAGCCACTATCTACCAGTTTTTGGAGCAGCGCATCTCCCATTGCATGGTGAATGTGTGTATATTTAACCAGCTGCTCGGCCTTTTCAATGGTGAAATCAGTTTCAGAAGCTGCCCTTATTTTCTCCTCAAAATAAATTTCCGGAGTAAATAATAATTTCAATGCATCTTTAACCGAATCAAGCAATAATGGTTCAAGATCACTGCGTTTTACAGCAATGTGCTGAGAAGCAATATTCATGAATGCTTCCAGGGCTTCCTTTACTTCTTCATTTTCAAAATCAAAATATATACTTCTGAATGACTCGGCGTTGGTTTTCCACTGTTCGAATAAACGATTAAGTATCCCTAAATTAACCTGACGTACTGGGGTGATTTTCAGCAGTTCAGCACCTGTAACTATATCTTGCGAACGGTAAACTTCATTTAAAATGGTAGTTGAAAACCGTGCAGCGTATTGATTGAGAGCTATTGAATTCAAATTATTCGGCATGACGAATTTGAGCTTTTTAACGAACGTGTTTGAGAAAATTGTGTTTGCTTTGTAAAGATAAATAAAATTGGCTGTTACCTCAGGCAGTTATTGATCAATTTATATTGAGCACATGTTCATCGAACCATTAAACAGGAAGGAATATCAAACCCAACGAACGGGCTGGATCGAAGTGATCTGCGGCTCAATGTTCTCCGGAAAAACAGAAGAATTGATCCGCAGACTTAACAGGGCCAAAATTGCAAGGCAGCAAACACAAATTTTTAAGCCTGCTCTGGATAAACGATATCATCCCGAGAACATTGTTTCTCATAACGACAATTCTATACCGTCCATTCCGGTATCATTTGCTCAGGAGATCATTCAACTTGCAGGAGATAGCGAAGTAGTCGGACTGGATGAAACCCAGTTTTTCGATGAAAATATTGTGGAAGTTTGTAATATCCTGGCCAATTCCGGCAAACGTGTAATCATTGCCGGTCTGGATATGGACTATCTTGGAAAACCTTTTGGCTGTATCCCACAACTGATGTCCATTGCCGAATACGTAACGAAAGTACATGCTATATGCATGGTTTGCGGAGAAATTGCTTCATATTCATATCGCCTTTCATCTTCCAATGAAAGGGTTTTATTAGGGCAGACTGACTTATATGAAGCGCGTTGCAGGAGATGTTTTAATCTGGGAGAAAACGCTAAGTACCGTGAATAGATAGCGCGAACGTCCCCGTTCGTGACCCTTATTTTGAGGCCTCCGGTCGGTTTGATCAGTTCAGGACAAAAAACCGGCCGGAGGCCTTAAAATAAAATCACGAACGGGGACGTTCGCGCTATCCTTACTTCAATTCCTCTTTCAAAAAATATCCGGTATAACTTCCTTTTACTTTCGAAACCTTTTCCGGTGTACCTTCTGCAATAATCCGGCCTCCCAATGCACCGCCTTCCGGGCCAATATCTATAATATGATCAGAAACTTTGATCACATCCATATTATGCTCAATAATGAGCACTGTATTTCCTTTTTCAACCAGCTTGTTTAATACGTTTAGTAAATGCCGTATATCCTGAAAATGAAGCCCGGTTGTTGGCTCATCCAATATATACAGCGTTTTTCCGGTATCTCTTTTTGAAAGCTCTTCCGAAAGTTTCACACGCTGTGCTTCGCCGCCCGACAATGTTGTAGCATGCTGTCCTAACGTAATGTAACCCAGGCCTACGTCATTAAGCGTTTGTACTTTTCTTAAAATGCGTGGAAGGTTTTCAAAGAACTCCAATGCTGTTTCTACCGTCATGTCCAGAATATCTGCAACAGATTTTCCCTTAAACCTTACTTCAAGCGTTTCCCGGTTAAACCTTTTTCCCTTGCAGGTTTCACAGTTCACATGTACATCCGGCAGAAAATCCATTTCAATTTTTTTCATCCCCGCACCTTCACAATCCTCACATCTTCCGCCTTTTACATTGAAAGAGAAACGGCCGGGTTTGTAACCACGTATTTTAGCCTCAGGTAATTCAGCAAAAAGCGAACGGATATCAGTAAAAAGATTGGTATAAGTAGCCGGATTAGAACGTGGTGTACGCCCAATTGGCGACTGGTCTACTTCAATTACTTTATCAATATGTTCCAGCCCATCAATACTTTTATAAGCCAAGGGTTCACGCCTGGATTTATAAAAATAATGGTTTAATAATGGAAATAACGTTTCATGTATCAATGAAGATTTTCCGCTTCCGCTTACGCCCGTAACAGAAATCATCGTTCCCAATGGAAACGTCATGTTCACATTTTTAAGATTGTGCCCTGTACAGCCTTTCAGAGAGATAGTGCTTCCATTTCCTTTCCTGCGCTTTTTAGGAATTACAATACTTTCCCGTCCACTCAGATATTCAGCTGTCAGTGATCCGTTTTTCAGAAATTCTTCCGGTGTTCCTGCACCCACAACATGGCCTCCATGGCGGCCTGCACCTGGCCCTATATCCAGGATATAGTCCGAAGCAAGCATCATGTCTTTGTCATGCTCAACTACCAGAATCGTATTGCCAAGGTCACGCAAGCTTTTTAAGGAATTGATCAGCCGTACATTATCGCGCTGGTGTAATCCGATACTCGGCTCATCCATGATATACAATACGCCGGTAAGCTGGGTGCCAATCTGCGTTGCCAGCCTGATCCGCTGCGCTTCACCACCCGAAAGTGTGCGCAATGCACGGTTTAGCGTAAGGTAATCCAGCCCGACATCTAAAAGAAAACCGACACGTTTACGAATTTCCTTTAATACTTCATGAGCAATTACGCGTTGCCTGTCTTCCAGTCTGTCTTCCAGGTCCGTAAGCCATTCTGATAGCTGGCGAATGTCACTATTGGATAATTCTGCAATATCTTTCTGATCTACTTTGAAATGTAGAGATTCTTTCCTCAAACGTTTTCCCTGACATTCAGGACAGGTTTGTATGGTCATAAAATCCTTTAACCAATCCTGTATCTTGTCATTTCCTGTTTCCTGCTGGCGTTTCAAAAAGTTAATAATCCCGTCAAATTTTGTTTCCCATTCTGTTCCCGGATATTTTTTTGAAGGAACTGGTACAGCATCTTCACTGCCATAAAGAACCAGCTTGATTGCTTCTTCCGGAAATTTTTCCAGCGGAGTTGCAAGGGTCACTTTAAATGGTTTCAGCAAAACTTCCAGCTGCTTAAAAATCCATGCTTCCCGGTATTCACCCATTGGAGCGATACCACCATGGGTAATACTTAATTTTTTGTCCGGAATGATAGAATCTTCCGTTATTTCCTCCACAACACCAAGGCCCTGGCAAGTCGGACACCAGCCATATGGTGAATTAAAAGAAAAAGCATTAGGCGCCGGGTCATCATAACTGATGCCAGATTCAGGATCCATCAGATTTTGGGAAAAATAGTAAGTTTCACCTTTTTCATCCAGAATCATTAATGCTCCTTTTCCCTGCTTAATAGCAGTAGCAACTGACTGGCTTAACCTGTACCTTGATTGTGGATCCTGTTCTTCCGTCTTGGGAACAACCCGGTCTATCACAATCTCAATGTCGTGAACCTTGTAACGGTCCAGCTGCATTTTTGGGACTATATCCTGTACTTCTCCATCTACGCGTACCTTCGTATAACCCAGACGGGCAATTTGTACAAACAACTCACGGTAATGTCCCTTCCTGCCTTTTACAGCCGGGGCAAGCAACACTGTCTTTTGCCCCAAAAACTGGGTCATCAATTGATTAACAATCTGATCCTGTGATTGTTTAACCATTTTTCGCCCCGTAACATAGGAATAAGCTTCTCCAGCACGTGCATAAAGCAGCCGAAGAAAATCATAGATTTCTGTTACTGTACCAACCGTAGAGCGCGGATTCCTTGAAGTTGTTTTTTGCTCAATGCTGATTACCGGCGAAAGCCCGCTGATCTTATCTACATCAGGGCGCTCCATTTCACCAATAAATCCCCGGGCATAGGAGGAAAAGCTTTCCATGTAACGCCGCTGGCCTTCAGCATAAATTGTATCAAAAGCTAAAGAAGATTTGCCGCTTCCACTAATTCCTGTTACTACCACCAGCTGGTTGCGGGGAATATTAACATCAATATTTTTCAAATTATGCTCGCGGGCGCCCTGTACTTCTATCAGATCCTGCCCTGCAAGTTCATTATCATTCAAATGTTTCAAAATAGTCGTATTGGTTTGAAGCTTTAATCAGAACAAAGTATTACTGAATAACCACAAAAGTAAGTGTTGAGTTGCAAAAAGTTCAAGTGATTGTCCGACATATAAAGCATTTTTCTATCAGCATAAAATCCGCATTTAGAAATATCCATAAATCACTGATAATTACTTACCAGTCACAAAAATACAAACAAGTAACCATTAGTATATCAATATTTATTCTCAAATTAATTACTTATTAGTATTTAATTATCGTGGTCAATTCGTATTTTTGATATTATTCTGATAAAAACTAATACATATTTTACATTTTAACTATCCCCCTTTTATGAAACAAAATTTACGTTTTCTGTTCTCTGCTGCTATTCCATTGCTTTTAGCAATACTTATGAGCAGCACTGTGTATGCACAGGAAAAGCAGGTCACTGGTAAAGTAACTTCTTCCACAGATGGAATAGGTTTGCCCGGTGTCAATGTACAAGTTAAAGGCACTACAACAGGTACCGTTACCGATACTGATGGAAAGTATACGATCTCTGTAAAAGATAATAGTGCCACACTTGTATTCTCTTCCATTGGATTTGGGAAACAGGAGCTGCTGGTCGGCTCCAAATCGGTTTTGGATGTAAATCTGGTTGATGACGTAAAGAGCCTGAGCGAAGTCGTTGTTACGGGTTATGGGTCACAATCCAAGAAAGAAATCACCGGTGCCGTTGCAACGCTGGATTCCAAACAATTGCTGACCACTCCGGCTACCAACCTGGGCCAGGCATTGCAGGGTAAAGTACCAGGCGTTGTGATTGGTAACGAAAACAGTCCAGGAGGTGGTGTTTCTGTACGTATACGCGGGTTCGGTACCATCAACGACAACTCACCTTTATATGTAGTAGATGGTGTTCCGACAAAAGGTGTAGGAGCAAATGGCGTATCCAATACTCTGAACACGCTGAACCTGAATGATATTGAATCCATGCAGATTTTGAAAGATGCTTCTGCGGCTTCTATCTATGGATCACGTGCAGGTAATGGTGTTGTTATTATAACAACAAAAAGAGGAAAAGTCGGCAAACCTGTTTTCACCTATGACACATATTATGGTACACAGCGCCCAGGCAAGTTATTAGACATGCTGAATACGCCACAATACGCAGACCTGACCTGGAAAGCCAGAATCAATACGCTGAATCAGGCATCAATGGTAGATGGTGCATTTCCAACAGGTACCACTTTGGTGTACCCAAAACATGCCCAGTTTGGTAATGGTGAAACACCTGTTATTCCTGATTATATTTTCCCCGCAGGGGCAGGTGCTCTGGTAAAGGATCCAGTGACAGGTGTACTTGGACCTGACCCAAGATTGGCTCAAAATCCGGACGGAACCTATGTTAATTATAGTACGGATGTAAACTCTGCTAATTTTAATAAAACCAAATGGTTAATTACAAAAGCCAATAAGACAGGAACCAACTGGCTGAAAGAAATTTACCAGCCTGCTCCTATTCAAAACCACCAGATTGGTGTATCCGGTGGAAGTGAAACAGGACGTTATGCCATGTCATTGAACTATTTCAACCAACAGGGGTTAATGATTCATACGAGCTTTAAACGCTATACTTTACGTTCCAATACTGAATTTAATATCAGTAAGCGTATCAGAGCCGGTCAGAATTTCCAGGTTGGATATGCTTCAAGAATTGGCCAGCCCAATGGAAACAATGCTGAAAGTAACCCAACATCTTTTGGTTACAGGGTTCCTCCGATTGTTCCGGTTTATGATGTAGCAGGAAATTTTGCAGGAACACGTGGAGCTGATGTCGATAATTCGGTTAACCCGGTTTCATTGCTTTACCGTAATAAGGACAACCAGCAAAACGAGGTAAGATTATTCGGTAATGCTTATGCAGAAGTAGATATCCTTAAAAACCTTACAGCCAAAACCAGTTTTGGTATCGATTATAACTTGTATAATTATCGCAACTATGTTCCCCGTGACATTGAATCCGCGGAAGCAAGGAGCACACAAAGTTTGACAACGACCAATAACTATGAATGGACATGGACATGGTACAACACTTTAACCTACAATGTTGTATTGAAAGATGCTCATAAACTTAACATTATTGCTGGTACAGAATCCATCAAAAACAACTATGAAAACTTTGATGCAAGCCGTACAAACTTCCTTGTAGATGCATTGGACAACCGCTTTTTGAGCGCCGGTACCGGTGTACAAACCAACAACGGAGGAGGTGCCAACTGGCAGCTTGCTTCGGAATTCGGAAGAGCAAGCTATAGCTATTCAGGAAGATATTTATTCGATGCAACCATCCGTCGTGACCGGTCATCCCGGTTCTCTGCTGCGAATAACGTAGCTTATTTCCCGGCTGTAAGTGCCGGATGGGTTCTATCCGATGAAAGTTTTGCAAAATCATCAGCAAACTGGCTTTCTTATGCTAAAGTAAGAGTGGGATGGGGACAAACCGGTAATCAGGAAATCGGTAATTTAAATCCATACACGCTTTATTCTACGAACCCTGCCCTTTCTTTTTATGACATAAATGGTGCTAAAACGTCAGCAACCGCCGGTTATGAATTGACACAATTTGGTAATCCAAAAGCAAAATGGGAAACTACGACTTCTACTAACTTAGGATTAGATGCAGCTTTGTTTAAAGGAACAGTGGACGTTGCTTTTGACTGGTATACCCGTACAACTACTGATATGCTTTTCCCTGTTGCTCCTCCTCTGACAGCAGGGGTTGCTGCTTCTCCATTCCAAAATATCGGATCGATGAGAAACCGCGGTGTGGATTTGGGTATCAGCTATAACGGGAAAGCTTTGGACGGTGATCTTACTTTCACAATCGGAGCCAATTTCAGTACCTATCGTAACGTCGTAACCAGAACAAACGGAGACCCGAACACCCAATATTTTGGTATCAATGATGAACGTATCCAGAACTTTGTAGTAACACAACAGAACCATCCTATTTCATCTTTCTTCGGCTACAAACATGACGGGATTTTCCAAACGGATGCTGGAAGCAAAAGAAGCTCCTAAAAATAACCTGGGTTCAAATGAAAACAGAGCTGGGCGCTTCAAATTCGTTGATGTAAACGGTGATGGTGTGATCGACACCAAAGATTTAAGTATCATTGGAAGCCCGCACCCAGATTTCACTTATGGCTTAAATGTAAATGTTAATTATAAAGGTTTTGGCCTGGCAATATTCGGTGCAGGTGTTCAGGGTAATGAAATTTTCAACTACACAAAATACTGGACAGATTTCCCAACATTCTTTGGTAATAAAAGCACTCGTATGCTGAACCAATCATGGGAACCAGGCAAAACGGATGCTATTCTTCCTCAATTAAATTCAAGCGATCAGGTGAGTATTCTTCCGTCCAATTATTACCTGGAAAATGGTTCATATTTCCGTTTCAAAAATATTCAGCTGACTTATTCGTTGCCAAAATCCCTGGTTTCTAAAATTGGCCTTGGACCTTGCCGGATTTACGTTCAGGGACAAAACCTGGTTACCTGGACAAAATATTCAGGTATGGATCCGGAAGTTAACCTTCGTAACTACGGAGCTGGTAACGACAGACAAATTGGTGTGGATGGTGGTTCTTATCCGGCTTCGAAACAATATATCGTGGGTCTGAACATCAGTTTCTAATTACATAGTCCTATTAAACAGAATCACTTTTTAAAGTATTCCAAGTAACTGAAATTTTAATTTTTCAAAAAGATGAAAAAAATTGCCATTATACTATCATCCATCGTGCTGGGGATTCTCAGCTCATGCTCTGATTCATTTTTGGAAGTAACGCCCAAAGCAGCACTGGTTTCCACTACACTTCAAAACAAAGTAGGTGTGAACGCATTGCTTATTGGCTCTTATGCATTGCTGGACGGATGGGCAACTGCCGAAGGTGCTTACAGATCTTATAACGTTGGTGCTGATAACTGGGTTTATGGAAGTGTGGCTTCTGATGATGCCTACAAAGGAACCAATGCTGGTGACCAGCCACCTATTTCCCAAATTGAACAGGGAAACATTGCTGCTGACAATATTTATTTCCGTGGAAAATGGAGAGGAATGTACGACGGTATTGCACGCACCAATGATGTGCTGCAAAATCTGGCTAAGGCAACTGATTTTACCGATGCTGAACGTGCGGAAGTTGTGGCAGAGGCTCGTTTCTTACGCGGACATTATCATTTTGAATTAAAGAAAATGTTCAATATGGTACCTTATATTGATGAAACGATCTATGATCCGAATAATCTGGAAAGTACCAAAATCCCTAACACAGCAGATATTTATCCTAAAATCGAAGAGGATTTAAAAGCTGCTTATGACGTACTTCCAACTTCTCAGTCTCAGCCTGGCCGCCCTACCAAATGGGCAGCAGGGGCATTGCTGGCAAAAGTGTATATCTTCCAAAAGAAATATGCAGAAGCAAAGCCGATTCTTGAAGCAATTGTGGCAAGCGGAAAATACAGATTGGTTGATAAATACCATGACAATTTCCAGGCGTCAACCAACAATAATGCGGAATCTATTTTTGAGGTTCAGTATTCTGTAAATGATGGTGCTGCTGGTGGCGAAAATGGCAATATTGGTTCAACACTAAACTATCCTTATGGTGGTGGTGCATTTACCACCTGCTGCGGATTTTTCCAGCCTTCTGTTAATCTGGCGAATTCATTTAAAACAGATGCAAACGGACTGCCTTTGCTTGATACTTTCAACGATACCGATCTGCCTAATGACCAGGGAATCGAATCAACAGCTCCGTTTACACCGTACACTGGAAATCTTGATCCGCGTTTGGACTGGACAGTTGGACGCCGTGGAATTCCATATCTTGACTGGGGTGTTCATCCGGGTAAAGCTTATGTCCGTGACCAGACTTACGGAGGTCCTTATTCTCCAAAGAAACACGTTTCTCATAAATCTGATCCGTCGTTTGCTTCCAACAACCGTTTGAATGCAAACAACTTCCGTCTTATCCGTTATGCACAGGTTCTGTTATGGCTTGCTGAAATAGAGACTGAAACCGGAAGCCTGGAAAAAGCACGTGGCTATATTAACCAGATCCGCGCAAGAGCTGCCAAACCTGAAGGTTTTGTAAAAAATGCAGATGGGACAGCCGCAGCAAATTATATAATTAAAGAATATCCGACAGCGTGGACAGATCAGGCTTATGCCCGCAAAGCCGTAAGATTTGAAGAGCGCCTGGAACTTGGAATGGAAGGTAACCGCCGTTTTGACCTTGTACGCTGGGGTGTTGCAGCAGAAACAATGAATGCCTACTACACCGTGGAAGGGAACAAACGTTCTTACCTCAAAGGATCCCAGTTTGTAAAAGGGAAACATGAATATTTCCCGATTCCGCAACAGGAGATCCTAAACAGCCAGGTAGCAGGAAAAGCAACTTTAACCCAGAATAACGGGTATTAATTTTTAATCAGTACAAAAAAACCGGCTCGAAACAGCCGGTTTTTTTGTTGCTTCTTTCATAATAAAATATCTTTGAAGAAATATTGACAAAAATAAAATCGGTAAGAAAAATGACAATCAAAAACGAAACAGAATACGAAAAAGCTCAGGAAAGAGCAGATGAAATTTTTGGTGCAAAAAAGGGCAGTCCGGAAGACAGGGAATTACAGGAACTTCTAAAAGCAATCAAGGAGTATGACGACGATTTTATCCGAATGCTGAAGGAGAATGAGTAGGTGGGAAAAAGTGAAATTTCATTTAAATGGATTAATAATAGTAAGTCTTTCCTCTACAACCATTCCATGTTGCATATCTTCAGAAAACAACAGAGCACAATTTGATTCTAATGCAGATGCTACAATTATAGAGTCAAAAAGTTGAAAATCGTATCTTTTGATTAATTCAATTGCATATTTCATTGTGGTTTCTTCAATATTCACAAAAATACTATCATTAATAAGGTCAGACCAAATGTTTAAAACATCAATTTTCGAATAGCTGAACTTTCGTTTACAAACGTTTCCTACTTCCACAAGTACCTGTGCATTAAGAAATGGTGAGCCTGCCATTATTTTTTCCGCAATCTCTTTTTTACTATTGTCTTTATCCAATAAATAAAGAATTATATTGGAGTCAATAAAAGAATTAACTAAAATCATTTGCATCATCACGATTAAAAGAAAAATCTGATAGATCGATACGTGGATAAACTGAATATTTTTTTCTAATCTTTTCCACTTTATCACTGATATCCTTAGACTTAGTTCCTTTTTTTCTACTATAGCAATTAATCTTACTTCCTGACCTACATAACTATCTGGCAACTGGATTGTTACGGATGGAGAATCAGGAATAATGGTTTGAGTATACATAGCACAAACAAAATTAATTTGTATTAATTGACAAGTGAAGTTACGAAAGAATTAGAGAAATTTTTGTTACACGAAATGCGGGGTCATTATTTATATCAGCTTCATCACCAGCCCTTCCACTTTTTCACACCTTGTAACAAACCGCTCAACCAAGGTAGTCCTTACCTCCACAATCATCCGGCATTGCATTTCGAATTGCTGTTCAGTAACAGGCAATTCCATTTCTTTCACAATCCGCATGACATCATTCATCCGGATGTATGAAAACACGAGTTCATAAAACTGAGTCAAATGGCAGGTAATAATTTCAGCTTCGTCGAGTGCGCTTTCTGTTGCCGTTTTATATGCATTGATCAAACCCGGAACACCCAATAATGTTCCTCCAAAATAACGTACGACTACAACCAGAATGTTGGTAATATCCCTGGAATAAAGTGTATTCAGAATCGGTCGTCCGGCAGTTCCGGAAGGTTCACCATCATCGCTCATTCTATAACTCATTCTGTCCAGGCCTAACCGGTATGCATAACAATGATGAACCGCTTTCGGATGCAGTTCACGAAGTTCTGCAAGAAAAATTTTAGCATCATTTTCGCTGGGTAAAGGATAGGCATAGGAAATAAATTTGCTCCCTTTATCCTTAAAAAAACCTTCTGCCAACCGGTTAATGGTTTTGTAACTATCGTCAAATAACACGTGTTGGCCGTTTTTTGTATTGTTGTATAAAAATTGAATAGATCAGGGCTGCTCCTGCAAAACCGGCCATACAAAGAAATACAAATGGTAAGTTTTCTCTTTTATTTGCAAAAAGCGCTGCTGATAAAAATGCTCCCAGTCCAATTCCTGCTTCCAGACAAATAAACATGGTAGCCAAAGCCCGGCCACGGTTAAGGTCTCCACTTAAATCAACCGTCCAGGCTGAGAGTACAGGCGAAAGTATGCCCATTGATGCCCCAAAGAACGCGGCTCCTATCAAAAACGTGGTAACAGAACTGGCATATCCGGTAATGATCAAAGCCAGAATCAGTATGGAACATCCCGCAATAGTAACCGGAATCCGGCCATGCTTATCAGATATTTTACCAGCAGCAAGGCGAATCAGAATAGAAAACAAAGTAAATACCATGAAATACACCCCACGGTTCTGCAAACCGACATATCCGCTGAAATCAGGTACAAGTGTAACTACTGCACCATAACCGAAATATGCCAGAAAAGTAACAAATGCAGGATTGAACACATCCGGTTCAAAGATATCACGCCAGGTGATTTGAAATGCTTTAATAGACAAAGGCTCTTTTACTTTCAGTGTTTCTTTCATGTTCAGCAAGATCACAATAGAAAGCAGTGCAAACATGGAAGATGTATAAAAGAGCGCATTCAGTGAAAAGGACTGGCTGATCATACTCCCGACAGCAGGGCCAAAAGCGGATCCCAAGCCCATACACATACCATGAATACCCATTGCTTCCCCACGCCGGTTGGCCGGGACAATATCTGCAACATAAGCAGAAGTACCGGTTGGTTTAAATCCTGTTGAAAAGCCATGAACCAGCCGCAATAACAAAAATGGCATGACTGTTGTAAAAACCGGATATAAAAAACCGCAGACGAAACATACAATCGAGCCAACTGCCATAACCGGTACTCGTCCGATACGATCCGTAAGCCGGCCGCTGAAAGGGCGCGATAAACCGGCAGTCAATGTGAATAAACCAATAATATATCCTTTATACTCCGCACCTCCCATAGCAGATAAATAGCTTGGAAGTTCCGGAATGAGCATATTAAAACTTGAAGAGAACAAAAATGAACTCAGGCCCAGTAACCAGAATTGTGTTGTGAATATTCCTTGAGAAGAAGTATTTTGCATTACGCAAAATTAGATAAAAGAAAGAAAGGTTTCGTGCAGAGCAGAAAAGATTTTAGAAGGATGGCATAAAAAAATCACTCTTCATCCTCTAATATCACCTGTATTATCAGTATGAGGTTTTATTTTTTAAACCTTTCAAAACTTTTTTCGCTTCTTCTAATTTTTTAAGCACAAAAGGATCTGAACTATGGCTTTTTATATCCCGATCAACTTTTATTTCAAAAGTATTCGTTATCTTTTTCCCTATTGATTTCATAAGTTTAACATTATTTTAAAGTCATAATAAATGCTTCTTAATTGGTATTCTTGCTAAATACCTCTACTTCATTATCATATATACCTTGAATCAGAAATTGTTCTTTCCAATTTTCTATTTCCTTACTAATAATAATTTGATAAAGCCGGGTTCGCGAAGGAGTACTTCCGCTGAAAAACAACGCTTTATTATTATTTAGTTCAAAAAACACCAGAACCGTTTGTATAACAGTGGCTAATACTTATTCCATGTCCTGATTTCCACTTACAGACAGATCATTTAGCAATCCATTTTCGTCAATATCTCCAAAAGCTAAATTATAAATATTTTCATTTATTGGAACATATTCAATTGCTTTACGGATTTTACGTCCATTAGAAATACTTTCAAAAGTAAAAGTGAGATAATCACCAGAAGTTTTATATGGATAAAATTTTTGCTTCACTAAATGTGTGTGTTTTGTGTAAAATTACAAATTCAAAACATAGGAGTAGTAGGTTTATTAAATAACTAGTAACATTGTCTGCTTACTTTGCCTTTTTTCTTTTCCGCTTTGCGTGAAACCTTTCTTTCCCTTAATTTTAAAAAATGGTACGTATATTTTATAAAGAAGGGCGTTTGATCAAACGTGAAAATGACATTCGGGAACTTGGCAAGGTAAAAAATCTGGTTTGGGTTGATTTACAGTCGCCTTCTGCCGAAGAAGAAGAATGGGTGGAAAACAAATGTGATATCAGTTTTCAAACACCACAGGAAATTGTAGAGATTGAAAGCAGTTCACGTTTTTTTGAGCAGAATGATACTATAAATGCAAACTCCAACTTTCTGAAAATTGATCAGAGTGGGTATGAAACTTATCCGGTTTCATTTATTCTTAATAAAAATGTCCTTTTTACTTACCGCCGTGGTGATTCCAAAACTTTTGCTGATGCAGTAAAAAAGATGAAAGTAAGTCCTGATACCTTTCACAATGGAGTCGACTTTATGCTTTTACTTCTGGAAACGCGGATTGAAGCAGATGCGGATTCACTGGAGGCAATTTCAAAGGATATTTCAGCTATCAGTAAGGACCTCAATCATGAGCAAAGGGCAAGGCAGGAAGTACTGATCCGTATCAGTGGTCTGCAGGAAATAACGATGATGCTGCGGGAAACAAGTATTGACAAACAACGTGTGCTCTCAGGCATTTTACGTAGCCAATACTTTCCGGAAGACAGAAAAGAACATTTAAGAATTATTCTGAAAGACATTAGTTCACTGCTGGAATACACAACGTTTAACTTTGAGCGGCTCGAATATCTTCAGAACACTTTTATGGGTCTGATCAATCTGGAACAAAGCCAGGTAATTAAGATATTTACCGTAGTAACAATTATCTTCATGCCGCCAACGCTCATTGCAGGAATTTTTGGTATGAATTACAATCATATTCCCTCCACCGGTGAACCATGGGGATTCTGGGTTTCGCTTTTGCTCATGCTTTTGTCCTCACTGGTAGTACTTTGGTTTTTCAGGAGGAAGCGCTGGATTTAAAAGTTTAAATAAAGATTTTTAACGCAATAGACGCTAAGGATTTCGCAATGGGCGCAAAACCCTTAATGGTGAACAATCCGTAACAAAAATTGCCTTTTTGAATTACGTTGGGCTAAATTAGATTACTATTATTTCAGTTATACATGAATACGATTATTCCGGATCAACAAGCTATACAATTTGACATTGCACGTACCGAAGAAGATTTACACCAGATTCTCAGTCTTCAAAAATTGAATTTAAAGAATGAAATTTCTGATGAAACTAAAAAAGAACAGGGCTTTCTGACGGTCAATCACAAGATTGAAGAATTAATACTAATGCAGCAAAGTACGCCTCAGATCGTTGCCAGAGCAAATGGCCGGATCGTTGCATTTGCATTGGGCATGCTTCCGGAATTGGGAAAACTAATTTCTGATCTGCAACCGATGTTTACCTTACTGGAAGGATTAAACTGGCATTCTGTAAAGCTGCCAGCTTACCGGTATTACATTATGGGGCAGGTTTGTGTTGATGTCAATTTTCGCGGACAAGGCGTTTTTGATCAGCTGTATCAGAAGCATAAAGAAGTTTACAGTACTGAATATGACCTGTGTATCACAGAAATTTCAACATCAAATACAAGATCCCAGCGTGCTCACGAACGTGTTGGTTTTGAAACAATACATACCCATCTGGATCATGTAGACGAATGGAATGTAGTTGTCTGGGAATTTTAAGATCAAAAAACTAAAAAGTACCTCTTATCCTTTTAACAAGATTCTTTAAGCGTATTGGCAATGGAATATCCAGTTCGCTTAAAGGGCCATCATAAACTTTTCCTTTTTTCAGGTAATATCTGGAAAAGGTACCTGAGGTCAAACCCCATTTGTTGATAAATGTATAGTAACCATTATTTTTTTTAACCCGTTTCACCGATGTTGAACCGAAATGATACACACGGCTTTCACTGACACCCTTAAAAATCCGGATTCCCATTTTCCATAATTTCATGGAAAAATCCGGGTCTGAATACATTCCCGGTGAAAATTCAATACTATAACCACCTATTGTATCCCAAACATCTTTATGCACTACATTAGGCGGCCAGGTTGCTCCCTGCCAATCCTGCATCGGCAATTTATTAAATTCTTTAAGCAACCTGTCTTCCTGAAACGAAGAAGTATCACATCCGAAATCTCCTTTGATCGAGCAGCTGCTTTGCGGAAAAGCTTCAATGGCGGTTCCGGAAATAAAAAACTGATTGTGACCTATATTTTTTATTTCCTCATATATATTTTTATCCCAGTCCGGGCATACATACATATCATCATTTAAATACAAAATGTAATCAGTAACTGCCAGTGTAGCAGACGTGTTCAGTGCATAACATACCCCGATATTCTGCTTACTTGAAGAGTAATCAATGTCTTCCTGTTCCTTCACCCATTCCAGTGTGCCATCAATGCCTTCGTTTACATGTACAATGATCTGGTGTTTGAAACTCGAATTTTTCCTGATACTTGAAATACATAGTTTAAGGTACGCCAGATTATTCCACGAAGGAATCAGTATTGAAAACAGATAGTCATTTTTTTTACGTGACCTGGTTACTTTTTCTTCAATCATCAGCGGGTTACCTTTAATCAGTATGTAATAACAGAATTTTACAGCTATCTGCGATTTCCATATTAAAACATTATTCTATTTTAAAAAACATTTTCATGCAAAATAACCACCTGCGTAATTCTTTACGTTTTTTATAGGCCGTGATTTCTTTCCTATACCTGAAAAAAATTATCATTCTCGTAAAGTTATGACGCAAAGAAAAATTCTGATAGCTTTTGTGTAATGAATAAAAAACTTTTTTTATCTCCGGCAAACTGTCCGGACATTTTTCATACATCATTTTCATCCGCTCTCTGATTATTTCGTTGCGGCTCTCCTTTGTTATTTTTTTCTTCCGGGTTGCTTTGGTACCACCAGAATTAACACCTATTACATTTCCACCATGCTGCCGGTACAAAACCAAAACTTCATCAACAAATTTTATCGGGCTAAAAAGCGTAGATACAAACCCAATCCAATAGTCGTGCGTAACAATCACGGGCAATGGCAAACTCTGTTCTATCACTTCTCTTTTTACGAGCATCGCATGCCCCGAAGCCGTGCCTCCAACCACATAATTTAATGGCGTCCAGAAATCCAGTAAATTTTTAAGATCCGTCAGTTTTATTCCCAAACTTTCCCCATCTGCACCTATCAGCTCTGAATTACAATAGACCATTGCATGTTCACCTTTTTCTTTCATGAGGATACTTATTTTTTCCGGAAGCCATATATCATCCTGATCGCTCAATGCGATATAGTCTCCCTTACAAAGCAACAGGCCCTTTTGAAAATTTTTAATATAGCCCAAATTTTTCTCCGCCTTATAAACACAGATATTTGGGTAGGATGCAGCATACCGTTCCAGTATTGC
Source organism: Dyadobacter sp. NIV53 (assembly GCF_019711195.1). Lineage (NCBI taxonomy): Bacteria > Pseudomonadati > Bacteroidota > Cytophagia > Cytophagales > Spirosomataceae > Dyadobacter > Dyadobacter sp. NIV53. The sequence continues at coordinate 3,203,406 of NZ_CP081299.1, forward strand.
AATTGTACCGTCATTTGATGCGTCGTCTACAATGACAATTTCCAGATTCGGATATGTCTGATTAACAATACTGTCTAGTTGTTCACGCAGAAACCGCTCTCCGTTGTATGTTGCCACAACGATTGATACAAGCTGCAATTGTAAGGATTCTTTAGCCTGGACAATCATTTTAAAGATTAGAATTAAATTATAATATTATTTATTATACGTAAGAATTTTTCTAAACAAGATTGATTTCTATTTGAGATTGTAGTTCAAAGCATGTAGATTTGTTATCCTTCAAACCTGAACTTTCTGATAGGGACGGTTGTAAAATTACTAAATCTGATCCAAGTAAATAATTAAATTAGTATGTCACAAGAGCTTACCAATCAAGGGAACCTGCCGCAGGATCGCCTGCCGGAACCTTTGTTGATAGAAGACCCATTGCGCTTCGTTTTATTTCCGATCAAACATGGAGATATATGGGAAATGTACAAACGTCATGAGGCCTCATTCTGGACTGCCGAAGAAATAGATCTGTCTCAGGATCAAAAGGATTGGGACAATCTAAATGATGGCGAACGTCATTTTATATCACATGTCCTGGCTTTTTCGCTGCTTCTGACGGAATTGTAAATGAAAATCTTGCTGTTAATTTTCTGAGTGAAGTACAGTATGCCGAAGCAAAATGTTTCTATGGTTTCCAGATAGCTATGGAAAATATCCATTCCGAAACTTATTCTCTGCTGATTGACACATACATTAAAGATCCTAATGAAAAAGATCATTTGCTACGTGCTATTGATACGATTCCATGTGTGCAGAAAAAAGCTGAATGGGCTTTAAAATGGATTAACAGCCCGGTTTTTGCTGAACGTATCATTGCATTTGCTGCGGTAGAAGGAATTTTCTTTTCAGGTTCTTTCTGCTCTATTTTCTGGCTGAAAAAACGTGGATTAATGCCGGGACTTTCTTTCTCTAACGAGCTGATTTCCCGCGATGAAGGTTTGCATTGTGAATTTGCGTGCCTGCTTTATACACGTCATATTGTTAATCAGCTTCCTCAGGAACGTGTGATTGAAATTATGCTGGATGCGGTAGCAATTGAAAAAGAATTTGTTACAGATTCTCTGCCGGTTTCACTGATCGGGATGAATGCTGAGCTTATGAACCAATACATTGAATACATTGCCGATTTCTGGCTTGAAAGACTGGGCTGCCCAAAACAATTCGGTTCTGCCAATCCTTTTGATTTTATGGAATTAATATCACTTCCGGGTAAAACCAACTTCTTCGAAAAACGTGTTGGGGAATATCAGAAAGCCGGTGTAATGAGTGGACTGAACGATAAAGATTCAGGACATAAAATTTCCTTTGACTCTGATTTTTAATGACTTTTAGCGATTAGCAAAATGCTAATCGCTAATTTCTTCAATTGCCTTCCAGATCAGCTCGCTTTCATAGCCTTTTCCCATAGCATATCTTGCCAGTTTTTGTTTGAGTTTAAATTTATCGGTTTCTGTCCGGTCAAGTAATGTTTTCTTTTTGGTTAAAAGCTCCTTCAATCCTTCCTTGTAGGCTTGATCCCCTATTTCTTTCATTCCCTTTTCTATGCTGTATTCGCTCAACCCACGGCGGTGCAGCTCCTGTTTAATTTTCATCCGGCCCCAGTTTTTCATTCTGAACTTTCCACCGGCATAAGTTTTCGCAAATCTTTCTTCGCTCAGGTAGTTTAAAGAGATCAATTCGGCAATAATTTCATCTGCTTCTTCTCCCCAAACATCCCATTTTTTTAACCGAAGCCTTACCTCGTCCTGGGTACGCTCCTGATAAGCACAATAAGAAGCTGCTTTTTGAAGAATAAGACGGTCCATCAGAGTTTGATATTAAATATTGTTAACATGATGCAAGATTAAAGAAAATATCAATGATGAATAACTATTTTTGACGGAACATAATATCCTAATCCGAGATCTGAAAGCAAATGATTTTTAAAAGACGTTCATTTTTGAAGTTGCTGCCTGTTTTGTCTGGTGTTCCATATCTGGCCAGTTCAGAAATAGTTAATCCGGCTGCAAAAATTTCAATGCGGTTTATTGTTGCTTCTGACGGCCATTACGGCCAGCCTGATACAGATTATAAAACTTTTCATTCTGATCTGATCGGCTGGGTCAACAGGGAAAAGCTGCAAAAAGGAGTGGATTTTGTTTTTTTTAACGGAGATATGATTCACGACGATCCTACATTGTATTACGACCTTAAAACGATGCTTGCCAATTTACACGTTCCTTACTTTGTAAGCAGGGGAAACCATGATAAAGTTGGTTTGGATGTGTGGCAAAGTACATGGGGATATGGCACCAATCATAGCTTTGCAAAAGGCGAATATGCATTTGTGGTAGGAGATACTTCCAATGAAAAAGGAGAATACCTTTGTCCGGATATTAACTGGATGCGTAATGAAATAGCAAAGTATAGCGATAAAAAAGGCATTTTTGTTTTCCTGCACATTACGCCGGCAAAATGGACACCAAATGGTGTTGACTGTAAGGAAGTTGTCGAATTATTTGAAAACACGCCTAATGTAAAAGCTATTTTTAACGGACACGATCATGATCAGGATAGTAAAAAACAGAATGGCAAAAAACCATATTTCTTCGACGGGCACTTTGGCGGAAACTGGGGCACTTCATACAAAGGTTACCGCATCGTTGAAATTTATGAAGACCATACCTGGCAGACTTATCAATACAACCCAACGGCTGCACCGGTATTAAATTCATTTACAGGGAAATAAAAACCCTGGGCCGGAACCCAGGGCGAATTATTCTTCAAAAATATCTTTAACTCCAATTTTAAAACC